>JACRFZ010000032.1 GCA_016212515.1 Candidatus Melainabacteria bacterium
AGGCAAGCTCAGCACCACGGCTGCTCTCATATGAGTCAAAGGAATTCTTGACAGTCCAATAAGAAGAAAGCAAGGCCAGAGAAGAGAGCACTAGAGCAAAGAAAACTCCCCGCAAGGCAATGGAACCCGCCAGAGAATTCTCGTAGGGCGCAGCCTTCGCTGCACTAACTTCACCTGTCTTCAGCTCTTCCTTCGCCAAGCTAGACTTTTATCCTCTGAGAGCCATTACCGCCGGAATGCCATTATCTTCCCTCACACCATACCCGGAAAGAGCGGCTGCCAGCACCAGCTCTTGTTTATCAGCCGCTACAGCCGCCCGCCCCGAGGTAAGGCGCCCCCGCTCGCGCCAGAGCACAAGGGATATGAGACCCCCCTGCTCAGAAAGACGAGCCTCGGTGTAGACGCGGCGAGCCAGGCAACCCAGAATGGTGAGCTTGTGCTCCCCGGTTTGCAGCCAGAGCCGCTCTCGGCTATCCCAGACCCTCGTATAGCGAGATTCGCTACAGGCGCCAGCCAACCAGCTCAAACACTTGAGCCAGTTTTCTCTGGGCAAAAGGCGCTGGGGAATTTTATCTTGCCAGGTAAGAGACCCTTCTGCCAGAGGCGTCAGACCCACGGCCAGAGCAAAGGCATCAAGAAGTGCATCCGGTCCCCCTTCCCGTCCAAAACAAGCCAGAAGGTCGTCGCTGAGAGTAAAGGCAAGGCGAGGTGGGTGGGAGGCTCCCCCCCGGGGTGTCGAACTTTCCAGGTAAAATTGACCGGCCAGATCCAGACTCACCGTCAGACGTTGTTTGTAGCCCCCGCAAAGAGCCGTTTGCACCTCATAGTCAAGCCAGTGCCCCACCGTCAGACGAAGCGCCTTCTTGAGGGCGACATTGCGCTTAGGCGAAGTCAGACAAGCATTTTCAGCCGGACATAAATTAAGGGCGTAGCGCCGCGCCTCAGATCCTTCCTCCGCCAGCAAAACATTGCTCAGATGAAAGGGTATCGTGTTGGCACCGATCTTGGCCGCTGCCTGCACATGCATGTGCAGATGGGGCTGGGGAGAACGTCCTGAGTTCCCGCACAGGGCCAGCATCTGCCCCGGCACCACCCAGGCATGCAGAGGTACTCTCACACTGTCTTTCTGCAAGTGGGCCAGCAAAACATGGGCGCCGCCGGGCAATTCAATGAGCACATAATTACCCCAGTTGTTGACGGTGTTGACCTCGCCGGGTTGATTGTCGGGCAAGCTGAAGAAGAGATCCACCACCCGTCCGTAGCAGGGGGAGAGCACCGGCTTGCCGAAACAATGATAGTCGTGCAGATCGGCACCGCTACCGCGAAAACTGCGCCCCTCTATGGTTTGGAAAAGGTCGAGGGCATAACGCCAGGCACCCTTGTGGGTGAGCGGTCCATCAAAACCCTGATAGACCTGCCAACTGCCCTTGACCGGCAAGACCAGCGAAACGCTGCGCAGATCAAGGCCGCGTTCCTGGGCGACGGCTATCTGCTCCATGCTCACCTCGGGCAACTGCGGCGTCAAAAGCCAGAGCTTAAGCCACATACCGCCCCGCTGCGGGGAAAGGGCCGTGAGGGCTAGATAGGTGGTGAAGACAAAGGGCACAGCCAGGGGCGGCAGGGAAAAGCCATAGAGCAAGTGCTCGAATACTACTGAAAATGCCGCCGTCAAAGCCGAGACAAATAGGGACAGAAGAAAGCTCAAGCGCGAGGGCACCGTGTAGAGCCCGCCCAACACGCATGCGGCCAGCACGGCATTCATCTGAGCCACCAGATAGGTCAAACTGCCGCCGTAAATTCCCAGACAATTGAGAGTGAGACCGGCAACAGTAGCGGCCGCAAAAGCAAGCAGACAAAGGCAACGAGAAGAAACCAGGAAGGCGCTGAAGACCAGAATGCCCCCCAGAGGCGTGCCGCTGAAATACATGGAACCGAGGGCTGAGAAGGTACCGGACAGGGGCATGGAGTACAGGCAATCGAGAGCCGCCGGAACAGGCAGGGTAGGCACTACATATAGTGGCTCCAGATGAAGCGCCGCCATGGAAACAGGCATTTTCGAAAGCATGCTCATGAGCGGCAAGAGCAGATAAGCGCTCATAACATAGGGCAGGCCCAGCACCGGCAGACGAAAGAGACGCCCCAGCACATCGGCAAGAGCGGCACTGCTCAGAACCACCAGCAGGGCGCCGGTCAGAAGCAATACGAAATATGCCGCCGAAGGGCTGTAGAGAGAGCCAATCAACATGCCAAGCAAGAGACCGTTGACTATATCCAGTTGGTCTCCTTCTCGGGAGAACTGCAAAAGATGGCGAAAGAACATCACCATAGAGCCGCACAGCAGCCCAGCCAGACCGGTAAAGGGATGCAAAAGGCTGGCGGCCAGAAGCAAGCACTGGCCAAGCGGATGCTTCAATCCAAAAAATGAGCCGTAGCCGGTCAGCACCACCCGAAAAGCAGACCAGGTTCCCAGCAGCAATTTCAAGGGTGGAAATCCGGCAATGCCCTTCAAAGCATGGGGAATGGGCAACAGCAACCGCCCTGCCGGCAATGGCAATTTTTCGCTCAGTGTTTGCATTTCCTAACCTCTACAAATACGAAACGGTCTTAAGGTCTTAGCCTGCTTCTCGGCTTCGGCGTCGAAGCGGTTGCAGCCGGCGCCTCTCACAGGAGCAAAGGGCGTGGCTAAATGCTCCGGCAGGCGATCCTGGGCCATCATCACCGAGAGATCCTCGGCGGCCCTTATCACCGAAACATCGCCGTCTTCATGCACCAGAACCACATTCGGTCTGTACTCGATAAACTGCATCCATTGACTGTTGTTATAGGCGCCGACAGGACTGACTACCAGACTGTCGCCGGCCCTGAGCGGCGGCAGTTGCACCGACTGGCGCACCACATCGATATTCATGCAGAGGGGACCGAAGAGCACCGTATCGGCGAGAGCACCGCGGGCCTCGCCCGTGGTTTCTACCTTATGGTTGTACCAGTAAGCCGTGAACAGCAAATTGGTACCGGCATCAAGAACGGCGGCGGCACGTCCATCGGGCAAACGCTTGGTGCCCACCACGGAGGTGATGAGCACCTGAGCGTCGTCCACTACGGCTCTGCCGCTCTCGAAAACCAGCTTCGGTAAGCCCCGGTTCGTATGGCTTCTATAGCGCGTTTCCTCTATGAGAGTGCCGCAAATCACTTCGGCATATTCGTTGATGGAAGGCACTACTTGTTCCGGGGGCAAATATATACTCTGCAGAGCATTCATCGACGGCAAGCCGCCTCCGATGTCGATTACATCTATCTGAACATCCTCACTGGATTCTATCTCGCGCATGAATTTGCACATGATCTTGACCTGCTCGCCGTAGGCGCGCGGCTCCAGAATAAAGGTACCAAGATGACTGTGCAGACCACAAAGCTGCAAATGGGGGCTTGCCGCTGCCAACTTGGCCGCCTGGCGGGCCTGACCGCTTTCCAGATTAAAGCCGAAGCGACTCCAGGGCTCGCTATAGCCTGTGTCGAAGTTAAGACGGAGAGCCACCCGGGCCTTTCTTCCCTGAGCGGCAGCCACGGCTTCCACCAGATTCAGCTCATCCAGGTGATCTAGATGAATCTGGGCCCCCTCGGCTACAGCGCGCTCTAAAATGGCGCGACCTTTGTTTGGTCCGTTGAAAATGATCATCTCGCCGGGCACACCAAGAGCCCTTGCCTTCTCATATTCGAAGGCCGACACCACCTCGGCCAGAGAGCCCTCCTGGTGCAAAATATTGCAAACGGCGCTTATGTAATTGGTTTTGTAGGACCACCCATGGCAGGTGTTGCCCCAGCGCACGGCAAAGGCTTTCTTGATGCGGCGCACATTGGCTCTCAGCCTTTCTTCCGAAGTAACGAACAAGGGCGAACCATAGTTCTTTTTCAAAAGTTCTACATCTACGCCGAAGACCGAGGCTACCCGGGCTTCACGGGGGCGATGGCGGCCGAACTTGTTAATTTCCCCGACCCGGTGGGGCTGAATAAAGGGCGGCTCCCAGGCAAGCTTGGGTCGTTTCGGACTGCTATTCTCAGGCATAGGTTTTGCTCCAAATATTTTGTCTCAAAGAAAATCAGGCGCTTCGATCAACCGCATCGCCACCGCAATAGCCGTTCACCAGCACCGATTCGAAGTCTTTCAAGTTGACAATTAGTTCCCGGGCATGGCGAATGAAAAAAGTGCCGGGCTCGTGCTGAGTTAGTTGCAAGTCTTTCTCACCGGCCAGCATGCGCAACACCGCCACAGGCAAGTTTCTATCCACGGCGTGGCTCAAATAAATCCAGGAAGGAAAGCGCGGGTTGATCTCAATCAAATAGATCTTGCCGTCCGTCCCCTTAATCACTTCCACTTCCAGGGGACCGCGCCAGGCAAGTGCCCGTACCAATTTGGAAGCAGTAGCATGCAGGGCTTCATCGACAACGGTTACCCCGGCCCAGGCTTTGCCTTTATCGGTGACGGCGCGCTTGCGCATCATCACAAACCCGGTGAGGTTACCGCGTCCATCTCCCACTCCAGCCAGATTAAGCTCATCGCCATTGACCACTTCCTGCACCAGACAGGGATAGCCCCACTTACCAACCAGGCGACTGAAAGCCGCTTTCGCTTCAAAAGCGTTGTAGACAATGGCGGCATCATAGAAAACGCCTTTGACCACCAGGGGATACTCAAAGCCCTCCCGGGCGGCGCGATCAAAGAAGCCCGGATCGGTGAGCATTTTGCTCCTGGGCACGGCTACACCGATTTTGGAGCAGAGATCCACAAGATGATTCTTGGCCCGTAAATTGAACTGATCTCGACTGGGAATGAGCATTTGAATTCCGAGATCGGCAAGTTCGCTGCGCAAGCTGATGAAATTCTGCAACTCCGAATCAAGACAGGGAATGACGGCATCAATGCCCTCCAGGGAGTGAATCACCTTGATGCGCTCCAGTAAAGCTTCATCTCCGGCGGAAGGATAAGGTATCAGGTAGCTGCTCTGACAATTATCATGGTCATACAAACCGGCATCAAGGGCGTCGTAAGCCAGGCCGAGCACCGAGCCGCGAAACTCCCTGTGTTCAACCAGACAGCGGGCCACGGCCAGGCCCGGACCAGGGTTCTCGGCATGAGCATTGATGCCTGTAACAGCAACTTTCCAGTGCCGCCAATTTCTCATAGGTACCTCCCCAATTGCATCAGGAAAGCCTCTACGCTACTTAAGGCCAATTCCAGAGGCACATCACAATCTTCAGCCAGACACTGAGCAGCTTCCTCAAGGCCGTCACTACGCTTGAGGCAATCCAGCACCAACCGCCCGGTGGCATTGACGGTGAAACTCTGCCCGGTCTGCGGATCAAAGACAAAGCCTGTATCACTGACGGCCAGTTGCCTGAGCCTGTCGCCGCTGCACTGGGAAAGGGCTCCGGCCAGTAGACTATCGGTCATATGCAAATTCCTCTCAACTTTCAATGTAGTTCAGTAACCGTAGTGCTCGAGGCTGCTCACCCGATACTTGGTATCGAGGGGCTGATCGGCGTAGCGATGGAGGTAGCCGACCGAACCCAGGGGCTGGGTTTTCATGGAAGCCCTGTAGAACTTCACTGCCTCATCCGGTCTGTTCATGGCTTCGTAACAGCAGCCTATGTAGTAGTTGGGCGCATCATATTGATTGGCCGGAAATTCCCCCGGCAATACCGGAGCAAATTTGACATTGCTTTGTTGGCAGTAACGAAAGTCACTGAGGGCCAACTGCGCCTTACCCTGAGCCAACCAGAGCCGGCCCCTGGCAAAAACGGCATCGCCGGAATAAGGATTTAACTGCAAGGCCCGGTTCAAATCGGAGAGGGAGCGGTCGTAGTTTTTGCCGTCCAGGTAGCAGATGCCGCGCTCCGTGTAAGCAGCAGCAAAATAGGGATCAATTTGCACCACCCGGCTAAGATCGCTGATGGCGGACTGAGTGCAACCCACCGTGCTGTAAAGATAGCCGCGCCGGTAGAGGGCACCCTTGTCGTTGGGATTGACGGCAATTGCCCGGTTAGTGGCATCAAGCAAAGTGAGAAGCTGATTGCCTAGATGACTGGTTTTGGCATTGGCTTTCCAACTATTGAGAATGGCAAGTTCAGAGGCAACCTGAGCCCAGGCGGCAGGCCATATGAACGAGGCAATAAGGAAGGCGAAAAGCGGTGCCGAGAAAACTGATTTGTGCATTTTGACTCTCCTCTAAATGAGGCGGCATGCCGGGAGGCGCTACACAAATCATGCTAGAGAGAGCCTGTGGAAAAGGAATGGAGAAATTGTGGAGAAAAAATGGAGGGACTGATTTGGGTTGACTGATTGGGGGGCTGCTTAGGGGGGGCAACCGATTTAAAGGACTACTTTGGGCCGACCGAGCTGGAAAGACCGCGTTGGGGCGACCGAGTTAAGGCACCGATTTAGAGAACAAAAGCAGACCGAACCTATGTCTTTTAAAAACAAAGGGCGAAAACACTAAACTCATGTAACAGCCAAAATTAATTCTGCTTGACGGCGGAAACGCAGTTACAATCAGGGTTTCATTTGACAAAAAAGCCCGAAACACTGATGTAACATTTCGCAAAATCACTATTGTTACATTGGCGTAGTTTTTCAAAAGAGACCCCGGGAGGCTCTTTTGCAAGGACCTCTTTTGAATTGCGTATTGAGAATTATTTTGGCCCGCGACTACTTTTTGGTAGCTTCGGCCTTTACTTGAATTTCCGCTTCCAGCCAGTTTTCAACATCGGTGCCGTGCTGGCAATCTTTGCTCAACCAGAGCTCATAAGCGCGTTTTGCCACTTGTTCAAAACAAACTTCTTTGGCGCTTTCAGAAGCAGCGGGCTGTTCACAAGCTTGTTTGGGATTTTCGGAAGGATTTTCGGAAGGCTGTTCGCAAACAGTAGACACTGCCTCTAATACAGATACAGCCGGTGCAGCAGCTTTTTTCTTAGGGGCGGCAGCTTCTTTTGAAGATACCTGGGTCTCAGTGGCAGCAGCCGCTTTAGGGGATACCTGAGTCTCTACGGCAACAGCTTCTTTAGGAGATACCTGAGTCTCGACGGCGGCAGACTCAACTGTGGTTTTCTTGGTACCGGCGCGCTTAGTAGCGGTGCCTTTTGCTTTAGTTGTCGATTCAGCTTCTTTCATTTCCACACTCCCACTAGCCGAACCATCCGTCGGCTATTTACTTGCTAAAGGTATGCACTCAAAGGGCTACCGATAAAACAATATCACCTCCCAAAACCCCAAAATTCGCCGGATAGTTTACCGGCGGCGGCACACGGCTATTGCATATACAAACGGCCGGATAGAAACCTTTCGACACACTATGTCACGTACAACAACGCTTACCAGAGGAAAGTCTTGACCTGAGCGGGTTGGCACCAGGTTTACAAAACCCGGAAAAGAGCCCCGCCTCGTCCTACCGGTACGGGCACAAATAGGTGGCCACTACTTTCACCGGTCTGTCGTTGATACACTCGCCGCCGGAGAACAATCCGGACTTGGAAGCAAAATCGGCGAGAGGAAAGAGCAGTGAATACTCCGGTACTAATTCAAGGTGGCATGGGCGTCGGCGTTTCCAACTGGCGGCTGGCCAAAGCAGTATCAATGGAAGGGCAGCTTGGTGTCGTATCCGGTACCATGCTCGACACGGTCTTTGCTCGCCGACTTCAGGAGGGTGATCCGGAAGGCGCCCTGAAGAGAGCTTGTGAGGCCTTTCCCCTACCAGAAATTGCAGACCGTCTATGGAAACACTTCTTTATACCGGCGGGCAAGGCAGATGAAGCCCCATACATGCCGGTTCCCATGATGGGCAACAGGCCCGGCCGGTTCAATATTGAACTGCTGATCCTGGCCAACTTCGCAGAAGTATTCCTGGCCAAAGAGGGGCACGACGGACTGATTGGCATCAACTATCTGGAGAAGATTCAGGTGCCGACACTGCCTTCTCTATACGGAGCAATGCTGGCCGGGGTGGACTATGTATTAATGGGCGCCGGTATACCCAGAGCCATTCCCGGCATACTAGACGACTTGAGCGCCGGTCTTGCGGTTTCACTGAAGCTGGATGTAGCGCAAGAAAAGTCCGAGAGCGGTCAAGAAGGAGAAGAAGGCGAAGGAGAAGAAGGCGAAGCAAACCCTGATCCCTACCTGCACTTCAACCCTTCCGACTTTCTCGCTCAAGCCGGCGCAGTACCGTCCCAACCTCTCAAGCGCCCGAAATTTATAGCCATTGTTTCCTCCCATACACTGGCTACAAATTTGGCCAGGAAAGCATCCGGTTACGTGGACGGTTTTGTAATTGAGAACCATCAGGCCGGCGGGCACAACGCGCCGCCGCGGGGCGGCATCAGTCTCAGCCCCAAAGGCGAGCCCATCTACGGAGAAAGAGACAGGGCAAATCTTGCGGAACTACGAAAGCTGAATCGCCCTTTCTGGCTGGCAGGCAAATACGGCAGTGCGGATAAACTACAGGAAGCCCTGGCCGAGGGGGCGCAGGGAGTACAAGTAGGAACTCTCTTTGCCTTTTGCCGGGAGTCAGGTATTTCTGACGATATCAAAGAAACGGTCTTGCAGAAGGCCCTGGACGGCACCCTCACTGTTTTTACCGATCCGGCAGCCTCCGCCTCCGGCTATCCCTTCAAGGTATTGAGCCTGGAAGGCACACTCTCGCAAGCGAGTATTTATGAAGACCGTCAGCGCGTCTGCGACCTCGGCTACCTGCGTTCAGCTTACACCACTGATGACCGCACCGGTAAACCCGTTATCGGCTTCCGCTGCCCGGGCGAAAAAGAAACAGATTTTGTCAGAAAAGGCGGCGCCCACAAAGAAACTGTTGAGCGAAAGTGTCTTTGCAACGCTCTTCTAGCCACTGTCGGTCTGGCTCAAAGGCGCGCAGACTATATAGAGCCGCCGATTATCACAGCCGGCGATCACGCTCTGGAACTGAAGCCTTTTGTAGAACGAGAAGGCAAACAATACTCCGCCCGAGCAGTGGTGCGGCACATTCTGCAAAAGACTCAACTTCTCCAAGAGAGCACTTAGCCGACTGCCGCTCAATCTAATAGCCGCAAATAAACATCAGCCGTTACGAAAAAATTGGTAAGACCGGCGCAGTAGCTGCTCAAGCCAAAATACGCAAGACCAACACAGCAACCACGAAAAGCAAGCTAAAAGCCTGGGTCTTGCCCAGTACTTTCAGGGATGGTTTTTCTGTCTGATCGACCTGGAGCAGACAAATACTTTGCAGCACATAGGGTAAAAGCGCCAGAGCCGCAGTTTCCGCACTGAGAGTGGCCAATATCAACCAGCACAAGAAAGCGAGCGCACCGGGCAGTAGAGGACTCAAACCCAGGTCTTTTCGGCTCAACCGAATCAAGGCCGCGCCGCTAAAGATGGAAGCAAGCAGCGCGCCCGCAGCAATCAAATGCAAGACAAGATCCGGTCTGGCCAGGTAGGAGAACATGAGCGGGCAAACTACCGCCCCGGTCAGGCCAAATAATTCACGCCACCACAAACTGGTGCGAGCCGGTGCAACCGCTCCAAATAAACTCAAACCAAGACCACAGAAGGCTCCCCAGAGGGCAAAGGGCAGTCCCCCCAGGCAGTAAAGCAAAGCCGAAGAGATAAGCGAAACCAGTAGGAGCTGCCGGGAAGAGGCCATGGACAAAAGCATGGCCCAGAGCATCAGCAATGACGTAGAAACCAGCAATACGGCATCTGAGAAAACAGCGGAGGAGGTGCCGCTGCTTAGCACCAGAGCCGTAAAGCTGGCAAGAGAAAGAGAGACTGTGGCGCCATGCTCTCGGGGCAAGCTAAATGCCCAACGCTTCCCGGCTAAATGTCGAATCTCTCCGAAGGTCATGGCACAGCTCCCCATCTGTTCGATACTAGCGGACTGCGGTTTACTAATAATCCTCCGAAAGGCCGACTAAAAAATGTAACCGGATTTGCCGCCAAAGACCGTGCCGGAAGGCAGACTGATCAGCAACAGGGATGAATCGACAAAAGAACCAGTCTTCAGGAGAATACCCCCGTTTTATAAAAGACTTAAAATTAGAACGGGCCAATTCTCAGCTTGCTAAAGAGGCGCTGCGCCTCTGGGAGGCAGCCATGAAATTCAGACACAACGCCCTCAAAGAAATTCTGAGAAATAAGTTCGGTGACTCAATCGCAGAATTCGGCCCGGCTCTTTTCGTGATACTGATGTTTCTCTTTTTCCCCATGCTGAACATGGTGAGCATCGGAGTCTCTTACGGACTGGGCATGGTTCTCAACTACAACCAGGTACACGAAGCGGCCCTCTTGCCGTCTGCTGATGCTTTGAGCAGTTCCGGCCCGATCAAGAAAAGCATTCCCGAACAATGGCAGGCCGGTATGGGACAGTTCGCCAAACTGAGCGGCAGTCCCGTCACCAATATAGCCTACCGGGACGGCACCACCGGACTGGGCAGCGGGGCTGGTCAGAGCGACACCACAGATAAAATCGTGAAAGTTCAGACCACAATCACGTGCAATCCCTTCCTGCCTATTCCATTGCCCATCGCCAATATTCCCGGGGTGAATGGCCCCATGACCTTCACCCTGGTATCGGAAGCCTTGATGGAAAACCCGGATAACGCCGGAAGCACGGTGGCTATTGCTGCCGACGACGATACAAAACTGCCGATAGCTCCGTTCAGGCCACCGGTTGTAGGACCAAGCGACGACGACACCAAGCTACCCATACCGCCATTTCATAACAAGCAACACGGATTCTGGGACTTCCTTGCCGGCTTGGGCGGCTGCAACGCCCGCTAAGGACGGAGCCTTCAAAATTACGCACCGACAGTATCGTGCCTGTCGGTGCGTGATTCAATAGTCAACTGGAACAATCAAGCCGTCGGATTCAATCAGTCATTCACTGATAGCACCAACTGTGGTGCAGGAATATGGTGATCGGCGCGCATGGCAATAATTGCCGTACCCACCGAGAAGAACTCAATAATGTGATCCGACCAGGCATAACTGCCTTCGTGAATATCCACACCGACAATACCTTCGGCGTGCAGATTGACCGCTTCATTCTGCATGCGCTCCATGGCCAGTTCGCGAGCATCATAGAGGGCCTGGGTAAAGTTGGTCATCTCAACGTTTTGCCCAATATTCTTGAACCACTGACCAAAGCTCTGGTGCGCCACGTGGTAGACGCAGTTGCCCATGACCATGCCCACAGGCCGATAACCGGCTTTGAGAAGGGTCCAGAAATCCTGCCCGGAAAGGTCGGAAGTAAAAGGTTTATTGGTATTGGTTCGCCAGTTGGTTTTGCGATCATTGGCCACCACGGCAGTACCTATGGCCACAAACTCAGCCAGACTCTCTCCCCAGCCCAGGTGCTTCACCTTCAGGCGCACGGCCACAACGCCATCGGCGCCCAGTTCATCGGCTTCCTCTTCCATGCGGCTCATGGCCAGTTCCCGAGCATGGTACATAGCCTGGGTGAGAACCTGCATCTCTTCGTTCTTGGTCCAACGGGCCTGTTGAAAGCCGATATGATAGATGGAAGAGCCGACCACCATGCCCACCGGCTCAAATCCGGCTTCTTTCACCAATAGAAATTCGTTGACAGAAAGGTCTGAGGTGAAGAGAGTGCGTTTGTCGCCCTGACCGCGCATTTGCGCCAGGCGCTCATGGGCGTGGGACGGCAAATCATCATGATTTTCTGTATCCGGCATTCTAAGCTCCTTTACTCTCGAACTTCACTTCACTCGTCATCATCATAGTCATCCTCTGCTCCATAGCTGGCTGTTGCCACATAGTTACTGAGCGGTTCGTCGAACTCCACATCGCTCTTACCCCGACGGGACAAATCAATGACCATCAAGGGGCTCGGTGAGATGCGCCTCTTGCCGTCAGGGCGGTCCACCACGGCTGTACCCATGGCCATAAAATTGACGAGCATGTCGATAAAAGTAACGCGATTACTCTCGTATTCGATGCGCTCAAGCTTATAATCAACGGTCATGTCAACGGCGCCATCACCGCCATTCAAACCGATATCGATCCAGAGCCTTTGATTGGCCTGTTTTCTGGCATAGGCAAAACCTTCGCTGAAAACCATCAGCTCTTGATTGGCCAGACTTCCGAACCAGCCCATCTGAGCGGAATTAGACTGCCTGTTGCCCTTAATGTAGTAAGAGCAGTTGCCCATAACCAGGCCGGTGGGCCAGAAGCCTGCTTCATAGAGTTGCCAGAATTCCTGCCCGCTCAAAGTAGAAGTGAAGGGCACGTGGCCCGGTTTTACACAAGCACTTCCCGGAATACGAATAGCCGTGCCCATAGCCGTGAACTCCGTGATTCCCTCACCCCAGTTGAAGGTTGAAGTAGTCACCTTGACGCCTATGACACCATGGGCCCCAAGCAACTCCGCCTCTTGCCTGAGCCGGCTTACAGCCAGCTCCCTGGCCTGTTTGTGGGCGTTAGTGAGGGCGCTTATCTCCGATGTGGAAGACCAGAAGCCCTGGCAAAAATTACGCCAGCCCACTTTCATGAAAGCACTGCCCATCACCTGCCCCACTGGCACGTAACCGGCTTCTCGGGCGAGAAGATACTCTTTGGCACTTAAATTGCTGGAGAAGAAATTCTTGCCGGACTCAGCCTGAGCTTTGAGACGGTGCTGGGCACCAAGCGGTAAATTACCCTTTTCAAGCTCCTTGACACTGGCTTCTTGCAGCTCGCGCTTAGCCTTGTCATCATCTTTTTCTTTGAATATCCAGAAAGGCAATTATCTTCCCCGGCTTGCAGAGTCGACCGTGAGCCGACTCTTACTAATACGATTACTAAATTGTCGCTACACTCTCAATCAACCAACACTTCAATCAACCAACACTTCAATCAACCAACCACGAACTTTTGCAATGCTTCCCGGGTACGGGCATTTTTCTCAGCCAGGGAAGCCAATTTCTCAGCCAGCTCACCGATGAGTTTCTCTACTTCAACGTCTTCACTTTTTAGTACGACACCGCGCACTATTTTCTGCCGTCTGGCTGAAATCACTCCCCGCTTGTCACGGGTAAACTGAAAACCGGTGTCGTCAAGCTTGACGGAAAGCTCAACCACCGGCTTCTTGGAAGAGAGCAACCAGCCGCCGCGGGTAATCTCGCATTCATCGGGCAAAGCCTGGGCCAACTTGGCCGAAAGATGCTCGAGCAAATCACCGGAAGCGTCCTTGTCCAGGCGCAAACTGCAGGCCAGCACATCCACCTGCAAAGCATGTTCGAAGTCTTCCACTTGACCTTTCCTAAATAGCGATTCCCAAACAAACAACAACGGATAAACGTTGAATTGCCACATTATATAGGTCTCAAGGAAAGCACACATTATCTTGACTGCCTGGCGAGTAAAAGTGAGGCGTACTGACCCCGCATATTGACCAGACTTGAGCCGGACAACCTGGCGCCCCGGCTGGTTAGAACACCATTCCAAGAAGATTACACAGCTCTCAAAGTCTCTTTGAATGGTCTGAGCCCGGTGGATGCTAAGATGCTTCCATGCCGAAAGTATTTGTATTGCCCGACCATATAGCCAGCCAGATTGCCGCCGGAGAGGTGGTAGAACGCCCTTCATCCGTAGTGAAGGAGCTGGTGGAAAACTCCCTCGATGCCGGTGCCACCGAAATTGAGGTGAGCGTCTCAGCCGATTGCCGCGACCTGCGCATTGCCGACAACGGCTCCGGTATGGAGCCGGAAGATGCGGTGCTGGCCTTTCAAAGGCACGCCACCTCTAAATTGCGCAGCGCCGACGACCTCTACAATTTGACCACCCTGGGCTTCCGCGGCGAAGCGCTGCCGTCCATCGCTTCAATCTCCAAATTCACCTGTTATACGCGCACCCATACGGCTCCGCACGGCTCCAGAATCGAAAGCGCCGACGGCAACCTCACGGCTCAGGAAGCCGGTTGCGCCCCGGGCACGGTTATGGAGATCAAAGAGCTTTTCTACAATACGCCGGCCCGCCTCAAATTTATGAAAAAGGCCAATACGGAATTCGGCCATATAGAGGAAATTCTTCAGAGCCTGGCCATCAGCTACCCCCATGTGGCCTTCACCTTAATCAAAGACGGCGACACCGTGCTAAGAACCACCGGTAGTGGCAGTCTTGCCCAAGCGGTAGTGCAAGCCAAATTCTTCACAGGCAAAGAAGCCCTTTTGGAAGTGGCCCCCCATGAAGAGATTGCCGCCAAAGTCAGAGGCTTGAAAATTAGCGGACTGATGGCCAAGCCCCTACATTTCCGGGGTGATCGCAAAGGCATTTTGACCATCGTCAATGGACGCACGGTGCGCTGCCCCCTCACCTACAAAGCCCTAGACTATGTTTACTCCGACTTAATTCCCCGGGGTCGCTATCCGCTTGCCGTAGTGCGCCTGGAGATAGACCCGGGCATGGTGGACGTGAATATACATCCCACCAAAAAAGAGCTGAAATATCAAAGCGGCAACGAAATCTATGTAACCATCCAAAGGGCTCTCTCTTCCACCTTGCGCCAGAACAGCATGCAGGAAGCAGCGGCTTATCATGCCGCTCGGCGCGATCTAGAAGAAGCCTTGCCGGAAGTGCAAGAAGCATTGCTGGAAGTACAGAAGGCTCAGACCGAGCTTGAGAAAGTCACCTTCGCACCGGCCATGAGAACATTTGAGTCGGCGCAGACTCAAGCCCGCACCTACCGCCAGCCCCAGAGCACCGAGCAGATGGACTTCAAAGAAAGTCTCAATTGCAAAGTAAGTGTGGACCACTACGGCGTGGTAGAAACCCCAAACCAGGCAGCTCTTTCTACCACCAGGGAAGCCGCCCCACACTATTCTGAAAGCCGGGAAATTAGTAGGGAAATTAACCGAGAAGAGTTACCGACAAAAGAGGCGATGCCGAAATATACGGCGCCACCGGCCGAAGCTGCTTCAGAGTTTACAGCACCCTCGCCAACCCAAAAGCCCGAGGAGACTTCGGCCAGACCGGAAGACTTACCTGCCGCCGGTGAAAAATTTCTGCATCTGCGCGATACTGCCGGCATCGAATACGAATTGCCGGTCGGCTGGCGCTTGATGGGCTACCTGCATAACACCTATATTTTCTTCGAGACTCCCGAAGGGCTGGAAATAGTCGAGCAACACATCGCTCATGAAAGGACGCTCTACGAGAAGCTTCTAGCCTCACAGAAGACGCCCGGACGCCTCAGTGAAAACTCACAGAGGCTAATTATCTCGACGCCGCTGGAACTCTCCTCCGAACAGTTGGAGACCCTGAAAATCTCGCAAGAAGCCCTGGCTAAACTGGGCTTTGAATTCAGTTTCGACGACGGCGGCAACGCCTCTGTGAGCCAGTTGCCCCTGGAGCTGGCCAGCTTCAATTACCGACCGGTGATTCAAAAGATGCTGGACGATCTTGCCACCGTAGACGCCACCAATATGGATCTGGAAGCCACCAAATCAATAGCCTGCCAGAGCGCCATTAAAAACGGCATGCCGCTGTCGGTACGAGACATCTTGAAACTGGTGAGCGATTGGCTTGGCACCGAGCGCAATGACACCTGCCCCCACGGCAGACCGGTGCGCCTCAAGTTCTCAAAGGAAAAAATCTTCGAGATGTTCCACCCGGCTTAAAGCCATCCGCCAGCCAGGAAAGCACTGTAAAAGCCCCCGCCCTAATGGCAGACGGCACCGTGCTTCTTGAAGTAATCTTGATGATATTCTTCCGCCCGCCAGAAGGTCTGAGCAGGCACTATTTCAGTAACAATCACCCTGCCTTTGTAAGGTCCGTTCTGACCGGCTTCAAGCTTAGCTTCTTCCGCTGCCGCTCTTTGCTCTTCGTTTTCGTAGAAGATGGCAGATCGGTACTGGCTGCCGTGATCCGGTCCCTGATAGTTAAGGGTGGTGGGATCGTGAATGGAAAAGAACTTAGCCAAAAGTTCCTTATATGAGACGACGGACGGATCAAACTCCACCAGAACGGCCTCGGCATGTCCCGTTGTGTCGGTGCAAACCTGCCTGTAATGGGGATTGTCTACGTTGCCGCCGCAATACCCGACAGCGGTGCTGAGCACACCCGGAATCTGACTGAAGATAAACTGAGGCTTCCAGAAGCAGCCGCTTGCAAATATTGCTCTTTCCACGTCGACCTCCTGCCGGGGAAATGCCCGGTTAAGACAGCAATTTTAACCACACTGATAATATACAGCGTCCAGGACCTGAAAGTTCCTGATCTTAATGCCGCGTTGAGCCATCTTCAGGGGCGGTATAAAAACTTATGGCATAGCGCCCCTGCAAGAGTTGATCCAGCCTGCGAATTCGTACTGGATCATTAGCCATGCCGGGTTTCATAGACCTGGCAAAGTGCTTGATGATATTGGGAGAATAATGACCGAGGGCCGCAATTGCCTGCCGCTCTACATCAGGGCGACCGGAAATAGCCATTTCCAGAAGGGGTTTGATGGCTTTCTGGTCTTTGACAGCAGCCAGACTCTCCAGGGCTTTCATCTGATCTTGCTGGGGATTGCTAACCGAGCGCATGGCATCATCCACAAGGCGATACCTGCGGGCCATTGAACCTATCTCCCGGGCCCGGGAACGCTCGGTTTGGGTGAGATGGGCAGTACTTTCTTCCATTACCTGGCTGACTCGGTTCAAATCCCTGGGATTCAAGCCACCTTTCACCATTTTCTCCAGATGATCAAAGACCTTGTTACTCAAAGACGGCACTTTTGTGAGCACCTCAGCGCTTATCTCTATTTGCCCCGAGGGATTATTGGTACGAGCGCGCATCAATTCGGAATATGCCATTTCCCGACCAAACTGGTCTGCAAACATGCGATTGGCCATTTGCTTAATTAGTGGTGCCGTCTCAAAAGCCTGCCCTTCAAATTCCAGAATGCGACGATAAAAGGGGGCTCTGCCGTCGTTTTGTCTGAATACATGCTCCCTGGCCAGGCCTCTCAACTCGGGATGCTGCAAACCTTCTTGCAGGGCAAACTGAATCTTGTCGGTGGCGCTGCCCCCGGAGAGTTTGACCATGGCGTCAAAGGCCGCTTGCTGCACGGTGCGCTCCTGCGGCCGCCCCTGCATATTGCGACCGCCTAAACCGGGCAGGGAATTATCATTGGCCGGTCTGGCAAAGCCCGCCGGCAATTCCGAATGACTGACGGTCTGACTGGTACCCTCTGGCGGAATCACCACCTTACTGCGACGATCCAGGGCTATTTCCCTCAGCTTGCCCACCATTTCCTTGCCGCCGAAAAGCGACAAGAGCTCTATGGCATCACCCTTCTGGGCGGGCGTACCTGTGAGCGCTCTTTCGGCCAGCACCTCATTTGCATAGGGACGCACGGCTTCATCCAGATACTGGGCGCGTCTCAGCAGAGCTTCAGCCACAGGGTTAACCGGCTTGCCACCAGACTTGATACCACTTTCCAGGGCCGCACTCAGCACCATGGTACGCACCGGCGCCTTAGAGGCATAAACGAAGAGCATATCAGGGTCGGGAGCCATAATTTCCTCGCCCATGGCCACGGCCCAACCTTCATCGAGATTGCGGGACGCATGCTCGGAAGGATGATAAATACCGGGCTCCTCCACGTCGCCCACTCGGCCGCCCTCGCGCGCCTTGCGCGACTTAACGTGGTTGACGTTATTTTCAACCCGATCTACCGAAGTGGCCTTATCAAAGAGCTTGCTGAAAGTAGGGCTGCCCCACTTGGTCAGGTGCGAGAGTTCATGGGAGAAGTAGGTAGTGAAGGAGCTGTTCAACTCGGCCTGAGAGAAAGTAACATGACCGTCCTGACCTACCCTGGCAGCGGAGCTGAACCTGGGTGAGTCATACTCCACCCTGTTGAAAGCGTCGATGAAGGATGGCTTGTCGCTCAAAGTTACTTCTGTGATCTTCTGGCTCTGGGGCATGGCTTCCAAAAGCGGTATCACATCTTCCGGCAGCACCCTGTTCCGGAGCGGATGCACAGCCAGAGCCTTCCTCGCTTCGAACATGGCCACAACTTTGGTCACCTCGTTAGGCGGCAAGACTTCAGCGAAGCCTCTGGCGTCACCCTGAGCGGCCTGAGCTTCCAACTTGCTCTTGATCGACTCGGGCAAGTTACGGTAGCTCTCCGGCATTTCCGCACGCAGCCGCAAGGAGCGTACTTCATTGAGCTGGACGGCATACTCTTGCGGCACCGATATGCGGGTGGAAAGCTTATCTACCTGATAAACCACGTGGTCGCGCTGCTTGAAGTCAAGCAATTTCATGAACTCAGACCAGGAGGCTTCTTTGGCTCCGGGGGGCTTGATCAGCTTCACCAGATCCTCGTGTTTGGCGGAAACATCCGCCTTCAATTCGAATTCATTGCGGCTCTCAGTGCCAGCCACTTTCAGCTTGGGTTGCAATTCTTTGACAGAAACAGCTTCAAAGGGTTTAAAGGAAAGCCCCTCGTATGCCTGCATACGCCCTTCATCGGACCAGAGGTAAGCGATGCGCTCTTCAAGAGTCATGCGGCGCCGGTCTCTTACGCTGGTTTCGGCATCACTGGCAGAAGTGCTGCGAGCGAGGGCGTCGGGGCCGTCAGCCTTGAGACCTTTGCCCGGGGCTGTTTCCGGTAAATCCAGGGGCTTACCGACCGCCTGTTCATGCCCGGCAGATTTTTGCGAAAGGGGACGGTGTACCTTCTCGGCACCACCCATGAGGGCACCGGTACCCATGCCGATCAAGCCGCCTTCCATGACTCCGTTCATGATATGGCTTATGCTCATCTTCTCCCGTGCCGCTTCCACGCCGCCGAATACGGCACCGCCTGCACCACCGCCGGCCGCTCCCGTGACCACGTTTTTCACCACGGTCTGGGTGACGCTGTTTTCGGCGCTGCCTAAAAGAACAGAGGATGCCCGTCCTACTCTCAAACCAAGAAATCCGGCGGGCACACTGAGGGTACCGCCCAATCCGGTACCGACGGCAAAATTGGTGATGGTGCTGCCGGCTGAGAAATTACCTTCCGCGTCTTTGTAGGTGCTGCTCTGAAAGGCTGTTTTCACAGCCCCAAAACCGGCACCAGTGAGAAAATGGGTTTTCAGCTCGGCTCCCAGAGGCAACATCACACCTTCGCTGGCTGCCCTGGCGGAAGCGGACATGCCGAACTTGCCGACTCGGTTTAGAAGTGAGCCCTGGGCCACATCAAGGGCGAACTTCTGACTGTAGCCGCCCACTCCCAGTTCGCCGGAGACATCAGATAAGAGTACGCCCCTGGCCAGACCGCCGGTGAGGGTGCCTACGCGAGGAATGGAAGAAATGGTGTCGGCAGTAATCTCGGCATACTGGTCAGACTTCTTAGCCCGTTCAATCTTCTGCTCCTGGGTCTGGGCCGAACCGGCTACGGTGTCCCAGGTGACGCCTATGGCTGAGCCAAGCAAGGTTGTGGGCTTTTCGGGCAACTTGACTTCCGGCGTTTTGCCGGGCGGGGGCGCAGGCCAACTCTCAAGGGTGGCTTTCACCCGCTGGTCGAGACCGACCTTGAGCTCAGTGCTTTGAATTTCTGGGCGGTCTGTCACGGCAATTGACCAGTCACGGGGGTTCCATCTGCCCTGGGGCACAAGCTGCTCAGTTTTGGGTCTCGGATGAGCCTAAACTCAAACAGCCCCTGAATATATACAACTCATAGACTTTTTACCCACTTATACAGATTAAAAACCAAAAGACCGCCCATAAGGCGGTCTTCTGTTAACTTACCGGTCTGCTTCAGCTTAGTGGTAGCTGCCGTTGCTGGACACGTTGGAAGACAGTGACATCGGTTGATCCAGGGCGAACTGCAAGCGAGTGCCGCTAGGAATTTTGACGTCTTTGCCTTTGCGCCAGAGGTTGCTGCCGAGGCCGACAGCGCCGCCGGTGGCTACACCGGCTACAGCTCCGGCACCGACCGTTCCGGCTACGATGGGGGCGAAGATGATACCCAGAAGGGTGCCACCAGCCGTCCAGGCTGCCGTGCGGGCTACACCGGAAGCAACGGTAGCTTTTGTGCTACGTCCTTTCAGATTGCCCTGTTTATCTTGCGCTACTGTGGCATTAGGCTGCTGAGCAGTGACTATGGCCGAGAGAGGATAGCGGATACCATCCGGTGTGACGGCATTAGTCAAATGCAAACTCATAGCGCCGTTTTTGCCGCCCAGACCGCCCTTATCTGCGGAAATCACCGCACCTTCAAGGGTGGTGTTAGCGGGCAGAACCAGATCGGAACCGAGGTAAAGCGGAGAATACAACCGGGCGTTAAAAACATCACCGGGTTTAGCCACTCCACTATCGATAGGACTGGTGAGAGTAGCATCCAGATTGGTTCCGACAGGCACATAGGTAACTCTGCCTTGCAAGGTTTGACCATTGTAGGTCTGCGCCAAGGCCGGAAGTACCGAACTAACCGATACCACACAAGTGGCCATACCAGCGACGATACTGTTCAGAGGAATTCGTTTCATTAAGTCGCTCCTTCTAGCGAAGCCTCCAACTAACTTGGAGAGAATAACATATCAAACGCCCGTCAACACAAGAAACAGAAAAAAGACACCAAAAATGATGGCACTAATTTTTTGGACTTAATATCATGAGCGATACCATAATACGATGATAAAGGGCAAAAATAGTCACCGCAAGTGGTATTAACCGACGCGACGCGCAAAACTTTGTTCCCGCCGAAATCCGCTTGACAAGACCACCCCGGCTGGACCTTCCCGAGACAGTTTGCGCAAGCTCGGCCATATCTATAGATTGCCGGTAGATAGCCGTCCGGATTGCCTCGCTTCTGCCGTGCGATAGCTGACAGGTGCACCGCCACCCCATTTAGCCTGACAACCACAGTACCTAGCACCACTTGACAGCCCGCGTAAACACATAGTCTGAATGACAACTAATACTTGCGCGAGAACTTATAGAAGTCTTTTCTTGGCAGTGGAACAGCAAGTGTGCCTACTATGAGTCAACCATTTCCCCTTCATTTTCTCCGAGCCCCAAGAGCCCTTTCACCAGACGATATCCGACTACTTGCCTGTATCAAGCCGAACCTGTTCGGACTGATGCAACATTCCGCAAAAGAGTCTTCATCTGGCAGATCGGCTAGCGCTCACAAGTAGATGAACAGCTTCCAGGCACCACCCATCACAGGCTTGCCGAAGTTTGCTGGAGGAATTGGTCAACCAATTTTTGAAGGGTCTTCTCATGAAAGACAGCAAAAAGCCCGACAAGGGTGCGCGCCTTCTCGGCACGGCACTCTTTGCCCTGTACCCCACTCTTTTCGCCTTCGCGTTCAACGTCCTCTCGATGTTCACCGATGGTGTCTCCGTTGGTGGCGTGTTCCTGAACACCGCCATCTGTTACTTCCTCTTCTGGTACGTCTCCTACGCCGTCATGGGCATCTTCGACTCGATGCGAGAAGAAGCAAATCGCCCCCGCGAGCACAACAAGCCCCCGGTCGACGACAAGAAAGACGGTTCAGGTCAACCTGAAAGCAAGAACGCTCCAGACAAGGGCGACAAGCGTTCTTGAGCTAACCGATTCATTTTAACGCGGCTTTTCTGCCGCCGCCGCCCTACGAACTAACAGAGGCTCACTATGTGGCTCCTCTACACTGCACTGATGCTGGCCCTTGTCGTTCTTGTTTGCCTCGAAGCTCGCAGGAACAAAGCGGAACAGCTGGAGGATGAGCGAGAACTGCGACACACCATCGCGGTCAATCTCGGCATTCTCAAGCGCGAGTTGATGGAATTAAGGGAAATCGCAAAAGAAAGCACTGCAGCCGCGCCCGCAAGGGCTAAGGCCAACAGCTTGCTTGCCGCTTCCGAAGAAACGGCCGATCGGGTTCAAAGCCAATACGAACAGGCCAAACTGGAAGACTTGCGGCTGCTCATCACAGCGCTTTTCCAGGCCATGAACCAGGCCACGGAAGCCCGCCGCACTCTCGGCGCCATCATCCCGCTTATCTAACCCCCGTTGAGGGCGGCTTTGTTTGAACTAAAACTCAAACGAGCCGCCCTCTTTTTTTGCTTTAAGTTGTCAAGCGTATATAAAATAGGCAGCACCCGCACCGGAAAAACCCATGCTCAATCTCAACCAGGACCAGTCTCAAAATTCAGCCCAGAATGAAACTCTGACGGACCAGGTGAAAGCACTGGCCGAAAAGCATTTTGAAAGAGTGCGGCAATTGAGACGGACGATTCATCAAAATCCTGAGCTGAGCTTCAGCGAAAGCAGCACCAGTAAACTGGTGGCAAAGGAATTGCAAGAACTGGGCTACAAAGTCAAAACCGGCATCGGCGGCACCGGTCTAACGGCTGAGTTGGCGCCTGTGGACGCAAAGCAAGACGCGAAAGAGAAAACCGCAACAAAGGCCGTGATTGGTATTCGAGCCGACATGGACGCCCTTCCCATCCAGGAAGAAAATCCGGTAGCTTACTGCTCCAACCACAAGGGCATCATGCATGCCTGTGGTCATGATGCTCACACGGCTTGCGGGCTCGGCGCCGCCATGATCCTGGCCGATCTGCACCAGTCGGGACTGGCCGGCAACCTGCCCACCAAAGTGCGCTTTCTCTTTCAGCCGGCGGAGGAATGCACCAACGACAGCGGCAAGAGCGGCGCCACCCTGATGATGGAAGACGGTGCCCTGGAGGGACTTTCGGCCCTGGTCGGTCTGCATGTTTTTCCAAATATTCCAACCGGCATGATTGGCTTGAAAGAAGGACCGCTGCTTGCGGCTTGCGATACCTTCGATATAAAAATAACGGGAAAGGGCTGCCACGGAGCTTACCCACAAGACGGCATCGACGCCATCGTGCTGGCCGCTCAGGCCGTACAGGCCATTCAAACCATTACATCTCGCCGTAAATCAGCCCTGAATCCCTGTGTAATCACCCTGGGAGGGCTGCGTTCCACAACCTATGCTCCCAACATCGTGGCCGAAGCAGTGGAGCTGACAGGCACGGCCCGCTACTTTGATCCCCAGATGTCTACCCTGACCCGCACCGAGCTGGAGCGGGCCCTGGGAGTGGTAAAGGCTCTAGGTGGAGATTTCGAACTCAAGTACAAGCATGAAAATCCGCCCCTGATCAATGACCCGACCATGACCGAAGCAGTCCGACAGGCGGCAAGCAAACTTGCCGGCCGGGAACAGATTCTGGAGCCCGGACTGCAACTGGGCGCCGAAGACTTCAGCTTTTACTGCCAACACACAAAGGCCTGCTTCCTGGTGCTGGGAGCCATGATCGAGGGTGATATCCGCACCCTGCATACACCCAGCTTCGACATCGACGAAGAGGCTCTCAAGCTTGGCTCGGCCATACTGGCGCTGTCGACCCTGGAATTCCTGCAGAACAACTGAACTACTTCCACAAGGTCATGATGGAAGGCCGGCAGCCACCTCCTGACAGGGCGCCCACCGCCTGACAATAACGCTATTTCCATCAAGTTGCCAACATAATGCAGCTGCGCCACCCGCAAACTACAGGGGTTTTTGCCTGGCATCCGGCGAAAACCGGCAAAGCAAACAACCGACTACTTCTTGCAAACCCTGCCGGGGCAAAGCGGCTCTGTATTTTAGGAAGACACAGCCGCTAGTTTTAAAGCCTAATTTCCTTTCTTTCTTTTTCAGAACTATTCAAACCAGAAACTTCTTCTTCCACCAAGGCAAATCAAGCGCTCGGCCAACTAAATAGCAAAGAGCACTGCCAGCCCCAGCACCTTTCGCCTATGAGCCCAGCTCATACGAATTGGTGTGCCTGAAAGCAAGAACAAAAAACTATCAGGAGAAGCGCCCATGAGCAAGAAAGCTTTTCTCGTATATCACTGCGCCTATCAATCCGACCTCTCGGTGCTCGGTACTAGAGTTGCTTTCGCTCAAGATCGCGGAGCAAAAGTACTGAAAAAACTGAGAGAGGAATTCGCCGGCACAATCGACGAGGTGCTGGTCAAACCACGCCCTGCTACCTTCAAGCAACTTGAGCTGGCACACAGTCAAGCACATCTTGAGGGTCTGAAAGAACCGGAGAGCTGGCGCAAGATCTTCGGCACCGAAAAGCCCCTGGAACGCACCAAAGAGAACCTCAACACTCTGCGCAAGCTCTTCCGGGAATATCGACTCAAGACCGGCGGTACCATCACTGCCGCTCGCCTGGCTCTCAAACACGGACTGGCAGCCAACCTTGGCGCAGGCTATCACCACGCCTATAGAGACCGGGGCGACGGCTTTTGCATCATCAACGACATCGCCACCACCGTAAAGGTGCTGCAGAGCGAAGGTCGTGTCAAAACCGTGCTGATTATCGATCTGGACTTTCACCAGGGCAACGGCACAAGCAACATCTTCGCCGGAGACAAAAGCGTCTTCACTCTGGATGTGCACAGCAAAGAAGGCTGGCCGTTCCACAAAGAGAAAAGTTCGCTCGATGTTCCCGTGAAGAAAGACATCACCCCGCAAGCCTACCTGGACGCCCTCAAACAAGCGCTGAACAAAGCCCTGGCCAAGTTCAAACCCGATCTGGTTCTTTTCGTTCAAGGCGCAGACGCCTACGAATATGGCCAGCTCAACAAAGGAGAAGGCTTCAGCCTGCCGCTTTCCACCATGAAGGAAAGGGACGAGCTGGTTATCGATACCTTTGTGGCATTGAATATTCCTCTGGCTCTCATCTTTGCCGGCGGCTACGGCGACAGAGCCTGGGAAGCTCATCACCAGGGCGTCAGACACTTGCTCTCCCGCACCGGCATCTTGAGCGACTCAAGCAATGCCGACTGAGCAAGGTGATGCCTGCACAGGTCTAGAGGCTACAAAAGTCAAAAGCTTCAGACCAGAGCGACAGTCATTAGAACGGAGACCCGGTTTCAATAAAACGAACCGGGTCTCTCGTTCGACCGCTTGTCCCTGCTGCCGGAGCCAGCTTCAAACCTATTTGCTTGGCACCAAGTAGAGGCACGCAAGGAATTACTTTTTTTCGCACACCTACTAGCCGATGTAACACTTTTTATTTTCAAAAGCCGAGCCAATCCGCGGCAAGCAATAAGCTCCGTCAATTGTGCTGCATAAAACCCTGATTATGTCGGGCTCTTGACAGTTCGTCCGAAACCGGACATTTCCTCCGACTAAAGCAAAGCAGCCTCCTGAGAGCACCTGCCAAGTGAAACTCGAGGCTGAGATTCCGCACGCCCGAAGTTGAGTTAGCACTAGAGAACCTGTTAGAGAGAATCATCAACTCTTCTCTTTACTAATAAAAATAAAGACCCAAATCCAAGCTCCACTTCAGCGCTCCACCTTCTCTTCTTGCCCAAACCGGCATGTGGACCAGGACAGCACTGCGCGGGGCCGCTTTCATTTGGGCGAAACAGAGTAACCGTCATGAAATACAGAGCAATCGGGCATCAAACCCTGAGGCGGCTATATCTTGTCGGCAAGCCCTTCTGGGCTTCACCACTGAAGTGGAAAGCCCTGGCACTCTTAGCAACCGTGCTGGGTCTGCTCTTCACCGTGGCCGCCGTCAACGTCTTCGTCAGCAGCATCGCCGGCAAGTTCACCACTGCCATGCAAGCCAAAGACGTCTCCGCCTACCATCACTACTTACTGCTGTATGCTGCGGTCATGGTGGCAGGTTCGCCGGTGGTAGTTTTCTACCAATACCTGCGCACCAAGCTGGCCCTGACCTGGCGCCAGTGGCTGACCCAACACCTGGTCGACCGCTACCTGGAAAACCGAGCCTATTACAAACTTTCCAACCTGCCTGAAATAGACAACCCGGACGAACGCATCTCGCAGGATGTGGAAACCTTCTGCAATTCGGCAGTAGGTCTCTTCATCGCCTGGCTGGATGCCTTTGTCACCGTCTGCAGTTTCCTGGGAGTGCTCTGGCTCATTTCAGGCACACTAACACTGGTGGCACTGGCCTACTCGCTGATCGGCTGCCTGCTGGCCATCGTTATCGGCAGAAAGCTCGTCAATCTGCAGTTTGAGCACACCAGGCTGGAAGCCGATCTGCGCTACACCCTGGCCAACGTGCGGCGGGATGTGGAATCAATCGCTTTCTACAACGGCGAGAAAAGCGCCCGCAAAGTCATCTTCAAACGCATAGCCGAAGCCATTTTCAACCTGGAGTTGATGATGGTGACGCAACGCAACCTCACCTTCTTCACTGTCAACTTCAATTACATGGTGGCCCTCATACCGGCAGCCATTATCGCGCCGCTCTACTTCGCCGGCACCATGGAATTCGGCGATATCACCAAGGCCGCCATCGCCTTCGGACAGGTACTGGCCGGCATGACCCTCCTGGTGGGACAATTCACCGGCATCACCGCCTTCCTGGCCAATATCAACCGGCTTGGCTCCTTCGTGGAAACCCTGGATGAGCTGCAGGCACACTCCCAGAGGCCAGAGAGCAGGCAGGGCCAAGTTATTGCGCCGCCGACGCAGATCTCCATGGTGGAGGGGCAAAACCTATCCATCAAGCAGCTCTGCGTGGATGTACCCGGTACAGGACGCCGGCTCCTGAAGAACCTCGACCTGGAAGTGGGGAACGGCGAAAGCGTGATCATCATGGGTCCGAGCGGCTCCGGTAAGTCATCGCTCTTGAGAGCCATCGCCGGACTGTGGGAGAGCGGCTCAGGTAGTGTCTCTTGCCCGCCTCGCTCGAGCCTCATGTTTCTGCCCCAGCGCCCCTACGTGCCCAGAAGCACCCTCAAAGAAGCGGTCTGCTACCCGCGCGTAGACACCTGCGAAACCGATGCCGAAATGCAGCGGGCCTTCGAGATGGTCAACTTACAGGGGCTGGTGGAAAGAGCCGGCGGGCTGAAAAGCCGGGAAGCCCGCGAGGTGGAGCATGAATGGCGCGACATTCTCTCTCTGGGAGAACAGCAGCGCCTCACCATTGCCCGCCTGATCCTGGCCAGACCCAGATTTGTCTTCCTGGATGAAGCCACCAGCGCCCTCGATAGCGAAAATGAGCGGCTCATCTACGAATTGCTCAAGAAACTGGGCACCACCATTATTTCAGTCGGACACCGAGAAAGCCTTATTCAGCACCATCAGAAAGTGCTGGAGTTGAAAGGCGACGGCACCTGGCGGCTCTACAGCACCGGTGAAGACTCGGACAGGTAAAGCACACCTGGCCCCGAAGCAGAAAAACCAAGTTCAACCTAAAACGAACACGAGCACAAAAATGTCTCAGCATGCAAAAGAACTCTTGCTGGAGCGTGTCGCCCGTGCGCACTTCCAGTATTTCCTCGACTACCAGGACAAAGACACGGGTCTTATTCTGGACCGCACCCGGGAGGGCGGACCTGCCACCATCGCCGGTGTCGGTTTCGCCCTGCCGGCTTATGCCGCTGCCAGCCGCAGGCACTGGATTTCCCGGGGGGAGGCGGTGAGCTACACCCTGAAAGTCCTGAGACTGCTCTGGACTGTTCCCCAGGGTGAGGAAGCCCAGGGTAGAAGCGGCTACCGCGGCTACTTCTATCATTTCCTCGATCCCAAGAGCGGAGAAAGAGCGACCGCACCCAGGTTCTGGAACTCGGAATTGTCTTCCATCGACACGGCACTCCTGATGGCCGGCGTGCGTTTCGCAGCCACTTTCTATGATGGCCAGACGCCGGAAGAAATTGAGATCAGACAACTGGCTAATCAACTCTACAACCGAGTCGAGTGGAACTGGCTTCTGCGCCCCGACGGTTTGATCGGTCATGGCTGGAGCCCCGAGCATGGTCTGATTGAAAGCGTCTATTCCGGCTACAGTGAAGCACTGCTGCTCTACTTGCTGGCCCTGGGTTCGCCCACTCATGCGGTGCCCGGCCAGTCATGGCAGGCCCTGTGTCGGCGCTACCAGACCGCCAATTACACCGGCAAGAAGAAAGGCACCTTCATCACCATGCCGGGTACGCCCCTCTTCTGTTACCAGTATCCGCACTGCTTCGTCGACTTCCGTGGTATCAAAGACGGCGTCAACCGCAAGCTCGGCTTCGACTACTTCGAAAACAGCAGGCGCGCCACCCTGGCTCAACATCGCTATGCCGTCCTCAATCCGGAAAACTTTGTGGGCTACGACCACAAGAACTGGGGACTGACGGCCAGCGACGGACCGGGCGACGGCACTGCAATTGTAAACGGCAAGGAGCGCCGCTTTTCGTGGTACAGAGAGCGCGGCGCCCCCTTCGGTCATGATGACGGCACCATCGCTCCCACGGCAGCCATGTCTTCCCTGCCTTTCGCGCCCGGGCTGGTGAGCAAGACCGCCCGCCACTGGCTGAAGCATCGCCCGGAGCTCTTCTCCCGCCACGGCTTTGCCGATGCCTTCAATGACTCCTTCGCGATTTCCCCCTCCCCTGGTGAAACCGCCTCTGCAACTCGCACCTGGGTTGATCCCGAACGCATCGCCATCGATCAGGGCCCTGTGGTGCTCATGTTCGAGAACCACAGAAGTGGACTGATCTGGCGAACCATGAGACGCGACCCGGTGCTCCAAAGAGCGCTCAAGAAGGCCGACTTCAGGGGCGGCTGGCTCAAGAAGAAGCAAAAGCGGCGCAAGTTGCCGGAGCCAAATCAACGACAAGCCGCAAGAAACACTAACCAAGAGTGAAATGCCATGAGCAAGAAAAGCAAGCACAACATTTCAAAGAACAACACTTACGTATTCCCCCATTTCAATCCGCGCCTGAGCCCTGTGCCGGTGCGCCGCTTCCACTTCCCCGAGGGCTTCGTCTTCGGCGCTTCCACCTCCGCCTACCAGATTGAAGGCGCCATCGATACCGTTGCCTACGGACGGGGCCGCTCCATCTGGGAAGACTATTTCGCCGCCCGCCCCCATCTGGATAACGGGGAAGTAGCCTGCGATCACTACCAGCGCATGGTTGAGGATGTGGCTATGATCAAGAAGATGGGTCTCAAGGCCTATCGCTTCTCGGTCTCCTGGCCCCGCATCATCCCCGCCGGCACCGGGGCTGTAAACGCTCAGGGTCTGGAATTCTACAGTCGCCTGGTAGACGAGCTGCTCAAGAACGGCATCGAACCTTATCTCACCCTCTACCACTGGGACCTGCCCGCCGCCATGCAGGACCTGGGAGGCTGGACAAACCGTGCCGTGGCAGAACACTTCGCCGACTACGCCAAGGTGGTGGTGGAGAGACTGGGAGACCGGGTCAAAAAGTGGTGCACTTTCAACGAACCGGAAGTAATCGTGGCCGGCTATATCGGCGACGGTCTGGCACCGGGATTGAAGAATCCCGCCCTGCGCGTGGCCGTCGGTCACAACCTGCTCCTGGCTCACGGATTGGCCACCAAGGTGCTGCGGCAAGCGGGAGCGGCCCTCAAGAGTAAGTCTTACGAGGGCGACCTGGAAGTAGGCATCGTACTCAATCTGGTACCGGCCGAACCGGCAAGCGCCACAGTTTCGGCTAAGACCGCAGCCCGTCGCCAGTGGCAGCGCAACTACGGCTGGTACATGGACGGTCTCTTCAAAGGCAAGTACCCCCGCGTCGTGCAGTTGGAAGCGCGCCGCACCGGTGTAAGCATCAGCGCCGCCGACATGGAGCTGATCCGGCAGCCCATCGATTATCTGGGTATCAACTGGTATCTGCGCCAGGTGGTGACCGGCAGAGGCAGAGTCATCCGCGTGCCGGGTGCAAAAGAAACCCTGATGGGGTGGGAAATCCACGCCCCGGCCCTGACCACCATGCTGCTCAACATGAAGAGCGAATACCGGCAACTGCCGCCCCTCTACATCACCGAAAACGGTGCCGCCCTCAAGGACGAGCGCACCGCTTCCGGCGTGCACGATCTGGGGCGTATGACCTATACCTACGACCATATCAGCGCCCTGGAGATGGCCTCCCTACAGGGAGTGGACATCAGGGGTTACTTCGCCTGGAGCTTGATGGACAATCTGGAGTGGTCCCTGGGCTACAGCAAGACCTTCGGTCTCGTCCATGTGGACCGAGAAACCCAGGTGCGCACGGTCAAGGACACGGGACTCTGGTACTCCGCCGTCATCAAAGCAAACTCTCGGGGCAAAGCCGCCAGCCGCAAAGGTAGTGGTCGGCGCTGAACTGTTTTTCGTCAGACAGCAAAAGCGGGCAGGCCGGTCGCCACCAGCCTGCCCGCTTCCAACCATAGAGATCAAAGCACATGCAAATAGAACTAGAGGCAAGCACATGTCGTCTCGTGGCCACGGACGGTGTCAAAGCCAGCCTGCATCAGGAGATGCACCGGGGTCAAAAGGCTCTCAGGCTGGACTTCCAGTTTTCCGGCTCGGGCTATGCCCTGCTGCGCATTCCGGTCAATATCAGGCTGCACCCCAACTACGTCTTTCGCTTCCAGGTGGCCGGTCAGTGCCCGGACAACACCCTGGAGGTCAAGCTCTTGGATGCATCCACCGACAATGTCTGGTGGGTGAACAGACCCAACTTCAAGTTCAGCAAGTCCTTTCAGACCGTCGTCAACAAGAAGCGCCACTTTAGCTATGCCTGGGGACCGGTGAAAGAGCCGCTGCAAGAAGTCGCCTTTCTGGACCTCACCATCACCAATGCCAATGGCGGTCAGGGCTCGGTCATCTTCAAGGGTCTCACTTATGAGGAGCGGCCCCTCGGCTCGGCATCGATGGCTCCTACGGTCTGGGCTTCTTCCAATCGCAAAAACGCTCAGCGCGTCCTCGACGAAGATCCTTACACCAGATGGGAAAGCAAAGGCAAAGGCGAGCTGGAAAGCCTCATTTTCCGCTTCCGGGAAGGGCAAGAGCTTTCCGCCCTGGTGCTGGAGTGGTGCGAACATCCGGTGCAGGACTTCCAGGTAGACATAAAGGAAGGCAACGGTCCCTGGCGCTGTACCGATACCATCCGTGGCGCCACCGCCATGCGCCAGTATCTCTTGCTCCCCGACTGCGAAATAAGCGCCGTCCGCCTCACCATGCGCAAACAGGCAGCACTCAATCTGCCCCTCAGCGCACCCAGGCAGATATCGCTCAGGTCAGTCACTTTCCATGATCGCAGCTATGCACCGTGCCATAATTCCCTATGGAAGCGCATAGCAAAGACCTTTCCGCGCGGCTATTTTCCGCGCTACCACCAGGACGAACAGTCTTTCTGGACCGTGGTGGGTGTCTCTGGCGGCCGCCAGGAAGCGATCATCAATGAAGAGGGCATGCTGGAAGTCGGTCGCCAGACCTTCTCTCTGGAACCCTTCCTCTTCAACGACAGGCGCCTGCTCACCTGGGCCTGTGGCGATCACAGCCAGAGCCTGGCGGACGGCTACCTGCCCATCGCCCAGGTGGAGCGGCGGCACAACCAGACTCTCTACCAGGACGTCAGAGGCGAAGATGAAGGCCCAGTACTGAAGATAACCGCCTTTGCCCAGGGTGGTCAGGAAGACTCCACACTCTATGCCCGCTACACCCTCAAAAACGAGAGTGAAAGAACCATCCAGCGCGGGCGCTTCTATCTTGCCCTGAGGCAATTCCAGGTCAATCCGCCCTGGCAATTCCTCAATACTCCGGGCGGCTTCACAGCCATACACAGCCTGGAAAGAAAGGGTAAGGAAGTGCTGGTGAACGGCCGGCTCAAGGTCGTGGAATTAACCCCGGCCGACGGTTTCGGAGCCACTACCATCGCCACCGACGATGTGGTGGAACATCTCAACTACGGGCTCTTGCCGGAGTCCGCCGCCGTCTATGACGAGCGCGGTTTTGCCTGCGGCGCTCTCATGTGGCACTATGAAATCCAGCCCGGCGAAGAGAAACACTTCGATATTGCAGTTCCCTACACCGACCGTGCACCGGTCGTAAACCTGGAAAGTGCACTGGAGGAGACCCGCAGCTACTGGCTCGGCCAACTTGATAAAGTACAGGTGGAGATTGCCGCTGCACCGGATCTGGTGCGCACTATCAAAAGCCAGCTAGCCTACATCCTCATCAATCGCGACGGCGATGCCATCCAACCCGGATCCCGCTGCTACCGCCGCACCTGGATTCGAGACGGCTCACTGACCAGCGCCGCCCTCTTGCAGAACGGCTTTGAAAAAGAAGTGCGCGCTTTCATCGAGTGGTTCGCGCCCTATCAATACGAAAGCGGCAAGATCCCGTGTTGCGTGGACAAACGAGGCTCGGACCCGGTACCCGAGCATGACAGCCACGGAGAGTTCATCTACCTGGTCATGGAATACTACCGTTTCACCAAAGACCTGGACTTTCTGCGCGCTCTCTTCCCGCGCCTTCTCAAAGCCGTGGCTTATATTCAGGAGCTGCGCAGTCAGTGCCTGACGGAAGACTTCCGGGAAGGGGGCAAGCGTGCACACTTGTACGGTATCTTGCCGCCGTCCATCAGTCATGAAGGCTACTCTGCTCATCCGGCCTATTCCAACTGGGACAATCTCTTCGCCATGAAAGGCCTGGACGATGCCGCCCTGGCCGCCGCCATACTGGGTGAGAAGGAAGAAGCCGAACGTCTCCGCCTTCTGGCAGAGGAGTTCCGGCAATGTCTGCTTGCGTCCATCCAGGCTTCCATGAGCTTGCATGGCATCGACTACATTCCAGGCGCCAACGACCTGGGCGACTTTGATGCCACTTCCACCACTATCGGTCTTGATCCCGCCAATACGCTGCAAGCGATACCTCAGGCTCTGGAAGCCACTTTCGAGCGATACTTCCAGTTCTTTCAGGCACGCCGCGACGGCAAACCCTTCGTAGACTACACACCCTATGAACTGCGCACCGTCGGCACCTTTGTGCGGCTTGGCCAGGCGGACCGAGCCCATGAAGCCCTGGATTACTTCATGCAAGATCGTCGCCCGGCCGGTTGGAATCACTGGGCGGAAGTGGTCTACAAAAACCCGCTCACACCGCGCTTCATCGGCGACGCACCCCATGGCTGGGTGGGCTCAGACTTCTTGCGTTCGGTGCGCAATCTCTTTGTCTACGAAACCGCCGAAAGCCTGGTGGTTGGTGCCGGCATCAAACCCCAGTGGCTTGAGCAGGGCGTCAGGGTGGTAAACCTGCCCACCCACTTCGGACCCCTCACCTTCAGCGCCCGGCGGCAAACCATAGACGGCAAGAGCCTGACCATCTACGAGGTCGACGGACCGATTACGGCACCGGTGGAGTTGCACGTGCTGATTGAAAGCCAAACAGGGGCGAGCAAAACTGTGAAAGTCAATCTTGGTCGGCTGCCCGGACGCGTGCAGATCTCCTGACCAAAAGTTTTGACGGTAGTTTTGGAGAGAGTTGGCCTCCGGGCCAACTCTCTTTTTGACCTATTGTCGCCGACCGGTCTACTATCTTTCGGCAAAATAAACCAGGCCGACACTTCGGGAAATCGAAATCAAGGAACAAGAATGATCAAAAGACCCTGCAATGTCTCATTTTCAAAAAGGAGGCATGCATGAAAAACCACCGAATTTCGCTTATTGCTGGGGATATCTTCGCTTATTTTGAATTTTGAGCGAAATTCCGCATAATTTCGCTTGCGCCTTCCTCCGGACAAAAAGACTCCCCCGTGGGGACTTTGCACCGACTGAAGACTGGGAACAGAAAGGCCGCCACCCCACCATGACCGATTTTGCAAATTCTACCCTTGCATATAGTATGCACGCGGGCAAAAAAATGGGGAGCACCGGCCTGCAATCCGAAAGATTGTCAAACCGGTGCTCCCACTCAACTAAACTGTGCCGAAGTTACGGCTGACCGCCAGTGGAGATGGCATGCATCGTTCCATTGGGGCAAACCGAGACGATGGCGCTGTCGCTCAAAGGCTGAGAAGCGTCACCGCCGAAAAGGAATTGCCCGTCGGTCAGCTCCAACACTCCGGCATTCTCGTCGAAGTCGAAGTTGGCCAGACCACGGGCAATAGCCAGGGCATCGGCAGCCGAGGCGGCATTGACGGTGACCAGCACGGAGCCGGTGACCGCGCAACCATTTGAACATTTGCAGCTCATATTTTTTCTCCTGCGAGTTAATCGCGCTTGCATTTCTGAATGGAAATCAGGAACTGCTCAAGGCCGGCTCATTGCGCCCAGCCACAATTGCCGAGCAGCCGACCGGGACTATCGAGAGAGGCTAGGCAAAAGCGCCCTGCCGCTGCCGATCAAGCAGTTCCTGAATGGCGACGCGAATGGTCTCAGACGCCACACGCGGGTCGTCTGAAAGACCGGACACGTCGATTGGCTTGCCGATCACAACCGTGGCACCGCTTCCCCGCTTGGAGAAGAGCGTCAGGTTGTCGGAGTCGGCATGCCGACGGTGGTAGTCGATTGCCACCGGAAGCACATAGAGGGGCTCATTGAGCGCCTCCGGGTGCCGTTTGTAATAGGCGATGACTTCGTCAGCCTGGCGCCCGTGTACATCGCGCACCAGAGCCAGACCAGCTTCGTCGCCCTTCTGGAGCGCCTTGAAGACCTGCAGGGCCAACTGCGCACCACGCACGGCGCCGGTTCGCATCGAGCCGGGCACTTTGGAATCCTGCGGAATGCCGCCGGAATAGACCAACTTGCCCTGGGGGAAGATCAAGAGCCGGTCCTTCGACTTGAAGCTCAAGGCTCGCGCATACGACCTGATGGTGCGTTCGGCAACGGCCTTGCTGTTGGCCTTACCGCCGGTGGTGTCGATGGCAATGAAGCCGGCCCAGGCGCCAAGGGTACCGCGGAAGCCTTTTGCCACCTCCGACACGGTGCCCACCTGGCGATAACTCAAGGGCAGGGCGGCTTCGCAGACTGCGAAGTCGAGCATGAAACTGTGATTGGGGAGAATGAGCAGACGCCCTTTCTCAGCGGCAGCGTGCAGATTCTCCAGGCCCAGGACGCGCCGACTGCCGACACCGATGCGCGAGAGCAAACGGGTCAGTACCTTGGTGGCAAGCTTTGCCGCCAGTGTCTTGTCAGGCACGATATAGCCGGGATACTTGGCCATCAGCCGTCCCTGATAGATCCAGAAGCCGAATCGATAGAGCAGGAAGAGCGCGCCGAGCGCTCCAACTGCCACTGCCAGAGTCTGTAAGTCAGGCATGATTATGCCCCTTTCTATTCTTTTCTTTTTCCGTGAAAGGCAATTGCGGGCTCTCCGGCGGCAGGTATTTGTCCCAGGAAGGGTGACTCATACCCAGCCGACGAAACATTGAGGCCCTGAAAGTAGCCACTTGAGATGGATAGTGCGGCATGGGGCTGAGCACCATGCCCGATTCTTCGAGACTGCGACCGCCCTTGCGTCCATTGCAGACGGAACAGGCGGTGACCAGGTTCTCCCAACTGTTCTTGCCGCCCTGGCAGCGGGGAATGACGTGATCGAGGGTGAGTGTGACGCCTTTGCCGCCGGCCTTACAGTAGCGACAGGCATAACCATCGCGGTGCAGGATATTGCGGCGTGATGGTGCCAGTCTCGGCTGCGGACGCTTGACGTACCGCTTGAGCACGATGACTGTGGACCGGCAGGTCGAAACGACGTTGTGATCTTGCCCGGAGCGGCGATGCAAGCTGTGTTTGCAATTGCTTGCACAATCGCACTGTTCCGCTTCCAGAACCGTCGCTTTGCCGGCATTGACAAGTAAGAGAGCCCGTCTCCATTCGCAGATGTTCAGGGGCTCGTAAGAGCTATTCAAGACGAGTACTTTTGTCATAGAGTGTTCCCGACAATCAGATAGATAGTTTCGGAAAAAGCTCCCTTCTGGAAATGCCGGCTTCTGCAAGCGCTCTACTGAGAGTTAGGCTTGGGAGGCAAGTTCTGTGGGAGCCTGGGAAGCGGCGCGCGCACTCGCTTGACCACAAACCGATTGCGCGAGGTGAGGGAATTGCCCAGCACCACGAGGCGTCCTTCAGCGCTGGTCGGAAAACCGGCGCGAAGCGTCTGGGCGTGCTGGCGAATCACCTCCTCGGGAACCTTGCGGTCGCGATTGGCGTTGCGCTTCAAACATTCCTCCAGGGGAATGTCCAGAACGATGTTGGTGATGTCCGCGTAGCCGTGCTCGCGAGCACAGGCTGCCGGACCCTTGCGGTAGAAGAAATTGAGGTTGAGGTTGTCCACCACAATGTTGGCGGAAGCCTGGCAAGCCTCCTCCAAACGGCTGTAGAAGAGCCTGTTGACCTCTTTGACATCACCAACCACGGCAGCATCTCCATAGAGCTCCTGGCGGATGGCGTCTTTATTCAAGTGCACGAAACCGGCTGCCCTGAAGGCATCCGTCAGGGTGCTCTTGCCGGAAGCAGGCAAGCCGATCATCATCACAAGCAAGCCGCTCGACTGGCCCCGCCTTGGAAAACGGCGGCGCTTTCGCGAGGTAGTCACGAAGGCCTTGATGAGAGCCCCTACGGAAACCTCCTTACCGCGCATAGCGGCAAAGGGCGAGCGGCTGTCACCTTTTCTGGACTTAACTTGCAGTTGCGAGGGCTTTCGAGAGTGTTTCATTCTTTTCTGTCCTACCTGGTCCTTTCACGCCTTTCAGCGCTCTGGTGAAAAAAACCGGCGCTCCCCCAAGACGGGCTTGAGAAGAGCGCCGGCTCCGAAATATTTGCCTGCGGTTACTTCTTGCCGTCCTTGGAGACAAGAGCATCGCCGCCGGCAACAGCGCCGTCCTTGGACGCAACACCAGCTTTGGCGGCAGAGGTTTCGCCGGCAACAGCGCCGTCCTTGGACGCAACACCAGCCTTGGAGGCAGAGGTTTCGCCGGCAACAGCTCCCTGATGGCTGGCGACAATGGCGGCACGAGCGCGCTCGGAGAGCGGCTTGTGCATCCAGAGGTTCTTGGAGGAGATGTTGTCCTGGGGCCACTTGGGACCGTGCAGGTTCAACTCCGCCGGAATGAACTCTTCGGGCAGGCTCTGGATCACGCAGACCCATGACTCCTGCTGCCGAGTCAACTTCATGCCCTTTTCCTTGAGCCTCTTGATGCCCTTGTTGAACTCTTCCATGAGGGCGGCAAGCTCCGGGTCGGAAACTCGATACCCCCACCACTCCGTGATCTTGTACACGTGGTAGTGACTGGAACAGTTCTCGATGTAGTCGTAGCCGGTGCGCCTCGCCATGTCGTCGAAGACAGGCAGGAGCGACTTGGCCACGTCGGGCACGGGGTTGCCCCACTGTCCGGGAGAGCGACTGGACTTCCAGGCACGCTGGAAAAGCTCCAGGAATTTCTGGGGCGCGCTCACATAGCGGAACGGGTTTTCCACGAAGTGGTCCAACTCGGCATCGCCGCATGCCTCGACAATGCGAGACCCGGGCAGAAACGAGTACACGGACAACTCCACGGAACGGCTGTTCTCCGGCATGTTCGGGAGAGCGAGCGGGGCATTGATCTCTTCATCGTAGCCGATGAAGTCGATGAGGGAACAGTCGTTGGCACGCCGCGTGCCGTCGAAACGCCTGTCGCGCAGAGCCACCTTGAAGATGAGCTGCGGCGCCCGGAGGTCACCGAACCAACCGGAAACTTTGACTTTCAGCGGGTCGTACTTAATGGTCAGTGCGCCGTACTGAGTCTTGTAAAAGCAGTTGACGTACGGGAAGCGCACCTTGTCGCTGCCGCCGTGAATCTTGTGCTGATTGAGGTTGGTAACCTCATCACCGGGGAAATCACCAGCGATGGTATCACGCACAGAGATCTTCACAGACTCGATCGGACCGAGCATGGCTTTGACCTGTGGGGTCACCAGTTCGTTCCAGATCTCATCGGGCGACAGACCAACAATGGGAGCCACGCCGAGCATCTCCTGCACGTGCATGTCTTTGTTTTTGGTCATGTCTGACTCCTTTACGATATTAGTCAGGAATCCGTCGGCAGAGACTGAGGTTCAGCCTCTGCCGCGCGGAGAAAAATGAGGAGCCGGATGGAAAGAGGAATTACTTAGCGAGTGAGAACCGAAACTTGGTTCAAGCCTGCCGGTCGAAGACGCTGGGCACGAAGCCTGAAGCCTTCTTGGACAGGGTTTTGTACATCCACAGGCAACGATCGCTGACGTTGTCCTGCGGCCAGACCAGATGCGCCGTCTCGTCCGTGATGAAACGCAGAGCCTGAGGAATCTTCGCAATGGGACGAAGACTCTGAAGAGCCACTACCCAGGATTGCTGGGAGCGGGTCAAGGGAGTTCCTTCCTGGCGAATCTTCTCCAGTCCCTTCGCCATATTTTCCACGGCTAAAGCCTGCACTCGCGAGGAATAGTGATACCCGCCCGAAACAGCCCAGCGAGCCACGTGGTAGTGACTGGCCGCCATCTCGATCAGGTCGTAACCATACTTGCGAGCCAGATGCTCGAAGCCGGGAAGGGCGTAGCGAGCCACATCCGGAATCGCCGCCATGGCTTGACCGGGTGCGCGCTTGCTGTGGAACGCTCTCTGGAAGAGGTGCAGGAACTTATCGGGATCGTCCATGAACTTGAAGGGGTTGCCGACGAAGCGGTCAAACTCTTCATCACCAGTAGCGTCGAAGACGCGAGAGCCGGGCATGTAACCGTAGATGGAAAGCTCCACCGAGGTCAGTTCCCGGGACAGCGGCTTGTGGTATTCGGGATCGGCATAGGAGTAGTCGAGCAGCGAACAGTCGTTGGCGCGCAGAGTACCGTCGTGGCGACGATCACGCAGCGCAGCCTTGAAAATCAATTCGCCTTTGCCCTTCTCAACATCACCGAACCAGCAAGCCACCCAAACCTTGAGCAAATCCCGCTTGATCACAACCGCACCATTGGCAGTGCGATAGAGGTGATGCACGTAGGGAAACCGCAAACGATTGGAGGCAAGTTGACCGGCTTCATCCCTGAGTTGGTTCTGGTTGAGATTGGTAACCTGGTCTCCGGCAAAACGACCGGCGGTCGTCTCCATCAAACAGGCTTCCTCGACTTTCACCACGGGACCAAGCAGACCCTTGACGGTTGGGGTAAGGAGGTGCTCGAAGATCTCGTCGTCCGTAACTGCCACAATGGGTGCTGGTCCGATCAAGCTCAGAGCATCAAAAGAATTTATATAAGGCATAGGGTGCCCTCTCTAATTTAAACGTTAATGACACGCTGCAAGTGCGAGCTAAGACGCATGACGCAGCACCAGCGGCAGTTTCAGACTTGATGACAGTGGCACCACAGGTCATCAATCAAGAACCACTGGTCCAAATCCCCCGAAGCAACTGTTCAGAGGTCTCAGTACGAAATAGACGACCCGTGGACCAACATCGGACCAAGCCAATGCCAGTCAACGCTTCCCCAGCGATGCAGCCAAACGCCAAGCAATAGAGCGAGCCCAAAACAACCAGGCATCATTGCACTTCCCAAGGGGAAAGCTTAAGGGGCGGGGCTAAAAACAGGCTGTGTATCTATGGGGATCTAGAACGGACTCAAACTTGTCAAAGAAAAGGAAATGGAACCTAAAGCTAAGAAATAAAAGCCTCTAGTAGCAATAATCATGACAACTAACAAGTATGTGACTTTAGTAATTCGTTTAGATCTCAGTGACAATCGCCCTTGTCAAGGATCGTCAGCTCGCGCTACCCAAAGATTAAGACTGACGCACATCACGTCACCACTTGAAAACAAACAAAGGGTTACACCGATAGACCGCCGACAAAACGCGTCGCTCCGCCCCGATACCATCGGAGAAGCGCCGACCGAGCCGCTCTTAAGGCTGACTGAATTCTCTAATAACCAAGTCCGTGGGACATGGTCATATCCAAAACCGACTGCCGGCTCAGGCCGAATCCCGGTAGACGCCTACCGGCGGTCTGGTAATCTACGCCGTTAACAGCTCCGGCAAGAGTGATCACTGAATTGAGAGCTTCTGTTTTTACCCCCAGAAGCTGACCAAGCTGTGCTAACGGCACCAGATAGTCGCCCACGTAAAGAGCCAGGTACTGCTGGGCAAGTGGATAGGACCACAGCCCGGCATGACCGGCAAACCACCGACCAGCAATCGAAACAATTGCCTCGGCTAACGTAACGTCGCAAACCGGACCCTGAGCCTCACCCCTGACATCCACCTCTTCCCTCAAGGAGCGAGCGAAGTCGACTGGTTGGCTGTGAACCGCCTGGGCCAGTGCGGAGAGTTCTTGTTCTATCTCCACCAGTAAAGACAAATTGGCCCGATTGAGAAGCCTGGAGACATCAGACAAATAGTCGACCCGGGCGCCGAAAAGGGCAGAGAGCAAGAAGACCGGACGAAGCACCGATTGAGCATCGAGCAGGGCTCTCTCGATCAGCCCCGATGCCGGAATGATCTCGGGGCAGAGCTGGGAAGCCAACCAGAGAGAGCGTCTTGTTTCATTGAGGGTGGCCCCGGCCACGTTGGCTCTTGAGCAAGGCGTGGTCTGATAGCGTGCCACTCCACCCTCAAGCTGTTGCACCACAGCCACGGAAAAGGGTTCATCCATCTCCAGCACATTTACTTGCATACCCGGACAACGCCTGGCCAATTGATATTTAAATTCGTATGCCGCGAAAAGCGGCGCGCCCAGAAGTATTACCGTGCTGCCCTCACTCAGGTAGGGATGCATACGATCTAAAAAAGCACCATAAGCAGTGGCGCTACAAGCAAGTACAAAAGACTGAGTAAGTTCTCTGGAATTGTCATTCTCAAACTCTTCCAGATTTTGTACCAGGACGTTTTCGCGCAAGAGGACTCGCCTGGGATCAACAGCAATGGAACCATTTAAGGCTGCTTCCAAACCACTGAGAAAGGCTGCAGGTGTATCGGAAACGCCGGCTTCGGCTCTCACTCTACGGCTGTGACGACCACCCTTGATGGAACTCTCTTCTTGCTCATGCAATGCCTGATATTGCTTCTTCAAATCGCCGAGGAAGGCACTTTCGGCAGGAAAAAGATCTACCAATATTCGGGCAGTAAACCTGTAGGAAACACGGTCTGAGGTGAGAAGCTCGGCTAGAGCCAGCACCACCGGACCATCTCCAACCAGGCAAATCTGGCTCACTGCCTGCATGGCGGCGGAGCCTGAACCCAGTTCTCCGGTACGATTTTCTAAACGACCTTTGTCTTGCCCGGCAGGCGAATCTACAGCAAGAGTGTTATCTAGGAAACTCAGAACCGGCACCCCTCGTCTAGAAAACCCGAGACCCTGCCTCGTTCATTCACACTAAATGCGGGAAAAAACGAAAATTAGCAAAGTTTCAAACGACTCGTAAAGCATAGTCACAACCGAGCAGGAAGACAAGACCATCCAGTAAGGTTTAACCTGAATTTGCGAGCAAGTCACCGAGCCAAGGCATTTAATCTTTCCCCAAGTAGCCATGCGGTCCGCTTTTCGTCGTTTAATGTGAGACTGAGGCAAGCGGAAACATTTAGTGACACTACCGCTGGCATCGTCGCTACACCACTATTGGGGGCTGAGGCCGATTACAACCAGGTGCTCAAGCATGTGCTGTACAATCGCGCCTGTACCGGCGCCTCCAGGCGCTAGATCAAAACAGTCAACAAATTCAAGCCACCACAGAAATGAAATAGCCATGCAAAAAACGGCCCAAATCTATTACGACAAAGATGTACAGTTGAGCCCCCTTACAACCTCGACGATTGCCGTGGTCGGCTACGGCAACCAGGGTCGAGCCCATGCCCTCAATCTAAAAGAGAGCGGCCTGAAAGTAATCGCCGCCGCCAGACCCGGCGGCAAGGCCTGGCAACAAGCGGAAGCTGACGGCTTCAGCCCCATGCCTATCGATGAGGCCGTCAGGGCTGCCGATGTGATCGCGCTGCTCCTGCCCGATGAAGTCATGCCTTCCGTCTTTCGCAACAACATCAAGGGCAATTTGCAAGAGAGCAAGACTTTTGTCTTCGCTCACGGCTTCGCCGTCACCAACAGAACCATAGAACTGCCGGCCACTGCCGATGTCATCCTTGTGGCTCCTACTGGTCCCGGTCGCCAGGTACGTTCCCTTTATACAGAAGGCAAAGGACTGCCGGCCCTCATAGCCGTCGAGATGGACAATTCCGGTAAGGCGCTGGCCAAAGCTCTGGCATACGCCAGAGCCATCGGCAGTACCAGAGCAGGCGCCATCTTGACAACCTTCAAGGAAGAAACGGTTACAGATCTCTTTTGCGAGCAAGCAGTACTTTGCGGCGGCATGCCCGAACTGATCAAGGCCAGTTTCACCACCCTCGTAGAACGCGGCTACCAACCGGAGCTGGCCTACATCTCCTGCTTAAAGGAGGTGAAACTAATCGCCGACCTGCTGTTTACTCAGGGTATCGACGGCATGCGCAGCGCTATTTCCAATACTGCCAAATATGGATCCGCCGTAGCCGGTCCGGCCATCATCAACAGCGACGCAAAAAGAAGACTGGGCAGTCTTTTGAACGACATAGAAGACGGCAAGTTTGCCCGCGGCTTCGTGCGCGAGGCCGAGGACGGCATGCCGGCCACAAGGGAGTTTGTAGTTCAGGAGGCCAATTCAAAGTTGGCCAAAGTGGGCAAAAGCATGAAAGAAACTCTCAGCTTCTAGGTGAAATGTTCGCCGGGGCGGTCATCCTTGCTCACTCCCAAAAGCCCCCTGACACTGCCGGTGATATTGCTCGCCTTGCTGACACCGGCAAGGGCCATGGAAGCTCAATCTGATTTTGCCGGTCAGAGCGACCCTGATGTAATAAATGCCCTGAAGTTCTCAGGTCAAAAACGCAGCATCAAAGATTCACTCCGTATACTCGACCAGGCAATCGCCCGACACCCGGAAAAGCTCTATTTGAGAAGCTGGAAAGCACGCCTTTTGGCGGAAATCTACGAAAGCGAGGCGGCCATCAAGGAAGCCGACATCGTCCTTGCCCGAGAAGCAAACAATGTACTGGCCCTTGGTGCCAAAGCCAGAGCCCTGGCTAACCTGGGCAAGCCCGAAGCCAGTCTGACCCTCTTCCAAAAAGCACTCAAACTGAAGCCTGAAAATTCCTACCTGCTCAGCCAGAGGGGGCGCCTCTTGCGCGGCGAGAAGCGCTACGGCGAAGCCCTGAAAGACTTTGATCTGCTCGTCAAACAAGATGAAGGCGACTCCATCAACAGAAGCGAGCGAGCTTACTGCCTCGTGGGCCTGGGGGGCAGAGCCAATATGGAAAAAGCTTGTCGAGACCTGGAAATCATCAATCAAATGACCAGGTTAAAGAACTACAACAGCATCTCACGCCTGGGACGCATCTACACCGAGCTTGGTCGCTTCGACAAGGCGGAAGAGACCCTCAAAGCAGGTATCGCCAAACATCCTGTTATTGTGCAATTGCAGGCAGACCTGCTCAAGGTCTACGAAAGCAGCGGACAAACGGAAAAGGCCAGACAGCAAAAGATCAAATTAACCAGAATAGAAGAAGAGCTAGGCTTACGATAAGCGCCGAGGCTTCGGTAAAGCTGCCTCTTTGACGTATAATATGGCATCTTTCAGTCTTGCAGCACTGAAGGCATTACCGAGGCATCCACTTGATTACCACTCAAACAGGGCGCATTTTCTTTGGCAGGCAAACTTCCACACCGGTCCTGACAGAAATTGCTCCGGCAGCAACCGCTCTGAAAGGGAAGGCTTTGACAGCACTGGCTGTGACAATGGCTCTAACCTTTGCGCCTGCCTCTGCCCAGCAAGTCAATCCCGGCTTGCCGGGCGGCGCCATCTCGCCCATAAGACTGGTCGATGCACAGAGAATTGCCGCCCAACCAACTTTACCCAGTCTCGTACCGACCGATGTCACACCGATCGGCCTGGGGCGCGAGCGGGAACTTCTCAAACCGGGACCAACCTTTTATCTGCTGCAAAAATTACCGAGCCGCATGTGGTTAAACGGCTCGGTGGAAGTGAGCCAGCGCGGTGAAACAAACGTATTCTTCACCAATTCCAACAGGAAAGCCGACTACGTCTTTCGCGTGCTGCCCAATCTTTCCGTGGGCTACCGTATCTTGCCCCGCACCAGTATCTATACCAATTACTTCGTACTGAAAGACGTCTTCGCCGACCATGGACGCCTCAGCTACCCCACTACACAATCCCTTGCCTGGGGCATCAGGCACGAAATTCCAATTCGCACTCGCACCAATTTACAGTTTGATCTGCAGGCCCGTGAAATCTGGCAAGCCAGCAATTTTCGCCAGTTCGACTTTCTTCCCGGCGTCACTCTTACCCATGTGCTCAATCCAAGCACCATTGCTTTCGGCAATATACAACTTCAGTTGCGCGGTAAAAACTACTTCTGCGCGCCCACTCGCGAGATAGATCCCTTCTACACCATAGGAATTCTCCATAGACGCGGCATGTGGACTTTCTCGGCTGTGGATACCTTCGTGTGCAACTTCCGCAACGGCAACGCCATTCCCAGCCAGAGCAACCTCTCCATGATTGCGCAGTTGGAAATAGCCAGGCAGGTAACAAAGAAAGTGCCGGGGCTGGTTACTTTTGTGCGAGCGGAGCCGGTTTTCAACTGGGCCAGTCGCGGTCTGCCCGGAATTAGCGGCTTCGATTTCCGTATTTTCGGAGGCCTGCGCTATTCCTTCAATAAGGCAGCCACCAATGTGGCTATGGACCAATTGCGCAAGCAACTAAAAGAGTCGTCGCTACCACCGGCGATGGCACCATCCGACGGCAAAGTGCCCACGGACGAAACCGCTTCCCCTCTCAAAACAATGGAAACAGAGCCGGCGATGGCACCACTACAGGCCAGGGAAGCGGCGACTGCGCCGCTACAGGCCGGGGAAGCGGCGATGGCGCCGCTACAAGTAGTGGAAGCGACGATGGCGCCGCAGGCAGCCCCGACACCGTCCGAAAGCGGCACCGTGGCGAACACAGCGGACCCTGCCGCAACGGCAGCGGCGCCACTACCGACCGGTACAAACGCCATCCGCACAAACGAGACAAAGCCGGTGGCAGCCACTACGGCCGAATCCTGGAACGAAGCGGCAACTCTGCGTTAGAACACTCTTCAAGAGAGGCTGCCCCCTCATGAACTTCGCCAAATTCTACATTCTTGCTTCCGCGCTGATCGGCTTATTGCAAATAGTCGACGGTATCTTTTACGTCTTGCACGGTGGAGAACCACAGCTCTTCAATCACCTCTTCAGCTTCCTGGAGACGGGATGGGTGCTGGTATCGATAGCGGCTATCATTGTTTTCCTCAATATCAAACTGCCCCTTGCTCTGCCCATTTCATATGCAGCTTACAATTTTTCCGGTTGGACCTTGGGTGTGATTCTATGCATCCAGCTAATAATGGAAGGAAAAGACGGTCCAGTGCCCATTCCGTCCTGGGCCTATTGGATGGGCATAGTCTTTGGTGCATATTTCTGCCTCTACAGCCTCCTCAACTGGCGAAAACTGAATGCCGGCACCTTGAAAAAGCCTTAGCGTCCAGCTAATTAAAGGTCGAACATGAGCGGGTCTGACATTTCACAGACACCGCCATAGATGTCAAGAGGATTAAAGCAAAAAAAGAGGGCAGCCGGAGCTGCCCCCAAGAGTGACTATTGCAGACCTATTGCTGGTCTTATTTGTCGCGCACGGGAAGGGCGGCACCCTCTCCGGCGGCGGCACTGACAATCTGGGCTTGCGCCGCGGCCAGGCGTGCGATTGGCACCCTGTAAGGCGACGAGCTCACATAGCTCAGTTCGAGCTCGTGAGCGAATGCGATGGAAGCGGGATCGCCGCCATGTTCACCGCAAATGCCCAGTTTGATGGCCTTGTTGACGCTGCGACCGCTTGTGGCAGCCAGACGCATCAACTTGCCCACACCCTTGCGGTCCAGCACCACGAAGGGGTTTTCTTTCAGAATCTTGCGCTTCTCGCCGAGCACGTCCACGCCCTCGAGATAATGCTGCAAGAATTTGCCCTCGGCATCGTCACGGCTGAAGCCGTAAGTCATCTGCGTCAGGTCGTTGGTGCCGAAGCTGAAGAACTCTGCTTCTTCGGCAATCTCGTCGGCCACGAGCGCCGCCCGCGGTACTTCGATCATGGTGCCGAACTTGTAGTTGACGGTCACACCGGCTTCCTGCATGACCTTGACGGCGCAGGCAGTGAGCACGTCTTTGGCAGCCTTCAGTTCGGCCACATCTCCCACGAGCGGAATCATCACCTCCGGTTCCACCACGATGCCCTGTTCAGCGCAGGCAATGGCCGCTTCAAAGATGGCCTGAACCTGCATGACATTGATCTCGGGGAAAACCAGACCCAGACGGCAACCGCGCAGACCCATCATGGGATTGGCTTCGTGCAACTGGTCGACCTTGGCCATGAGGGCTTGCTTGGCGGCAAGTTCTTCCTCGATACGCCGGGCCGAATTGCGCACCTTGCGCAGACTGAAGTTGCCGAGTTTGGCTTTGCGTGCAGCAAGCGCCTGCACTTCGTCCTTGAGGTCTTCCTTCTTGGGGAGGAATTCGTGCAGGGGCGGGTCGAGCAAGCGAATCGTGACCGGCAAGCCATTCATGGCGGTGAAAAGGCCGATGAAGTCCTGCCGCTGCATGGGCAGAAGCTGAGCCAGAGCGGCTTGCCTTGCCTCCAGACTGTCGGCAAGAATCATGGCCTGTACCACCGGCAAGCGTTCCTGACTCATGAACATGTGCTCGGTACGGCACAGGCCGATACCTTCAGCACCAAACTGACGCGCCACTTCGGCATCGAAAGGCGTGTCGGCGTTGGCCCGAATGCCAAGCTTGCGCACGGCATCGGCCATGGTGAGCAGCCGTTTGAGGTGCTCGGTCAGGCCGGCGGCTCGCGTGGACAGAGCCCCGATGACGATTTCACCGGTAGAACCATCGATGGAGATCACTTCCCCTTTGCGCACCACAGTGCCGGCCCGGGCACCGGAAGCAATGGTGAAACTGCCGCTCGCTTCGTCGATGCGCAGGGCTTCGCAGCCGGCGACGCAGGGCTTGCCCATGCCTCGCGCCACCACGGCGGCGTGGCTGGTCATGCCACCACGACTGGTGACAACACCCTGGGCCGGAACGATGCCGTGGATGTCATCCGGGCAGGTCTCAACCCGCACCAGAATCACCTTTTCACCGTTCTTGCCGCGCCGCTCCGCTTCGTCGGGATCAAAGACCACTTCGCCGATGGCCGCGCCCGGTGAAGCGTTCAGACCCACCGTCAACACGCGCCCCTCCTTGACGGCGGCAGCTTTGGCAGAGGGGTCGAAGCTGGGCAGAAGAATGGAGTTGATTTCCTTGGGATCGACTCGCATCAGCGCTTCCTCGCGACTGAGGATGCCCTCATCGAACATCTCCACCGCGATGCGCACTGCCGCTTCGGCGGTGCGTTTGCCGGAACGAGTCTGGAGAATGTAGAACGTGCCCGACTCCACGGTGAACTCGATGTCCTGCACATCGCGATAGTGCGCTTCCAGCAGCTTGGCGGTAGCTTCCAACTGGTCCATCACATCGGGCATGGTGGAGCGCATGCTGGCAATCTTGTCGGGCGTGCGAATGCCGGCCACCACGTCTTCGCCCTGGGCGCGAATCAGGTACTCGCCGTACAGCGCCTTCTCGCCGGTGCTGGGGTTGCGGGTGAAGCAGACACCGGTAGCAGAGCGCTCATCCAGGTTGCCGAAAACCATGGATTGCACGGTGACGGCGGTGCCGAGATTGTGGTCGATCTTGCTCATCTCGCGGTAGTAGATGGCACGCGGATTGTTCCAGGAACGGAAGACCGCTTCGATGGCACAGGCCAGCTGTTCCTGCACGTCCTGCGGGAAGGGCTTGCCGGTGCGTTCCTCGACCAGAGCCTTGTAAGAGCCCACCAGCTCCTGCAGAGCTTCAGCAGTCAGTTCGTTGTCCAGGCTGACGGCACACTTCTGCTTGAGGGCCGAGATGAGGTGCTCGAAGTCTTCCTTGGGAATCTCCAGCACCACGTTGCCGTACATCTGGATGAAGCGCCGATAGCTGTCCCAGGCGAAGCGGTCGTTCTCGGTGAGAAGCGCCAGGCCATTGACAGTGGCGTCATTCAGACCGAGGTTGAGGATGGTGTCCATCATGCCGGGCATGGAGAACTTGGCACCGGAACGCACCGAAACAAGAAGCGGCAGGGCGGCATCACCAAGGCGACGACCAACACGGGCCTCTACCTGGCTGAGCTTGCCCGCCACTTCCTCCATGAGACCGGCAGGCATCACCTGTCCGCCCCGGTAATAGTCCAGGCAGGTGTCAGTGGTGATGGTCAAGCCTGGCGGAACGTTTACGCCGGAAGCAGTCATTTCAGCAAGACCGGCGCCTTTACCGCCCAGACGGGCTTTCATCTGATCGCGGCTGGCGGCGCTCAAACCGGCTTCGCCGGCAAAGGCGCTGAAAGCCTCGCGGAAGAGGTAGACCCGCTGGACATCGGCAGAAGAGTTCCGGGAATCGCCGGAGTTGCGGGTGCAACACTTCATTTGCAGACCGGGAAGGTCCTGAAACGTGAGAGGGGGTGCCACAGCGAAGGATGTAGCTTGGTTGAGATTGGCACCGGACGACTGTGCTTCAGAAGAGTTTTGCATGGGATTTCTCCGTTTCCATTTGAGAATAGTTGGGTGGAGGCAGAAGCCCTTTCCGACTTGAAACTGGGGAAGGAAAGTAGGATGGGCAAGCCGAAACAGCAGCCGATTTCATACCAGGCACCACAGGATCGGGCACAGAAAACTGGATGAAGAGGGGGGGGTGGGCTGGCTGAGTTAAGACAGGGCTTCTGAAAACTAGATGAAATTGACGCCTGTAGCTTAAGAGGTGACGACTTCAGCATGCCGCCTACGTAACAGCCTGTGTATCACTATTTCTCTATTAGACAAAACTGGAATTAGCCAAGCTGGCAGAGTCTTTTAGACATGTAAACAAAGAGAATCTGAATAAGACCTTGATAACAATGGGCACCACAAGCCAAGTCAACGGTTGTCAACTTCTTCCATTTTGTAACCAAGACCATATACCGAAGTTATGAGAGAAGCCTTACCTTCCTCATCGATTTTCTTGCGCAAGCGGGTAATGTAGGTGCGCACAGCGTTTTCCGAAGCGTCACTATCGGACTTCCAGATCCTCTCCAGAAGTTCCGATGCACTGAAGACGCGTCCGCGATTACGCATGAAAAACTCCAGAAGAGCGTATTCGGTCGGCAACAGCTTGAGCTTTTCACCGGATTTCAAGACTTCGCAGCGAGCAGTGTCCATCTCCAGGTGCCCAACTTTCAGTACATTGGACACTACATCCGCCACAAATTGCCTTCTCAAAAGCGAACGAATGCGAGCGTTCAACTCCCGCACGTCATAAGGCTTGGTCATATAGTCGTCGGCGCCTAAATCCAGCCCTTCGATTTTGTGATTGACATCATTGCGTCCGGAGAGAATCAAGACCGGCAACTTGCCGCCTCGCCCCCGGTAGCGGTTGAGAACCTCGGTACCTTCCATCTCAGGCAGACCCAGGTCAAGGATCAAAAGGTCATAGGGGAAAGAACAGACCAGATCCAGAGCATCCCTGCCGTTATGAGCCAGCTCCACAGTATGCTGGTCCAATTCCAGCAAATCTTTCAGCATGCCCGCTACCAGACGGTCATCTTCAGCAATCAAGATCTTGGCCATGGTCTCCTACCGTCGGGTCTAATTCAGGGGGGTAGTTGCCTCGGTAAAGTCTTTTGCCGGGGCCGGCTGAAGACTTCCCTTCCAGAAGGAAAAGGTTAGCAGATTTATAGAATTACTGGCAGGCATTAGCCGGGCTGACTGACCGGCACCTCGAACCAGAATTCACTACCCTTGCCCGGTGTGCTTTCCACTCCCACCCGGCCGCCGTGTTTCTTCACTATTTCCTTGCAAATGGCAAGCCCTAGCCCGGTGCCGCCCCTGCGCTTGCCATCGGCACCCTCCAACTGGATGAAACGCTCAAAGAGTGAACCTAGCTCCTCGGGTTTGATGCCCGGACCGCGGTCTTTCACGCTGAAACGCAACATCCCGGCACCACCGACGCCCACCGCCGGTACAACCGAAAGGGTGACTGCTTTTCCCTCGGGGGAAAACTTGACGGCATTGACCAGCAAATTCTGCAAAACCTGCACAATGCGATCTTCGTCCACGGCCGCTTGCACCGGGGGCAGGTCAACACTTTCCAACTTCACGCCTTGCTGCTCCGCAAAGCCTGAAACCAACTCCAGTGAGCCCTCCACAATGCGGTCAACCGGGGTGGGACGTATTTTCAAGACCAGATTGCCCGATTCCATTTTCTCAATGTCGAGCAAATCGTTCACCAGTCCCACCAGGCGTCCCACCGCCGAGAGAACCATCTTCGACTTACCTCGGCCCGCTTGATTCAGTTCTCCGTAGGCGCCCTGCTCCAGCATTTCCAGAAAGGTCTTCATGCTGGAAAGAGGCGTGCGTATATCGTGGGAGACCATATTGACGAAGTCCTGCTTGGCGCGCTCCATTTTGCGCCTCTCAGTGACGTCGTGAGCAACGCAAAAATAGCTGCGTTTGCCCTCGGAGTAATAGACGCTCCAGACAAAATCTTTAGAACTGCCGTCATCGCAGAGCACCGGCACATCACAAGATTGAGATTCACTGGAATCTTTGAGCCGCCTTAAGAACTCAGCGGTGGCTTCCTGATTGGGTTTGGGTATCAAACTCATGAGGCGCTTGCCCAGCAAATCGTCGGGCTCATAGCCCCAGAGCGTTAGACTGGCGGGACTGACGGAAGTGAAAAGAAGGTTGGAATCGATGCTGAAGATAACATCGGCGGCATTTTCCACCAGCGCTGTTTCACGCTTGACGGCCTCGTTCAATTCATCGGCCATGCGGTGAAAGACCCGGTCCAGCTTGCCGATTTCGTCTTTGGCCAGCATGGGTGCGGCCATGGCTTTACCCATGGTCAGCTTTTCGGTATTGGCGATAATTTGCGACATACGCCTGGTCAGGTCCGAGGCAAAGATAATAGAACCAGCCACAGCCGCCAGAGTATTAAAGCCAAGCCCAATGAAAATCCAGAGCCTGATGGGACCACGCCGCTTATAAAGCTCCTTGTGTTCAATGCCCAGGCGGCTTTGCTCAAGAAAGCGAATTTTATAAGACCTGTCCATAAAGGAAGCGCCGTAAAGCTGGTCGCGTACTCGCTTGGCTTGAATGGCGGCATACATATTGTCGCCCTCTGCCAGAGCATCTCTGATGCCTTTGACGGAATCAAGAAAATTGCTCACCGTTTGCTTGTATTCCATGACATTGCGCATCTGCACCGGGTCATCCTTAACAAGCGCATCAAGGCCGGCAAAACTGCGGGGCACTTCATTGCGCATATGATCCATCTGAGCCAGGGAATCGGAGCGGCGAAAGGTAGTGAATACAACAATTTCCATGACCAATTGATAAACCTTGCGCTCGATGGCGCTGATCTCGTACAGCACCTCGAAAGAATGCCTCTGGTCACGCTCGGCCGCCTCTGCTTCCACCTCGAAGACAGCCAGAGTAATACTCAAGACAAACTGGATGGAAAGCGGGATAAAGACCAGCAGGATGCCCTTAGTTTTAAGCGAGAGATTATTGAGACTAAAACCCCTGAGGCTAAAGTCTTTCAGCTTGATGCGGGACTGATTGGAACTGGAATGGCCGGGCACGGACAAAAACTTTACCCCTTGTAGCTCAACAGGCCTTTGTGATCTTCACCTATATACCCGCGGCGGCAAACTAAGCCAAAACCACCCTGGTAAGTCCTTTTTATCCGACACTCAAGCAAAAACCCGACTCTGCAACAACATTGAAACTATTTGCCCTTAGTGTAGGCAGTACCCCTCACATCCACCCCATAGCATTTTCTTGTCTGAGGATAAAGACCATGGGCTTACTTGGAAGAATTTTTCACGGTCGCAGAAACTGTCACAATCAACCCAGTGATTGCAGCCCCTGCGAAACCGAAACACAACCGACCTATGAAAACTGCCGCCCCGTCGGCCCCGTGCCCGGCAACAACCAGAATTGCTGGCAAAGACCCGGCGACAACCAGCGCCCCGATCGCAATCCCAGTCATCTGGAGTTCAATCAGAATCCTGATCAAGTACAGCCCCAACCGGCTCCCTACCGACCTGGTCAGAATCAATTCAACAATCGGCAAAGTGAAGTAGCGCCGGTGGGAAACGGCACAGAGACAGTCAATAGTTTGAGAGTCAGTGAAACTCTCGACCTCAAAACAGGCAAGCGCGGCTTTGAGAGTGCCACCCGCGTCAGCGGTGAAATCAAGCCGGAAAGCCGCTTCAACGAGAGCACTTTCATCGATGCCGCCAATCAAGCCGCCCGAGAAGGCAAACCGATTGTGATGGTAATCGGCAATCCCGCAACCGCAGCCACCAGGGATCATCTCTCCAAAGCCTGGAGTATGCAAAACGGTCACTACGAGCAGCAAGGCCGCCCTGATACCAGACGCCACTATAAAGATGAAGCCGTCTTCGTCAACATTGATCCCGCCAAGGTAAAAGAGGGCAGCCTCCTCTCCGACCTGCTCAAAGAGCAGAAGCTCGATAGGAACAACAGCGCCACTCTCATACTGGCTGCCCGTTCAACTTCCGACGGGGCAAGCCTTTCCGTCAAAGAACGCTTCGATCAAGCCGCCGATCCCTTCCGCCTCATCGCTGCTCACGATCAAATCAAGGCCGCCGTTAAACCCGTGGCAGGCAGTTTCTCAGACAACACCGTACCGGCTGTACCCGTCAAACCAGGCAAAGACGAAGCCCCACAGAAGCCCCAGGAACCACAGGCAAGGCCAGTTATCGGCAATACCGAAGTGAAGGACAATTTCTCTCCCCATAGAAACGGAGGACCGGATACGGCCGTCCTTCCGCAAAGCAATTTCGCGCCCCACCGTCCGGTCAAGTTTTCCGACGCTCTGGCGCCCCAAAAACCGGCTGCCATCATGCCCGAGAAACCGGCTGTCGCTCCTGAAAAACCCGTAGCTGTTGTACCTCAAAAGCCCGCCGTTACTCCTGAAAAACCCGTTGCCGTTGTGCCCCAAAAGCCCGCCATGCAACCGGAAAAACCTCTGCAACTAGAGCCCTCCGACTTCGCGCCGCAACCGATTGAGAAACCCCGGGAGACACCCGAGAAACCGGTAGCCGCCACCCCTGAAAAGCCAGCCGCAGTCGGGCCCCAGAACCCTGCTGCTGCAGCTTCCGAAAAGCCTGCCCCGGCCAAACCGGTGGAAACTGCCAATTTGCCGCCGCAAGCAACTGAAAAGCCGGCGGAAATTTCCGATAAGGAGCGAGCTGAAGCCGAAAAGCGCATCATCGCCGAGGTTGCGGACCAGATCAGAGATGGACGCATTAAAACCTTCGATCGCTTCTACGAAAACGAGAGCATCCGCAGCGAAAGAGCCTCCCGCACCCTGGACCAGACCGGTACAAGCCAGGATAAAGCAAGAGAGATGCTCGGCTATGACGACATGAACCTGATCAGCTTCAATTCTTTCAAGAAACAAGTTGAGGACCAGTACGGATTCTGGAACAACTTCAACAGCAGAAGTTACATCAAAAGCAAAGAAGACGTAGTATCCAACTCCAGAGATGAGCAGTGGGCCAACTTGAAGAAGTTGGCAGCCGACCAGAACGATCCCAATTACAAACACAAACAGGTGCTCTTGGCGGAGATCGCTCGCGGTATGTATCTACCTCCGAAAGAGGGAGAAAAAGTGAGCTACTACCATGACGACAGAATGGCTACGGGCAATCAAATCATTGCGCCCCGCGCCGCCTGGCAGAAACAAGCAGCTGAAACTCTAGCCGCCATAGCGGCCGACCCCAAAGCCGATCATGAAGTTGTGGCCCGCGTCTTGCCCGAGATTATGGCTAATCCCTTCATACCGGCTGAAACCAGAATTGCTGCTATGAAGGGCATGGTAGCTCTCGCTGGTGATACTACCAGCAGTTTCATGGACGTGCGCACTAAGGCTGAAAAACAAGCCGGCAACAACCTGGCAGTGGTGGGTACTCCCCGAGAAGTAGCAATCGCATCCATTCTCAAAGCCATGCACCGGGATAACAATCATTACACCGGCAAACCCAATGCAGAAGTGCAAAAGGCCGGCATGGAAGCCCTCTTGCAACTGAAGGCCTGCGAAACTCTCATGCAACTGCACAGCCTGGGCAAGCGTTCTCCTTCCCCGCAAGTGAGACAGGCAGCCGAGGACTACAGCAAGAAAATTGCAGCCGCCTCCCAACCGGAATTGCTTAAACTGGCGGAAATGGAATTGAGAAGACAAATGCAGCCCCAGGCACCAGGCAAATAATCCGTAGACTGCTTGCACCTTGTCAAAAGCCACACTTGGCTTCCAGGGGCGGCACTTGCCAGGCCGCTTGCTTTGGGAGAGACTAATGCCATGTCGAAATGCCGCTTCCGCCTTCCCTTTGTTTCCGTCCTGCTGGCCATGGCCTGTGGCAGCGCCGGCACCCTGGCTCAGCCGGCCGATTTTCTGGACGAATACTACGAGAACAGACTGAAGCCGACCGAATTCAAGCGCACGATCAAAGACCTCAACGCCCAGGTAGAAAAAGCACCGCAAGATTTCAACCTGCGCATGAAACGCGGCTATGTGCAAGCCTTTGCCAGGCACTGGGAAGCTGCCCTCGGGGATTTCACCGCCGCCAATAAAATTTCACCCAGCCGCTATGAACCGATTAGAGCGCAAGCCTGGCTAATGGCAAGTATGAACCGCCTCAAGAACGCTCTCACTCTATACAATCAAGCCATCGAGATGGCCCCCAAGAACGGCAAACTCTACTTTGAGCGCGGTCTGGTTCAGGCCAACATACCGAATTTTCAGGCCTCCATTGAAGACTCCGATAGAGCCATAGCCCTGGGCTACAAAGAAAGAAACGTATACATTCAGAAGGCCAAGTCCACCTTCTACGAAGGTGACGCCGAGAAAGCCGTCAAAATTCTCGATTCTATTCCAGGCGGGAAACAACCACAAAAACGCGAGTACGAACTAAAGACAGACTTTCTGCTGGTGCTTGGTCGCTACGAAGAGGCTCTCAAAACAGCTGAGAAACGTCTGGCTATTCCGCCAGCTTCAGTGGGCTCACTTCTGAAAGTAGCGGAGTGCCAGATCAAACTAAAGCGCTATAAAGAAGCCCTGGCGAATCTTACAAAGGCAGTCGCCTTGCATCCCACAACCGCCGACCCTTACATACGCAGAGCCGCCGTCTATCGCAAACTGGGCATGAATAGCCAGGCCGAAGCCGATCAAAAAATGGTGGAAAAAATAAATAGTAATCGCCATGACCTTTGATGCTGCAAGAAAGTTGCAACAATCAAGCCTTACTATGTAGCCATGAAGAGAAACGCACACCGCTCTTCAAATGATTTTCTGAGGGGGTAGCTGAAGGGGAGTAGTCCTTATCCTTAGGGATAACGGCTCTCCTCTTTCAGTCATTTAAGGGCTTGCAAGCATTACATGCCACGGGAAGTATGAGACGAGTATTACAAATACAGCCGCCCCGACCACCTTATGTTCACATGCTATTCACAGAGATCCAGCCGGAAAATACAGAAAAACAGTAACCGGCTGACAAAGGGAAATGCCAGTGCCGGCGAGGACTTACGGCTTTCCAAAAGCTGCGCTAACTAGCGTGACATGACTTTGGCGAAGTCGTCTTCACAAATGATGCAAATGCTTCTTTTGGAGCCGAACCAACGCTAGATTCGGGAATTGTCTTTCACCTGATTTTCCCCCGGAATCCCCTGCCAAAATACTAATCACCCCCCGTCCTTTCACCTTCAGCCTTGCTTCCCAGAGCCATCTCGTCACAGGTAACAAGCGATGACGATGTCCGGAGCAACCTAACTTCCTCGAACTGCCCTGAAACGGATGAGCCAAGGCAATCCGCCGGAGGCAGTTCACCCATAGATGAAATGGAGAGCAATATGACCACTCCCCAAACCCAGCCCGAAACGGCACCAAACCCGCCGCCTCAGCCCGAGAAGACGAAGCTCCTGGACAGGATGATCTTCGAGACTCGCTGGGTGCTCTATCCCATGAACGCCGGTCTGATGGTGGCATTGACCATCTACCTGCTCAAGTTCCTCTACCAGGTGTTCATCCTTCTCGGTCATGCACCGGCACTGATCACCTCTACTTCCGCCGAACACGATCACGAACTACTGGTGATCATCGTCAGTCTTCTGGACCAGGCCATGATCTGCTCGCTGCTGATCATGACCATCGTGGGCGGTCACCAGATATATGTGCGTCGCTTCCAGGAGCAACTGTCCAATCAGGGACCTTACTGGCTGCGCCGCGTCGACACCATTGTCCTGAAGGTTAAACTGGGGCTTGCCTTCACCGGTGTCTCCAGCGTGGTCATCTTGAAAGACTGCATCAGTTCCGCGGTCGTACCCACGCAAGTCTGGGTGACACACGTGGTCATCCACGCCGTCTTCCTTGGTACCACGCTTGTCACTGCCATCGTCTGGCGCATCATGCACCCCCACGATAGCCAGGACAAGAGCGCCAAGTAACGGTCCTGTGAAAGACAACTAGCAATTTTGAGAGCGGACCGGTCTTCCCGGCTGGTCCGCTCCTTTTTGTGAATTCCGAGGCATACAAGAAATTATGGATAATTTCGTTCAAACCTTGCAATGCGGCCGAGAATGAAAGAAAAACGTGAGAATTTCGCTCGCGCCCCAGGTTTTAAAAACAGACCAACCAGCCTTGAAGACCCTCACATCGCCCCTCAAATTGTTTAAAACCACCCTGTTACTATATCCTTTAGTGTATCCTTGGATTTTAAAAGGTGATTCGGTTTTCCTGGCGTTTCCGGCTATTACTAAACCGATTAGAACTGCTATTTTCCTGCCGAAAAAACAGCAACAGTTGAAGCTTTGGAAACAGGGAGGCTGGATTTTTTAGGTCCAACCCCCCTGCGCCAAAACTGACGCGCACTCTGTGATAACCATGGAGAGTTTCCTTGTTCAGAGCGCGAGAAGTCAAAGTACTTGTCGATTAACCGAGCAGGTAGGGATGCTCAGAGTCGACCTGGACCTGAGTACCGCGAGCACTTTCTGCGGCAAGTTCCTTCAGCATCTCGCCCACCTGGTCCGCAGTCAGCACGCCGACGTGCACGATCTGGGTCTTGGTGGCAGGATTGATGAAGAACGTGGTGGGGATCTTGGTGATCTTGCCCTTGCTGGGAAGATGGTCCGAAAGATCGCAGTCCACCTGGTAGAACTCAGCTTTGCCGGCGAACCGAGCAGCAGCCTGTTCCATCAGCGGTCCCTGGGTCTTGCAACCAGAGCACCACGTGGTGAAGAACTTGATGACGAGGGGAGTCTTGCTCTCGGAGAGCTTGACAGGGTCGAAGTTGTCGTCGTCGAGGTCGGTGAGCGCAACACGGGTGGCGTTGGGATTGGGGAACTCTTCGCCGACAGTGCCGTCGAAGTCTTCGTTATCCACCCAGACAGCCTTCGGATCGTTGTCCTGAGCAGCCCGGCGGTCCTTACGCCATCCGAAATAAGCGATCACAATACCCACGACAATCGAAACGCCGATGACGATTCCGAATGTTGACATAGTGTCTCCTGAATTCATGAGGAGTGGTTTTGTGACAAGAAGCAAAGAC
>JACRFZ010000033.1 GCA_016212515.1 Candidatus Melainabacteria bacterium
CCCATGAAAGTGATGAGTTACCAGACCTTCGATCAAGCCATGGGTCCCTTCGGTAATTCGCCTGAGCAGCAACTACATTATTACCTGGCCGCCCTGGCTCTTTTGGCTGCTGCCGCTCTCATGCGCGTTCAGCCGATTTTGGCTTATCTAGCCCTGGTTTGCCTGGCCGGACTGGCTATCAATCTACTGGAGAAACAGGGCTTTAGCCGCGATCTGCTTCTGGCTGACTTTGGTTCGGTGGCTGTCCTGACTGTCTCAGCTTATTTTTTATTGAGCCGGTTGCCTCTGCTATTTCAGCGGCGCGTCACTACTTTTGGAAAGCTTTCTGCCTATAGCTTGCAAATAGTACTGCTTGCTGCCGGCATCAGTCTCTCCCTCTTCTTGCTAAAACGGGCCGATCTGGCTTATGCGGAAGGCTTGAATCCGCACCCGGTCTTGCACCGCTCCGATAGCTCGGATATCAATATTGCGGTTGGTGAAAATTCCAAATGGAAAGAGCCGGTTTTTATTTTGTGTGATTATCCCGATCCTGCTTATCCTTTGTTGTTCAATCTGGAGCGTCCGCCCGGTGCTTATCTGGTCAATGGCAGACCGATGCGCTTATTACAGGCTCTCTTGCGATTGGGACCATTGACCGGCGATTATCTTGAATTTTACGAGCACATCAAAGACAGCTTGCGCTTTTCCTTTGAGCAGCGTCGACCGCAACTGGTATTTGTGCATGGTACCGATGCCATGGAGTTTCTGACGGCGGCCGGCTTGAGACCGCCCCTGGAAGCTGAGTATGACCGCATCGACGATGTGATCTTTCTGACCGACAACGTGGCCCCCAGAGAATTCCTCGGTTTCTATATTGATTTCGCGCAGTTCAAGAGGAAGCCGAATGGCAAATAAAGGTCGACAATTGGCTCCCTTCTTCCAGCGTGACTTCACTAAAGGGGCGCTGGTGGTACTCTTTCTCGCTCTTCTGGTGATGGTTTTGCAGAGGCTGGTTTACTGGTTCCTGCATCCCCTCTTTGTTGATTCCGATCAGTCTGTCTACCTGGCCATGGCCAGGCTGATACTCCAGGGTAAACTGCCCTATCGCGACTTCTTCGATTTTAATCCGCCCCTGGTGATGTATCTGAGCGTAATACCGGTATTGGTGGCAAAGTTCTTCCGCCTGCCTGATCCCTTTGCCCTGGCCATGACCATGGAAGCGTTGCATCTGGTCAGTACATCGTTTATGGCTGTGCTGATCTATCGCTACCGGCAATATGTGCCGGCCCTTGTTTTTGTTCCCTTTCTTTTGGCCTATGCCTATTTCACGACCACTCTGGAAAACGACATGGGTCAAAGAGAGCATGTCTTCACGCTCATTTTTCTGCCTTTCTTAGTGTTGCGAGGGCTGCGTCATGCCGGTGCCACTCCCGGAAAGATTGTGGCCGCCGGCAGCGGTCTGCTTTGCGGCCTGGTGCTTTGTCTGAAGCCTCAATATCTCATTCTTGCGGTCCTGGCTGAACTAGGTTTCCTGATCGGGAACGGGGCTTTGCGCAACCTCAGGACCCTGGAAATGCGCTTTCTTCTGGTGGCGCCAATATGCTATCTGGTCGGGCTCTTAGCTCTTCCCGGGGACTGTCTGCGCATCTACCTCGAGCAGGCTCTGCCGGTATACACCTATGGCATTAGTTGGAGCAGCAAGTGCTTCAGCCACATGATTGCCGGCTTTGAATATTTTCTGCAGCCATTTTGTCAGGTGACCCTGGCACTATTTCTTGGCTTCTGCCTGCTTCTCTGGGAGAGCCGCAGCGCTAATCTGGAGAAGATGCGATTGCGCTTGTGGCTCATGCCCCTCATTTTTCTCTGCCTTGGTTCCATGTTCAATTATATTCAGGGCGGACAGGCCTGGACTTACCGGCTTCTGCCTATGGCTTTGTTTGCTCAACTCTTGCTCGGCTTCGAACTGGGAGTGTTGCTTTCGCTCTTGCTTTCAGGTTCTCTGCGGCGCTATCCGGCTCTCAGCCTGCCTTTGTCTATCCTTACCTTGCTTGCCGTCTCGTACTATGCCGAGAAACGAATTGATGCCTACTACGAGGAAGTAGCCGGGCATTATATGTTTGACCTGGCTGATATCGGCTACAGTGGTAAGAATCCACGCAGCGATTTCGATGCAACTCTCTTCAGCATTCTGGAAAACAGTCAGATCGGAGATCGCATCGTTCATATCGGTTCCGGGATTAGACCCGGCTATCCATGCATATTGCAGGCTAGACGGGAGCCGGGTTCGCGCTACCTCTATTTTATGATTGTCATGATCGAAATGGCTCGCGAAAAGAAACCGGAATGGAAGGATAAATTTGACGCCATTGAAGAGAAAGTGGTGCAGAACCTGGGCCAGGACATTCTCAAGAACAAGCCAACTCTTGTGTTCTTGCAAGATCTGGGCGTTAGAGATGCCCTGGAGAAGCATAACTTTGTGGCCCGCTATTTGTCTAACTATACATTCATCGGCCATGTGGACGTGACTTCTATCTACAAACTGACCGGTAATAAATTCAGCCCCTCTGCCATAAGTCCTGAAAGGCGCGCTCAGATTATTTTGCCGATACTTATCGGTGCTAAGACGATTGAGCAGGTGGCCGCCCAGACCCATATTCCGATGGAGTCGCTCTCTGATTGGGTAAAGCGGGCTCGGGCCGGTATGCTTTCCCGACTTACCGATCGCAGTCTAGATAGAGAAGGTGAGTATATAAATGAAATCAATCGCCTCAATGATAAACTCTGGCTCCTCAACAAAGAGAAAATGAATGCAGAGCAGGAGCGGGATTTGCTCAAGGCCGGCCGGGGTTTAAAACCGTAGAGAACAAAGAGCAAGGCTTCAAATGGAGCCTTGCTCTCAATTGTTCTGGATGTTTTATCAGGCTGACAAAAGGGAACTGAGTTTGTTGCCCTGTACTTCATCCTTCTCATTGGGTTCGGTGGTACCGGGCTCCAGGTCGAAGCCTTCCAGCCAGCCGTTGGATTGAGCAACTTTGGCTCTCAAACTGTCAGGTTTGGCATCGCCAAGGGCTACTTCTTTGTAGAGGGCCAACAATTGCAAGGTGGTCATCAAGCAAACGTTCTTCTTGGCTGCGTATTCCTGCAATTCCTGGTCTTCCGTGGTGTTGCCGCCGGCCTGGGGTGGTCCGTCGCCAATTTTGCTGACCAAGAGAATACCTTTGGGCTCCACACCCTTTTCGCACCAGTAGCGAGTCTGGGAGATGGAAAGTTGTCCGAGGTGGGATCTTTCCGCCTGAGTAGTGGTCCATATCACTCTCGCTATGCAGACATGCTTGTCGTCTACTTCTAGCCTCAGTTCGTTCTTATCATCCGCGGCGATAGTCACTTTCCAGCCCAGGAGGCCGAGGACCTTACCGCAGGCTTCCACAAGTTCATCACCGGTGGTGGTCAACAGTGTGTTGCGAATGCCTCTTGTCAGAGCTACTCTGGTTTCGACGTCACGTATTTTCTGTTGCGCCAGTTTGACCTGGTCGTTCAATTCGTCTAGCTCTTTATTCAGCTTTCCAATTTCATCGGAAAAATATCTTTTACACCAATCTGGCACTGCACTAGCCCCCGCTGATATGACTCTGTCCTGACCGTTCCCTTGAGGCTCAGCTTGCGCTGCCGCCACCTCCGTCCTCTCTGTTTCGACGGCAGCCTGTTGAGAAGGCTCCGCTGTTTCTACCCGTGCTTCTGCAAAAGCGGCCTCTTCTTCGGTCATGCTGGGGCCGGCAGTACTTGCGATTTCTTTTTCGGCGTTAACCGAGATTTCTCCGGTTTGCGATTGCTCTTTGATGAGTTCCTTCTCGCTTTCTCCGGAATCCTTTTCAGGCTCTGGTTCTGGAGTAGTGTTGGTTCCAGCGGCTACTTTGCCGTTATTGTCTTCTTCTTTAGTTTGCTCTTTTTCTTCTGCTTTGGGTGGCTCGGCCGTTGCCTGTGCCTCGGCCAGCTCGGCTTGTTCCGCTTGCTCAGCCTGCTTCCGTTCCTTTTCCTCTTCTTCGCGTTGAGTTTCAGCGTGGGCAAGAAGGTTGCCGAGAGCGATTTTAGGAGGCTCGATTACTTTGCCTTCTTCTTTCTTCGGCTCTTCTGCTTTGACTTCGCTTTCCGGTGCTTCCTGTGTAAGCGAAGATTCAGTGCTGTCCGGTTTTTGCAGCGCTTCGATAGTTACGGTGTCGCTGGGCTTGTTCAGTATCTTCTCGGGAAACTTTGCTTTCTCTTCTACGACTGCCGCACTGTCTGTAGTGGCAGTGCCGACCTCTTCCGATTTTGCCGGGCTTTCTGCCGCACTCTCTGCCGCGTTTTCGATCTCTTTGAGAAGTTCGGCATCGCGAGCGGCAAGCTTGGCTTTTACGTCGTCTACATCTTCCTCTTCATCTTTGCTGTTGTTATCGGCTAGTGGCGACAGTAGAGATGCCAGAGAAGCTTTGCCTATCGGTTTTTCTTCAATTTGTATGGAATTGGCAGCCTGTTCCAGCTTTTCTATCAGACCGGCGTCCGGCTTGGCAATTTCTTGAGTGTGATCTTTGGCGCCGGGCGTTGGTTCATCGCCTTCCTGCGGCTTCTTTAGTTCCACCGGCGGGGCTTCATCTTGCCCTTCAATGGCTCCCACTTTCGGTCCGGCTTCGCCGCCGGCCTTGTCTGCTTGTTCTACAACGAACCAAAAAAGTGAGACTCCCACTTTAAGCACGTCACCGTCTTTAATGGTTTCCGGCGACGTAAGCTGGTTACCGTTTAGAAAGGTGCCGTGACGGCTTTTGGCGTCCTGCACGGTGAACTCATCGTTTTCATAACTTATGATGAAATGAAAGCGGGAGATCGACTGATCTCCGCTTATTACAATGTCGTTCAGATCGTCACGACCAACTCTGCATCTAGGTGTAGCTACCGGAATTTTCCGGTTGGATACCAGGTCGACGAGAAATGCAGTTGGAGTTTTTTGTCCGTCTTGGTTGTTGTCCATTGCGCTGCTTTCAGGGCGAGAAAAAAGGAATTTTACTGGAAATTATCTCTTGGCGATCGCTAGAGAATCGTCCACATTAAACGTGCAGACATTATTCATGTTCCACACTCATGAGAATATAAACGCTTAGCAGGCTCTTGTGGGAATTTGCCGCTCATATTATTCATTATCAGTCTGTTTTATTTCTGAAATCTGGTGATCCTCATTTTTGAGCCGGTTTCTAAGCGGTCAGCGGCCGAGTGCTTGTGCAATTTCCAGGGCCAGGGTTTCGGCTATTTCCGGCACTTGCTCATCGGTAAATACTGATGCTACGGAACGGCCCTTGGCGGCTTTTACCTTTTTATAGAATTTGCGTGCTGAGACTTTCCAGAGTGGACTACCGGCTCCGTCCGCCTTCTGGAGCTTGGCTGTCACTATTACTACGTATTTGTCGCTCAGAACTGTGTTCCCGTCGAACTCAAGGCGATCGATATTGCCTTCCACCAGGTAACCGGCCGCCAGTTTCCTGGCCAGTTCAGTGTTTCTGGAAGATTTGTCGGCCGTAGCGCTGAGACCAGCCTCATCCATGGCTTTATTCAACTCGCTTTCGGTGACCACTGCCTTGCCCAGTTTGGCTTTCAATTTCTCGGTCAGTTGGCTGGATATAGCCCTTGGAATGCCGTTTAACTCCTCTTTCGTGGGATCGGTGTTGCCTGTCTTCATCTTCCAGATGATGTCATCGTCAATGGCCACTGTTTTGGGACCGGAAAAGGGAAGAACCAGAAGCTTTTGGGAGCCTTTACCGGCTTCCGCTGTTTCTCCGGCAGTGGCTTCGGCTTGGGCCGCCGATCCGCAGATAAAGGTCAGCATGGTTGCCAGGGTGAGACCCGCAATCCGGGAACTGAACAGGCAGCAAAGGACGTTTCTCATATGGCACTCCTGATTTTCCGGGCCCGGTCTGGAGCCCCATTTCTGCAACGAAAGAAGGAGAATATTAGATGTGCTGCCCGGCATTAGCAGGAAATATGAAGGAGTATTAACATTGCGCTCTGTTAGCTTGCTCCCCGGGCAATCGGGCAGTCGGCCTGAGGGCTTAAGATCCGGGCCCTGTGGTTTCTGTCACTTGGCAGCTGCTTGCTGCTTTGCACGGCGCTGAATAGACTGTAGCCTGTATAAAATTGCTCTAGGTTAACCAAGCGGAGTTCTATCCATGACCGACCCAGCAGACGCCGTGGCACCCAATGTGGCTAATGAGGCTTTTGGCGCAGCCTTCCTGGCTTACTTGAAAACCCTGCCCTGGTGTAAACAAGAGAACGGTTCACTGGTAGCAGTGCACAAGCTGACTTCCGAAGTTATCGAAGCCATTCGAGAGCACGAAGTGAAGCTCTATCCGGGTGGTATGACTGTGAAGCTGCCGCGCTCGGTACTTATGGGTCTGCAGAAACAGTGCGATGACGGGCAGCCACTGCCGGCGGTGCTGGTATTCAAAAAGGAAGGCGTCGAACTCTGGTTCCGCCGCACCAAGCCTGAAGGCTTCCCTTTCGATACCTGGAGCGATCCAAGCGCTCTCACTATTGAAAGAGAGAAAGGCTTTGTGCCCATTGAGAGTATGGGCGGCGAGGCTCCTTCCGCCTATGCAGAAATTCTGGCTAAAGCCAATGCCTGCCCGGCCATGATGCCGCCCTACTAATAGCGCCAGAAATAGTGCCAGTTGTATTTTAGTTCGCTGCTCTCGCCTGGGCTCAGTTCCTGGTGGCTGACGAATTTACCCATGCCGTTCATGTGTGACCACCAGCCTGGGAAGCTGTAGTAGCTGTGCCAGCCGACTTTGCTCCACTCCTCCAGGGGATTGAGCATTTCCATCTTGCCCGGACTTGAAACATCGTCCAGTTTACCCATCACTTTGCGGCTTATCTCCACCGTTACAGGTTTACCGGTGAAGTTCGTCAATTGCAGTAGACCATTCAAGTTGATGCGCGCATATTTGTTATCCTGCCAGGTGACGGCATCTTGCACTCGCCCTGTCTCTTTCTCTACTTTTTTGACTTTGATATCCACGGCCGTAGTGATGGTCAACTCACTGACCGAGCCTGGTGAGGCATACGTCATCATGCCCTGGGCCAGCACCTCGCTCTTGCCTTTGTCGCTTGAGACAATGAGCGCGGGGGCGGTGGTGAAGGGCTGCTTGCTGGAATTAACTAGTCTAATTTTGTGCAGCACTTTCAGGGCTTCCGCTAAATTAGCCAGGGTGCGTTCGTCCATTTGTTGTCCTGAGCTTTGCATCTCCTGTGGTGGCATGAGCGGAAGATCGAGAGTATAAAGATCTTTGTATTCCACCTGGTACTCTTGCACGGGCAGAACCGCGCGCTCTCCCTTTTTTAAAGTCAGATGCTTAATGGAGAAGACATACATGTCTTCAGCTTTGCTGCCTTCGGGATTAACGGCGGCGCCGCCCTGATCGTCGGCTTGCAAGGGCATAGCGCTCTGGGTCATGATGGCGTTGGAAAAAGTATTGCGCAGCCTTGATTCCTGCCCGGCTCTGTGGGCCACCTGGGCCAAAGTCTGACCGAGAGCGATGGGGTCGGTGTCGTCTTTGAATGCAAAAGATGGCACACCGACTACCAGATTGGCATTTACGTCTTCCAGGTCGATAAGGTCGTTGACGATAGTGGCTTGCAATTTGACTCGGGCATGACCGCTGCCGTCAATGGTTACCTTGTATGAGGGGATCCAGCGCAGTCCTCTCTCCACATACATCATACCTACATTGGCTTCACCGCCGGGGTTACGTCCGTGTTCCTCCAGTTTGAGGGTGAGTACGTTTCTCAGTTCTTCTTCTTGATCTTTACTATTGTGCTCGCCCTTGAAGCTGAGAGTCTGAATCCTGGCAATGGGCACGAAGGTATTGCCGGTCTCGGTTTTCAATTCCACCAGGTGACTCTTCTGCGGTAGGATCAGCCCCGGGTTAGTGCCCTGAGCCATGTTCTCGGCTTGCTCTTCGGCGCTTCTGGTGGGAATTCCGACTATTCTGGCGTCATAGCTGAGCAGTTTTGTGTTTTCGCCGTTGCCCAGCAGTTCGTCCACTCTCACTGCGGCGCCGATGTTGCCGGCAATCAATTCCTCAAGCGAGAGTGCCGTCATTGAGCTTTTGATTTTGCGTTGACCGGCAGTAACGGAGATAAGCTTCCTCTCTCCTTCCAGGCTGTAGGGGAAGAATGTACCGAGCACCGGAGTAGGCAGTCGGTCGAGCACCACCTCGGAGGCATTGTTTACAGCTACCGACCCTTCCTGGTTGATCACCGCATGACCGTCCTTGAATATGGTTACTTCCTTCACCGGCATGCGCATAACGCGGGCCGTGCTAGTATTGTATTTGGTGGCACTGTCGGCGGCTTGGCCTGGGGGCTGGCTGAGCAGGGCAAAAGCCAGATTTGCTGCGCTCAAGAGTAAAATGGAACGGGCCGTGATGCTGGTAAGTCTAAACACTGTCATTCTTGGGCCTCTTATATGCACTCATGTCGATTTAAGCATCTGCCCTATCGACCAACCCTGGTATTTACCCTAGAATTTGCTTTTACAACCTGAAAGAGTTTTAGCTTTGAGTGAGCCTGAAAATAGTTCCAAGCCCGTAGATCCGTCCCTGATTGCGAAGGCCGGTGAGGCACTCAGGCTGATTAAGAGCAAAAGTGCCGCAGACAGGCAAAAGGCGCTCATTCTGTTTCAAGAGGCTGCTGAAGCCGGGTATACTCCGGCCCAATATAACCTGGGCTCACTCTATATGGGCAACCTGGTCGGCAAAGACACCGAAAAGGCGCTGCACTGGTTTTCCCAGGCGGCAGAAGCCGGTGATTTTGATGCAATGTTCAATATCGCCTACATCTATGACCGGGGTTTTCTCGGCGAGCAAGATGTGGAGCAAGCTCGGTTCTGGTACGCACGGGCGGCCGAGGCCGGCTCAGGGCGGGCCCAGTATGACCTGGCCGCCATCTATCAGCACGGTCGCGGCGTGGCGGTTGATCTGGAAAAGGCCCTCTATTGGTACGACCGGGCGCGGCAGTCTGGTGTGGCGCGGGCTTTTCCTAACTTTGAAGAGATTAAAGCCGCTCTGCAAGCCCGGCTTGACGGCAAGAGCGGTCCCCGGGACTGAGCTCAGGCGTTCTTCGGGGCGCTTCCTTGTGGGTTGCTAAGGGTAGGCGCTCTTTCATTTCTCTAATGCCTCTGCAAACAGAAGGCAATCTTGCTGTACTCTTATCTTTGCATTGAAGAAACAGGCGTCACTGAATGGAAATGCAGGCAACCGGTCTTTCGAAAGCTATCGATAAATTGCTCTTTGTGCCTCTACTGAGTCTGGCTCTGGTCGGTTCCTCCTTCCTTCCTGTAGCGGCTCTTGAGCCCTCCGCCGGCCTTGCTGCTGGTGCCGAACCGGCCGTGGCAATAGCCGAAGAGCCGCCTGCAGCCGCTGCTTCTGAGCCGCTTTCCGCCAGTGCCGCGGCGCCGCTTTTGCGCGGCAGCGTCACCAGTCTGGAGCCCTTTAACCGGCAGATTTTGCTTAAGGAAGTTGAGCTGGAACGTTTCGCCATCAACTTTCGCAAAATGAATAATGTGCAGGGGCGCTGGCGTGGTTGGCGTTATTTCCTCTCCCAGGAGGCTCATGCCGGTGCCACCGCCGGTGGTCTCGTCTATCAGGCCGTGGAAAGGCAGCGGGTCATCAACATTGCCAATGAGATGTTTCTAGATAAGAACGGCAAAGTCAGCTATCGCACGCGCGCAGCCAACCGGGCCAAATTGGGGGCTGGTCTGGTGCCTCAGATCGTTGGACAAACCATTGGCGCGGCTGGTTCCGGCTTAGAACTTGGTATTAACTTCTACCATGAGTATCAGGCCCGCAAAGCCGGCTATGGTCCCAAACCTTCCATCGCCCGAGTTCTCTCTATTCGCCAAGAGATAGAAGATCTCTTCGCCCAAAGGCAAGCGGCTGCTCTTGCTGCTAACTTAAGTGAGGCTGACCTGGAGATCGCGAAGGCGGAAGAAGCTGTGCTAAAAGACATTACCAGCATGGGGTTGGCCGAGTATGTGCAGTTCCATGTGGGTGCCAAACGTTTTCGCGCCTTTCAGGACTCTCTTTACGTGCTTGATATAGCTAAAAATACAGTCGGTGCCGTAGGCAACTTGATGAATCTGAAGGGATTGCACGAGCGTCGCCCTCATTACGCCGGACCAGGCGGAGTTCTCACCTTAACTTCCGGCATACTCATAATCGGTACTCCCATACTCTCGAGATTGTACGGCAAGGCCGTGGCTCGAATGCACGAGAAGTCGCTGGCAAAAGTTCTTGACGGCGTTGAAAAGCGCGATCTGCACAAGTTGAATGAAGACCGAAACAGGCTCTTGCAATTGGTGGCGGCGCGCACTGATAAAAGTGCCATCTCGCCGCAGTCATGTTCGGCTCAGACCCTCGCACTACTATCTACTTATGAGCAACAGTCCAATCTCAAGCAGTGCCAGTTGGAACTCGCCTCCCGGGAGATTCGCGACGGCACCCGGGCTGCCACTGAGAACATCACGGTCGGTACTGCCGTGGGCGGCACCAAGGTTACTCTTGGTATTTGTTCTATGATCTCCGGCTTTCGTTACGCTCAGCAGGGGCACAAGGGCAATTCCATATTTCAAGCCGGCACCATTGCCTATGCCTCCGGTAGTTTTCTTACCGTCGGCGATAACATTCGCCTGCGCATCAAAGATGAGTGGAATCGCCATCGCCTGGGCAAGAAGCGACAGCTTCCCATGCAGGTTTTAGGCGACAGGTTGAAAGCCCTGGATGCCATCGAGTCTTCGTTAAAGACCTGTAGCGGCAAGTCGGAGAAGAAAGAATGAGTCAAACTGCCGAGAACAATCTAGCACCAATGAAAGCCTTTCTGACAGCGGGACCGCACCGAAAGCTCACCTCTCTAGGGCAGTTGCCGCCGTTTTTGCAACGCGAACTGGAGGATGAACCTCTGGCCGATGTCGGCGCATCCTATCAGGTTGGTTGCGTGGTGCGGGGTGAGCCTTTGCCTTTGAGTCGGTTGCTATACGCCCTGGCTGCCGATGAGCGCTGCCTTCTGCACATCGAAAGCGGCGGCTTTGCTCATACCTACAGGCTCAGGCTCTACGAAAAGAAGGGGACCGGCGCCCGCCTGTTGTGCGCTACCTATGTGCCCGAGCCCATGGCGGACGGGTCCGCTATTATGTCCTTTCTGGAGAGTCTTGTAGACTGAATAGCCCATGGAAGGCAGACCGGGCGTAGGGGGAGGCTTGCTCAAGCCGCGGTTTCACAGACCGTGTTATATAATCGATAATAGGTAGGGCTCAATTGACGAACCGGTGACGAATGAATAGACGCAGATTGCGGCAGTTTGTATGCTGGGTTCAAGTAATAGTGCTCAGTATCGTGTATTTCTTCCACGCCGGTCTCATTTTCGAGCCCCGCACTAACGGCGCTATATTTAGCTGGCTGTTCTGCGCTTGCGAGTTGATACTCAGTTTGTTTCTTCTCTACTATGTTTTCTCGCGGCAACTGGGAAATCTGTTGAAGGCAACCCTTGTTATTGCCACAACCCTCTCCGCGGTAATTCTCTTCGGTTCCGTCAGGTCTATTGAGCGCCATATGAATGACGATGGTCTTCGGAAACTTTCAGCTACACAATGGCATGCCGTCAAGGAATAGCGGTGTCAGGATGTTATGAACAGTTTGCCGGCCGGGCGCAACCGCAAATCGTCACATTCGCAAACTCCTTGACCGGATGGTTACCACCTATGAAAGAAGGTACTGTCTCTCTGCCCCTGTTCATTTGCTTTACCGGGCTTTGCGGAAATCCCGCTGTTGCCGGCTCCCCGTACACTGCGGAGACGGGAGGCGGGACGCGGCCACGCACCAATCAACCCAAGATCCCAGTCGGTCCCGAGCAGATGACTGAACCCAACTCTATACCTGAGGTTAAGCCTTTGACCGCCGACGAATTGGAGAAGCTTTTGAAGACCCGGCTGAATGGAGGAATAGAGTCCTTAACTCTAGAAGGAAAGAGTCAAGGATGGGGCAACTCTTTCCTTCTGACATGAGAGATTCTTTGCCGCCCAGGTTGTTGCGCTTTATGCCGCCGTTAACACTAATGGTCGATATCGCTGTTCCAACTCAGCTCTGCAATGAGACAGCCGGCCGTGCCACCATCGCGGTCAGCTTTCTCATTACTGGACATCTGGTGTCTTGCACCTACGCGGAGTTTAGGCTGGTGGGGACCGCTCTAGCGGCAATACGACCTTTGAAACCGCATCAAATAGCCTGTCAAAGATGTCTTCTCTAATTTTTCTTGTCAGGCAAAAGTTCGTGACTCAACTTCGGCAAAAGATATTGATTCATCACGACATCCCGAGCCTAATCCACTTGGGGATAACCCCGTTCTCTAGTGCCCTCCGCATTAGAAAGCCAAAAATTTACAGCATCTTGAGTGGGAAGCTCATTTGAGGTTCTATTAACTCCCTGGTTATATTTGAAGATCACGGCATCCGCCGCTTTTTTGTCAACAAGGCCAGGATGTTGGTCCATTGTCTTAATCAACTCATAGGCAGTCAGGATTCCGTCACCCTCTGGAGTCGGACCACCTTTCATTGGACCAAATGGTCTGTTTTCCCATCCACGCCTTTTACAAATTTCGTTAATCTCCGCCCTCTGTTCTGGAGTCTCCAAATAGTTCAGTTTTGGGGCATCCACTGGTGTTTGCCGCTCCACTGCTGTTTGCCGCTCCACTGGTGTCGCATCATGAGCAATGGTAACAAGATTGTTGTTTTCATCAACTCCAGCCCTAATAAGAGAACCTTCCTGTTCTGCGAATCGATTATAGAGATTCGCTGCTGCTAATTTTTGTTCATTAGTCCAAGTGACTCCAGGCTTTAGTGCCAAACTAGCGTCGTTTAACTGTTTGAACGAATAGTCTTGTCGGATCTTGGTATCTCCATTTTTTTGATAGTATAGTTGGTCTGCTTTTACTTCATCATAGATGAATTTCTTATTCAAATTGTTTTCTAGCTTTTCATAATGTTCGGTTTGCTCTCGGAGTTTCTCCTGAGACTCTGTCTCTCCGCAACCAGTCAGGAAGCCTAGCGTCACCACAGATAGAGCTATTTCGGGAACTTTCGCCGCCCGTTCCCAACGGTTTGCAGCTCTCATAGCTGCTTGTTGATGTTCATCAAGCACTCCCGGCTTATTGATATCGAATTTGGAGATCGGGTCAATACTTCCGTCTTTCTTTATTACCTGTGTTGACTCCCATTGGTTGTAGCGTTGGACAAGATCTAGAAATTTGGGATAATCCTCGGGGTCTTTCAAGAGTCCTTGCATTTTGTTCCAGACCTCTGGTTGTGACTCAATACGCTTCACCCGCTCTGCTCCTCCGTAGACGGGTCCCATGGCTAATGCCAATCTTCGTTGATCATCCGTATTGAGGGTCTCGTAGTTGGCTTTCCATTTGTCATTTACTCCAACGACTATACCGCCAGGATAAATCATCTCAGACGGAGCCTTACCAGGTGGGTGTTGTATGTGCTCCATTCGATCAATCGCAAGTTCGGTTTTGCGACGCATTTCAGGTGTTTGAAACTCCTTCGGCAGTCCGCTGAGGTTTCTCATAATGACCGTAGTTGATTCTTCGAATTCTTCAGCTTGTTCATTTGGTGCAAGCTTGGGGTTTGATCCAACTACGTCTCCGAGTTTTGTGTTCTTGTTTCTGGTGCTCACATCAGCCTCATCACTTGAGGTGTCTAACGAGAACCCTTGAAGCATGGAATCCACAGGATTGATGTTAAGCTTATCCAGCCCCTTCAATGCCAGTGCGGCTCCGGGGTGGGCGCTGGCAAAGGTGTTTAAGTCCTTGAGCGAGGGTGGTTGCTTGATGTCTTTGTAAAGGTCTTGGAGATCGAATGCACTTACTTGCTCTGTAATCTGCTTCGTTACTTGTTCTACTGGGTTTATTTTGTCAAACATTGCCTATATACTGACCCCACCCCGAGAACTTGAACCAGGCCAAGTAGACGATTGAACAGATTTAAGTCATAGTTTCAATCAGTCGGGAGAAGGTAAAAATGAAAAAGAGTCGATTCACGGATGAACAGATCGTCGCGATTCTCAGAGAGTC
>JACRFZ010000035.1 GCA_016212515.1 Candidatus Melainabacteria bacterium
AGGTTATTGTTAGACGGTCTCTCTCCAGATTATCAGAACTGGCGCCTTTGCCAGAGCACACCTTTCAAAAGGTGCACCGCTGGCGATATGCTCTCTCTCAGAATGATACAAAGGCAAACTGCAGCTACATTTTTGATGAGCATCTCAATCTAGGTTATTGCGGAGACTGGTTGCACTCCCCCCGCATAGAGGGTGCCTATCTAAGCGGCAGAGACCTGGCCCGTGCCATTAGCGAAAAACAACTAGGTTCTTCATACGTGTAAATACAGCTTACGGAAGAACATCCTTTTCCTATACATATCAATTTAGAATCCCTATTCACATTGCTTCAGGCGCGGCATAGCCGTACAAGACCGCCATATCCATATCGCTTTCAGCCATGGATTGGACTTGGCCTGGTTCAAGTTATCGGGGTGGGGTCAGAACAAGCCCAAGCAGTAACCTATGTATACTCCATGCTACTTTCACTCACTCCTGCTAAACTGGTGCTCCGCTAAAGTAAACTCCACCGCCAATTCAAAATCAGGCCCCTCAGCATGCCTACTTCAAACATCCAAGCCTCCTTTGAGATTCCCGGCACACTCTCTTTCCAGCGCCATGGCGCCCTGGAAAAAGCAGTAATAACCACCGACAGTTGCGTCGGCGAAGTCTTCCTGCAGGGTGCGCATATTACGCACTGGCAACCCCACGGCGAAGAACCGCTGCTCTTCCTCAGCGAAAACTCCGCCTTCCTTCCAGGCAAGGCAATTCGCGGGGGAATTCCCATTATATTTCCCTGGTTCGGCGCCCGCACGCCCAATCAACATTCGAGCCGCACTGACGGACCAGCCCACGGCTTTGCCCGCACCCAAACCTGGCAGGTTACAGGCGCCACCGCCAGTGGTGAGAATCTGGTGCTTGCCTTTCAGCTTTTACCAAATGATGAAAGCGCCGCTCTCGGCTTCGAAAATTTCTCGCTGAATTATGAAGTGAGCATGGGCAAGACTCTAGAGTTAAAGCTCACCTGCACAAATACGGGACAAACCTCCCAGCACATAGACCGGGAAGCCGGACCAATATTGTTTGAAGAAGCGCTGCATACATATTTTGCCGCTTCCGATATCGATAACGTAAGCGTCTCCGGTCTTGCCAATACCGAGTACCTCGACAAGACAGACGGCATGAAACGCAAGCGGCAGGAAGAGAAACTGCTCAAATTGAGCGGTGAAACCGATCGTCCCTATCTGAACACCAGTGCCACGGTAACGCTGTTGGACCAGGGCTTCCAGCGCCGCATCAAGATAGAAAAGGAACAGTCTCTCACTACGGTTGTCTGGAACCCCGGGGAAACTTTAGCAGGGAAAATGGCTGACATGCAGGCGAACGGCTTTAGAAGGTTTATCTGCGTAGAAAGTGCCAACGCCATGGAAAATGCCGTAGTTCTTCAGGCCGGAGAAAGTCACTGCCTGTCGGTGAAGATTTCGGTGGAACGCTTTCAACAGAAAGACTAACCAAATAAATCCAGTTCGATTAAATACCTGATTCTCTTTACCTGAACAAGAGCCGAATCGGAAGGGCGTTTCCTGCACCAGGCCAATTGTTCGTATTTTGTCACGCCCCTACGGCTAAATTCGGTTCAATTTACCAGGGGACCATTTATGGACGGCAAGCACAACCAGGTAATCGAACCGCATCGAGAGATGAATGACAAACCCGGGGAGCAAAACAAGCTCTCCCATGAATCCGTAGGCACCCTCACCAGTGAAGGACAAAGGCAAGTTCTAGCGGATATGCGCGGCAATATGACAAAAGCCCAGGAACATCTACCGTCCTTCACAATATTCGATGATGAAAAGCCTGTCCAACCGGCACGTCCATTAAGCGAGCTGCATTTCGGCAAAGCCGCTCTTAGTATTTTCGACAAACTCGACACCGACAAAAACGGCGCCCTCAAGAATGATGAAATTATAGCCGCCGTTCAAGATCCTTCCTACAAAGGGCTGGAAGCACAAGTTGTAGCCGGTCTTTACCGGGGTTCGCGCAGCGACGACACCCTGCAAAATTACCACAAAGATGCGACCTTGCTTGAAACAGAAAACGGACACGGAATCTCCAAGAAAGATCTGGAAGCTTATGAAACAAGCATTGTCTATCCGGCTGAGTCCCATAAAGCCTGGGGTCTCTCCGACAAACTGCTGGGCAAATACTCCGGCGGCGATGATTCACTCAGTAAAGAAGACCTCTCAATAGCACTTAAATCAGGCACTCTTCCTCAAAGAGAAAGGGAGGCGCTGACATTTCTAGAGAGCAATTACGAGAAGATAGATCGCGATAAGGGCGGCATAACAAAAGAAGATATCGTCAAAAACAGAGAGCAGGCTACCATAGACCAGAGTCAAAGTTCAGCCACATCGGCGGTCGAAAGCGCTCTGGATAAGGCATTTACAGAGTTGACAGATAAGTCTGGCGACAAACTCTATGCTCATCCGGAAAACGCCCTGGAAGACATAAGAAACCCTGAGAGTATTAGACAAGCAGGCGACAACTGCTTTTTCGTAGCGACCACTCTGGCTGTAGCCCAGCAAAATCCTGAAATTATCAAAGACATGATTCGGGACAACCAAGATGGAACCTACACGGTAACCTTCCCGGGAGACCGTGACAATCCAATCACAATCAAAGCGCCAACCGACACTGAAAAAGCCCTGTTCCACGAAAGCAGCAGCGCCGGCGGCTGGGGCGCCGTTCTTGAGAAGGCTTATGGAGCCTGGAGCCTGGAGAGTCCTGAACGCAGACAAGTACGCGATTGGTTTGTTTCTCGCGATCTGCCCAGTGAGGGTGCTTACGGAGGCGAATCTTTAGTGGGCGGAGCCCTGAAGTTCCTCACCGGCAAAGACATAGATCGCGACTATCTGGCCCTCTCAAGCGAAGTGGAAGTAAGGGAAAAACTCAATTCCGCCCTCAACGGAGAAAAGCACGAGCCCGTTCTCTTCACTAGAATCAAACCGGCTCATGTTCTGGCGGTCTCGTCCTTTGATCCGGCCGGTGCAGAGGGCGGCACTATAAGTTACATTGACCCTCTCGGGGGTCAGTTGGAGAGCATGAGCGTCAAAGATCTGCTCGGCACCAACAAAGCAGAAAGAGAGTACAACTGGATAGTCTACGGAAAGGCATCGGACTGAAGGAATAGGTCTGGAACGCAAGCCTTATTCTTTGGCTTTAATATCATTCCAGAGAGCTTGCTCATCGTAACTGTCGTCGGCTTCAGTAGCGACGGTAAATTCTTTGATGGTGGCATTGCGCCTGTTGCGGTCAAGGTTTTTCATGCCCGGGTCTAAATCGTAAAGACGATAGAGCGGGTCAAGGGAAGACTTCATTATGGCCAGGATATTACTAACTTCCGAACCAATTAGATTAAAGGCCGCTTTGGCCTGGGGCGTGCTGGCGTGAGTGTCTATATCGTCGGCCAGGCGAACAAGCCGGTCCGTCTCCTTGACTAGCTTGGTGAGAAGCTGCAATACGGAGATATCTTTAGTGTTGTTTGAAGAGTCTGTAGACATTTTCCGCCTCCTCCACTATTTATACCGCGACTGAGCTTCAGCATGGGAGCAATAGTCTAAAATCATGGCAAATACTAAACACCTTTCCTCCGGTAGCTAAGAAACTCGATGCCCCTTCTTGAAATCCAAAACCTGGCCACAACCTTTCCCACCGAAACCGGCGAAGCAAGGGCCGTAGACGATGTGACACTTTCCGTGGACAAGGGCAAAGTGCTTGGCATCGTTGGTGAAAGCGGCTGCGGCAAATCCATCACCTCCCTTTCAATATTAAGATTGGTCCCGCCGCCCGGTCGAATTGCCTCAGGCAAAATCTTGCTCGACGGGGTCGACCTTTTGAGCTTGCCGGAATCGCAAATGCGCGCCGTCAGAGGCAATCGCATCGCCTTGATCCCGCAAGATCCCATGACTTCATTGAATCCGGTCTACAAAATAGGCGATCAGATCATGGAAGCGATTGAGCTTCACCAGAAGCTTTCCCGCAAGGAAGCTCGCCAGAAAGCCATTGAAGCCCTTGAAAGTGTGCGTATTCCGGAGGCCAAAAACCGGGTTGATGACTATCCCCACCAGTTTTCAGGGGGTATGCGCCAGAGAGTTATGATTGCCATGGCTCTGGCCTGCGAGCCTGAACTCCTGATTGCCGACGAACCAACCACTGCGCTCGACGTGACAGTGCAAGCCCAGATTCTTGATCTTTTGCGAGAGATTCAGAAAGAACGAGGTACGGCTGTAGTTTTGATCACTCACGACCTGGGCGTTGTGGCCGAGATGTGCGATACGGTGGCGGTCATGTACGCCGGCTCGGTAGTAGAGTATGCGCCGGTGCAGGAACTCTTCAAAAACCCCAGGCATCCCTATACCCTCGGTCTTCTCAATAGTATTCCCAGACAGGGCTCCAAGCGCCTTTCACCTATCGATGGTCAACCACCAAGTTTGACGGCGCTGCCCAGAGGCTGTCGCTTCGCCGACCGCTGCGGGTTAAGGGAAGCCCGCTGTGAAGAAAGCATTCCCACCCTGGAAGAAAAGTCGCATGGTCATGTGGTGCGCTGCTTCCTGGTGCCAAAAGAATGACAATCGCCGGCAGAAACCGGGGCAAGCATCAATTTATCGAAACCAAAGAAAGGTAAGCCAATGGTAATTAGCAATCTGAGAGTGCCCACCACAAAACAGATTAGAGCCCTGGAAAGTGCCTGGATCAAAAGCGTAGAGGAGACGGCAGCAACTAACTGGGGACAGGTACTGATGGAAGTAGCCGGGCGAGCCGCTTCCCATTGTGCCCTTTCCATCTGGAATGAAAACCCCGGGCACGTGGCAATTTTTGCCGGCACTGGCAATAACGGCGGCGACGGCATGGTTGTGGCCCGTTATCTCAATCTCTGGGGCATACCGGCCAGCGTTTTCATAGTTGGTGAAGGGGAAATGACCACGGCGGAAGCACGCACCAATAAGAAGCTTCTGGAGAGATTGGATATCGAAATTGTGCAACTCTCCGGTCAAGAAGATCTGGAAGATGCCCTTGAATCAATCGCTTCAGGAGCCACGGTAATTGTAGACGCTATTTTTGGCACCGGTCTGACCAGAGATGTCGGCGGCATTCACCGCATCGTAATCGATGCCATTAATAACAGTGCCCGCCCTGTTCTATCTATAGATATCCCTTCCGGCATCAACTCCGACAATGGTCAGATCATGGCGGCGGCGGTAAGAGCAGATCAAACCGTCACTTTCGGCTATCTGAAAGCCGGTTTGCTCACCTTTCCGGGCGCCGAATATGCCGGTCAGCTCAGCCTCGTGGACATCGGTCTGCCCGACTTCAGCGAAACCTTCGTGCAACAGCTCAATCTGGAGAAGGACAGCGCCGACAACGGCTCTCAAATCTGGCTCACTACCTGCGGTGCGGTGCAGGGCATTATGCCTTTTCGACCCACCAACAGTCACAAAGGAACCTTTGGGCAATTGCTCACAATCGCCGGTTCGCTGGGGATGAGCGGTGCCGGTGTGATGGCGGCGGCGAGCGCACTAAAGATCGGCGCCGGTCTCTCTTATTTGAGCACGGCCCGCTCTCTCATCGTCGGGCTGCCCACCCATGAAATCGTATACAAGCCGCTTTCTGAAACCACTGCCCAGTCCATCAGCCAGGAGGCTGTAGCCGAGGTCTTGCCTCTCATAGACGGCGTGCAAGCAGTTGTTCTTGGCCCCGGTTTAAGCCAGAATCACGACACGGTCAGCTTTGTTTTAAGCCTCATCGACATAATTTCCAAGCCCTGTGTCATTGATGCCGACGGTCTGAACGCCCTCGCGCAAAATCCGGAGGTCCTGCTTGGACAAGCGCCGCGCCGCTTCGTCCTCACCCCTCATCCCAGAGAACTGAGCCGCCTCACCGGCCAGTCGGTAGAGGTTATACAGAGCGACCGCATCGGCGCCGCTCTGGCCGCTGCAAGAAAGTTCGGTTCGGTAGTAGTTTTGAAAGGGCATTATTCCGTGATTGCCTCCCCGACCGGACAAGTCTTCATCAATCCCACGGGCAATTCCGGCATGGCTACGGCCGGAGCCGGCGATGTTCTTTCAGGCATGATCGGCGGTCTCATGGCCCAGGGTCTGCCGCCCTTCGACGCAGCGGTGGCGGGAGTCTACCTGCACGGCAAAGCCGGCGACCTGGCCGCCAATCGGCCGGAACTGGCCGGAGCCCAGGCTTCACTGGTGGCCACCGACATCCTGGCCCATATTCCCTTTGCTCTGGCAAGCTTACAGGCCGGCGATGTATCCTATTTGGAAGAACGACTCTTGCAATCCGTCTCCAGTTTATAGACTGAGTAACTTGAAAGCGCCGCCCATTCACATTTATGAAAAGCGCCGGAAACCCCGAAGACAGTGGTTGCCGAAGCTTGGTTGCGGGCTTCTAATGACCCTAATGCCCACCGCGGTTTTGCTTTTGCAGGGCTGCCAGGCCGGCAGCGAAGGGCAGGAAGCGCGCAAGGACCGGCAGAGACAGTTCAATGAGGCCGCACACGGAACTGCCGTGCGCCGCTATTTGCGCAACGTGCAGGAACATGTGAAGGCACAGTGGAAGCCCTCGGAGGAGGAGGCCGGCAAGACCGGCGTCATTTTTTTCAAGATAGACAAAGAAGGCAAGGTCAAAGACCTGAAAGTGAAAGTAAGCACAGGGGATGCCTTGCTCGACCAGCGCATGCTGAACGCCGTAAAGGAGGCATCGCCTCTGCCAAAGCCTCCCCAAATTCTAGAGAACGAAATCAGCCTCGATTTCAGCTTCGACATGAGAATACTTTCGTCCACCAGTATCTTCGACGACATCGATGAATTGAAGAGTATGGTGATTAAAGCCACACGCAGCCTGGAAAAGAATCCGGACGACACCGCTTCACTGAAACAGCGGGCCCTGGCTTGCCTGGCTATGAGTGACGTGCTTTCAGCCCGCTCTGCCGCGAAAGATCTGACCAGACTGATGGAGTTGGAAAGAGAAGATGCTGAACTCTATCTACTTCGCGCCCAGTCCTTCAAATTATTGAGAGAGAAAGCCAATTTTCTATCCGATGCGCGCAAAGCGGCTGAACTCAAACCGGAAGTAGAGACCCGCCTCACCCTGGTGGAGGCCCTGAGCGAAAACGGCGATCTGACGGAAGCCCTGGCCAAATGCGAAGAAGCTCTTACCTTTTCACCTAATGATGCCGATGCCCTCAGTACCAAGGCTTTCTGTCACCTGCAGATGCACGACTACCAGGCGGCCATAGCCGATGCCGAAAGAGCAATGGCTATCGAACCGGAGCACGGCGCCGCCTATGCCTATCGCGGTGATTGCTACGAAGCCCTGAAACAATATGACAGAGCCCTGAAAGATTACACCAGAAGCATCAAGTTCAATCCGGACGACGAATATTCTTACCTGCGAAGAGCAAGGCTCTATCTGCAACTGGGCAAATTCGGACCAGCCGTGGTGGATGCCACCAGCGCCCTGGAAATCGAGCCGGAACTGGCCGAAGCATATTATTACCGCGCCTGCGGCAACAAAGCCCTTGGTCTTGCCGCCCAGGCCCAGAGAGACCGGCTGAAAGCTTCCAGCCTCGGCTTTAACCAGGCCGAGCCGCTCAAATAGCCATCGCTGCCAGCCTAACGAGAAAGAGCAGACTCAAGAAAAGTCAACTTACCATTCTGGGTATCCAGGCTGACCTGCACCCCTAGAGGCAAGACATGGTCGCCACCCTGACCAAAAGGTAAATTGAAACAAGAGGGCAGAGCCATTTCCACCAGTCGATCGTAGGCCAACTCTTCAAAGGAAAGCATATTAAATGCACCACGGCTATCGCAGCCTTCAAACATACCAAGACCGAGAGCCGCAACAGCAGAGAGTTTACCCGAGATATAAAGAGTAGTGAACCAGCGATCAAGGATGTCGTTTCGTTCTCTCACATCATCGAGCAACAGAACCCGACCATCGAGATCCGGTTCATATTCGGTGCCGAAAAGTGATACCAGACTGGTGAGATTACCGGCAAGCAACGCGCCCTTCCCAATACCCTCTACAGCCGAGAAGGCAAATTCGGGCAGCACCGAGTCTTCTGCCTGCAGCACGTCATAGTCACCGTGGGTGAAGGCACGCTTCACCCTTTCAAATATAATTCTATTTACCACACGATCGGCATTGGGTCCGTGAAAGGTGACCACACCGGAGCGTTTGTGCAGAGCCATGGTCAGATGACTGGCATCCTCGCAACCAAGAACGATTTTGGGGGAGGCGGCAAATTCGCCATAGGGTAGATCGGCCAGCAAGGGCAGGCAACCGTAACCGCCCGTGATGCACCAGACAGCCCGAATGCTCTCATCACGCAGGGCATGGCCCAGGTCATCGAGCCGCTCACGGTCGGTACCGGCACTGAAGCCATGACTGGCCAATAAGTTTTTGCTAAGCACCGGTGTGAAGCCCATCTCTTTAATGATGGCGGCGCTGCGTTTGACGACGGACGGTCTGGCCGGTCGGGAAGCCGGAGCAACCAGGGCGATTTTGTCTTTACTTTTTAGAGCTGGGGGCTTTTTCAAGACAGGCTCCTTCTTCCAATTTCAATCTAACACCAGTTGAGGAAGCCGTCAGGCTGGCCATTACTCCCAGCGGCAAGGTCAGTTTATCGAGGGTATGACCAATCTTCATGCCGTAGACCACCGGTATGCCGAGATCACCGAGCCTCTCTCTCAAAACGGCTTCCAGTGAATGATTGAGCGTCAGGCTATTGCGCTTGCTACCGCCCGGACGGCAACCGGAACAGTCACCGACAATGATACCGCGCGCCTGAGCGAATTTACCGGCCAGTCTCAATTGCATGAGCATCCGATCGATGGCATGCGGCTCTTCATCAACATCTTCCAGAAAGACTATGCGATCTTTAGTGTCAATCTCATAGGGCGTTCCCATTAAGCCGCGGATCAAAGTAAGACAACCACCGGTCAGTCGCCCCTTGCCCTTGCCCTCGGAAATAACCATCCGTGGTGGCGGATAGTCAGCCCCCCAGCCGTCATGGTCCTGATCACCCAGCAAGCTATCACCCAGAAATCTATCACACGGATCCGTAAGCAAACCCATAGGATGGGTGGACATGACGGCCTTCAGCCAGTAATTGTGAGTGTAGGCGCTCTCGTACATGAGATTCAAGGTGGGACCGTGAAAGGTGACCAGTCCTGTAGCCTGATGAATGGGAATCAAAAGTCCGGTAATATCGCTGAAACCAACAAAAATCTTAGGATTGCGAGCCAGCAAATCGAAATCAAGTTTGGGCAATAGCCTGACAGCGCCGGCCCCACCGCGCAAGGGCATAACTGCCGCTATGGACTTATCAGCGAAAAACTCATGCAAATCCTCCAGCCGCCCCTGGTCAGAGCCGGCATAACTACTGTAAGTCTCGAAGGTGTGGCGGCCCATCTTGTACTTAAGCCCCAGTCGTTCAAGCCAGCGCAGAGTAAACTGCAGATTGCCGGCCTCAAAGGTCGGCGAAGAGGGAGCAACAATACCGATGGTATCGCCCTTCTTGAGCACACGGGGCTTCAGCAAGGGTTTGGAAGCAGGCAGGGCCTGACCTAAAATTTTCGAGCCTTTTTCTTGCGACAAAGCGTCTTTGATGCCTCTTACAACCAGTAGCTGTTACCAGCAAATAATAAATTGTATAACAGCAATATCTGTGAAAGTCCTAAGAAAAATAAGACTATAGCGACTGTTTCTCTCTATGACTGCTATATTTATGCACGTACAAGGGATGAGATCATGCTTGAGACAAAAGCCACCAGCCAGGGTCAAACCGGCAAATTTACGGAAGAACAGCTATCCTGGCTGAAGAAAGCTAAAGAGTTTGCCAGGCGCGTCAGCTTGTCGGAAGTCATGGCCAGCGACCGGGAAAACGTGTTCCGGCGAGACCTCTTTGAAGCAGCTTGCAAAGAAGGGATGGGCGCCCTGCCCTTTCCTGCCACCTACGGCGGCTCCGGCGGTGATTACTTGAGTTTCGCCCTTTTGAACGAGGAATTCGGCCGCACTTGCATGCCGGTAATGAGTTCCCTGGGCGTGCATGTACTCTGTCAAGAGCCGATTTACCGCTTCGGCACGGAAGAGCAAAAGCAAAAGTACCTGGTGCCGGCAGCCAGCGGCAAATACCTGGGTGCCTTCGGCTTGACCGAACCTAATGCCGGCTCCGACACGGCCGCCATTGAGACCACGGCCAGACTGGAAGGCGACCATTACATCCTGAATGGCACCAAAACCTTCATCACTTCCGGCGCTTCCGCCGATTTCTATATCGTCATGGCCAAACTCCTGGAGCCCGGGGCCGAAAGCAAGAAAGGCAATATCACCTCTTTCATAGTAGAACGCGGCTTCCAAGGCTTTGCCATCGGTCAGAAGTTCGATATGCTGGGCATGCGCGGCTATTCCACCTGCGAGATAGTTTTCAATGACTGCCGGGTGCCCCAGGCCAATTTGCTGGGAGCTCACGGCGAGGGACGCAAAGTAGCACTCTCCAGTCTGGCGAAGGGCAGGATTACAATCGCCGCCCAATCCATCGGCTGGGCCCAGGGTGCACTGGATGCCTGTACCGAAACCCTCAGACGTTATTATCTGGACGGCCTGACCAGCGCCGATGCAGCCGGACAGGCACTGGCCCTGGGCAACCTGGCGGTACTGACGGAGTCGGCCCGGGTGCTCACCTATCAGGCGGCGCGCCTGGTGGATGCCGGCGAAGCCTCCGTCACCCTGGCGGCCATGGCCAAGACCCAGGCCACCGATGTGGCCATGCGCGTGGCTACAGAGGCAATTTCACTCATCGGCATCGACGGTCTAAGACCCGACATTCTCATTGAAAGAATTTTCAGAGACGCCAAGGCCGGTCAGATCTACGAAGGCACCAATCAAATTCAGCGCATGCTCATCGCCAGAGACCTTCTGAAGTAGGTATAAATGCAAAACGACGACCTACTAACAGATGAGAATGAGAACGGCGCGGCTGCCAATCGGCAATTACCCGCCACTACCGGTAATACTGCTCTCAAAAGCGGTCCGAACTATGAATCGACGGCTCCCCACTCTGATGAATTGGCGCTGTTGCCGGGGCAAATTTTGATAAGCGTCATGGAAAAAGTGCGCACCACCATGTTATTGGTCGGCTGGTTTTACTCTGCCCTCGGCTTTTTGCTGGCCGTAGGAGCAATCATTTTGCTTGCTCCCGGTCTCTTCTGGCTCACCGACAAGTCCAGCCCCATATTGATCAACTTTGCCCAGGTGGCTATTTCTCTGGTTTCCATAGGGCTGGCTGTGGGCTGTGTGGTGATTGCCTTCTATCATGTCAGGCTCAAGAACCAGCTCGTGGAAGCGGAAGGACTGATAGACAATATCCGAGACCGGGCTTTTATACAGATGCAAGCCACACGCTATAACCTGGAAGACCTGACGGAAAAGCTGGCTTTTCCCAAGGAAAAAAATGCCCCCACACCTTTCGACTATATCGACGTAGCCAAGAAAGTAGGTCCCCTCCTGGCTCTCTGGAACTCCAAAGAACGCAGTCTCGTTACTCTCGGTGTAGAAGGTCTTAAGTTTTACCAATCACTGAAGAAGATCCTGAACAAGTAACAGAGAGAGATGCTGCAAAAAGACAGACAGGCGGCTTTTGATTTCGCCCGCTATATCGACGAGAGACGTGCGCGCTTAGAAGTGAGCCTGGAGCGCTTCTTGCCGCCTGCCGAGCCGAGCAAACTCTATGAAGCGATGCGCTATTCCGTACTGTCGGGCGGCAAGCGCCTGAGAGCGGTGCTGGCTATGGCATCGGCCGAGGCGGTGCAAGCGGAGGAAAGCCTCAAGGCGGAAGACCCGGTGGAATTGGTGCTGCCCCTCTGCTGTGCCATCGAAATGGTGCATGCCATGAGTCTCATCCACGATGACCTACCCTGCCTGGATAATGATGATCTGAGAAGGGGCAAACCCACCAATCACAAAGTCTTCGGCGAAGCCATGGCCCTGCTCGCCGGCGACGGGCTATTGATGATGGCCTCAGAAGTACTTCTCAGCCAGACCAGTAGAAAAATCGCACCACAATCTCTTCTTGATGTAGCGCTCGAATTGTGTCGTGCCACCGGCCCCAGTGGCATGGTAGGCGGTCAGGTACTAGACATGGAATTCACGGGTGCAGCCGGTAGCGGTGCAGTAGACGAAGCAGTGGTCAGCGCCATTCACAAGAGCAAGACCGGTGCCCTGATTCGTTTTTCACTCTGGTCCGGAGGACGTCTCCTGGGGGCTTCCGCACGACAATTGGAAAGTCTCTCCAGACTGGGAGAAATAGTTGGCCTGGCCTTTCAAATCACTGATGACTTGCTGGACATCACAGGCAGCGCCGAAAGCCTCGGCAAGACGCCAGGCAAGGATCAGGCCAGCAATAAGGCCACCTGGATTAGTGTCTTTGGTGAAAGCGGCGCCCGCAAGAAGTTGAAGGATATGGAAGCAGAAGGAATCCAGCTCATTAAGGAGTCCGCGCTTGACAACCCTGTTTCTCCGACGCTTACGTCTTTGCTCCAGTACTCTATAAATAGAGAGAAGTGAGGACTGCATTCTTAACTGCACTTCAGCCCTGATTTGAATCCGTACTAAACCGTATCTATATAAGTTGACCTGACCATGGACCCCATCTTCTTGCCATCATTACTAATTCTGGCCGACACTCTCGGCGGTGCAGCTGCAGCCAACCTGGACGGTAGAGGCTGGCAAGTAATCCTGGTCACCCTGATGTGCAGCTCAATTGCCCAGGGGCTGAAAGTGCTAATCAAGCTCCTGACAACCGGCAAGCTTGACATGCGTATGGTCGCCACCACTGGTGGCATGCCTTCCTCTCACTCCAGTTGCACAATGGGTATGGCTGTATCCGTGGGCTTGATCGAAGGATTTAACTCTGTCTCATTTGCCATTGCCCTCTGCCTGGCTTTTATCGTTATGTACGACGCTGCGGGCGTTCGCAGAACGGTTGGACTGCAAGCCAAGGTGCTCAATAAGATGATGATCGAATTGTTTTCGGATCACCCCAAGCTATCTCATGAGCGTATTAAAGAATTCCTAGGGCATACACCCGTAGAAGTATTCGTGGGAGCGGCCCTTGGATCTTTAATTGCTCTTGGCTTCAACAACCTGGCTGTCAATCAGCATTGGCACCTGAATTAGATAGTTGTCAGGAAGCCCCAAAATAGCCACTTATGAGAAGATCGTAATACATGACTACTGCATCATTCTTGTAACTTTGCTCTATAATCAAGGTCTTGGAAAGGGTTGCCATACTCCCAAGAAATCCCCCCCGGGAAGACCGAAGAGAGAAAAGCAAAAAGCTCTGGCAAGCTTTCCAAGATATGACGACCTCGGTCGTCGAGTCGAGCGGCATTAGCTACCCGGCTCAAATATAACCACAGTCTAATTTATAGACTAGGGATGTGCGTTGGAAACTTGATGGCATTTGCCATCGCAAATTAAAAGACAGTGTCTTATTTCGTACCAGTAGGGTTCCGTTTTCTGAGAAAAGGAGGAAAGGCAGAGTAAATACTGAACGAGCGGGCGAGAGCCACTCGGGTAGCACTGCCGAAAGTTAGATGAACACAACGGTCCAGACAACACCAGCTCCAGCCAAAGCCTCTTCCCCGAGACGTTCGCGTTTCCCGGGCAAAGAGTCGGGTTCGGTCTCTTTCAACCTGACAGCACTCGGCCGTCAGTTGCTCAAAGAGCAAGCCGCCGCAGCGGGCGTTTCCAACGGTGACTACGTTGAAATGCTTATCCGCGAACGCGCCGGCATGCCTCCTCTGAGACTGCCCCCTCAAGCCAAGCAAACCGGCCCCAAAGGCGGTGCCAAATCTTTCTTCTTCGGAAAGAATAGAGGTACAACCACAGCCGTTTGCGTAACCCCGATGGCTCACAGATTGCTCGACGAGCAGGTAGCGGCTTCACGTATGAGCCGTGGCGACTACATAGAGTACCTGCTTCGCGAGAAGTCCGGTCTCATTGAAGAAACCTTCACCACCTATGCTCAACAGCAAGCTGCCGCTCAAGCTCAACAAGCTGCCGTTCAGCCTGTGAGCCAGCCCGTAGCCAGCCAGACCAACTTCGCTCCCCCGGCTCAGCCGATGGTCGAAGTAACCTACGCTCAGCCCGTGATCACTCCCGTGACCCCGGTTACTGACTGGTCCGGTAACAACAACAACTAGAAAGTTAGATCCACCTTACTGGTAATGGCGCCTGCGCCATATGTCTAATTTGCCCTCCTTTCAAAAAGGGCTCCTCCAATGGAGGAGCCCTTTTGATTCCAGTGATTTACCAAATTAACTACCTGTAAGAAAGCAGTACGACACGAGGAAGCCCGCGCCTGTGAAAGGGAAGAGCCAGTTCATGGAGCGCCCGGGCAGATGTCATATAATAAGGCTTCCCAAATAGTCTATTCCCTTGCAAAACACGCTGGAAAAAACCATCCCTGAGGCCCAGGTCTCGGAAAGTCTGCCGGTAAAAAAATTCTGGTGGGATGAACTCGACGGTTTGAGGGCCCTGGCCTTCATTCTTGTTTTCTACTCCCATACCAGTGGACTTTTCTGGAAACAAAATCCCGGCAAGAACACTCTCTATCAAATCCTGCACCACACAGACACGGCCATCCGCACCTGGGGCTGGATTGGTGTGGATCTCTTCTTTGTCCTGTCGGCCTTTCTGATCACTTCCATTCTTCTTGGGGAGAGGGAAAGAAAAGGCAAGATCAATCTCAAAAACTTCCTCGCCCGTCGCCTGCTGAGAATCTGGCCGCTCTACTATTTTTACCTGGCTGTTACCACTCTCATTTTTCCGGCGCTACTATCATGGCAAGCCAAACTGGGACTGCCGGTTTTGGCAGCACAACTAAACATGTGGAGCAGTCACATTTTATACTTTGCGCTCTTCGTGGGTAATTATGCAGTCATCAAAGACGGCGAACTGGTAACGCCCCTAAACCAACTCTGGAGCCTCTGCATCGAAGAGCAGTTCTACTTGCTCTGGGGTCTGACCATGACCATGGTGAGAAACAAAAAGATCATCTGTACCATGCTCTTTGTAGGTCTGCTAGTGGCCGGACTCAGTCGCTATCTGATTCTTTCAGGAATTCCAGCGCCCTTGACCAGCCATTTACCGTATTACGTAAATGGCCTCACCCACATGGACAGCATTTTGTGCGGCGCCCTGACGGCCTTTGCATATAAGAAGTGGAGACCCTTCCTGGAGAGCAGTAGAATCTGTCAGAGCATTCTGGCTTTTAGCGGCTGCGCCACTATCATTAGTATCATGGTCTGGGCGCCCAAAATTGCCACCCATGACCGCAGCCTGACGTTCACTATGCTCGGCGTCAGCCTTGGCTGGACGGCTTTCCTGCTGGCCACCCTCACTTTCAAGCCTCTGAAGAGCTTCTTCAGCCGCCCCTGGCTGGTGCATGTGGGCAAGCTCACCTATGGACTCTATATTTTCCACTATTTGATCATTTACACCCTCGCCCTAATGGTTAAGCAGTGCGACAGCACACCGTCCCCCCTCACTTCCGTGCTCGTTCTCTGGGGTCTGGGTCTGCCCCTTACTTATCTTGCCGCCAGGCTTTCCTGGCACTTTATTGAAGAGCCCTTTATCAAGCTAAAAAACAAGTTTTAGTTCCTTTACTACCAGGAACTTGCTCGACAGTTGCTCGACTGGCCCTAAAGTCGTTCTTGAAGAAATCACGACCTATGGCAAAAGAACTATATCTCCCTCTTCCCTGAATGAGATTGTACGCGCATCAGAGAGACCGCCGGCAAATTTTCCTGAAGCATCACACCATTCAAAACCGAAGAAGAGAGGCTCAGGACCCAAATCAAAGTTTATCTTGCCCGCATAAAGACCAGGGGCCAGGAGGGTAGCAGCTCCAGAGAGAGAAGGCAGACTGCTATCGTTTTCATCCATCCAGTCAGAGTGCAGGTAATAGGTGCCGGTTGCGCAGTCCTCTGGAGCGAAGTGCTTACGGCGGAAATCAGAGCAATTTGCTTCCTGGGCACAGAAAAGCAAGTAGAGCTTCTTCCTGCCGTTTTTGTGCCGCCAGAACACTTGCGGCACTTCCATTTGATAGAACTCCCGGGAGAGAGCAAGCACCTCATAACGACTGCTATCCCAATCAGTGAGCGAATCGGAAGAAAGCGCAACAATAGCACCGCCGCTCTGCCAGGTCACATCATAAGCACTCTCGGGGGTGAACCTGGTGCAGACAAACATCTGAAATCCGCCATCTCTGGAAATGACATAAGGGTCCCGCCAGGCAACGCCATCCATGCCGTCCAAATTCCCCGGATTAGCAAGCAGCGGTTTGCTATCGGCTTTAACATGCCGCTGCCAGTTGCAGGCATCTGCAGATATGCACAGACCTATATGCTGAGGTCGCTGCCACTCGAGCGGCGTCCAGCGAGGCAGCTCAGAAGAGCTTCTGGAAGTATAGAAACAATAGAAGTTCCTCTCTTTCTCATCGTAAAAAGTGCTGCCACTCCAGATCGATGTATCATCCCAGCGGCCGGCTCGACTTGAAATTACGGACGAATCTTCCTGTTTCCAGCCTCCAGCGCCAAAAGATGCATGACCTATTCTAGCCAAACCGTCTTTATTGGCTGGATTGAAATTACAAAGCAACTTATCGGCGCAAAGATAGAAAAGATGAACTTTGTCCGGCGTCGCCGCAAACCAAAAGTCCCAGAAATACTGGTCTCTAGGGTGCCAAGTCAATTCTAACTACCAGAACCAACGGGCCCGGCTACTTCGTTCGATTTCTCCTGGGTGCGTGTGCGCTGAGAGGCATATTGCAAAATAGCTTCCACCTGACTCAAATAGTTGGCGATGTACTGCGCCCTGAAGCCTCTCTGAATGAAGGCTTCCAGTCTAAGCCAGTCCTTGAGGGTGGAATGCAGGGTATTCACATCTTTGAGCAAGCCGTCGATTTCATCAGCGCGAGCGCGACCGCCAAGGTTGTGCATCGCTCTTTGCACCGCATCGATTTGATTGACCACATCATTAGTGGAGGCGGTATCTGACATGATGCGCTTCTTGGGGTCTTGCAGATAACGATTAACCATGGCCGCAAAATCATCAAAGAGAATGCGACTGGCCTTGAGCGGCTCGGCCTGCGGCGTCAGGATAGTGGCACGGCGATAAGGACCAACCTTCAGGACACCCACCTTTTTCTCATCCAGGTGAGCCACGGCAAACATAGTGGTACCCAGGGTACCGGTCACCCGCGCCGAGTCCAGTTGTTCAATCAAACCGGCCGTATCCAACTGCCGAATTGAAAGCCCCGGAAAGGCCAGACCCTTATCCTGGGTAGACTCGCGCACGAAGGCAGCCTGTTCGGTCAGTTCCTTGGGCGAAGCTACATATGTCATGGGATTGATGGTGTCCACCCAGCCGTTTGCCACCCAGGTCTCCCATTCCTGCTGAATGGCATTCAAGCGCATGCGCTTGGGAAAGGCATAGACGGCGGCGGAGATGCGAATACCGGGCTGCAGGGCCCGCAAAGTATCGGACATATCCTTGACGAAGTTATTGACGATGGCCGTCTTCCAGTGCACCCACATCTGCCTGGTGTCATCATCGAGACGATCCAGAGACAAACCGGTTTCTCTTTCGAAACGCTGGCGACCAAGCCAGTTCCAACCCATTTCAGAACCACGGTTATTGAAGGGATAGCGAATGTAGTCGAGCTGAATACCATCTACTTTGTAGCTGTTCACCACTTCCAGAACCAAGTCTTTGGCATACTTACGGCACTCGGGATTGGATGGGTCGAGCCAGTACTCATACTGCCTGGGTGGCAGGAAGGAGCCCGTATTGGAAGTGAGAGCCCAGACCAGGTCATGACTGGACAGTACGGGGCCGGGGTAGTCCGACTCCTTACCAATGATGGGATTGTGCTTGGCATTGCCCACATTGAAGATCCAGAACCAGGCGTGAAATTCCATTTTCCGCTTTCTCGCTTCCGCAAGAGCGGTTCCCAGCGGATCCCAGCCTATAGTCTCAGGATTCTGAACGGCCATCTTGGAGGGAAACATAGTGAAGCCGGCGTTATTGGTCTCGAAATAAACCGAGTTTATGCCTGCGGTTTTCAACTTGTCGAAGAGGTCGGCCATGCCTTTGGGGCCCTTGGTGGCCACGATGGTACCGCGGTCCAGCCAGATACAGCGGGCTTCCACCGGTCTCACCGGCATCGACTGAGCAAAGGCCATGGCAAAGTCCTGGCGGGCTTTCTGCAAGCGCTCATCGGCCTCGAGAAAACGTCTTTCCCGATAAGCTTCGTTGAAGGCTTTCACATGTTCAAGACCGGAGTCATAGAAGCCCTGAATAGTTTTGAGGGGCACGGAAAACTCGGCCTGTTTGGCTGTTTTGATGGCTTCATCGGTACGCTTGGCCAGGTAGTCCAGTTCGTTGGACAGAGTCTGGTACTCGGCATAACTTATCTGCACCGCCGCTTGCTGGGTGATGCCCGGAGAAAGTTCATCAAGGACTTGAGAGAGTAGCTGCGCATTGCTGGATATCTCACCCTGCACGCCCGGTGCCCACCCAATGTAGGCCGCGTTGCCCAGTCGGGTGATGGCGGCGGCAGTATTATTGCCGGAAGCGTCCTGCCAGTTGGCCAGCGCCTTGGCGGCAGGAGAAACAGTCAATTCGGCCACCACCGAGGCAATGGCGAATTCGGCATTGGTAGGCAGAGGCTCCCTGGGCCAAGTCAACTTGCCGACTTCTTTCAGGGTAGTCTCTTTCAAAGCTTGCACGCCGGCAAGCGCCATCAGGGACTGGGCTCCGGCGCCGGCTTGACCGGCACCATCGGTGATGACAAGCTTGCCGCCTGCCTGTTGATAATTGGAGAGGGCCGTCACTTCACTTTGCGGCAAATCCACCAGCAAAGGCACAACAATCAGCTTATATCCGGCCAACTTGGCCTGACCGGCCTCGATGTCGCCGTCGCTAAGCTCGTCAAAGCGCACATTGGCACCGTCTATGGCTGATTTGAAGACCTTAAAGTCATCTTCAAAAGTGCCGATGTGCTGATCTTGATAAACGGCGGCATTTCTAGCGCTCTTTAAGACAGCCACTGGTGAAGCGGCATAGGCCGGCAAGGCCAGCATCAACTGCAGACAGAAAACCAGTATGGTCAGTGATACCAGAGATAGTGACTTAAAGAAGCGACTGGAAGTAGTTCCCACCTTGTGCTTTAGTCCTGCCTTCATAATTCCCCTATAAATTCATATTGCGACTGGTCTTAACTACTCTATCCAGCTGACGTTTGGTTTCCTTTTGAGAAATTGCATCGCGCTTATCGTGAAGTTTTCGCCCCTTTGCCACGGCCAGGTCAACTTTAACCAGGTTGCCCTTGAAGTACAGTCTAAGGGGAATCAGGGTCAAGCCCTTCTCTTGAATGAGAGATTTCAACTTTAAAATCTGTTGAGAGTGCATGAGCAAGCGCCTCTTCCGCAGAGGCTCGTGATTGAAACGATTGCCGAAATCATATGGAGATATATGGCAATTGCATAGCCAGAGCTCCCCGTCTTCTATACGCACGTGGCTATCTTGCAGGGTGGCCTTGCCGGCGCGGATAGCCTTTACTTCCGTGCCAAGCAAGCTGATGCCTGTTTCATGGGTCTCAATAATCTCAAAGTCATGGCGGGCACGGCGATTATCGGCCACGGTTTTATAAACAGGCTTGTCTGCGTCCTTTTTATTGGACGGCTTGGCTGGTGCCGCTTTGGTCGGTACCGATTTGCCTTTGCCCTGTTTACTCATGTTTGAACGACTGCTTACTGGTAATGGCTATACACAAGATACTGCCGACCGCCTGCAAATTAGCGGCACACCTACGACATCAACAACATCAACATAAGTATAGCGACTAAGAGATGCCAATGCTTGCTCTCAACAACCCTTGGCAGCCGTGGTATCATCATTTCATCATGATCAAGATACAGCCCTTATTCGCCACAGATTCCACCCAGGTAAGAGCCTTGCTGCGTTACCAGGAAGAGCCCGTGCCTTATGAGAGTTTTTGTGCCGAAGAGCGCTATTTAATTACCGGTCTGGCATTCTGGCAACACTGGTTGCCCTGCCACCTGCATGTATCGCCTTCTGTTTATGTGGCCAAGGAAGACGGACTGATTTTAGGTCTTATCTCCCTGCACCCGACCACCCGTTCCAAAACTTGCTGGCAGGTGGACCACCTGGTGGTACACCCCAACCACAGAGGACGGGGCATTGCCCAGGAATTACTGCGTTTCGCCTGCGCTCTCTTTGGCAGCCAGGGCATCAGTCATTTCATCGCAGAAGTCTCAGATCAGAATCCGGCCGCTCTCTCTTTGCTTGGCAGTTGCGGTTTCCGCCGCTCAGCAAGGATCACCCACTACCAGGTACCACCCGATCTCAACCTGACGGCCATGGATATCGCCAGCGACAGCTTTCGCCTGGGTGTGCCGGAAGACCAGATTGGTCTTTACCAATTGCATCAGGATGTCTTGCCGGCCGACATCCGCCTCACCTTTCAATACACCCCCCAGGACTTCAAAATCTTTCCTATTAAGGTAGAAAGTCTGGATACCCTGGCAAGGCGCTTGATCAGAAGCCGCTCCTGGTTCTGGGTCTCCCAGGACTCGGAACGCAAGGTCATCACCTCCGCCTGCCGGGTCACCGCCCACAGGGAAGGGGACTATCATCTGGAGTTTGCCGTACATCCGGGCTTTAACCACACAGCCGGGCAAATTATCAATTTCGTGCTGTCCATAATGCGCCGGGCCGGCATGAAAGGTATGGTGATTGTGAAAGCCTATGACTTCCAGGGACCGGTCATCGAGGCCCTGGAAGCGGCCGGGCTGGAAAGAGTCGGTCACTTCGCCTTACTGACAAGGGATTACTGGCTGAGAGCCAAGACCCCCAAGAAGCTATCCATTGAGACGAGCGTCAACTTAAACCCCCTGGCCAAACCGGCTATTAATATCAACCGGGAAGCATTGAATCGCGACTTGCTAACTCCCGGAATGTTATCTATTGAATACCTGCGACTGGAAGGTTTTGAAGGTCTCTGAAGGGCTTGGCAAGGCCGGCGCTACTTTAGCCCCGTTTAAGCCAGGACGTCCAGACTGCTGCTTTTCCTAATAATTCGATCATTTGGGCTTAGCTTTGTAAATGATTTGCGAAAGTCTTATATATCTCATCGGTCATCTGATAATCTGAGACGTTGCGGTACCTATTCGTGGGTACCCTCGTCGCTGCCCTGCAACGACATTAGTCATAGTTTGAGTTCTTAGGAGTGTAGTGGTGCCTACCATCAATCAGCTGATCAGACGCGAACGTGCCAAAGTGACTTACAAAACAAAGTCACCGGCTCTGAAATCATGCCCGCAAAGACGCGGCGTTTGCACACAGGTGAAGACCACCACACCCAAAAAGCCGAACTCGGCTCTGCGCAAAATCGCCAGGGTCAGATTGACCAACGGGATTGAAGTCACCGCCTATATTCCGGGCGTCGGCCACAACCTCCAGGAGCACTCCGTTGTTCTTATTCGCGGCGGCAGGGTGAAGGATCTTCCGGGCGTTCGCTACCACATCGTCAGAGGCGCTCTCGATACCGCTGGTGTCAAAGACCGCATGCAAGGTCGCTCCAAGTACGGCGCCAAGCGTCCCAAGCCAGGCGCTGCTGCAGCCGCCAGCGGCAAGAAGAAGTAAACCAGTAATATAGGAAAGAGATAGAGATGTCCCGCAGAAAAGAAGCCGACAAAAGAGTTCCTAAAGCTGACCCTATTTACAACAGTCAGCTTGTTTCCCGTTTCGTCAATCGTATGATGCAGCGCGGCAAGCGCAGCACCGCCCAGGGTCTCTTCTACGAGGCTCTCACGATTTTGAAAGACAGAACCAAGCAAGAACCTCTCGATGTTTTCAACAAAGCTGTTAAGAACGTCACCCCCCTCGTGGAAGTGAAAGCTCGTCGCGTCGGCGGTTCCACCTATCAGGTACCGGTAGAAGTTAAGCAACAGAGAGGCTTCGCTCTGGCTACCCAGTGGATCATTGCCAACTCCAGAAAGAGACCGGGCCGTACCTTCGCTGAAAGACTTTCTTCCGAACTCTTCGATGCCGCCAACGGCACCGGTGCTTCCGTTAAGAAGAAAGACGAAACCCATAAAATGGCTGAAGCCAACAAAGCTTTTGCTCACTACCGCTACTAACGCGGTAAACACTGGCTTTCAAAACGCTTCGTGCCTTGATGGTGGCGAAGCGTTTTTGCCTTTATATGTAAAGAATCTGCTTTTATAAAGTCGGATATCTTTATGAAGAATCAAAGGGGTAGATGCTCCCTGATGTTAACCTCGATAAACACTTCTATTTAAGAAGATCTGGGTCGAGCACAAAAAGCAAACTGGAAGGTCACAATGGATAGCGTCAAAGAAAGGAAAACAGCGCCAGTGTCAGGAAGGACAGTAGAACTCAAAAATATTCGCAACATGGGTATTGCCGCCCACATCGATGCCGGCAAAACCACAACCACAGAACGCATCCTCTTCTATTCCGGTTTGATCCACAGGATGGGTGAAGTGCACGAAGGCACCAGCTTCACCGACTGGATGGAGCAGGAAAAAGAGCGCGGTATCACAATCACCGCCGCCGCCATCACCAGCCAGTGGAAGGGCAAGCGCATCAACCTCATCGACACCCCCGGGCACGTCGACTTCACCGTAGAAGTTGAGCGCTCCATGCGCGTTCTCGACGGCGTTGTCATCGTTCTTTGCGCCGTCGGCGGCGTCCAACCCCAGACCAATACAGTTTGGAAGCAAGCCAACCGTTACGAAGTACCCCGCATGATCCTGGTCAACAAAATGGACAGGACCGGTGCCGATTACTTCAAAGTCGTAAAACAGATCAAAGAGCAATTGCCCGGTATGACTACCACCTGGGCTAATGCTCATCCCATGCAGATTCCGATTGGCGCTGAAGGCGACTTCAAAGGTCTTATCGACCTGGTCGAAATGAAAGCCCACGTCTACGACGAAACCGACCCCATGGGTCAGAAATTCAATATCGTCGACATTCCTGAAAATATGAAGGAAGAAGCCGAAATGTGGCGTCAACAACTGGTTGAAGCCGTTGTTGAAACCGACGACGAACTGATGGGCAAATACCTGGAAGGTGAAGCCATCGAATTGCCGGCTTTGAAAGAAGCCCTGCGCAAAGCCGTTTGCAACAACAAAGTGATTCCGATCCTTTGCGGTTCCGCCTTCAAAAACAAAGGCGTACAACAGCTTCTCGACGCCGTTGTCGAACTGCTGCCGTCTCCCGATGACGTCGCTTCCATCAAAGGCACCCTGCCCGATGGTTCCGAAACCGAGCGTCATTCCGATGAAAACGAGCCTTTCTCGGCCCTCGCTTTCAAAGTCATGAACGATCCCTTCGTCGGTAAACTGACCTTTATCCGCGTTTATTCCGGTAAGCTCTCGGCCGGTTCTTATGTGCTTAACAGCACCAAGGGCAAGCGTGAGCGCATCAGCCGCCTCGTGCAGCTACAAGCCGATAACCGTACCGACGTGGAAGAAGCCTTCGCCGGTGACATCGTCGCCGCCGTCGGTCTCAAGGACACCACCACCGGTGACACTCTCTCCGCTGAGAACTCACCAATCATCCTTGAATCCATGAACTTCCCCGATCCGGTTATCTCCGTAGCCATCGAACCCAAAACCAAGGGCGATGCCGACAAACTGGGCGTGTCACTTGGCCGCCTGGCGGAAGAAGACCCCACCTTCAAGGTGCGTGTGGACCACGAAACCGGTCAGACCATCATTGCCGGTATGGGCGAACTGCACCTGGAAATCATCGTTGACCGCCTGCTTCGTGAATTCAAAGTGGAAGCCAACGTTGGTAAACCGCAGGTTGCCTACCGCGAAACCATCAAGAAATCCGTCAAAGCCGAAGGCAAATTCATCCGTCAGTCGGGTGGTCGCGGTCAGTACGGACACTGCGTTCTGGAAATCGAGCCCCTGCCTGCCGGCGGTGGTTTCGAATGGGTCAACAAAATCGTCGGCGGTGTTATTCCGAAAGAATACATCCCTGCTTGCGAAACCGGTGTAAGAGACACACTGGTGGGCGGCGTACTGGCAGGTTACCCGGTCATCGACGTGAAAGTATCCCTCGTTTTCGGTTCGTATCACGATGTGGACTCCAACGAAATGGCCTTCCGCACCGCCGCTTCCATGGGCTTCAAAGAGGGCTTCATGAAAGCTCAGCCCACCCTGCTTGAACCTGTTATGAAGGTTGAAGTAGAGGTACCGGAAGAGTTCATGGGCGACGTCATCGGCGACATCTCCAGCCGCAGAGGACGCGTTGAAGGTATGGAAACCATCAGCGGACTATCCAAAGTAAGAGCCCAGGTTCCCCTTTCTGAAATGTTCGGTTATGCCACCGACATCAGAAACAAAACCCGCGGTCAGGGCACATTCACCATGGAATTCGCCCAGTACGAGGACGTTCCCTCCAACATCGCCGAAGCAGTTATCACTTCCAAGAAAGAGAAGTAATAACTTCAAAGAAAGATCAAAGAGAAGCCCGGGTACCCCCCGGGTTTCTTTTTTGCTGTTAATATGTACGCTCTCGCCTCTGTATTCAGGTTTGGAAGTAGTCATGAAGTATCTACATAGCGGATACATTTTGTTCTGCCAGGAAGCCAGCCACGAAGAAAACGGCCGTGTCGACGCACGTGGACTATTTGATTTGTTCGTTGTCAAAGAGTTCCCTGCCAAGATGGATTGCATGTGCGTGCTGGGCTTCGGCACACCTTATGAAAGGCGGCAGTACAAAGGTACCGTCACCATCGAAGATCCCGACGGCAACATAATTTTCGAAAAGGAATTCCACGCCAACGACCCGGCCGATATCTTCAAAGGGCACTACCTTTTCAAGGCGGAAGCAACCCTGCCTAAAGAAGGTGCCTACGCCGCCAAGATTTCCTTGAAGAACTGGAAAGACGACACCATGTGGGACTTCGAGCGCAAGTTTTTCTCGATGCTGGAAGGCAGCCCGGTGGATCCCTGATCTTTAGACAAACGGGATTTTCTCGAAACTCCTACCCAGGATGGCGCGGGCATCACTGCCCAACCAGTCTTCGAGCAGCGCAGCGTAAACTGAGCGAAAATCGGTTTTAAAGCCCAGGTCACCTTGCACAAGTTTACTTGCCTCGAGCTCGGGATGCTCGCCATAGAGTCCGCCTTTAACACCCTTGCCCAATACAAAACAAGGGGCTGCCGCACCATGATCGGTGCCGCGTCCGTCGTTTTCCTGGGCCCGGCGACCGAATTCGGAATGAACCAGCACTAAAACCTCGTCGGCCACGCCACGGCACTCCAGATCGTCGAGAAAGGCCTTGAGCGAGCGTGACAAATTGCCGAGCAGACCGTTATGGGTACGGCTCTGATTGGCATGGGTATCAAAGCCGTCCATTTGCAGAGTGTACACACGGGCCCCCACCTGCCCTGCCACCATCTGCGCTATCAAACGCAAAGAGGCGGAGAGCCTTCCATCGGGATAGGAGGCGGTGCTTTTTGAAGCGGCATCGGCTGTCAGCTTATGCAACTTCTCTGAAGCAGCACTGGCAGCCAGTCCGGTCTTCACCAGTTGACCGGCGAGAGCCCCCTTAAACTGATAGTCTTTGTAGATATCTCTAAAACAACTGAGCTGCCTTTCTCTGTCGTTTTGATAATGGGAATCTACTTTAAAGCGAAAGTCACCCAGGTCGTAAACGGAGGGCACGGTTATCTTGCGCGCCAGAAGCGACTTGGGCAGCACCGGATCAATGTTTACAGCCGCAAGCATGCGGTTGGCAAGATCGTTCTTATCTTGCAAATCGAGATAGCGGCCCAGCCAACCGGTATCGCCGATAATATCAGGTTGGGCCGTTTGCCAGATTTCTATGGAGCGAAAATGAGAGCGATTCGGCTCCGGATAGCCAACCCCTTGCACCACGGCTAGTTTGCCTTCTTTGTACAGAGAGGCAAGTTCGCTCATGGACGGATTTAACCCCACAACACCATCTAAAGGCAAGACGCTTTCACCCTTAACGGCCAGCTTGGGTCGCAAGTCGTAGTAGCGCCCCATACCGTAAGGAACCACGGTATTGAGCCCATCATTGCCGCCGCTCAAGGTGAGCACCACCAGACAACGACGTCGACCGCTCTTATCATCCAGCAACCGGTCGGCAAGAGCAGCCGGCTGCGCCAGGCCGGTCAGGGTTAATAAAGACAGAGCAAGAAAGTCGCGGCGGCTGGTCTTGCCGCCGTCAAGCTTCAGGTTCGACTGTAATTGAGGATTCAACTTCACTTCCTTCACCTTGCCCTTTCTTACATCATATTATCTTAGTCTAGATCAGGCGAGCTGATAGCTCGGTAGAGTCATAATCAGATGAAGCAGCCCCCGCAACCTTTCATCAAGAAGTGTTTTGGACTCGGCGCCCTTGAGAAAAGGCTCTTTGCCCAGATAGTCTTCCAGGCGCTTCACCACAGGCGGCGGCACATCGCCTTCCACGAGCAGTTGCAGAAAGTAAGCCACACAAGTGCCCTGATCGTCGATACCCTTTTCTGCAAGCAAGTCCTTGAGGCTGCCTTGCTTCTTCAAGGCATCCATCTTCTCACCAATAATGCGATTGGCAAAGTTGAAGCGGGCCATCATGGTATCGGAAGAAAGCCAGGCTGTGCCGCCATCCCAACCCTTCACCGAAGGTGGGGCGAAGAGATCTTGCCCCATGGCCGAAAGCAGCCTGGGTAGGTCACCGTCTATAGTGCTAATCTGCAAGTGCTTGAGAGTACCGACCACATACTGACAGGGACTCTTGACCAGCGAAAATTGATTTTCACGAGACAAAAAAGCCTTACTGAGGAAGATAGTTTTGAGCATGGGCCGAATTTGCCGGTCGACCTCATAGGCGCCGGCCACCTTGTTTAAAAGTGCCCTGTCGAAGTTGGGACCAAGGAAAAAATGCAGCAGTTTGGCAGCCAGGAAACGCCCGGTTTGCTTGTGGCGAGCAAGTATAGAAATTACCTGAGTGCCATCGAAGTTGCCGCTTTCGGCCAGGAAAAGTTTCTTACCGGCGTCGTGAGCACCTTTATTGAAACTAAAGACACCGTTTTTGACCTGCCAACCAGTAAAGGCACGAGCCGCTTCCCTGACGTCAGCCTCGCTATAATGCCCGATTCCGAGAGTAAAGAGCTCCATGATTTCTCGCGCGAAATTCTCGTTGGGCTTACCCTTGCGATTTTGCTGGTTATCGAGCCAGACAATCATGGCCGGGTCTTTTGAAACAGCCAGCAGTAAATTGCCGAAATCACCGATACAGAGCTTGCGAAAGAGTCGGTTTTGCACATACATGGCATAAGGGTTACGCACTTTCTTAAGAGAAGTGGCGAAATGCCCGTGCCAGAATAATGTCAGTTTTTCTTCCAGAGGACGTCTTGTAAAAAGCATTCGAAATAGCCACCAGCGCTTAATATCATCGCCACTGGTAAAGTCAAAATTTTGACTTTCGATAAGGGCATCAAGAGCCGAATTGTCTTCCGTCTCAAAATCAACTAAGCGCTCCACCGCCTCGTCGTAATCGAGATCACGGTAGCTGAGATATTCTGCCGGCGTGAAGCCAAAGCCGGCTCGCCTCAGTAGATGTCTGATTTGCTGCCCTTTCAGCTTCTCAGTCACGGCAAATTCTCAACCTCACTGTCACTGGTCATGCCTTTTTTCTTTCTTTCCAGCTCATCCATCTGTTCAGTTTTTACAATCACCTTGAGCGCTTCCATCAAAGTGTTCTGCCTGAGACTTATGCGGGCTTGCAGGGAGGCTTTGGCGGCAGCATCAGGGCTGCCTTTCAACTCTGCCTGGAGGGCGGAAATATCGCTTTTATAGTCTCTAAAAAGCTCATTCAGCCGCTTGCTCTGGTCGGCCGTCAGGCTTTCGATTAGTTTCAGTTGCTCGAGACTGGGTACAGAAGCCAGGGACGGCTTACGTTTTACTGACGGAGCCGAGGCTACGGCAGGCGTAAAAAAATTGCCAGGCAAAAAGACTCTATCGCTCTCTTCGCCCCTGCGCTCCAATGGCTCCGAGGCCTGCGCCTGATTGGGCATGGTCATCCAGGCGGCCAGAGAGAGCAGTAGAGAACATTTTCTGAAAACTTGCTCTGTCATAAACCCTCCAGGGAAGATAACGCTTTATCTACCCGAAAAGTTCAATGCCGAACAAAATAAACCCGGAGCGACAAAAAAAGAGCCCCCACTTGCGGAGGGCTCTTCTAAAAATTGGACGGTACTGGACTCGAACCAGTGACCCCCACTATGTCAAAGTGGTGCGCTACCAACTGCGCCAACCGTCCATCTTACTTATTCTAGCTTTCTAAAAGGTCTCTGGCGCAAGCCTTAAAGAAATAAAAATTGGAGGCGGCACCCAGATTCGAACTGGGGGATAAAGGTTTTGCAGACCTCTGCCTTACCACTTGGCTATGCCGCCGCATTTATGGCATCGAAATGCCCACTTGCACTAACAAGGGCGCTTGTGAACACAGGCGTACTCATGTAAGCGCACTCATGTAAGCATACATGCTATTTCCCTATCTCTACATTTGTCAATTGCAACCACCTTATTGAAACTGAACAAATAGACAGAACCAGCACACAGTTGGCGTTATCATAGGCAAAATTGTGTTTAGTGCTTCTTAATAGCCTGAGGCTCAGTTGCATTTCAGCTTTATAGCGCAAAGAGGAATTCAGGCACTCGTCACCCTTTTGACGGTTTCCCTGGTCAGCTTTGCCCTCATGAAAAGCCTGCCGGGAGACCCCCTCGACATTCTGCTCGGTTCGGCGCAAAAAGACATTGCCCCCCAGGAGTTGGACACCCTCCGCCAGGAACTGGGGCTGAACCAGAACCCGGTCAAGCAGTATAGCCTCTGGCTGGCCTCCTGGTTGGCACCGGCCCGGGATGAGAATCTGGCCCTTGGTCTCTCTTACCGGGACGGTCGACCTGTAAAAGAAGTAATCATGGAGCGCTTGCCGGCCACCCTCGCTCTTTGCGGGCTGGCCCTCGTCCTTTCCTTCAGCCTGGGCATCGCCCTGGGAGCGCTCCTGGCCTATCTCCGCCTCAGAGGCGAAAGGTCCCCGGCGGTCCGAAACCTCAGCCTGGCCATTTCAGCAGCTCTGGCCGGCTTTTATGCCATGCCCGCTTTCTGGCTGGCCTTCTTGTTGGTAGCCGCCCTCGCCCTCAGACCAGATCTCTATCCCCCTCCGATCTTCGGTATCAGTGCTCCCGGCAAGGATGTAGACCTGACCATCGTTCGCTATCTTCTGCCCCCCGCTCTAATACTCAGTTTGAGGCGCCTGGTCAAAGTAGCACTTTATGTAAAAGAATTGGCTCTGCAAGAACTTTCCAGTCCCTACGTGCTCTCAGCTCTTGCCAAGGGACTTTCGCTCTTTCAGGTCACCTGCCGTCATGTTCTGAAAAACTGCCTTGTGCCGGTGGTAAATTTACTCGGGCTCTCGGCCCCATCCCTGGTGGGCGGCTCAGTTTTGATTGAAACCATCTTCTGCCTGCCCGGACTGGGAAGGCTCTCGGTGGAAGCAGCCTTCGGGCGAAACTACCCGGTGCTTCTCTCTCTCAGCATGCTCTACGGCACAGTCGTAGTGGTGGCATCCTTTGCCGCCGACTGCCTGAGCCGCAGTCTGGACGTGCGCTTGCAGGAGGGCAATTAACTTGAAAAGGCTGAACCCCGCCCAACTTACCGGTCTGAGCATCCTTTCCGTGATGGTCTTTCTGGCGCTGCTTGGTTTGCTTGAGCCCCCCTGCCTGAGCAACCTTGCCCCTGCAGATATTAATGTGCCGCCCTTTCAGAACCCCCGGCACCTGTTCGGCACAGACGGTCTGGGTCGGGATCTTTTCACCATGCTCTTGAAAGGAGCGGCCGGCACGCTCTTTGTCGGTCTGGCTGCCGCCTTGAGCGCTTCTATATTTGGATACTGCCTGGGGGCTTTCAGCGCCCTTTGCGGCGGTCTGATAGACAGCCTTCTCATGCGCCTCGTGGACGCACTCCTCTCGGTACCGGCCATTGTTTTACTGCTGACCATCAGCTCGCTCATCTCCAGCCCCGAGTTTACTCGCACCATGCTTGCCGTAGGCGGTCTGAAACAACTGTCTCAGGGGCTGGCTTTGAGTGACCACTCCCTGGGTTATCTGCCTCTCTTGAGCGTGGTGGCGGCCATTGCCGCCACCAATTGGCTTGAATCGGCCAGGGTGGCCAGGGCCCTCACCCAGAAGCTCATGACGGAAGAGTACATGCTGGCGGCCCGGTCACTGGGAGCCGGTTCCCTGCACCTATTGAGATATCATCTGGGACCGGCCTTACAAGCCGTGGCCGCCCTTGAGACTACCCTTCTAACCGCCGACGCCATCATCATGGAATCCGGTCTCACCTATCTGGGGCTCGGTCTTGGACCGGCCACACCCAGTTGGGGCGGAATGTTAAAAGAAGCCCAGAGCGGACTTCTGTGCGGCAACCTGCACGGGGCGGTGCTGCCGGGACTCTTCCTGGCCCTGACCGTGATGGGCATCAATCTGCTGGCCGCAAGGAGCAAAGAGCACGGCTAAAGCTGCGGTAAAATACCTCAAGATTCTCAAGTGAAATCTAAATCCAGGAAATAAAATGCTCAAACCTTTTCACTGCTTAAGTTTGTTACTGGTCTCAGGGCTGATGTTGTCGGCCTGCCAGATGGGCGACGTCAGCTACACGGCCAACAATATGAAGCATACGTCATCAACAGCGGACGGAACCGTGCCCGATGATCTGAAATCGCTCATTTATCCCGGTGCCACTACAAGTGGTGCGCAAACCGCGCAAGAACAGGGGAAAGATGCCGGTGACTACAGCAAATACTTGCAACTGGTCTCTTCCGATGCCGTAGAAAAGGTAGCCCTCTGGTATGAACAGGTCTTAAAAAAAGAAGGCTGGAACATTGAAAAGAACGAACAAATGTCCAAGACCATTTGTATCGAGGGACGCATGAAGGAAGCGGAAATCAGCATCACCCTGGCCGACGATGCCGGCAAAACCAATATTATCGTCAGCAAAAGCGCCAGTTCCGGTGCCATACCGGACGAAGAGGCCGTGGAAAATTACAAACCCAGCAAAGAGGTCACTCCCACTGACTAGACTCAAGGAAAAAGCCCTGGCCGAGGTCCTGACCGCCAGTATTGTCGGTCTGACGGCTGAGGCGACCCTTTCAAATGAGGATGGCCGCCCCAGGTTCGGCAGCTTTATCAAAGCTGTTTCGACGGAAGACAAGCTGGAGATTCTGGCGGTGGTACTGGATGTGGTGACCAGCCCGCCCGATTCACTGCACCGCCCTTGCGCGCTGGGCTTAACCCGGGAAGAATTGAAGCGGGAGCAGCCGCACATCTTCGCCCTTTTGAAAACAGAGATAAGAGCGGTAAACATTGGCTTCATTCAAGCCGGCACAGTTTTCCAGCATCTGCCGCCTCAACCGCCCCAGGTGCACGATTTTGTCTATGCCGCCAGCCCGGAAGAAATTATCGCCATCACCGCCGAACTGGATTTTCTAAGACTACTCTTCCATTTGAGCACAACTGTGCCTTCCGACGAGCTGATTGCTGCCTCTATCCGGGAAGCCGGACGGGCATACAGTAATGCGGCGGAGAGAGAGGACTTCCTGGTGCGGGCCGGACGGGCGGTCTGCCAGCTCTTTCGCTCCGACTACGAACGCATGCTTTCTATCGTCAAGAAAATCAAACCCTCAAGCACCTAGCCGATGGTTTCTTTGGCGGCGTAACGCAGGTAAATCCACACAGAAACCGATACCAGGGCAATCAAAATGGTGGAAACCGCCGAGCCGAAAACCCAGTCGCGCACGCTCAAGAACTGATTCTGAATCAAATTGCCAATGAACATGGTTTTAGCCCCGCCCATCAGGTCGGGGGTGACGTAATCCCCCAGAGATGGCACGAAAACCATGATAGAACCGGCAATAATGCCACCGCCGGTCAAGGGTAGAAGTACACGAAACAAAGTAGCAAGGGGGGAGGCACCCAGATCGGCCGAAGCTTCCAGCAAACGCGGCTCCAACCTTTCTATGGAAGTGTAAAGAGGCAAAACCATATAGGGCAAGTAGTTATAGACCATGCCCACCCAGACGGCAAAAGGCGTGTAGAGCAGGGGCGGCAGGGCCCATGAAGGAAAGCAGGTGCCGGCCAGGGTGGCCACCAGTCCGGTCGGATGAAGAATGGTGATCCAGGCATAGATGCGCAGAAGCGACGAAGTCCACAGAGGCAAAACCACCAGTAGCACAAGAAAATTACGCCACTTGCCGGGAGCGCAGAAGGCCAGCCAGTAGGAAAGCAAGTAGCCGACCACCAGGGTGGAGACCATGGTAACAAAGCTGAGCAGGATGGAGCGAAAGAGGCAGGCCAGATATGGTCCGCAGAAAAATCTCAGATAATTGCCGGGCTGGAAGCTCAAGACCACCCGCCCGAGATCGTCTCTTACGCCCAGGCTGAAGACAAAGAGAATGGTAATCGGCACGATTACCATAAGGGCCAGCAGCAGGAAAGCAGGCAAAAGCAAGAAAAAGGGAACGGAAAGGTGCAACCCCCTAGCCTTTGAACTTCCGACTGCAGTCATGCATTTACCCATAAGGCTTTTCTCAAGAATTTCTTACACTTGTGGAGGTCGGCTTAGCCTGCATATTCTCCACTATAATCAAGATAAGAGTCAAAATTTTCCAATTAGAAAGTATGGTATCTCATGACTGGACCCAACCGCGACAAACTAGTTTACTTGAGACAATGGGTTGGAGCCAAAGTCAATGTCAAGAGCGTAGGTGAAAGAGACTATAACGGCATCCTTACAAATATTGTTTTTGACGGCACAAGGCTGTCTTACATCATGCTCGACGATAGAGTGCTGTTAAACTTTGAGCAAGTAGTAGAAATATCGCTTGCCAAGTAAAATCGAGTAAATGCTGAAAATTATATACCTGGGCACACCAGACTTCGCCGTGCCGTGCCTGGAAGCGCTCATCAACGAACCTGACTTCCAGGTTCTTGCCGTGGTTGCACAACCGGACAGGCCTAAGGGCCGGGGCAACAAGCTGATGCCGCCCCCCACCAAGGTGCTGGCCCAGGCACACGGAATTCCCGTGTTGCAACCGGAAAAGCTGGCTAAGGCACCTGATGTGGTGCAAGCCATGCGCGAGCTAAAGCCTGATATTCTGGCTATGGTTGCCTTTGGTCAAATTCTTAAAAAGGAAGTTTTGACTCTTGCCCCCATGGGAGTGGTCAACGTACATGGTTCGCTGCTTCCCAAGCTGCGCGGCGCCGCCCCTATCAACTGGTCAATAATCAATGGTGATACCGTCACCGGTGTTACCACCATGTTCACGGAATTGGGCGTAGACACCGGTCCCATGCTGCTCAAAGCCGAAATTCCCATCCACTCCCAAATGACAGCCGAAGAACTGTCCAGAGAAATGTCCCAGGTGGGAGCGGCCCTGCTGGTCAAAACCCTGAAAGGACTCTTAAACGGTGAGCTGGAAGCGGTCAGACAGAATGATGCCGAAGCCACCTTTGCCCCCATCCTGACCAAGGAAATGGGGAAATTGGACTTCAACAAATCGGCGCAGGCCTTGCATAACCTGGTCAGGGGTCTCAGCCCCTGGCCTTCCACCTACACTACCTTTCGCAAGTTCGGTCTGAAGGTGCTTAAATGCGCGCCGGCAGAAAACGGTGAACGCCTTCAGCCCGGCACCCTGGTTCAGGATGGCACAAGACTGCTTGTGGCTTGCGGGGACGGCAGCGAGCGCCTGGAATTACTGGTGGTGCAGCCGGAGTCCAGGTCTGCTATGGAAGTAAAAGCCTTCCTGGCCGGCGCCAGAGAAGCGATTGTAAGTGGAGAAGAACAGCTTGGATGAGAAGAAGGCAAAGGCTGCCAGGGCAAATCGCGGCACCAGAGGCAACAAAAAAGGCGTCAAAGCACGCAAAATTGCCGTCGAGATCTTGACCCGTATCGATGTGAGCGGCGCCTATGCCAACCTGGCCCTGGACCATGCCCTCGATAAGTCGGACATGGAAGCACGGGACAGAGCCTTCACTACGGCTCTGGTACTGGGCGTATTGAGACAGCGTGAAGCCATCGATCAAGAGCTGAGAGCCCTGGCCAGCCAGCCCCTGGAAAAAATCCGCCCACCGGTGCTCAATCTCTTGCGCGTGGCCATTTTTCAGTTGAACGAAATGTCCGACATTCCAGAGAGCGCCGTTCTTGATACTGCCGGCGATATCGCCAGGCTGGTCGGACATGAAGGCATCGTCAAATTCGTAACCGGCATCCTCAGGGCCTATCTGAGAAATCCGCATAAAGCAGGAAAAGCAGACCTGGAGAGAGAGGAAGAAAATTCCCTCAAGCTTGCCCGGCAATATTCCATGCCCCACTGGCTGGTGGTGCGCTGGCTCAATGCCTACGGTGAGAGCGAAACCCTGAGCCTGCTCAAGCACTGCCAGGTGGCCCCGGCCCTGACCTTGCGCGTCAATAGTTTAGCCATTGAAACCGAGGCCATGGCCGCAATCTTGCTCAAGAAAGGCATCAAAACTCGGGTTTCGGAACTTGTGCCCACCTGCCTGATTGTCGAAAGCAAAGGCAAGGACAGACCCAAGCTGGAAGATTTTCCAGGTTTCGCCGAAGGTATCTTCACCGTGCAAGACGAAGCAGCAGCCTTTGTTTCCCAGGTGGTGCAAGCAGCCCCTGGTGAAACCATCATCGATCTTTGCGCCGCACCGGGCGGCAAGACCATGAATATGGCCGAACACATGGAAGGCAAAGGGCGCATCATTGCCGTAGACATACACGACAGCAGACTGAAGCTCTTGCGTGAAACCAGACTGCGACTTGGTCTTCGCAATATAGAAACCAGACAGGCAGACGGACGCTTCTTCAAGTTCGAAGGGGGAGCCGACAGAGTGCTGGTGGATGCGCCTTGCTCCGGCACCGGCGTCATCGCCAAACGCTCCGACTTAAGGCTGAACCGTCTCGAGTCGGATCTGGAGAAACTGACCAGGTTGCAGACGGCGCTCCTCAATAACGCCGCTAAACTGGTTAGACCGGGCGGCTTACTGGTCTATTCCACCTGCTCCATCGAAAAGGAAGAAGGACCGCAGATTGTGGCACAGTTCCTGGCAGAACATAGCGACTTCCAGTTGGAAGACCTTTCAGACGCCTTCCCTCCAGACCTGGTTGATAAGTGGAATCTAGCTGAGGAAGCCCACAGCGGCCAGGTGATGTTCCTGCCCTCCAGACAGGCCCCGCAAGGCTTTTACATTGCCAGACTGCGAAAGTCGGCTGACCTGCCCGAAACCTTGCACGAGCAGGAGCCGGGGGGCGATATAATCTAGAGAAGTTCCGGGAGCAAATCTAAGGAAGGTAAATAATATGGAAGGCATGCTGGGTTTCCTGGTTTTCCTGTTGGCCTACACCCTCAGCGCTCTGAAGGTAATCAAAGAGTACGAAAAGATAGTTGTTTTTACCCTCGGCCGTGCAGACGGAGTCAAAGGTCCGGGGCTGCAGTTTGTCTGGCCTATCTTTCAGCAATCTAAAAAAGTCGACCTGCGTATTATGACTATGCCTATTCCCATGCAGGAAATCATCACCAAAGACAACGTCTCCGTCAAAACCGCGGCGGTCTGCTTCTTCCAGGTAGACGACGCCTTCAAAGCGGTAACCAAAATCGAAGATCCCCTGGCCGCCACCATGCAGATTGCCCAGACCACGCTGCGCAGCATCCTCGGTCAACACGAATTAGATGAGCTTTTGACAGAGAGAGATGCCATCAATGCCAAGCTCTCGGCCATCATCGATAGACAGACGGAAGGCTGGGGCATTAAAGTCAGCGCCGTAGAAGTCAAAGATGTGGAAATTCCGGTGTCCATGCAAAGAGCCATGGCCAAGCAGGCGGAAGCAGAACGTGAAAGAAGAGCCAAAATCGTAGCCGCCGAAGGTGAACACCAGGCTGCGGAGAAGCTGGCTCAGGCAGCGGAAGTTATCTCAGGCACACCGGGTGCCATGCAACTGAGGCAACTGCAAACCATGGTAGAAGTCTCTGCCGAGAAAAACTCCACCCTCATCTTCCCCATTCCCATCGAGTTCATGGACCTGGCCAAAGGCGCCTCCAAACTCCTGAAACGGCAGGAAGAAGCGCAAGCGGGTGAAACCATCAAGATCAAAGAGAAAGCGGCGGAATTGGACAAAGCCTGACTTACCTTGTAAATTCCAATTGCAGCATCCGTTCTGCGGCTTTAGCGCCCGGCTCTCCGGCATAATTGGCACTAATGCCCACCGTATTAACGGCTTCCTTGACTGCGCTCAAATCCACTTCAAACTGCCCGGGTGCCACAGGTCGTCCTTCAAAGATCAGGGTCTTGCCGGTGTCGAAGCCCACAGCGGCATTAATGGTAGTCACGTAGAAAGTGCAGGCGTTTGGTACCGCGCCGGCTGACCTTACCAGAATCTTCTTCAAAGGCAAGGGATTTTCCAGATTGAACTGCACAAAGGGCTTGCGGCCGGGCATTTTCAATAGCAGCAAAGGATCAGGAAACGAAAATTCCACACCGGAGCTGGTGCGCTTACCGCCGGCAAAAATCGGCATGCAATCATTGATGGAGAAGGCCGGCTCGGGCAAAGGTTCTACCTTCGGACCTAAGACGTGCCGGTAATTCTTTTCAATAAAATCCGCCGCCTGCCGCCCGTAAAAATAGGTGAGGGCAGCGCTGGGATGGGAATTGGCCGGGCTTATATGCAGGAAACTGCCAGGATTGACCAGTGCCAGGGGATTAATGGCCAGCACCGTGGGTAGAGCTTCCCCATACCAACCTTTCAGTGGGCGCGAAAGATCAAGGAAAGGCACGGATGCTTCCGAAAACAGTGGTTTCACCGGCTCGAAACAAGCCTCATAATATTGAGCATCGGGCGACTTGGGCAAGCTGATAACAAATCCCGGAATATCGCTCTCTTTCAGAAGCTGACCCAGGTCGGCCACAGTGCCTCTGAAAATTTTGAAATTCTCACCGTCCAGTAATTGAAACTCCCACTGCTGGTTTTTCTTTTCCTCGTTGCCGGTCTCCAGACCGGAAAAACTCTTCCAGCGAGAGAAGATCTGTCGGTCAATATAAATGCAGAGATTCGGCAAGATACGCTTAAACAAGCCGGAAGCTCGTGAGATAGAGACCGCGCAATCCTGCTTAATTAGTCCCTCATCGGCATCGTTTTCCGTATAACCAAAAACGATCAAATCAGGTTTGAGACTTCTAATCAACCGGCGTGCCGCCTTCGTTTCCAGAGAGGTGGAAAAGCCCGGATAACCAGCCGCCAGAACTTCCACATTCCTGTATCCGCGGGACGCCAGTTGCCGACTGAGCTGCCGCCACCACAGATCATTGATGTTTCGATAACCATCGCCCCAGACGAAAGAATCGCCCATGACCAGTATGCGCGGTCCGCGCCGCTCCTTTTCCGCCAGGGGCTGAATCAGATGATTGCGGAAGAGTGGGTCCTGACTGGAAGCCCAGTTCCTCAGACAATTGAGATTGAATAGTTTCTTCTCGTCTTCTGACCAGGCCGTCCCCCAGAATATTTTGTGGTCTTCCAGAAGCGGAAATATAAGCTTATCGAGACAGATCCCGGCCAGCAGAAAAGCCATCAGACTGGCAGGAAACACTGCCCTGCCGGCACCCTTGAGGCTCATGAAGCTGAAGAACTTTCCACCCATGGGAGCATGATAATTGAGAAACAGCTTTGAAACCTGAATTAAGGCTCAGATCAGCTTATCACCCATAAACCAGGACCAAGAACAGGCTCAGCAGGGTTTCGGCTTCAGTTGCCTTATGTACTCAGGCAGGGTCAATTCCCTGGGCTTATTCAGTATCCAACCCATGCCCTCACTCAAGGCTTCCATGAGATTCCTCTGGGGGCTTTCGCCCACAGGCAGATCCTGCATCTCCTGCAGTTCTTCCTCAAAAATCAGCCTGTATGGTGCAATGTTCTCGCCATACCAGAGAAAAACCCGGCGGCTCTTGCCCATACCGAAATTGACCATGAGGTGATCAAGAGCCTGAGGCGGTGAAACATCGAAGCCTCGCTGCCGCTCACGCACGGTATCCAGCCCGAAGGGCACATCCAGACCGGCTTTCCACTTGCCTGCCCCGAACATAAAAGAGGAGGCTTCCTGAAATGCTCGCCCGCGAATGATCACCAGATCGCTGTTGAGACGCCGGTAGGTAAGCCAACCGCGGAAGTCGGAGGCGCAGGATTGTGCCAATTTCAAGCCCACCTCTTCCTCGATGTGGCACTTAATAAGCTCGCATTCATGGGGAAGTTGCTTTTCGCCCACTTTGAGGGCCCGTTCAGCCTCTTCTCGGGCTAGCTTTTCCGCTTCCATTTCAATCAGTCGAATATGAAGCAAGTCAATGTGTCCCCAGTTTCGGAAGTTCGCTAATGACCATCTGCCCGGCAATAAAAAGCATAATCAAGGCAAAAGCTTTGCGCAGTAGATTGTCTTTAATAATTATAGCCAGGCGACTGCCCAGATAGGAGCCGGGCACCGCCCCTGAGACCAGAAGCAGGGTCAGATCCGGGCGCACATGATTGAGCATAAAATGAGTAAGGATGCCGGGTACGGCAATAAAGGCCACGGTCAAAAGCGAAGTACCAAGGGCCAGTTTCAGGGGCATGGAAAAATAAGCAATAAAAATGGGAATCATGACAAAACCCCCGCCCACACCAAAAAAACCGGAGAGGAAACCGGCCAAAAGTCCGACCGGCAAAACCCTTGACCAGGGCGGACTTTCATAGGTCTCACCGGCGGCCTTCTTCTTCAATTTCTCGCTGAAGCCCGTCAATAAATCAAAGCCGGCCAGAGCGATAAGCAAGGCAAAAGCCACCATCAGAAAAGAGCCGCTTACGGCATCAGTCAGGCGGGCGCCCACATAGCCGGCCAGGGCCGAAGGCAAAGCCAGTCGTAAAGCCAGTCGCGTGTCCACGAAGCTTTTTCGATAATAGTTGATTACACCAGTGAGAGATGTAGGCAAAATCACAGCCAGGGTTGTTCCCACCGCCACCTGGGGTGAAAGTCCCAGACAAAGCCTCAAAAGGGGCGTAGCCACGATACCGCCGCCGACACCAAAGGTACCCGACAGAAGACCAGTGGCCAGACCAATCAAAAGGGGAGCCCAAAAGCTCTGACTGAACGCTTCCGCCATCACATGTAGCGCGACAATACTCTGCCCAGCTCCGGGTTTTCTACCACCAGCTGATTGAAATAGGGGTTCTTAGAGAGCAGCTTGGCATAAGAACGATCATTTTTGATGGCCCGGTATATACCCTCGGGATCTCTTGCCACCACTTTGTAGGCCTTCGGGTTCCTGGCCAGAACCCGGGCGGCACCGCGCCACCGCGTCAAACGACGACAGAGATAAGGATCGGCTTCGGCAATTTTATCTAAATGGGGATGGCGAGCCAGTATTGAGGCTGACGATGAATAAGCGGTGATTGACTCCACCAGTTGCGGATCAGCCAGGGCCATTTTATCGAACCACCGCAAAGCCGCCATTTTCTTGGCAGCACCCACATCCTTACGAACATGACTGGCACTGAGAGCGATCGGTTGCCCACCACCAGCAGCGGAATTTTTGATAGCCGGCTTCAACTGCGGCTCTTCCGCAAAAACCAGGGGACAGGCCGACCAGAGAAGCGCCACAAGGGCAAAAAACTCGCGAGACAAGACTTTAGGCATGGGGCTATTTTAGCACCGCGCCGCCACTTATAATGCCATTGTAGAAAGCGACTCTTGAAAACCCATGGTCCATTCCCACAACCAGAAAAACAGCAGCGACAACTCCGATGAGCTGTCGCCCAAAACACAGGCAGAAGAGGCACTTCTGAAAGCCAATGAACGCCTGGCGCCCGAAGCGAGAGAGCCCGGTTCTCACAAGCTCTCCGGCAACTTGCAGGTGGAAGCCAGCGGCCGTGGACTGAAAGAGGAAAGCGAAAAGAGAGCCTTTCTTACTCGCAAAATTGAAACCGGCGGACTCAGTCGCCACATCGAACCGGAAAAGAAAGATGAAATCAGGACCCGCAAAGAGTTCACTCTCGCCGGCAATGACAGCGACCTGAACCCTTCCGCTAATCCCGGTCTCTTTTTCCCCATCGGCTTGAGGCAGCATTTTCAGCTTAGAAAATCGGAATTTGAAGGAGAAAAGAGCGAACTGAGACTAAATAATTTGAAACCTCAAATTACCGATTTGATCCTTGAGACCCATATAACCGACGACGACAAGCTCACAAGTGCTGAAAGGGCGGGTCTTGCCCGAGCCAGAGAAAATCTCTCTAATTCCCTTTCACCCGCGGACGCTCTTTCAAATGCGCTTCATCTAGCACGTCTATACCAACATTTACGCTATATTGAGGAAGCAAAGAAGTCTACCCTCTTTGCCCTGGGCATAGACCCTGACAACCAGCTCGGCAAGCAGCTATTTAAGGAATTGGAGAGAGTGCATCCAACTGATTTAGGCGTAAAGTCCGCGGTTCCAATGATGAGCCCACTTTCCAGAAACCGTCTGAAAACCCGCATCATCAACTTGAGCGGCGGCGCCGTGACGGTAGTGGGAGACCTTCTCATTGATCGCCTTCTGGAGGGGAAACCCGAACGTATATCCAGAGAGGCGCCGGTACTGATACTGGAGCATGTCTCAACCGAACACATTCCCGGGGGCGCTGCCAACACCGCCCATAATGTCACCGCCCTGGGCGGTAAATGTCACGCCATCGGGATCTGCGGCGAAGACGGCTTTGCCGACAGCCTGGCCAAATGCCTGGAAGCACATGGCATTACCCATGACCTGGTCAAAGACAAAACCCGGCCAACCACAGTCAAGACTCGCATCATCTCTAAATCTCACAGTCTGATGCAACAACTACTGCGCATCGACAGAATCAGCCACGAACCGATCTCGCGGGAGTCGGAAGCCGCTCTCATTGAAAAGATAAACAACGCTCAAAACGTTGAAACTCATGCCATCATTCTTTCCGACTACAAAGCCGGTGTCATTACTGATGGTGTCATTGCCGCCGTTAAGAAAATGGCTAAAGAAAAAGACTTGATGGTCATAGTCGACGCCCAGGGCGATTTCCAGCGCTTCCAGGACTGTACCTTAATGACGCCCAATCAGCCGGATGCGGAAGCCTATGCCCAGATGGAAATCAATTCCAGAGAAGCACTGGAAAAGCTGGGCGAAATTCTGCTCAATAAGTCGGGAGTAAAAGCCCTGCTCGTCACCCGCGGCGGCGAGGGCATGGTGCTCTTCCAGAAGGGCAAACCCATGTTTGAAATTCCGGCGTTCAACCGCTCCGAGGTCTTCGACGTCACCGGCGCAGGCGACACCGTTGTTGCCACAATGGCTCTGGCGCTTACTTCCGGTGCCAGCATGGAAGAAGCAATGGCGCTGGGAAACCTGGCCGCTTCCATTGTCGTGCGAAAACCGGGCACAGCCGTCACCAGCCAGAAAGAAATGCTCGAGCATCTGGAAAAGCTCAATTTGCCCGACTAATGCACTGAAACTGGTCTTCAAGCCTTCAGGCAGAGACGTTAGACTGGCGGGCATCCCAGTTTTGCAGAAAAGTATGGTAAACCACATCATGCTTGCTCAAATTCTTGCGGTCGATGCCGTTTACAAACTGCTCCTGCTTCTCACTGGGCAGAGCGTCAAAACTTCTCATAATGCTGGCTACTACACGTTCGGCTTGCTCCTGGACCTGCTTGATGAAGGCTTCGTTCTGACGCAAAAGCTCACGGGTATTATCATTGCCCATATCTCCAGCTTCGCCCTGGTCGCCGTAAGCGGCCTTGACCAGTTTGTCGCCGTGATTCTCTCCGCCTTCGCAGTTATCATCCAGTTTCACCTTTTCGACATGCTTGCTGTTATTTTCAAATTGCGCCATTTTCTTAATTCCTTCGGGTAAGAGCATTTCTTGACTCGGTCATCGCCACGTGTATGGATGTATCTTCCTGAGAGAATTCTTCGACATGAACCTACGTATTTACCGCAAAAATATCTGCAAAAATTTGAAAAGCGCGTCCGGTGGTCAAGCTGCTAATATGTCCTAGCTCTTCTAAACAAGAAAACCAATGCCAGAAATATCGTTAGAGATGAGTGCCATGGACCTGCTCAAGCTGGCCAACGATTTCCACACAGGCAAACTCACCCTCAGTGCCGAAGAAAAGAGTCATCTTCTTGACCTTTTGCGAATCAAAGGGGCGGAGGAATTAGAATATGGGCAGGAAGTCGAACATGAAAAGGTACGACTGGTAAGAAGAGTAACCGGAGCGGTTTCCATATTCTTCGAGAAAGAAGCCGAACCAAGCGCCAAAAAGAAAGCAAAAGAGTAAGCCATGACCAAAAAGAGACGCCTAAATCTCATCGATTTCAGCCTGCTTGCCGGGGCTCTGACAGCCGTCCTGGGTCTAGGTCTGGCCAGGGCCGGTTATGCCGGAGTCAACCAGAAGATTCAGGGCACTCCCCGGGTAAACATAGAAGTTTTCATAACCGGTCTCAAAACCAAAGACACTACTCTTTTCACCCCCGGTCAAAAAGCCAGCATCACCATTCGCAACCAGCCGGTTCACCCGCCCATGACTATCGTCAAATGCGAACACTGGCAGAAACAAGTGGCCTTTCTCAGCCCCGACGGTAAGAAAGCCGTGGCTTTTCCCGACCCGGCCAATGCCATTGCTCACGACTTCCTGGTCACCGTGCAAGACGATTCCGAGCAAACTGAAGACGGTTATGTCATTCGCGGCAACAAAATCAAGGTGGGCAACCAGATCGAGCTTGAAGCCTTCAAATACAGAGTGCAAGGTGTAGTTGTAGACATCTATGCCGGCGCCACTAAATAAGTAGATCTCGCAAGTGTTAAACGAGCTCGTACTGAAGCTTTCTGCATCCAAGCTGGATGACCGTTTCGGTCAACTGGTGAGAGAATCATTTCTGCTTGGTTCCTTCCTCGCCGTCTTCGACGGTCTGAGCAAGCGACTGAAAACCCTTAATTTCGCGCCGCGCCTGGGGCAAAGCCTTAATACCCTGTCGTTTCTAATTCTTCTGGTTCTTTTTGCCGCCCTGGGCTTGCCTCAGTTTGCTTCCGATAAAGAGGCCCTGGCTCTTATTGCCCTGGCTGCCGGCGGCATCTACCTGGTTTCACGCCTTCTGGGAAGCGGCTCGACTTTCAAATTTAATATGATGGACTTGATGGTGGCGCTCTACCTGGGCGCCAATATTATTTCCAGCATCTCCTCACACTACCTGCCGCAGAGCATCAAAGGCTTGAGCAAAGTGGCGGTCTACACCCTTTCCTATTACTTGCTGAAGGCCAGCCTGTTGGACCGCAAAGAACGGTTGCCCTGGTATCTCTCGGCAGCGCTTCTGAGCGGGCTTGCGGTCAGCCTCTATGGACTCTACCAGTACAAGATCGGCGTGGCACCGCTGGCTACCTGGGAAGACCCTACGGTGGAGAACAAAGGCACTCGCATTTACTCCACCCTGGGCAACCCCAACTTGCTGGCAGGCTACCTGCTGCCTCTGGCTCCCCTGGCTCTGGCAATGTCTACATATATAAGTAAGGCGAAGAGCAAATTGCGTTTTTTGATTTCGCCGCTCTTTCTCATCACCGCCATCATCACAGCCGTGGCCATTTTCCTAACCGGAAGCCGGGGCGGCTATCTATCGATAATAGGCACCGGCGGCTTCATCGTACTGGCCCTCTCGGTCTATTTCTTCAGTAAAAAGCCAAAACTGATTGCCCCGAGCGCCCTTATCTTCCTGGCGGCTGCGGCAGCGCTTTATGCGGCACTGCATTTCCTCATGCCCACCTTCGAGCAAAGATTGGCTTCCATATTTGCCGGTTCAGAGCATTCCAGCAATGCTTACCGCATGCATGTATGGCGTGCCTCCATGGCTATGTTTGCCGACAACTGGTGGCTGGGAGTAGGTTCCGGCAACAGCGCCTTTCGTCTGGCCTACGGCCTGTATATGAAGAGCGGCTTCGATGCCCTCGGCACCTATTGCGTGCCCCTGGAAGTGGGGGTAGAGACAGGCATCCTTGGTCTTGCGTCCTTCGGGCTCTTGATTCTTTTCAGTTTCGCAAGAGCCCATCTCCTCTTCTATAAGGATAGTAATCTCAGCTATCTGGCCCTGGGTCTGGCCGCAGCCCTTGTCTCACTTATGGTTCAGGGTCTGGTGGATACCGTTTTCTATCGACCGCAGGTACACTTCCTCTTCTGGCTTGTCATCGCCGCCATTTCGGCCCTATCCAGCCAGGAAGAAAACCGGGGAAGGGAGCCTGCGCCTGGCGACAATTCTGAGAAATGCCAAAATTAAATATTAACCGTTGCTAATTTAATCTATATTTCCCAGATTTTCGGGGAATATTAAAAGCATGTAATCCAGGGTTATCGCCACCCAGTTAGGGTTACAAGGAATCCAAAGAGATTAAACAGACTCTTGACGCCAGGGTAAGATTAGAGGATGATAATTAACAGAGTTTCACTTTACTAATCTCGTAGACCCTTATTCAAAGCCTTCGGTTGGACCGGAGCACTAATTACGAAAAAGAGCCGAGCAATCGGTGCGTGGAGGAATAAAAATATGACAGTACGACGACAGAGAGGGGCAACACTCGGCTTAGCGGCCGCCTGTGTGCTCGTCGTAATAGTGATAGGCGTCGGCTTCTTCTTCCTGTCCAAAATCATCGGTGGTGGCAGAGAGGTTGCTAACGCAACCGACGCCGGCGCCCTTAACGTCGCCAAACAAGCGATCAGAAGGGGTGCTGTAACGCTGTCCTCAGCTGCTGACCAGGAAGAATTCGGTGCTCTTTGCGACACACCGAACAGGCTCGACCTTCTTAGCTACAACCGCATCGTCGCCAAAGCGATGATCGTTTGTAAGAACGCAGCAGACGAAGGCACCCCGTTGGCTGCTGCCAACGCCGGTATGATTCACAACCAGGTCAACATGTTGGGCAACATGCTCAAAGCTAACCTGGTTGCCGCCTGCGCCAACCCCGGCGGTGCACTGGCTGGAGACTTCCACGCCATATCCACCAACAACAACACCAAAATGTTCAACGGCAATCCTGTGCAACTGGCTCAGGACATCACCCCCGGCTATATGAAGGTGGGCAGCTCGTCCAACGTATTCTTCCATGGTGCTACAAAAGCTTCCATGGGCGGATGGGCACCTCCCGTCAACTCAGCCGGTCAGAAAGCACCTTCCGGTGATGACTACTCCGCTGGTTATCAGCAAGTGGCAGCCGGTGCTCAGAACTTCGCCCTTGTACCTGTCTTCCCTGACACCAGACCCCACCTTGTTGATCATGGCAACTTCTCCGCCGCAGTTCCTGCCGGCGTAACGAGCCCTGCCATCCCCAACGCGTTCCAGACCAATTCCAGAGCCCTGGAAGGTAAGACTGGAATGTTCGGTGGCTCCATTGCCTGCGCCATCGTAGGTTGCCTTGACAAACAGTATGCTGCTCGCCTGCCCAAAGGCTTCGTAAGAATCGTCAACGGACCGAGCGCTCTCACCGTCAACACACCTCACTTCCCGCTCAGCACTGTGGTTAACGATGGTTCCAACGACATATTCAACCAGGAGCTCTTCCATGCTCCCGGCATCAATATGGACCAGAACACCAACATCTTCTCCCACAGCCCAGCTGGTCCCCAGGCCATGGCCGACATCGGTGCCTACAACCAGACCAAAGGTAACTTCCCCTTCGATCCTCTCGTAGGAAACGTCGGTGGTGGTGACCCGGCCCTCTGGACCGGCAAAGCCGAAGATCCGTACAACAACCCTGCCGCTTATGACCTCCGTACAACTGGCGCCAATAACCACTATGCATCCCAGGCCGACCTGGATATGCTCGGCGCCACCAACGTCATGAACTGCATCTACACCATGTACGACATCAACCCGGCTACCAACCCGCACTGCAGCGATGCCAACACCCTGATGTGGATGGGTAACTACGGCAGAAGCGCCGTCAACGGCTCCTCGATCATCGACCCCGTAGCCGGCTTCAGCAACGTTGAGTTCATGAAAGGCGACATGCTCGCCCAGAGAGCTCACGGATACCGCAGCGCCCACACTTCCGCTCCCGCTCCCTCCGGAGTCAAACTCTGGGGCAGAAACGGATCCGGTACCGTGCTTCGTCCACCAGCCAACGGCAGCGCCAAGCCCTACCTGGGCGGCAAGATCAACTACCTGGCTAATGGTTCCCCCATGGAACTCCTGAATGAAATCGGCGGATGTGCCTCCACCTCCACCGTTGACAAAATCATCGACCGCATGCGCCAGGTCAACCCCGAAGACGGCAACCTTGCCCAGCACGTGAGAGACGCTCTCGCTTCAGCTACCCTGCCTCTCGGTAAGACCTTCTACATGTACGCTGATGGTTCCCAGGTATACATGACCGAAACCTTCCCCGCAGGCGGTGGCTACCTCTCCGAAATCAAAGCTGGCGGTCTCACCCCTGATGGTCAGGGATCTGCTACAGCCTCCAACTGCAACACCGGCAACTATCCGCTCAGCGGCTGGGTCGTCAACACCCGCAAGGGTGTAGGTGGAGCTCCCATCGGAGACGCAGGCTACCACGAAGTTCCTTTCACCCACTACAACAACTCCTCTGTTGCTAACGATGCCGCCCACTGGGCTCCTAGCTCCGGATACAACAACTTCCTGGGTGAACTGAAATTCGAACAGACCGCTACCGGTGATACCTACTCCAAACCTAACTAATAAGGAGCTACACCTAAGGACTTCAATCCGATAGATAGAAAGAGAGCCAGGCTACTGAGTCTGGCTCTCTTCTTTTCTTGCAATTAGGATATGATTTAACTGGGTATCTAGTTGAGTAGGGTATCCAGAACCTACTGGTATTGTCACTGGTATTAAGCGTCAAGTTGGAGGAGCGTTCATGAACGGGTTCAGATATGGACTTCAAGCGGTTCAAAGTAAGGGTTTCAAACTAGCCCTGGTATCACTGTTCCTGGCCCAGCTCTCCTTACAGGCCGGACTCTGCCAAGTGCCCAACCCGCAAACCGACAAGCAAAAGGGGCAGCTAGACCCCAACAAGCTCAACAAAAAACCGGCCTATCAACCAACCGGAGAATCTCTGGCCAAGCCGCCGGACAACTTGAAAGATAAAGTCAACCTGGACGGCGTGCCGGAATACACAGGGAAAGCACGTTTCTTGAATGGTCTTGTATACGAGCGAGTCGGCAAGCAGGGCGCTAATTACGTCATGACCTTCAATGTCAAAGAGACAAAAGACCAGGTGAAAGACTGGTATCAAAGCGTCTTCCAGATGTACAACTGGAAAATAAATTACAAAGACCACGATTCCATCATGGCAACCAATAAAGACGGCAATAACTGCATCGTGCAGATAGCCGAACCGGTGGCAGGCTACTCCAACAAAGATGAGCGCTCCAGCTACACCATTCGTTATCAGTACGCCAAAGCCCACTAAATACTTGCGGAGTAATTGACAACCAGAAATAACTCAGGAAAAACCCTGTAGTTCAAGAGCATGTCAAGCACTAGAGTAGAAATTGAGGCCGCCGTCCTCTGAATAAGCCAGGGAAAGATTAACCATCCAACGGCGGCAACCCCATTAAAGAAAGAGATCCTCTGGGTCTCTTTCTTTTTTTCAGGAGCTTTTCACTGGCGTTAGACTGCCCGGCAAGCGCGGACCGGGCAATTCGCTCACTAGTCCTCTAAGAAAGCCACAACCCTTGCTGGTGCGGCACTGGCTCCAGCTAATTTGAGGGGAAAGAAGGAAACTTTGAAGCCTCTGGCCGGCAGTGCTTCCAAATTGCTCAATTGCTGCACCACGTAGCACTGATAATTTCGCAGAGCATAATGGCCGTCCCAGATATGTGACTTATCACCACTTCTCTTCCAGGCTTCAATCATAGCCGGGAAGGGTCTATCGAAGCCCAGGGCATCGGTGCCCAGTACCAGCGCCCCCTGCTCCGCCAGCCAGACCGCAGAAGCAGCAAGCATGCCCGGATAGGCATAACGTCTGGGGTCGGTCAGGTGAAACTGATCGTGACCGGTTTTAATCAGTACCGCATCTCTAGGCTTGATCTGATAATCGATAGCCCTGAGAGCCTCTTCCAGGTGCTTAATTTCAATTCCGGCTGCACTCATACACAAATGACTGAGATCGAGCACTACGCCGTCCAGGAAGAGGTCGGAAAGCGGTATCTGCTCAACGGTCAGAGCCGGCTTATTACCTGTCTTGCTACCGTAATGCCAGGGAGCGTCCACATGGGTGCCCAGATGGGTGGAAATGGATAGGTTCTCTTCGGCCCAGCCCTCACCTTCGGGCAAATGCTCCTCACTGCAACCGAAAATTTCGCCCATTATCTTGGCGCCCTTAGCGTGAGCGACATACTCAACCTCAGGACAGATAATGCGATAGAGCGGGCGCAACTGCTCAGGAAACTCGCTAATGTCGATAGGCTCAAGCAATCTGGTTAGATCTACTAGTTTCAAAGGTAGTGCCTCTTTACTCTGGACTCGTCTTTTGTATTAAATTGCCGTCTGCGCCGGGTTCTTAAAGAAAGCCCGGCAACTAAAGATCTGCGGAATCTGCACAATTTTGCCGGAAATGCAAAAGATTGTGCCAGGTTTTTTGTCTAACTTTAGCTTGAATCGCTCTTCCACGACCAGGGTAGATGCTGCCGCCAAAGGCTCTCCACCTTGAAATTCATCACCTCACTCTGTTGCATTTCAGTTTTAAATTGCCTGCCTGTCACGGTATGGCCCTTGAGCAATCCGCCCGGCGCCCCATCCAAAGGTGCTAATTGATAGAGGAGGACGGGTAAAATATTGTCACACGCGGCAATTAGGGCAACCAAATCAAAGAAAATCTTACTCAGATATCTGACCCCAAGCTTGCTCTGAAGGGCCGGCTGTTTCTCTTTGCCTTGTCTTTTGCAGGTCTGCTATCTGCAACCTACAATGTCTTCTTCGTCACACAACGCTCCTACCAAAGCCTTGGACTGTGGGAAGTTTTCGGTCTGATTTGCGCAGGCTTCGCCATTTTCTATTTTGCAAGCTTTGAAATACTCAGAAGAGAGATGAAGCGAATCAGAGAAGCGGAAGAGAATGATTCCTATTCAGGCCGAACTGCGGTCCTGAGAGGCGAGCGCAGATCCGTCGGTAGCGCAGGAACTACAGGGCAAGTTGCCGCTGAGATCTCCGGTACTGATGAAATTACAAAAGACGGAACGCTAGACGGTGAGCATAGGACAGACATAGATGCCATGGAGGTGATGGCATTTTCGTCTTACTTTGAGGATTACGCGCAATTAGTTAGTTTGAACAAACAGGACTATGCCTTTTACGCTTTTCTTGACCGAAAGAAATTTAGTGCACCACAGGTGATGAGTATTGCCGATCAATTCGCAAACATGGCACGGACTGCACCCGGATATTCCATACTGGAGAAGTCTTTGCGGATTTTCTTTGCGGTCAGGACTTTCGGAGCTATGCCCTATGGTTGGTCTCGTGATTTCCATTTGCTTGGGGTGGTTACGAGAGTGGAAAATGGCTATCTGTACTGCTGGCAGTGGGCCGATCCACCTGAATACGAAATGCTCAGTATGTTTGCCTTGAATCTGTCAACAATCATGCATGAAAGAAACCTCTGTCAGGAGTTATGCTTGCCCAGGCTATTTTTTCGGGATGAAGAAACCTACAGAAGCTACCTGGGCGGTCTGCGAAAGGTTACCGGTTCGGTGAAGATTCATACCGCGCCAATCGGCGAAGACCAGGAAAATCCGGATTTCTACTTAATCTTGCTGGAAGAGCCAAAGCGCTATACGATTTCGGACCATGGGAACTGACTACCGCTAGAAACCTCAAGAGCCAGGTTTTGGGACCTGACTCTATCGAGGTTGTCGGTTTGCAAAAGGCAATTACTGCACTTTAGATTTTCTTGTATTCTGGCTTATCTTCGTGGTGCTATGCACTCTAGTCTTTTTAGTGGTAGCCGTCTTCTGCGCAGGCTTTTTAGACTGTGCCACCGCCTGTGCGGCCGACTGTGAAGAATTAGCTTCAGTAGCAGCGGTGATACTGCTCGAAAAGCTGGAAAAGCCCGTCACAATTAAGGCAAGGCCGATCAAAAGCAAGCTGCCGAAGTCATCCCATTTGAAAAATCCAAACATAGCAAACTGGGGAATGCTACGGGAGAAAGGCGAGCTATTGCAAAAGGCATAAATCGAAACCAGTACAAGGCAGACACCTGTGGTCATAAGCCAGAGACTGGGCAGCACTGCGGCTACTCCGGGGCATTCTATGTAGCCGCCCAGCACACCGGTGGACAGGGAAGCAAGACATAGCAAAATACCGAACATGAGGGGCAAAGTCTGCACACGGGCGGTGTTGCGGTCGATGGCAGTGGTAGAGATAAGGATGCCGACGATGAAAGTAATGGCTATAAAAAAGATTGTCATGGTTGCGTCACTTGGAAGAAAAGGGGTAAGTGACTGAGAAGTCTAAGGGCAATTCCTTGAACCGCTTGACAACTTAGCAATCTATTCAACATTTGAGACAGCCTTACTTTTGCGCCGGCAAGGCTTACTGAAGCAAGAAAATAAAGGGGAAATTAAGACTCCAGACTTCAGCTAAACTCCTGCCAGTTTATATTGCGCATGTCCCCATGTCTGATGAACTGCCGGTGCATGGCCAGACCCAGCGAAAGCGAAATAGGTTCATGCTGGCCGGCTTTTACCTGGTGCAGATAACCGTGCAACTGCTCTCGGTAGTCGGGATGGGCGCAGTTATCGATAATCAGCTGGGCCCTTTCCCGGGGGTCTTTACCACGCAGGTCGGCAATACCTTGTTCGGTGATAATTACCTGCACCGAGTGTTCACTGTGATCCATATGAGAAGCAAGGGGCACAATGGAAGAAATCTTGCCGCCCTTTACCTGGGAAGGGCAAAGAAATATAGATAGATAAGCGTTCCGGGTAAAGTCGCCGGACCCGCCGATACCATTCATTAGGGTCTTACCCATAACATGGGTGGAATTGACGTTACCACCCAGATCTACTTCAATGGCAGTATTCATTGAAACAATCCCAAGGCGGCGAACAAGCTCAGGATGGTTACTGATTTCTTGAGGTCGCATAACTATGTGCCGCCGGAAAAGATCAATGTTTGATTTAAAGTGCCGCATCCTATCTGGGCTTAAAGAAAGCGCACAGGTAGAGGCAAAAGTACACTGTCCTTCTTCTAGAAGGGTAAGCACTGAATCTTGCAGAACCTCTGTATACATCTCAAAAGGCGGCACTTCCTTGTTTTTTCCAAGGGAAGCGAGAACGGCATTGGAAATATTGCCCACCCCCGATTGAATCGGCAAAAACTGCGGGGGTATTCGACCGGCCTTCATTTCGTTCACCAGAAATTCGGCAGCCAGTTCACCGATTCTATTGGTTGCAGGGCTGCCCTCTTCAAAGGGACTGCCTTCATCCTCAAGATTGGTATATACGATGCCGGCAATTTTACTGGGATCAACAACGCAAATGGGGGAGCCGATTCGATCATAGACTCGGTTAATCGGAATATCAGAGCGAAGGGGCGGATCTTGCGGCTCGAAAATATCGTGCATACCAAGCAGGGTAGAGGGATGAGCGCTGTTCAGCTCAATCAATATTTTGTCGGCCAGACGTAAAAATGTATTGCTCGCCCCCACTGAAGTCGAAAGAACGATTCCACCACCGGCGGTGACCTCGCAAGCCTCCACTACGGCCCAGTTCAATTTACCGAGAAAACCATAACGAAGCATCTGCGGCAACATAGATAAATGCATATCTACGAACTTCACCTGCCCATCGTTTATTTGCTTTCGCAAGAGCCGATTAGACTGATATGGCGTTCTAAAACTGATGGCGTCAGCTTCCGCCAATCTACCATCCAGGGAATCACCGGTGGATGCACCACTGACAACACCAATCTTAAAGTCTTGCCCGGCATCGTGGGCTTCCTTGGCTCTGACCGCTAAAGCCGAAGGAATGGCCTTGGCGGCGCCGGCCGGCGTAAAACCGCTGAAGCCGACAATATCCCCATGATTAATGAGGGCGGCAGCTTCCTGAGCTGACAAAACGGGAAACGGCAATTTCATAGGAACAACCTGAGGGCGAACTACTAATCTCAAGAAGGAAATATACTATAGATGCCCGCTCAAAACAGACACAAGCCCCGGGTTTGCTTACATTCCATCACCGACAAGCGGCTTCTGCTCTCTCAGAATTTCGTTCACTCTGCCCCGTTGCGTTAAGTGGTGCGAACTTAGCGGTAAAGTGCCTGAGCAGTGGCGGCTCACTGACAATCGTCATGCCGGTCAGCGACTGGCTGCGCTCCTGTACAAGCTGGCAGGCTTCTATCACATAATCATAATGGCTCTGGCCATAAACCCGCCGGGGTAAAGCCAGCCGCACCAGTTCTTGCCGAGCCGGCTCCTGGCTGCCATCGGCGCGAGTACGTCCGAACATGGCAGTGCCTATCTCACAGGAACGCAGTCCACATTCTAAGTAAAGCTCGCAAACCAGCCGCTGTCCGGGCAGGTAAGAGGGCCCGATATGAGGCAACATCTTTTTGGCATCGATATAAACAGCGTGCATGCCGGAAGGCACCACCACAGGAATGCCTGCTTCACTCAAGCCGTTTGCCAGATACCTTGCTGCCGCTTGCCTGTAGCAGAGATAGTCTTCATCCATGGCTTCCCGCAGCCCCACGGCAATGGTTTCCAGATCTCGGCCGTTCAATCCGCCATAAGTGGAAAAACCCTCGGTGATAATCAGCCTGTTTCTGACGGAACTAGCAAGCTCCTCATTCTTGAGAGCAATGAAGCCCCCCATATTGGCAAGTCCGTCTTTCTTGGCAGACATCATGCAGCCGTCAGCCAGTGAAAACATCTCCCTGGCGATGTAACCAATCGACTTGTCGCCGTAGGCAGGCTCTCTATGCTTCACCAAATAGGCATTCTCAGAGAATCTGGCGGCATCAATAAAGAACGGCTTGCCGAACTGCCTGGCTAACTGACTGATCTCTCTGACATTCTCCACCGAGACCGGCTGACCGCCCACGGCATTGTTTGTGACCGTTACCATAATGAAGGGCACCGACTCGCTTCTAGCATCAAGGAGCGCCCTCAGCGCCTCGATATCCATATTCCCTTTGAACGGGAACTGAGAGAAAGAATCTTTCGCTTCCTGGCAGGGCAGGTCAACAGCCTCACCGCCAAGGAACTCGATATTGGCTCTTGTAGTATCAAAATGCGTGTTGCTTGGCACCACATGCCCGGGCTTAACCAGTTCACCAAAGAGCAGACGCTCGGCGGCTCTACCCTGGTGCACCGGAATCACGATGGGGAAGCCGAAAATCTCCTGCACAGTCTGTTCAAAGCGAAAATAGCTGGAGCAACCGGCATAAGATTCATCGCCGCGCATCAAAGCCGCCCACTGCTCGCTCGACATGGCAGAAGTGCCGCTGTCGGTAAGAAAATCCACCATCACATCTTCGGCTTTGATTTGAAAGAGGTTGTATCCCGCTTTCTTGAGTATCTCTTCTCGCTCAGCCCTGGTCGTAAACTTAATGGCTTCCACTACCTTGGTGCGAAAAGGCTCAATAATTGTTTTCACGTCAAAACCTCTGATGCAAACTGAACAGACAAACGGCAAAAAATAAAGACGCCCTTACTCCGAAATTCAAATCCTTAAGAGGATCATGCTTGGGGTGGGCGTCTTTGATGCGATAAGAATAGCAATTTCGAAGTCAGCTTCTATCATCCGGCCGGCTTATTGCCACTAACCCCAGGGTGGATTCAAAAATGATACCGGTGGCACACTTGACTTCCAGCAGGTGCGATCAACTCCGCGCTCTGCTCACGTAAACTTCTGTAGAATCAAAATGGATGTTTATCTTCGCAAGTTAGTCTTGACGGAAACTACTGTTCGCACTGGGACACTTCCGGGCGAAAACCCTACCAGCGCTATACCGAAGCAGGCGGCACCCATGAAAGCGGTGAGAATCTTGCCATATGCTTCGGTATGACCGAGACACCGGGACCAAATCTATTTACCACCGATGAGATTGAAACATTGCATGCTCTCTTTATGAATGAAAAGCCGCCGGAAGATGGACATCGCGTTCAGATTTTGCGACCCGCGCACAACAAAGTGGGCGTGGGATTGAGCCGCGCCAGAGATGCCTTCGGCAAGAACTTGGAAAACTCATTACGTCCTGGACTAAAGACAAACGACAGAGATTTAGAACCACGCTGAATCCGGACAATAGATGGAAGTCGGGACTTTACTATGTAATAATCACAGCCCAGCGCAAGAATGCACAAATACCAATTGTAGTATCAACCAGAACCATGCTGCTTGACTGATACGTGCACAAACCAAACAATCCAGCCTTAGTCCTTTCCCGTATCCAACCTAAAAATGCTTACCGACAAAATTCCCCGAGCCAAATCGGGCAAAGAAGAATACTGGCGAAGCGACAAGCTTGTTACCATGCCGTTGCCGCCCGCCCGCACCTTGAGACTGGAAGCGGAACGCTTGGAGCAAGCTCTACTTGCCGACGACAGGAAGCTGGTGGAGAGCGTCTGCAATAGTTTTTCCGCCCTGGTGGCAGACAGTTTTGCAGTGCCGGCGCCACCGGTGAAAGTGCTCGGTGTGCGCCCCCTCAAGGTCTACGAGAAATTCGGAGACTATGATTTCGAGACTACCCTGATAAGGCTCTGGATGCGCACGGCAAGGCTAAAGAAGGTCACAGCCTATGGAACCTTCCTCAGCACTCTTTGCCACGAACTCTGCCATCATCTGGATGTAGTTCATTTGGAGCTACCTCACACTTATCACACACGCGGCTTCTATGAACGGGCGGCATTGCTCTACCACCATGCGCGCAACACCCCGGTGCGAAAAATTGTCTGGACCGAGCTCGACGACGGTACTTTCGAGGTGAACTGGGCCGAGACCATGAAGCAAGGCGCTAAGAAGTAATTCCAGGCAATATCGCGTTATAAATGACCATTCAGCGCGATCGAGCACAATTGACCTGTCACGCTGTTTTCTCATTTCGCATAACACTCAAGGCAACTCGATTTTCATTGGTTCTTCATTGTCGTAGCTGGGTAGATATCGGCTCTGGTCAAACTGGAGAATCGCATTAAGAAGGTCAGAAAACGCTGGCTTTGGCTCTTTCACTTCCAGCATCGCCATACGATCGAATCCGAATGAACACTGCCCTCCAGACCAGAGTAGAACGTTCTCAGGATTTTTGTAAGAAACGACGACCTCTTCGACGTGAACAGAACCGTCAGTATCCTTCAACGACACAAGATACTTAAAGGCACCTTCACGGCACTCGCCTTTGTATTCAATTGCTATTGGCTGACCACTTTCAGTCAGACTACCGTTCTTCGCCCCCCCAGCCACTCTTGCTTTATCAAATCTGCAGATGCAGTTAACAATGCAGCGAGTTGCCATATCGCCATCTGTCAACTCGCTAAACTCCTGGCCTATTTCACCCACGCCGTTTGACTCATTTCTAAACATAAAGAACTCAAACTCTCGGTCCCCTTCAAGACTGCTAAACATAAAGGAGTAAGTATCAGAAGATCCAGCTTTCAATCGAAGTGGATGTAGTTTTCTCATTATGCACACCTGCTCACGATAGCTCAATCTTCATCGGCTCTTCGTCTTCGAAACTTGGTAGGTACCTTGACTCATCAAAATTGAGAACGGCATTTAAAAGCACATAGAACTCCGGTTTCGGCTCTTTCACTTCCAGCATTGCCATACGGTCGAATCCGAATGAGCACTGTCCTCCAGACCAGAGTAGTACGTTTACAGGATCTTTGTACGAAACCACGACTTCTTCCTGATGAATTGACTCGACGGCATCTTTAAGAGTGACAAGATACCTAAATGCGCCTTCCCTGCACTCGCCTTTGTACTCAATTGCTATCGGTTCGCACTTTTCAGTAAGAGAACCGAACTTCACGCCACCTTTCAATCTAGCTTCGTCCAGGAATCCGATCACGCAGCTGATGCACCGGGTGGCCATGTCGCTATCAGTCAGCTCATCGTATTCGTAGCTAATATCAGTTATGTACTGATAGCCACTGTATTTAACAGAAAATGAGAACTCTTTATCACCGTCAGCGCTACGAAAAAGAAACAAATATTGATGCTCACTTATAGCTCCAATACGTAATGGATGCAGTTTTCTCATGTCAAACCCATAGCCTTATTGTTTACAAACCCAATGACCCGACCAGTACTGAAAGAACTCCTCTTGCCGCATTTCATACCTAGTACCTCTACCCGGATCTCTAATAATGACATTACCGGAAGCACTCAATCCATCCACAAATACGGCATGCCCACTTTGTTTGAATAACTTCAACTCCGCAATCCAGCAGGAATGCTCTTGGACGAAAACGAGCAACTGCGGCGGCAAAACTGAACCCTTAATCCATCCCTCTCCCAATAGCGCTGGCAAATCAGCAAGAGAGGCCTTTCGCTCCCGATTACGCATCTCCTCCGGCAGGCGTTCTTGATACTTCCGCCATAACTCGTGCTGACTGACCTTACCCTCCAGGGCCATCTCACCTACGCATCATCATAAAGAGTTGCTCAAGCGGATTTGCACGCTCGCCGCGTACTTCATGTAGCGAGCCAGAGGCAAAAGCAAAAGAAGCCTTTGGTCCGGCAAGCGTATCCGCCAGCGCTTGAATAGCCTCGCCAGGCATGTGCCATAGCCTATTCAGCACCTCCTCAGACAAAAAGGCTTCATCAATGAGCGCCCCTGTGCCTACGGCGGCAACGCTTCCTACAAGCAGCGGATGCATACGCTCGAGGGCTGCCCCCAGAAGCGTGCCGAAATAGAAGTTGACAGCCCCCTGGATTCCCAGTTCGGCTTTATCTTTCTCCCACCTTTTCTCAACCTCTTGGAAGGCACCAAATACAGGGGCTATGCCAAATATCAAGAACCTGTTGCCCAGATCCCGTGATTCTTCCCGCCCAAGCTGCTGCATTACCTCCGGGCCCCAGATATACAGCGCCAGTGCGGAGCCCACATCATCATCGGCAATCTGCAGTTTATCTATGGCAGCGGGGTCATATCCCAGATCTAGTGACGCTTTTACAAGCTGGTCCCGGCCGCTTCTAACGGCAGAAAGTCGCTTTTCCATTTCCTGAGGGGAAAGGTGGTTCTCGCTGAGAAACTGGAGTGCGCCTTCCCCAGGACGCCCCGAAGAACTATCTACTCCTGAATAGAGGAGATTGGTCTTGCGCCCATATGTAAGATCAGCTTGTTTTTGCAATTCATTGAGAGCATTATCACGCGCCTCACCGGCAAGCCAGTCGGCAGCCTGCATCTGCTTCAAGAAGGCTGCGGCGAAGCCGTCACCTTTGCAGGCTTTGGCAGCCAGTTCATCTCTGCTGATAGAACCGGGCTTGTTTTCGCTAATACCTGCGGCAGATGTTGAATTGTTTTCAACAGAAAAGGGCGAAACCGCTCCAGACCTACTTTCGACTCCTTCGCAAGAAGGTGCGGAATTGAGGCGGGAGATACGCCGACCGTCCTCCATCTCGATTTCAATGCTATAGGCCTGGTCGCCGCCGGCACTACCGGAGTGCCTGTTGGTGCGCGCCGCTTCTGCCGCGTCGAAAACTTTGCCAGGCGCATTGACGGCATCAAGAACATCTTTCGGAACGACATCGCCCCGAGTAGACTTCCACAACTCACTTTCCCGAATGCCCAGACTTACGGCTTCAGACTCTTCCGATTCGGGATTCTGGTTGTTTGTCATGAAAGCGCATCCAGAAGCTACCGAGAAGACCTCGGAAATTCTAATTTTACACCATCAACCTCAGAAGGCAGACAGCCGCGACCTTCAGTGCGCCTTCCTTCTAGAACTCTCTAAAACGGACAATTCCGTAATTGCCACTGCATACTCGTCGAGCGCACTATCGCCCTCGGTTTGCACACGTTTGAGATATGATCGACCTTCATCAGTCTTTCCAGAGTAGACCAGATTCAATCCGACTAAGGTACCTGCAAATGTAAGATCGCGTTTGCTCTTACAAGCGGCCACGAGGTCTTGACCCGAGCGTTTGCCACGCAAGAATTCGATTTCTCTAGACTTCATGCAAGCAACCTTTTTTGAATCAAGAGCAGTCATAAATGCGCTGGCACGCGCAGGCTGGTTCATTTTACGATAAGCAAGAATGGTCCAAACTGCGGCAGGCAACACATTTCTTCCTTTGCCGGCGGTTGCTTCTATGTAGCGCTCAAAATCGGCGCAGCTTTGACTTGTCTTCTGCGCCATAAAACAAGTCAAACCACGATCAAAATAAAGATCGTAGTTACTGGGATTTGCCTTGATCATTTTTTCATACAAAGCCAGCACCGGCGCGAAGTCTTGAGAGCGCTGCCCAGCAGCAAGTTTGAACGTCGCTCGTTTTCCTCCTGCGGCAGAAAGGTCATCGAGAGCTTGCTCGTAATAGCCTTGCCTGGCAGCTAGCTGCGCATGGGTAATGTAGCTTTCGGAATCCTGCCGAATGGCATTTGCACGTTCCAGATCGGCCATGCTCTTTTCAGACTGGCCAAGACTTTCATAACAGAGCCCTCTCACCCTGTAGGCCTCCGAAAGCTTGGAAGAACATTCAAGAGCCTGATTACAGAATCTAATTGCTTCCTCGTAACGTTTCAGTTTGTAGCTGCAGGTGCCCATCACAACATAGGCCTCACCGCACCGCCGATCGACAGCCAGAGCCCTTTTACTGTCGGCGATGGCTTCCGTAACTTTTCCCATCTCAAGAAAGACAAAAGCCCTTCCCATTATGAAAAATGGCACTTTTCCCTGGCTCAGTGCAATAGCTCGGTTACTATCCAACAGTGCCTGTTCATGGCGCTTTAACGCCCGATTGACGCAAGATCGTTCCTGGTAAGCTGCCGCCAACTCCGGTTTCTGTTTAAGCAACAGATCAAGCTGTGACAGAGCTTCCTTATCCTGATCACAGACATAAAGCGTGTGCGCCAGGTTAAGACGCAGTGTCGTGTCTTGAGGGCTCAAACTAAGAGCCTTGCGCAGATCGGCCAGAGCCAAGTCATTGCGCTGGAGCGCCAGGTAAGCCAGACCTCGATTACTCCAGGCCGAATGGTTCTTCGGATCGTGTTTGATGGCCAGGGTTGCATTTTTGATGGCCGATTCATGATCACCCTGACTGTAATCCAACTTGCTCTTCCAGGCATAGCAATCAGGGAGGAAAGCCTTCAAGGCCAGGCACTTATCAAAGTCGGACCGGGCTCTGTTAAAATGCTTGAATTCAGCCAGGATGATGCCACGAAGATAGTATGCATGGTAGTCTGCGGGGTTTGCTCTCAAAAGCTCATTCAAGAGAACAAGGGCTTCCTGATTGCGGCCGGCATTTCGCAGGCTTACTAATTGGCGATGCTCGGCAGTTTCATTGGCCCAATCCTTCGCCAAAACAGCAGGGACAGCCAGCACTGACAGAAGAGTGACTGCGCCGAAGGGCAAAAACACACCATGAATGATCGATCGCAATAACTTCAAACTCCTAACCATTACTGAATGTCACCGACAGTTCTAGAGTTTAGAGGCAAATCTTCTTAAGCTGCTCCCCATTACGAACCATGTCCGGACAAACATTAAGACATGCTTATCTGGACCGGGTGGTCTACTTTTAACTGCTTAAATGAGAGTGTACTAACAATTTTCCTGTCCGCCTTTTACTAGCTGTCCCGGTGCAATCCAGGTCAGCCTCACTCATAGCGTGGCCACAATGGGGGTCAAGACCAATATGCGACAAAATCAAAAACAACGAAACCGAAAAGAGCCCCTCAAGCTCATGGATCGCTTCGAAGAGGAAATGCTTCTAGCTGAAGCCAGCGAGACTCTTGAGCCCGACGGCACCTATAGCACAACCTATGTCAACACCTCTGCAAGCACGGCTGAGGGGCAAGACACACTCAGTGAATACCTCAAGAGCTTGAGCCGCTATCCCTTGCTTAAAGCCGAGGAAGAAAGAGATCTGGCCAGGCAAATTCGCCAGGGCTCGCAGCTCGCCAAGAAACGCATGGTGCAATCCAATCTGCGCCTGGTGGTCAATATCGCCAAGCGATACGCCAATCGTGGTCTACCCCTCACCGACCTTATACAAGAAGGCAACCTGGGTCTCATCAAGGCCACTGAGAAATTCGATCCGGAGAAAGGTTTCCGCTTTTCCACCTATGCTACCTGGTGGGTGCGCCAGGCTATTCAAAGGGCCATTCAGGATAAAGGACAGATGATTCGTGTGCCGGTGCACATGAGCGAGACGGCTGCCAGAGTAGCCCGGGTAACAAAGGAATATTTACTGCTGGAAGGCAGAAGACCAAGCAGTGATGAACTTTCACAGACCCTCGACCTGCCTAAGGAAAAACTGACCAGGGTGATGGGGGCTCTGCAGATTCCCCTATCTCTTGATGCCACCACGGGCGAAGACGAGTACGAACTCTCTTCCAACTTGACCGACGATTCTCAACCAGGTCCGGAAGAGAGAGCGGAAGTATCGCTCTGCCAGATGGACGTAAGTAATCTGCTCAATCGTCTTGCTCCCAGAGAAAAGGAAGTGCTGAAATTGCGCTTCGGACTAAGTACCGGTCTGGCTATGACAGCCCAGCAAGCAGGTTCGGTCATGGGCATTTCGGAAGAGCGCGTGCGCCAACTGGAGCATCGAGCCATGAAAAAGCTGCGCCATCTGGAGTCGACTGGCAGTTTGAACGGACTGAAAGAGTACTTGAACTAAATTGCCGACGACATCTAGATAGACACCAGGGCAATGAAAAAGCTGCCCCATCTATGAAGACGGGCAGCTTTGAGACTCGGCGCGCCGAGAAGGTCGAGATTTAGAATTCGGCGACGAGTCCGAAACAGGCGATCAATAGAATGAAAGCGAAGTAGAGTACGAAGAACCACGCCCATCTGTAGATTACATCTACTTCTGTAAGTTTGGTTTTTTCTGCCATTTTAAGTATTCCTCGAGAAACTCAACGATAGTTCAAGCTGCTTAAGCTGAACAAGCCAATTTATCTATTCTATTCAAGACCGCGCACATAGCCCACGAACTCTTTCGCTTCAGACATGAATCTGTCTTTCTGGGGGCGAGCCAGCCAGAGAGCCAGTACACGTCTTCTATCGACGGTCTTTTTGAGACCGGGAGTGCGTTCACCAAGGAGGCGCTCTCTGATCATGCGGTTACCTTCGCGGTAGTAGCAGTCACCAAGCTGGCAACCGGTGACAATCACACCGGCGGCGCCGGCCTTGAGAGCCGCTTCAATCATCAAAGGCTGGATCATGCCGCTGCAGGGCAGCTTCACAACGTGCAGACCGTCGATGTCTTTCACTTCGCCCTGGGCGCTGCACACAGAATCAAGGTCTGCGGCTCGCTCACATATGAGGGTGATTACCTTCTTTTCGGACATAACATTAACCTTCAGGTGTTTACCGTAAATTGAACAGAACTACTTATTACTTGGTTTCGGCCAGGGCTTTGATTTTCGCCGTCACGTCGGTGTCGAGCAAGTTAGGCAAGTCGATGGCGTCGAAGGCACAGGCACCCACGCAGACTCCGCAACCGGAGCAGCGGTAGGCTTTCACCGTAGCCAGGAGTTTGAAGCGGGAACCAGCCGGAGCGGGCACCATTTCAATAGCCTGGTAGGGGCAGTCTTTGGAGCAGAAGGAGCAGCCGGTGCACTTGTTCAGAACGACTTCCGCAGCTTCCACGGGGTGGGCGGCCTTGTAGAGACTGGGGAAAGGCACCAGACAGAGAGCCACCGAGCCGCCAATCATCAGAACCCAGTACATGGTTGTGTCCATGTGGGCGAGCAACCAGTAGGGCCAGAGGAAGAACCAGTCAATTTCGAAGCTGGTGGGCTGGGCGTTGATGTCGGCCATTTTGCCCGAGGTGATGGGCAAGAGGAAGACGAAGACAAGAAGCACGGCTATAAGGATGTAATTGATAGCCGGAGGCGGTGTGATCACCGGTCTGGTCATGCGCACATAGTGCAACCAGAGACCGAAGAGCAGGGAAAAGGAAAGTCCGATGTGGATAAAGAGGAAGTTGGACAGGGTCAAGTTGGTGATGGCGGCACCGTTCAGGAACCATGCTTTCAAACCAGGTCCCACAAAGGGCAGAGCTTCCAGAGCACTGGAGGTCATACGAGTCAAAACGAGGGAGCGCTCGTCCCAAACCAGGTAATAGCCGGTCTGACCAATGAAAAGAACCATCAAGAGGAGGACGATACCGGTCACCCACTGGGTCCAGCGGTATTGACGGTAGCGGTCGGTAACCCATACGCGCAGGGCGTGCAGCACGATGGTGATGACCATGGCATCACCGGCATAACGGTGAATACCGCGCACCACGGCACCGAAGGGCAGGGTGTCGGTGATGTAGTCTACTGAGGTCCAGGCGTTGACCAGGTTCTCAGAAAAGTAAGCATTGTCGATGGTCGGAATGTAATAGGCGAACAGCAAAAGCCCGGACAAGAACAGAACCCACAGATAAAACTGAGGCAGAGCCCCGTGGTAATAAAAGGGGTTGTACTTATTGGTTAGAACGGCATTGGTCGCTTTCTCTATTGCTAGAGTCAGGTCGGTCATGCCCTTCGGTATCGACGAGTACATCTTTGAGGATCTCCCAACTTTAACTAGTTACTTCTTCACCGGTAAAACTGTCTTCTCTTCGCCGTCCTCGCGCCCGATGGCGGCGATACCGACGGCTGATGCGATCATGGCCAGACCCATCACCAGAGCATAAGCGTAATCGCCGAATCTGGATTCAGCGCCGGCTTTCTTCAGGTGCGCGGTCCACTCGCTGGCGTAATTAGCCAGATTCGAGTAGTCCGGCAGGGGCATGTTGAGGTTGATGGATAACCACTTCAACCATTCGGGCCAATTCTGAAATGAGGCATCCATACCAAGCTCAGCCCAAGGCAAAGCTAGTGTGATGACTATACAAAGCAAACCACCAGCTATCGCTAGAATGCCGTTTATTCCCTTACCCACGGTTCGTTTTGTCTCCCTGTTTGGTTAAGTGCCTGTACCAACGATCAAATAGAGGAATGTTGCGGGTGCGACCGCCCTTGGAACGTTCTTCAGCGTACATGAAGAAGCCGTAGAGACTGACCAGAACGATAGTCAGTGTTGTACCGCCGAAGAGATAGGCCAGACCGGCAAGGGTTGGAGCTTCGCTAACCTGTCTCCAACCTTCAAAAAACCAGCTTAGCGTTATGGTGGCCATTACGAAAACAGCTAGTTTGAGCGAGAGCTTGACTTTGAAAGCAGGCTTGTCTTCTGAAGCGGAACCCTTTGGGGTTCCGGCTTCAGCCGCACTATTTGCGTTAGCGCTCAAGACAAGTTTCATTTCTTCGTCAGGTTCCTTTTCTGGCGCCATTAGCTTCCGGTAGTTTCAGCCGGCTTGGTGTCGGTAGCAGCAACCTGCTTGGGCGGCTCCGCTGTCGACTGGGCTTGCTTGCACTGCATGGCTACGACAAGAGCGTAGGCAGCAGACAAAGCACCGCCGATCATCCAGTACCAGTCAACTTCAGGCACCGACATGGGATAGCCTTTGACCACACCGGGCTTCAGTCTGTCCACCAGAGTGCAGTAGTCCCAGGCCCAGCGGTTGTTGACCATGAAGTCGACCAGACCGTGGTAGGTGGGGTGTGCACCCTTCTCTTTGTCGGAGAGGAAGCTGACTTTCTTGCCGTTCTCTTCGATCAGATAGGCACCGTTTTGACCCATGGGAGTCTCGAAGGTGGGGATGGCTTTGACGACAAAATCAAGAGGGGTCTTGGTTTCGACGCAGAGCTTTCTCAACTCCTCCAGATCTTGCTTGGCGGAAGGTTCACCGATACGAGCCACATAACCGGGATCTAGAAGAACGTGGAAGTTCCAGTATTCCTGGTTGACCGGCTTCTCACCGGTAGTGGGATGCATTTTCCGGACCAGGGCTTCCACTTTGTCGGCGGTATCGCCCATAGCTCCGCGGCCCATGTTGTAGAGGGCGGCGTGACCGAGGGGATCGATGAACATCTCGGTCTTAGCCATGTAGTCGTAAACCCATGCCCAGAAAGTCTGAGTAGCGCAGATACCGAACATGATCATGCAAGGTACTACTTGTTTGGCCTTCCACTTCATGTCCGAGTTGCGGGCGATGAGGAGGAGTTGCCAGACAATACCGGCATTGACCGTCAGGTAGAGGAAGGAACGCCAGTAAGGCGGGTCTGTGTGGATGTTGGCGATATTGACGATGATCAAGATCGAGAAGACAACCCAGCAGACGAAGCCCATGAAGGTCATCATTAGCATGAAGGGTCGCTTCATGATGTCCTTCTCCGGTCCCGTGATATAGCTGTCCGCGAAGGGCAGCGCAAAAACGGTAAGCGGAATCACCAGGGTGATATAGGTAGCGACAACCGGCTCCAGGTACTTGTACATCTGATACAAGCCGAGGAAGTACCAGTCGGACAAAATGGGCAGGGGTGTGACATCCGGATCGGAGCGTGAGCCCTGGGCAGCCGGCAGGGCAATTGCCACGAAAGCCAGCATGAGAATCAGGATGGAACGTTTGATCCAGTTAAGAGGAACGCGGGTGTAGGCATTCTTGTAGAAGTAGAGTTCTACGAAAATGAGCGGTATCAAGGAGAACGCCAAGTGCAGGGAGAAGAACCTGGTAATTGTGTTCTGGGTGATAGCCGCACCACCGCCCAGGAGCACTTCGGCTGTGTTCCAGCCCAGGTGCAGCGACTTATACAGAGGCAGATAGAAATCGCCCATAATGGCGAACTGGTCCATATAAGTGGGGAAGGTGGCAAACACCTTGGTCGCCCAGAAAGCGCGCTGGTTCCAAATCAGCAGGTAGCCGGTCAGACCGGAGTACATGGAGAGGAGCAGCGTGATGAGAGCGATGATGATGTTGAATTCTTTGTTCGGCTTGAAGTCGGCCATGATGAACATGCGATAGAGACGCATGGTGGCGGCGATAATCATGGCGTCCGCACCGTACTTGTGCATACCCCGGAATAGTCCGCCAATCGGTATGCCGTTCTGAATGTTCAAAATGGAATCAAAGGCCGCTGATTTTGTGGGAACGTACCACATTATCAAGACCAGTCCGGTAAACATCACGATGAACCAGACCAGGTAGAAGATTGGCCCCAGAGCATAGAAGGGGTTGGTCTTTGCCTCGAGCTGATGATGCTCATCGAAAATATCGATGTTGTTTATGCGCGTCTTAAACCAGTCTCCCACTGAAGAGAGAACGCCTTCAAGACTCCTGTCATTTGTTGTACTAGGCAATTGAACCAGCCTCCAATGCGACCACCTTGTAAGCGCCGCCTTCCTTCTTCACCTCGAATTTTCTTGGTGGGCGAGGAGCCGGACCGCTGACCACTTTTCCAGCCTGGGCAATGTCGTATACGCTCAAATGGCACGGGCAGGCGAAAACCGGACCATTGGGTTTGAAGTTGTAACCTTTAGCGCATTCGTTGGGGTCTTCAACGAAGTTGAAGATACAGCCCAAGTGCGGACAAATGCGGCTGTAGGCGACCACATCGCCGTTGGGCAATTTGACGATAAAACCGGGAATCTTACGAACTTCCTTACCTTCCGGGTTGTATTCAACATATTTCTGGTTGAACATGAAAGGCAGACAAGTCCAGTCCTTGGGGAAGTCCTTGTCGGTGAAGGTGGGGATGGGTGGCTCGGCCAGAGGCTGGTCCGACTCTCCAAGTACATCCAGCGGCCTTCTTGTCGGCAGCAAAATGCGCAGGAAGGGCGATGCCAGAAGCCCAAAGGTGAGGGCAAGAGGCAGGGCTGCTACCGTCTTTAAAAGGGCTCTACGTTTGACGCCGTCTGTCATTGTTTTCTACCTGTTTACTCTAACTTTCTGAGATTGTCTCTTTACTTCTTGTTCTTACTCTATTTACTTGCCGGTTGCACCATTTTTTTCAGAACCCGACTTAGCCTCGTTGGCTTCGCTGGCCTCTTCTTTCTCTTCTTTTTCATGGGCAGCGCGAGTCGCTATCTCGGTTTTGTTGCTCTCATGGAAATGGCGAATATAGCCGACCATGCGCCAGATATAAGGTTCATCAAACTTGATGTTCTTGGCGCGGTCTTCTTTGCCCAGGAAGTTGGGCATGCCTTCCCACTTGATACCGTTGGCTATGTGATCCCAGAGTATTTCGTCGGTTCTGTCGTAGAAGCGGGGAAAGGACTGGAAGTTAGCCGGTAGCGGCTCGAGGGTGTTGCCCTTCATGAGCGGTCCGTTGCCGTAACCCTTCTTGCCGTGACAGACAGCGCAGTTGGCGCCGAAGACGGGATCGAGTTCGGCAATTTCCTCATCCGTGAGAGCTGGAGTGGAAAGGGAGCGGACGTAGAAGACCAGGTTCCAGATCTCGGAGGGCCTCAGTTTGTCACGCATGACAGGGTGCTCGGCACCGCCGCCTTCGTGCTTACCGAAGGTGATGAAATCGTACTGCTCAACAGGCTTCTGCTTGCGAGCCCAGCCTTTGTCGGAAAGATCGATGGTAGCCTTGCCGGCCACCGGCTTGCCGTCGGCGCCGTGACAGGTAGCACAGTTCTGGGCGGCGTAAACGCCTTTTCCATCCGGAATGGAGGGATCGTCGTTAGGCCAGATAGGCTCCTTATCGCCTTCCGTCACCTTGGTGCCGACCAGCGGGTTGTCGGCGTTCAGGCTCACCTTACTGTCGGAACAGCCGGTAAGCGCTGTGAACATGGGCATCGCCGCCAGAGTGAGAAGAACGGTAAGAGCCCGTTTTGTAACTACGGGTGATACCAGGGTCTTGACCAGTTTAGTTTTAGTAAGTGCCATCTGCCTATTAATAACCAAAGAAGGGAATCCACGAAACTGCTGCGTATATAAAGATGAGAATGAAACATATGACCAGGAAGGGCGGCGGCGCGCCTTCACCGATGCGGTACTCGGATACTACCTCGTAGTGCTCTTCTTCAGTTGTTTTGACTTCTTCAGCCATTTTTACTCTTTACTCCGCCTTATATCTGTAGATTTTCGTTTTAGCCTGCTGATTCTGTCATCTGCTGTCTGCCCCGCTCGATTGCTTCGCGGGCTCTGGCAGCCAGTGTCTCATCTTCTCCATCGTCGAGCATCTCGAATTTTACTGATTCCAGATCTTCGAACTCACCATTCTTGAAAGCCCAGGTAATACCTACCATGGCGATTATGAAGAAGAGTCCGCAGATACCGAAAGCAATATAGATTCCGGCTCCGAGGCTGGCCTGGTTGAGAACGCAATTGGGACACATGGCTGACTCCTTTTAAACAGTCTCAGACCCGTTACTCTTTGCCGTGGTGCGGTTCCCACTGCTGCCTGGAAAGTTTAGGCAGGTGGACCGGCTCGGCTACGTTGAGATCGTCGAGGCTGTTGACAGTCTCTTCGTGCTCTTTAGGCAAGGTCTTCAAGTAAGCAACCAGGTACCAGCGCTGTTCTTCGGAGAGCACTTCCTGGAAGCGCGGCATACGTGTACCGACTACGCCTTCCGAGATTCTGTAGAACCAGAATTCGTCCGGATATTGCTTGTAGTAGTCGCGGGTCAGGTTCGGCGGTTTTTTCTCAAGGGTGATGGCATTGGGACCATTGCCTCTGCCTTCCAAGCCGTGACATGCAGCGCAGTTCTGAGTGTAGATACCGCGTCCGGCATTGGCTGCTGCATCAGAGTTGGTGTCAACTGTTTTGCGAGCGGCCAGACCGCGACCCTGCATGGTGGTGAGCAAGTACTCGTCGGGAGCCTGTACGAAGGTAGTAACCGTACGTTTGTTGCCGAGGGTCTGAATGTAAGCGACCAGGTCGTTCATGTCCCCTTCTGATAGATAGCTGAAGCTGGGCATGATGGAGCCGGGTTTGACAACTCTCGGTGTAATCAAGTGAGCTTTCTGCCATTCGGAAGGGAAGCGACCGCCTTCGTTGGTGAGGTCGGGACCGGTGCGGGCAGTACCCAGTTGGTGAGGAGTCTCGTAAACATAGTCGCCTTCTTTAACGAGGGGACCATAACCTCTGTCCTGAATCCTGGTGAACTGCGTGTGGCAGTAGAAGCATCCTTCTCTCACATAGATTTTGCGGCCTCTCTCGGCATCGGCAATTTTGGCGTCGATAGCCTTGTAATCGTTACCGCGACCGCTCGGCTTGGGCTGGAAGAGCACCATAGGCATGAGCACTGTGGAGAAGATGATGATGAAGAACGTGGTGACAATACCGATGGCACCAAGCCTGTAACCGTACATTAGACTTTGACCTCCCGAGCCGCCTTGGCTTTCACATCAGCACCACTTGGTTTAGTGAAAAGCGTTTTGTAGGTGTTGTAGGCAAAAATGCACTGCCCCAGCACGATCATGATGCCGCTTATGGTACGCAGGAACCAGTAGGGACGAATCTGCAAGCCCCATTGGTCTACCGGCATACCCATAGCCCAGCCGGCGGATTGGATCAAACCGGCGGTGGTGAGCGAACTCATCATTAATAGGAATCCCAGGAACTTGAGCCAGTAGTGAGCCCGAATCAAACCTTCGGAGTGCCACTGCTTACCGGTCAGCCTGGGAATACTGTAATAGAAGGAAGAGGTGAGGATGAAGGAGAACGTTCCCAGAAGAGCCAGGTGAGCGTGGCCTACAACCCACTGCGTGAAGTGCAGATACCAGTTGACCCAACGTGTTGCCTGGAAGGGACCCTGTGTACAGGTAACCAGGTAGAACATACAAGAGGTGACTGCGAATCTGAGCGGCAGATCGGTGACAACCTGACCCCACTTCCCTTTCATCGACATGAAGAAGTTAGTGAGAACGGTCAGTACCGGTACGAGCAAGAAGATAGAAGAAATGATGGCGATGGCCTTCAACCACTCGGGCACAGGTGACTGGGTGATGTGGTGGGTACCGGTGGGGGCATAGAAAAGAGCGATGCCCCAGAAGCCCAACATGGAAAGACCGTGGCTATAAAGCGGCGCTTTCACATAGCGAGGAATCAGGTAGTACATCATGCCCACACCAACCGTGGTGAACCACATTCCGAGAATGTTGTGTCCGTAGAACCAGCCGATGATGGCGTCGTTCAAACCGGGAAGGGAAACGAAGGTACGCTGACCGATAACCCATACAAGCGGGAACCAGAAAAGTGAACCAAGGAAATACCAGAGACTGACGTAGAGCTTTTTGACCTTGCGGTTGACGATGGTCATATATAGGTTAAAGGCAGTGAGCACCAGACCCACTACCACCAGGGTATCGAGAATGGCGCCCAGCTCGGCGTATTCACGACCTTCAGTGTTGCCGTTCAGAAGCGTACAGAAGGCGCCTGTCATAACGAGGTTCCAGGCCCACATGGTGAAGTTGCCGAGGCGCTCGCTGTAAAGCTTGCATTTGCAAAGGGTGGGAATCATGTGGAACATGGAGCCCACATAGCCCATGGAGAGCCAACCCACAGCCACCGCGTTGACGTGCCACATACGCAGGTGCGGCATGGATAACTGAGGAACGTTGCGGATCAGATCGGGCATGGAGAATTCCGATGCCGCCAGCATGCCCGCTCCCATTCCCAGAAGCGACCACCACAATGCCGACAGGAAGAAGTTGCGACTGGCGCTTCCTTCCTTCGGACTAAAGAACCGATCCAGCAAACTGGTTTGTGCCAAAGTGCTCACTTAACGAATTTCCTTTTAGGGACTTGAGGGCTGCCTTGCGAACTTTCTAAGTCCAGCCCAAAAGCTAAGACTCAAATGTGATTCTAGGCTACTGACATCACCCATCCCCCACCCTGGGAGCATGAGTTTTAACTCAAAAATTATTTCAGCGCGGAAACTGGTTCCCGCCCGTAACCCGGTCTTCGATACAAACGTTAACGCTCTCGGTTACCGATTTGAGAGCTTTTAGATAGGCACTGTATAACTGACGTCTTTATTTTGCTTTTCAAGCAGCAACTTGCCGCATGCCAAGGGCACGATTTATGGCGTTTTGACGCCCTGCTTCTTGACAGACTTCGTAAAGTTTCCTGAGAAAAAATTGAACTAGCACATGCTTGCCAGGAAGCAAGAAAAGAAATCGGGTCAGTTTTCGGGTGGCGCCGCAGGCTTCTGGCAAGCAGGCGTCACTGAAAAATCAATGCCGTTAAATCTATTTGCAGCATAATCGAGACCTTGCTTGAGCCAGGCGGAAACACCATCCTGACATTGCTCGAGCACCTTATCCAGTACTACCTTGTCGTCCTGACTGAATCGTCCCAGTACGTAAGAAGCTCGTCTGGCGCCACCAGGATCCGGTCCTACGCCAATTTTTAGCCGATCGAAAGCTTTGGAGCCAAGACAATTGATGATTGATTCCACACCATGCTGCCCGCCGGCACCGCCATCTTTTTGAAAGCGCAGGCGGCCCAGGGTCAACGAGACATCATCGTGGGCCACAATGGCATCGGTGCTTTCAGCCTTATAAAAGTGCAATACCCGGATGAAGGATTCGCCGGAGAGATTCATATAAGTAAGCGGCTTGACAAGCAAGATGTCGCTTCCCCCCTGGCGCACCCTGGCATACTGGCAGGAAAGCGGCTTGGACAGTCGAAACTCGGCACCAAAGGCAGTGCCGAGTCGGTCAATCAATAGAAAGCCGGCATTGTGCCTGGTGTTTTCGTACTCCAGCCCGGGGTTGCCGAGACCAAAAATTAGTTTCATTCAATCACCTGACCCTGACTTTGAACCGGATATAAGTCTGCCGATTTCCCGGCACGGGCTAAGTTGCAAACAGGGAAGCCAACACAAACGTAGAGAGAGAAAACTCTTATCAAGCAAAATTGGGATACCGGGACCACTGGGGGCTAAACTTATATTGATCCTGCGGTTTGCATTTTACCGATAACTCACCCTGGTTCCCATGGTCTTGTCGGTATGTGTCTGAAAGTCAAAACAAACCTAGATCAAATGCACCGACGGACAGTCAAGGCGGCTGAATACAGCCGCTAAAGCGCAATCAGAAGGCACTACTTACAAGGTACGGACACGGACATGCAAGACCAAAAGCAATTGAATTTCCCCTATCTGCCTGCCACTGCCGAAGATCGGCAGGAGATGCTCAAGGAAATCGGAGTGCGCACTTTTGAGGAATTGTTGAGCCACATTCCCCAGTCCGTCAAAGCCGGACCTCTGTCCATAGCCGACGGTCTCTCCGAAATGGAACTGACCCAAAATTTGAAAGAACTGGCCGGCAAAAACAAACCGGTCTCCAGACAGATTTCCTTCCTGGGCGGCGGCAGCTATAACCGCTATGTGCCTGCGGCTGTAACTTCCATAGTTTCCCGTTCGGAATTTGCCACCGCATACACCCCCTACCAGCCTGAAGTCTCCCAGGGTAGCTTGCAGGCCATTTACGAGTTTCAGACGGCAATCTGCCTGCTCACCGGCATGGACGTGGCCAATGCTTCTATGTACGACGGTCCTACCGCCCTGGCCGAGGCTGCCTACATGGCAGTGCGGCTGAGCAACAAAAAAGGCATCGTTATCTCCGGCGCCGTCAACCCCGAATACAAGATGGTGGTTGAGACCTACGCCCGCTCCTGCGATCTGCCCCTGACCGAATTGAAAGATTGCTTGCAACGCGGCAATACCTGCCCCGATGCCGTCAAAGCCTTGAAGGGTCAAGACATTGCCTGTCTCATTGTGCAGTACACCAATTACTTCGGCATCATCGAAGACCTGGAAGCACTGGCTGCTGCCGCCCATGAAATCGGCGCCCTGCTTATTGTTTCCACTGATCCGATCAGCCTGGGTAGCCTCAAGGCACCGGGCGACCTGGGCGCCGACCTGGTGGTAGGCGACGCTCAGAGTTGCGGCAACTTCCTCAGCTTCGGCGGACCTTCGGCCGGTTATATGGCTTGCAGAACGGACTACGTCAGACAACTGCCGGGCAGACTGGCTGGCATGACAACGGATAACCGCGGACAGACGGCTTTTACCCTTACTCTGCAAACCAGAGAGCAGCATATTCGCCGGGCTAAAGCCACTTCCAATATCTGCACCAACCAGGCGCTCAATGCTCTGGCCATGCTGGTTTACCTGACCTGTATGGGTCCCCAGGGTCTTTCAGAACTGGGACAGGTAAGTGCCTTACGCGCTCATTACCTGAAAGACAAACTAACCGCCCTGCCCGGTGTGAAGTTGACTTTCGACGAAGGCAAACCTTTCTTCAATGAATTCGCCATCACCGTCAAAGGCGCCGAGAGTGTGCTTGAAAGATTGAAAGAGCGCGACATTCTGGGCGGTATTCTGGTTGAGAAATATCTACCGGAATTGAAGGACACCATCTTGATTGCCGTTACTGAAATGAACCCCTTGAGCCAGCTCGATGCCTTCGCCACAGCTATGCAGGAAGTGCTGGCCGGTGCGGACAAAAATCAAAGCGGCGCGAAGGAAAAGGTTTTGACTGTATAATCAAAATTTCCATGGTTTTTAATAAGGACCTTTCCATTGACCGCGACACAAGCGCCGCCCCAAACTGAAAAGCCTACACCAGGCGGATTTCTCACAGGTTTTCTGAAGGAAGCCATAGAGCTTATCGTCGTTACCCTGGCTCTGCTCATAGCGATACGCTGGGGCATCGCCGAGGCCCGCTATATCCCCAGTAGTTCCATGGAGCCGACCCTGCAGATCAACGACCGGTTGATTGTGGAGAAAATCTCCGGTCACCTGGGCAAGAAAATCGAGCGCGGCGACATCCTTGTCTTCTATCCCCCTAAAGAAGAAATGGGCGGTCAGGACCTGAGCAACAACCCGCTCCATATCATGGGCAGACTGACCGGTCTACCTTGCTTCCCCAATGATCCGGCTTTCATCAAACGCTGTATCGGCATACCGGGCGACCAGATCCGAGTGCAAGCCAATCAGGGCGTCTATATCAATCAGCAACTGCTCGACGAATCAGCCTACGTAAAAGAGCCCCCTGCTTACAACCTGAATGTCATGGGCGATATCAAGGGGCGCAATGCTCTCGGTATGTTCATTCAGGCCGAGCGTGACCCCAAGAAGCAAATGGACCCGATTATTGTGCCGGCCGGTCACCTCTTCATGATGGGCGATAACCGCAATAACTCCGAAGATAGCCATGTCTGGGGTTTCTTAGACCAGAGAAGGGTAATCGGTCGGGCTTATCTGCTCATCTGGCGTCGCTTGGAAGCTCCCAAATACCCAATTTCGTTGCAGTCCGGCGAATAACACTTTCTGCTAAGCCGCAATTAGGTAAGCTGGACAACACAGCTCTTCCCCACCGTTTGGTAAGATTCTATATGTCTTGGCGGAGCGAATATTATGGTTAAAGGAGCCCACGACGGGCATGCACACGGTCAGGAGCCGGCGCCGCCGGCTTCCACAGGTGAAAAGACGGCCGCTTCGGCAGTTGTAGACCTGAAGCAGATGGAAGAAGAACTGAACAAACGAGAGATCGGACTGATCGAGCGTGAGATCAAAGCGCTCAGACTGCAGGAAGAACTGGATCGTTTGCGCCCGCTCTCCGGTCTCTACCGGGTAGTGAAAGCCATGGCCACTGAGCGCAAGCTTGATTCTCTGCTGGAGACAATCACCAGAGAAACCCAGGCCATTGTCAAATGCGACCGCTGCTCCGTCTTTGTGCTTGATCAAGATAAAGGCGAACTCTGGACCCAGGTGGCCCAGGGGTTGGTGGGCGTGCGCACCATCCGCATTCCCCTCTCGGGAACAGCCATTGTCAGCCACTGCGCTCGCTCCGGACGCATCATCAACATTCCAGACGCCTACCAGGACGAGCGCTTCGACCCGGCCGTAGACAAGCAAACCGGCTATAAGACCAGAAGCGTTCTCTGTGTGCCGATGCGCAACCGGGAAGGCACCGTTATCGGCGTATTCCAGGTTTTGAATAAGTTATCGGGTCCCTTCACTTCCGAAGACGAAGACTGGCTGGAAGCACTGACTGCCGTGGCCGCCGGTCTCATCGAGCAGGCCCAGGCCTATGCTGAAATCGAGCGCTTCGTGGATAAGACCCTGGAAGTGCTGGCCCAGACCATCGATAAACGCGATCCCCTGACGGCTGGACATTCGGTGCGGGTCACCAATTACAGCCTCATCCTGGGCACGGCCATGGACGTGGTCTCGCAAGAGCTTGATGTGCTCAGGTATTCAGCCATGATGCACGACTACGGCAAGATTGGCGTACCGGAGGAAATCCTCTGGAAGGACGGCCGATTGACCCCTGATGAGTACGCCAAAGTGCAGAAACATGCCTCTATTACCTATGAGCTTCTAATCAACCTGCCCTTCACCAAGCGCCTGCAGGCCGTGCCCTATGTGGCCAGTTGCCATCACGAAAAGCTTGACGGTACAGGCTATTACCGCGGTCTGAAAGGAGAAGAAATCCCCTTCCTCTCCCGTATCATCGCCGTAGCCGACGTCTTTGACGCTCTCACTTCCGTGCGCCATTACAGAAACCGCATGCCCGTAGAGAAAGTAGCTGAAATTCTGGAATCAGGTAAAGGCAATCACTTTGACGGACGCTGCGTGGATACCTTTAATCGCATGCCCAGCGACCGCGTGCTCATGGTTATGGAAAGCGAACGGGATCGCAAAGCCAGCGAAGACCTGAGCATCTTCAAGCATGTGAGCTGGCAGCGCCTGGTGGAACTGGTCTCCGGTTCCAAACCCAAACGGGGCGAAGACGGCGTGCGCGAAAGTTTCGACCGCCTTTACAATTTCGGTCTGCCGGAAGGCTACAAAGCTCTGGATTAAGGCACTTCCAGATCGGTCCGGGTGCATTTATCTATGCTCAGGCAGGAATGGAAGGTCTGCCCTAGAATACCTGCAGTATTCCAAATGAGCATTGCATTTACATGGTCTCTAAAAGCTCAGTCCGCACTAGTACCTTCGCCCTCTCCCTGTCCTTCTTTCTGGTGTCGTTCTTCAGCCTGCCCGGGCTGGTTAACCAAGCTCTGGCAGCCGGTTCTTCCGATAATGCCGGCGATTTTTTCACGGAAGCGGAGAGCGCCCAAACCAGAGCGGCAGCCACTACTAATCCGGTGGCGCCTCCGCCGGAAGGGGCACCGACCAGGGTCAATGCCCTCATTACGATGAAGGTGATAGTGCCGCAGATGAAGCAGGCCCAGACTAAGTTCACGGCCTTTCCCTTCACCGTCAAGCCGCCCAAACTGGCGGTTCCCATCTCGCCCCTGCCCACCGAAGACAAGGGTCTGGAGAGCATGATCCTGGGCTCCGGCTACGCCAGTAAACTCTCTCTGGAAAAGCCCTACCCGGACGGCGGTTGGCGCTGGCAATACGCTTATCGCAACGGTTTGAAGCGCTCCGGTCAGACCCCGCCCAAGGTGATGATCGGTATCTACAACTGGTCCAGAAGCCTTGTTAAATACGTCAAGCCCGAATGCGAACGCATCAATGAAATTGAAGCCAAGCGCATGGAGCGCTACAAGAAGCTGGTTCAAGATTACGAAGACAACCACAAAGACGAAGAAATGGAAGCCCTCAGGCTCGGACACGAACCTCTGCCCATCAAACTTCGCCCCATCAGAAGAAATAACCAGTTGGTCTCCTACCAGGCTTCCTATGAGCTACCGCCGGGGGAATGGTGGATCACCGGGGAGCACAAAGTTCCGGGGCTGGTCTACTACTGGGAATACCCCATACAAATCAAGGCCGGCGAGAACATCAACCTGGTCATGGATGACGCCAATGCCGTCTTGATCCAGGGCGGTTGGTAGCTCTAGATCTTCTAAACTTGATGAATGAGAATTTGCACTGTGGGCTTAGCCCCCAGGCGGTTTCGCAAGACTTTCACAACCGATTCCCGGATGGCGGAGCGCATGTAAGGACCACTGTCTCGCTCATCGCCCTGGCGTTCCGAAGCAATGCGGTCTACGGTGCCCTCAACTACTTCGGCGATTTGCTTCTGCACTTCCTGCCAGTCATCGGTCAGAAGGAAACCGGCGGCACCGCAAGCCAGGTTGGGACCACTCACCAGTTTGCCGCTTTCACCAACAGTCAGACCGACGGTGAGAACGCCCTCCAGAGACAGCGCCTGCCTCTCCTTCACAGAAGCCGTGGTCACTCTTTCACCCTGGTCGCGATTGAACAGCACCGCCTCCGCTTCCACATGGCCATAGAGCCTGGCTTTACCGTTGCGCAACTCCAGCACGTCGCCATTGCTGAGGTTGAAAATTTCCTCCTCACCAAGATCAAAGAATTCACCCAGTTCGCCATGCTGCATCAAGTGCCTGGACTCGCCCATGGCCGGCGCGAAGTAACGAGGCTTGGTGACCGAAAGCATCAGTTTCAACTCTTCCCTGGCACCATATCTGGAGACATGCACGCCCTGCCTGGTACCGAAATAACAGTGCACGGAATTAGCCATAAGTTCATCGAGAATATTGGCCATGCGCCTGGCCTCGCCCGGCACCACATCGCTGCTGAAGACAAGTGTATCGCCTTCCTTGAGAGAAACGGTCTTATGCTCGCCGTAAGCAATGGCTTCCAGCACATCAATAGGATCGGCTTCCTTACTGCTTTCAAGTAGTAAGACCTGGCGATCGGCAGTCTTGTGCATGGCGGCAGGCAACCCTTCGATGGCCCGGTCATACTGCAAATGTCCTGAGATGGCGGCGCAGACCGCTACCTTATGAAGGGTTTCCCCCTGCAAAAAGAGCTTACGACCGGTCTTCTGGGCCACATCGAAAAGTACTTGCAAGCGGTGGGTATTGGTGCCCGGCATGACTACCAGAAGCCGGCCCGAAGCACTGGAAGAAATGCGCTCCATGGTGCTTGCCACCACCTTCTCGGAAGCGGAGTAACCGCCTTCCTCAACATTGGCCGAACAGGAGATGAGTAACATCACGCCTTCGTCACCGATGGCCGCCAGGCGCCCGATATCGAGCATGCGACCATCCACCGGCGTTTGATCCAGCTTGAAGCCGGAGGTGTAAACCACCGTTCCCCCCTGGCAACTAATTCTGAGGGCACAGGCATCGGCAATAGAATTATTGCATTCAATCCACTCCAGGCTGAAAGGTCCCACCCGGTACTCTTTCTTCTGCTCCACCACTTCGATTGTGGTGTCGGACTTTTCAATGTGTCCGGTGCCGTAGAGGTCGAAGACTTCCTGTTCGATTAAATTAGCAACAAACTTAGGACAGAGCACCCTTGGCAGTTTGACGTGCTGGATCAAATAGGCGATGGCCCCCATATGTTCTTCATGCCCGTTGGTAAGCACCTGTCCTAAAATGTGCTCCTGGTTGGCTTCTAGAAAGGTGGTGCTGGGCAAAAGCAGGTCAACTCCGGGCAAGTCATGGGCCGGATAGCTGGCTCCGGCATCCACCAGAAGGATCTTGCCTTGATGAATGAAAGCCCACAACACCAGACCCATTTCACTTTGCCCGCCCAGCGGTATGGCATATAGGCTGTTGTAGTCAAGGTCGGCAAAGCCGATAGTGGAAATAGACAAGACGGGACCCCGATAACTGGCCAGGAGTTGCTAAAGTGTTTGCATGCTCAACAATTCTAACCGCAATCCAGTTAAGATCTATGCAAATCGACAAGAGGTTTGAAAGCAGTTAACTATGAAAGCAGATAGCGTGAATGTAAAGGACGGCTCCATGGCCGCACTGGAAACTCTTGTGGGCGCGCTGGTCAATCCCGACTGCAAAATTCCCCACAAAGCCGTCATTTACACAAAAGCCGGCGGGGATGTGGAATACAGCTTTGCCGAGTTTGCAAGCCTCATAAATAAAGCCGAAACGCTCCTGAAAAATCTGGGCATCAAAGCAGACGACCCGGTGGTCTTCCTCTCAAGCAACACCCCCGAACTGCTGGCGGCAATCCTGGCAACTTTTCGACTGGGGGCCCTGGCCGCGCCGGTAGATTTTCGCCTCACCCAGGGCGAGTTGGTCAATATAGCCCGCAAGCTCAAGGCAAAAGTGGTCTTGAGCCTTGAGAGCTTGCATAAAGATTTCGCAGCTCTCAAAGGCGAACTGGCAGAATCAGGCATTGCCCTGGAAAGTCTGAACAAAATCGATGGACAGAGCGAAAGCACCAGAGACGGTGGCAACTGCGACTACCAGAGTTTGGATAAGCCGGCCTTCCTCATTCTTACATCGGGCACTACGGGCATGCCCAAAGGCGCCCTCCATGACCTGGCCTCACTAACCGCCAATATCAAAGAACTGGCCGACATGGCCGCCCTTGAACCCGGCTACAAAGTAGTGCTACCCGTCCCCCTGAGCCATGTACTGGGGCTGGAAGTTTCTTTAGCGGCCCTTCTCAAACAGACAACCATAGTCATGTCCGAGATGACCATCGAGGGCATCATCAAAGCCAATAACCAGTTTAAGCCGGAGTTTCTGGTGGGGGTACCCACCATATATGGTGCCATCCTGGCCCTGCCCGACGGCGCCGTCGACCTGCAGAATGCCCGGGTATTGCTCTGCGGTGGAGCGCCTTTGCCCCTTTCTCTGGCGGAAGAATTCGAGAAGAAGTATCAGCGCCGCTTGAATAACGGTTATGGGTCCACCGAATCAAAGATCATCGCCGTCAACCTGGTGGGTCCGCCGCAGTCCGTAGGCAAAGTGGTGCCCTCCTGCCAAATTAAGATATTGCCGCTGACAGCCGAAGATGGAAAGCCGGTAGAGCCCCTACCGGATGGCGTAGAAGGTGAAATAGTTATCTGCGGTCCCACCCTCATGCTTGGCTATATCGGGCAACCGGAAGAGACTGCCAGGGTCATGCAAGACGGCGGCTACAAAACCGGCGACATCGGCTACATGAAAGATGGTTATCTTTATGTGCTTGGTCGCAACAAAGAAATGATTATTGTGGCCGGCAACAAAGTCTTTCCCGCCGAAGTGGAAGGTGTGCTCAGGCAATGCCCCCTGGTGAAAGAAGTAGCCATCATCGGTGTAGCCCACAGTAAACTCGGTCAAATTGTGAAAGCTCATATCGTCACCACCGACGGTGACTTGTCGCAAGGTCTCGAGGGCGACGAAGAAGCCAGAAAAGCCGCCCATGGCAAATTAAAAGAAGGTCTGCGCGAGTTTTGCCAGGCCAACTTGAAGCGCGAACTGCGCCCCATGGAATGGGTCTTCTACAGTAAGAACAGCCAGTTACCCCGCACTAATACAGGCAAAATCGACAAGAAAGTGCTGGTCTAATTAAAGCCTGGACAAAATGCGCCAGCCGCCTGCGTTTTCACCGGCGGCGAAAGCCTCTATTTCGTGTAATTGCAGACGGTAAGCCAGATAGTTGCGCTTCTGTATTTTATGAACAGCGCCAATTTCATTGGCAAGAACCTTTCTCATATCGGCAGCAGCAAGGGTCTGAGCCTCCACGCCCAATTCCGCACCACCGTTTAACTGCTTGACGCTCTCTTTGACGGACAGAGGCAGACGCCTGAAATTTGCACTGTTCAAAAGCGGACCGTGCTGCTGGAAGAAGCCGTGAAAGCCTTTGTCATCGAGATCTTTCAGCATCTGCACACGGGTCTCGAATTTCTCCACATTGTAGCCTGGTGCTTTTTGCTTGTCGCGGGCAAAGCTCAAAGCCAGTTCGTCGGCACGCTCAAGTTGCTCCTCCGTCAGACGCCGGCCGGCTCGCAGGTGCAATACTTCCTTCAGGTAGTCATCTTCAAAACCAGTGCCCGTTGCTTCAGCCAGCTCTTTCTTCAAGACCGCCATTTGTTCGGGGCTGGCCTTGGCGCCGATAGACAATTTATCGGACACGCCTCTGACAATCAGGCAGCTCTGCTCGGCATGAGTCGACTCATGGAAGAGCACTTCCGGCAGCCTGGTGGTGGGGCGCAATAGTTCCCGAACATTCAGCTCCAGATCACCGGTACCCGGTACGAAAGCGCCTCTGTCTTCGCCTCCCGTCCACTTAATCTTGAGACGGGGATGGGGATAGCCAAATTCGTCCGCCAGCTTATTTACCTGCTTCTGCAAAACCGGCACGATTTTTTCCACCTGCTCACTGAGGTTCCGGTAGCCTTCCCGACCTTCCATTCCCTGCAAAGGCCATGGTCTGAAGGGCTGATAGGCCTGGCGCAAGCCGCCATAGTATGGTCTGACGCTGCCTTGCACTTCGGCGCCAAAACGAATGGCCCGATCGACATCAAACAAGGGGGTGCGACTGGCCCAGATCATGCGCTCCATGGAAGGCATGGCCCGGTTCAATTCTGCCACGCTGAGCTTGCCGCCGGCAAGAATCTCATGGGTGGAAAGCGAGGCCAGTTCGGTGCTTCTCATGGACAAATGCTTGCTGCCTGTACCGGCAAGGGCTTCCAAAGATTGAGAACGCAAAAGACCGGTCAGCAGGCCGCTGCGGTAGAGGCAGGCGGCACCCACCAGAGCAGCGCCGCTGAGAGCAACAGTCTTGGAGTCAATTTCCAGATCCGCAAGCCAGCCGGTGAGAGCCTCTTTACCCTCCACCAGAATGTTCTCGCTTTTCTTGCCACTTCTCCCTTCCGGCAAGGAAAGGCCCGGAGCAAATGAGGACGAAGCCACCAGGGGCTCGCTTTTCAAAGCAAAATGATAAGCTTCCGAGACCATGAAATGCGTTTCTTTGTTGCAGGGGGTGAACCCATCATAACTGAGGACTGGGCAAGAGCAATGGGGCTTCTACTAAAGACGCCCCGAGACCTTTCCATGACGGCTAACCGCATCCAGCAAAGACTGCTTCAGCCCCACTTCCAGAAGCTTCTCGAAACTCTCCAGATAAACGATGTCCCGGGCGGCGCCGCGGCTGACCAGCCCTTCATCAAGAGCCGCCAGAAGCCCCGAGCCGGAGCTTTTGCCTATCTCAAAGAAGCAAATGGTGACACTCTCACCTTCGTTTGAACTTCTATTGGCGGCTTCCACCAATAAGTCAGGCAGGGAAGCACCACGATTGGCACCACCGTCCGTTAGAACCAGCACCAAAAGGGGACGCTTGCCCTGACTCTTCAGATGGCAATCCAGTACATGCTTGAGCGGGGCGTGCAAATTGGTAGCACCTTCCGGCACCACGGAATTGAAAGCGGTCTCAAGAGCCTTGAGACCGTCTATGGGATACTCCTCAAAACTCTCATTGAATATAACCAGAGAAAGCTTATCCAGTTCTCTCAATTGACCGCGTTCTTTCAGGAAGGCAGTCAGATCCTGCAGTTGTTGCCGGCACCAGCTCCAGCGAGAAACATCCTGAGGCCCTGCGCCAAGCCCACCATCCATGGAATCGGAGCGGTCCAGGATACAGACTATGCGATAGGGCGAGAGCAACTGCAGCAATTTTTGCTCATCGAGCTTGACTGCCGCCTTGAGCTTAACGGTATTAGTATTTTCCTTCGGGCTCTGGAAAGTGTCGGGAGAACTGTTCAGGGCCGCAAGTTTAATGGGGATACTGGCCTGAAAGACCTGGGCGCCCCGCTTCAAATTGATAGTTAGAACCTGGCCTACCAGGCTCACTTTTTCTACCCCGTCACCCACAAGAATACCGCTGTAGTAACCGGTGGAGCCGGCTCTCACCAGCATGACTTTGCGTCCGCTGGCATCCAGGGTTAAACCGGCCAGAGAGCAAAAACGGGCCAGCTCATCCACCCGGCCGCTCAGCTTCAAACTCTGAGAAGCTTCCCGCCCCTCACAGGCAAAGGGCGCAAACAAGAGCATAAGAAGAAAGAATGAAGCCGGAAGAAAGAAGCGGAAAGACCAGCAAAACGCCCTGCTCATCTTGCCCCTGCTTTCGGCAAAGAGAGACGATTGGAATTAGCAGGAAGAGTCTTTTTATGCCCTTTCCTTTCAGCATTAAGTTTCCTGGCTACGGCCGTCAATGCCACCGGCGGCGGTGTGGCGTCATCCATGGCAACTTCATCATTGGAACCGGCGAAGTTTACATAATTGCGCACATAGAGACCCGAACCAAGAGGCACGGCTTTGACCACGCCGGACTTTTCTGCAAACTGCAAAGAGAGAGACTCGCCGGTGCCGTTCAGTCCGCTTAATTGCTTGTCGAACCAGCCCTGGGCGTCCCGCACCTCTTTTTCATAGAGTTCCGTCAAATAGGTCTTGCGCCTATCAGCTTCAGCCCTTAGATTTTTCACTATCAAATCATAGTCGGGATTGGGAATTCTGGTGCGGCCAAAGACCAGGGTGGTAGGCGTAGAGGCTATATCTTGAGCAAGATGGCGCTCAACTGTGCTCTTTTGACCTTCAAAAGTGTCCTTCAAATCCTTCAGTCGAGCCTGCCTGCGGGAGGCCAGCAAATCACGCCTTTCACGAAGTTGATCGGTCAATACCGGGGGGGGTGTCGTGCTCATGAAGAAGGGCGCCTCTTGCCTCTGAGGCGTCGGCGCCGCTTCATTTTGCACCTGCCCCTGCCAGAGTTGAATTGCCTGGAAGGCGTGAATCTCTGTGGCCGGATCGTTGCCCATGTTGACGGCGCTGCGAAAACAGGTGAGACCCTCTTTGACACGCCCCTGCTTGACCAGGCAATTGCCCATCAAGTATTGAAAACGGGCATTCTCCGGCTGGCTCGCCGCCAATAGCCGAAACTTCTCATAAGCCGCAGCACTGTTTCCCGATTCATATAGTGCCAGGGCTTCCTTATAAAGACTCTGCACCGAACTACGAGCCTGAGCCGGGCAGACAGAAGACAGAAAGAGGACAAAAGCCCAGGCGAAAATCACCGGTTTTAACAAGCAACCCGGGGCGTCAGTCTTAGAGCTTTGCCGCACTAAGGATTTCACAACCATGCTCGCTGACAGGAAGACACTAGAAGCCCGAAGGGTTGTAAAGACGAACCTCTGCTTCTATTGTTCCCAAAAACTTACTTAATTGTTGAAAGCCGCTTGAAGTACTCCACGAACATGGCCATGCCGCCCCGGGCTTGCTGCCAGTCGAAGTTTTCGTTTATGGCGTGATAGCCGTGTTCCGGCAAAGACAGCCCCAGGAAAGTAATCGGTACATCCAGCCTTTCTTGCATGCTGACCACGGCACCGATGGAGCCGCCCTCGCGGGTAAAGGCCGGTTCCACGCCAAAGGCCGCCTGCATGGCAGCTTTAGCCGCGTCGGCAAACTCTCCCCGAAACTCGCCCAGAAAGGGCTTCAGACTGCCTTCCTTCAAAACCTGGAAATCGCCCTGCTTCTCCACAAATTCTTTGAGCAGATTGAAGGTGGCTTCCGGGTCTTGATCAGGCACCAGGCGCATGCTGACCTTGGCCTCGCATTGATAGGGCACAATTGTTTTGACGCCCGGACCGGCATAACCGCCGGTGATACCATGCACTTCAAAGGTGGGATGAGCCCAAATGCGACGGGCACCGTCCCGGGCATCTTCGGTGCGGGTATGGGTGAGCTCGTGGGCGCACTTGAAATTGGCCACGGTGAAGCCGGAGGCCACGAAGTTATCCAGTTCGTCCTGGTCAACCGGTTTCACTTTGTCGTAAAAGCCGGGAATTTTCACCTCGCCGGTTCTAGCATCGTAAATGCTGTTCAATAGCTGGGCCATCTCGCCGATGGGGTTGCGGGCCAGACCGCCGGTGGTGCCGGAATGGACGTCTTTGACACCGGTCTTGAGGCGAATCAAGACGGCTTGCAAACCGCGCAGTCCGTATGGGATAGCCGGTCGTTCGCGGGATACCCAGATGGTATCGGAGACCACCACGGAACTAGTGGAGAGTTTGCCCAGATTGTCTTTGAGAAACTGATCGAAGGACGGAGAACCAATTTCCTCTTCCAGTTCCCAGATAAATTTGATATTGACGGGCAGACCCTGGTTGTGAGCATAGTGGGCGGCATTCAAGACGGCCAGGGCCGGGCCCTTATCGTCGGTGGTACCGCGTCCTCTGTAGACGCCGTTTTCAATTTGCATATCAAAGGGAGGCGAGTTCCATTCGCTGGCCAGGGCCGGTTGCACATCAAGATGGTTGTAGACAGTGACCGTGGGATACTGGCTGCCGCGGTGAAATTCCCCAACCACCACCGGATAACCGGCCGTCTTTACCACCTCGGCGGCAGCGCCCATGGATTTGAGCAGTTTGGCACCCATCTCAGCCGTGGCATCAATTTCGGGGCGGCGCTCCGGCTCCATGCTGACGGAAGCCAGATCTACGAAAGCCTTCAAAGTCTTCTCGTAATCGCTTCTGGTTTTGTCGGCAAAGGCCAAGACGTCTTGAACTTCAGTTTGCTCAGTTTGCATTGATCGCCCCCGCTGAAAGCAGCCTCTCTTATTACAGGGAGCAATTATCACCGCTTGGCCAGAGCCCTGGCAACGGCGAAGGCGGGAAATTCTTAAACCAGGGTCATGGCTTCCGAGCCCGGTCGGAAAGTGTCTTCCAATTTTGCTTTCAGATTGCTGCTCGTCTGATAGCCGCTCATGCGGCGTAACTCATTGACGCCGGCATTGTCGATATTGACTACGGAAATTGTAGGGTAACCCTCAATCTTCATAATCTCCGCCAGCCGGCTGCCGTCGGTGACTTTACCTGGATCCACGGGGATGCGCAGGAAAACAGCTTTATCCTGCAAGCTCTTGAGGCTTGGATCGGCAAGCTGTTTATCGAAAGCCGTGCACCAATCACAAGAACCTTCCCTGGCCAGGGTGAAGTGCATAACCAGGGGGAGACCCTGCTCCCGGGCACTCTTCATGGCCTGGCGAATGTCGGTGTTCCATTCCAGGTTGTTATCTTTGCCATGGGGCGCCACATCCCGCCGATCCAGCAGATCTCTAAACCCGCCCATAACGTCAAAGACGGCGGCCGATTTCAGTTCCCTGTCGCCATGATCGTTGCCGACGGCGGAGGCTGATCGGTCCACGGCATGAGACATATCGGCAATCATGGATGAACTCCTAATACTAATTAGTGACCCGCAACGCTTGTAAGGGGTTCTATACGCCTGACAAGAAATTGTGGACATTAAATCGGAGTTGCCGAAAATCTAATTTTTCAAAGCCGGGCTGCGTTCCATCATCTTTAAATTAATGCCCCGTCCGTCCATCTCGGTGAGGAAGAGCCGGGTGGGCACGGCCTGCTCTTGCCTGAGCACACCCCGTTTATTGATATCGCCCCGGGCAATCATCTGAGCCACGATGGAAGCAGGGAAAGCAGTCATACGCATCATGGCCGACAAACCCACGGCCTGATCGGCATAATCTATGCAATCAAAAACAAGCTGCACCGGCTTGCCGCTGGCAAGCCCACTCACACTCACCCGCAAGAGCACTACGTCTGGCTCGTTTGCCGGCAACTTGGCTGAGAGCAGGGCATGCAGAACCTGGCGGGGCACAACGTTCTTGCCGCCAACTTTGATAGGGGCTTTGTCCATCAAGCCCAGTTCCTTTAAAGTAAGCATGGACTTCATATGGCCCGGATAGCGAATGGTCTTGTAATCGAGGTGTTGAACCTTGCCCAGAAAGGTCTGAGGCAGGGTGGAGGTACCGCCGGCCGTATTGAAAGCTTCCATCAGCCCAAAGGGTCTGGGGAATTCTATCTCTTCCGCTTCAGAAAGAGCCGGCACTTGCACCAGGCGCCCGTCGCGGATGACGGTACAGCTTTCATAATATTCGTTGATCAAACCGTCGATGGAAAAGACCTGGGCATAGCCAAGGGGGCTAACTTCTCGCTCCACAGGCAAGCCACCTACACGCATGCGAATATCGTAGACTTCATCCAGGCTCTCGGCCGCACTGACGGCCAGGAGCGACACCATCCCCGGTGCCAGACCGGCGTCGGGAATTACTGTCACGCCGCGCTCCCTCGCTAGTTCATCCAGGTTGAACTGCCGGGAGACAATTTCTTCATTGCCGCCCAGATCGACGAAGTGCGTGCGCGTGGAAAGGGCCATTTTAGCAAGCTCGTAGTTATGCTCATAAGTGACGCAGCTAATGGCTACATCCACTTCTTCCATGAGCTGACCAAGTTCTCTTTCATTGGTGACATCCAGGCGAGCAGGCACGACCTTGGGGTCGTTGAGGCGATCGGCTGTAGCTTTCACATGACTTTCATCGATGTCGGTGAGTACTACCTTGTCGACTTTAGCTGAACGAATCAAGTCGTAGGCTACGGCATAGCCCATCTTGCCTGCCCCGAGCACTAAATACTTCACGTTTCACCCCGGCAAAAACTATAACAGCTTGAATGATAGCAAATTTAGTAGGTGCTGCGCCGCTTACCGCCGTCCACACAGATGGTGGAACCGGTCACATAGGCAGCCTGGGTGGAACAAAGATAAGCAACCAGGCTGGCGAATTCCGCCGGCGTTCCCAGACGACCGGCCGGAATCTGGGCCAGGTAGTCTCTTTCATAGTCTGCTCGGCTCTGACCGCTTCTGGCTATGCGAGCTTCCATCAAATCGGCCAGCCTTTCTGTGGCAATGGCGCCGGGAGCAACGCAATTGACGGTGACACCGCGAGGAGCCACTTCATCAGCCAGGGTTTTGAGCATGGCCGTGACGGCCGAGCGTATGCCGTTAGAGACCGCCAAGCCGGCGATGGGCTCCATAATTGATAGAGAAGTGACGCAGACAATCCGACCAAAGCCACGCTCGACCATACCCGGCACAAAGCCTTCGTTGAGCTGGGCCACCGACAGAAAGAGCCTTTCAAAACCCTCCTGCCAGTCGGTCAAGCTGGTCTGCCTGACATCGGTGGGCTTGGGTCCGCCCACATTGTGCACCAGGATATCAAGCCCCTTGTGGTGCTTGCCAATCTCTTCGATTAAGTTCTTACGACTGGCTTCATCGGTAAGGTCGGCTTGCAACGTTTTCAGCCCCTCGCCCTGAAACTGCGACCTGGCCACGGCCAGCACCTCGGCACCTTCAGCCGCCAGGGTCTCGGCAATGGCTCGCCCTATGCCGCGGGAGGCGCCGGTGACCAGAGCCACTTTGCCCTTCAAACCAAAATCCATGCTTGCTTCCTTTCTTGGGGTTCAGGCCTTGTACTTATAAGAGATGGTTTTCGCTTCCGAGAAGAATTCCAGACTGTAGCGTCCGCCTTCACGGCCTAGACCGGAAGATTTCTGACCACCGAAAGGCGTGCGCAGGTCCCGGGCAAACCAGGTATTAATCCAGATCATGCCGGCCTTGATGCTATTGCTCATGCGCTGCAAACGGTCGATATCCTGACTCCAGACACTGGCTGAAAGCCCGTAGGGAGAATCATTGGCCATAGCCGCCGCCTCTTCCTCATCATCGAAAGGCAGGATGGGCAGGGTGGGACCAAAGATTTCTTCCTGCAGGAAGCGCGAATCGGTCTTCAAATCTACAAAAACGGAAGGACTGAGGAAGTAACCTTCACCAAGCTCGGACAGTCTCTCGCCTCCACAAAGCAACTTACCTTCCTGCTTACCGATGGCAATGTAAGCAAGCACCTTTTCCATATGCTCGCGGGATACTAGAGCACCCATCTGGCTGTCTCGACTGAGGGGATCACCCACCTTAATGGCTTTGACCCGCTCCACCATTTTCTCTACAACCTGGTCATAGACCTTGCGCTGCACAAACAGACGGGAGCCGGCCAGACAAATCTGCCCCTGATTGCGAAAAGCGGCCCGCACCGCCGTTGGTATCGCTTCCTCCAGATTGGCATCGTCGAATATAATGTTGGCGCCTTTGCCGCCCAACTCGAAGGATAGCTTTTTGAGAGTGGGAGCAGCAGCCATCATAATAGCCTTACCGGTAGAGGTTTCACCGGTGAAGGAAATAGATTTGACGTCCTTATGGCGGGTCAAGGCCTCACCGGCACCGTCGGCACCAAAACCGTGCACGATGTTGAAGACACCGGGCGGCAAACCGGCCTGACGGGCCAGATCGGCAAAGAGAAAGGCACTATAGGGCGTCCACTCCGCCGGCTTCAAAACTATGGTATTGCCCATAGCCAGAGCCGGTGCAATTTTCCAGGTGGCAAGATAAAGGGGAAGATTCCAGGGTGTGATAAGTCCACATACGCCCAGGGGCTCCCTTACGGCCACATGCCGTTCGCTAGGGCTTACGGTGAAAGCTTCTTCCACATGACTGGCGGCAAACTCCGAGAAAAAATGAAAGTTCATAGCCGATCTGGGAATATCGCCTTCCAGACTTTCGCTGAGGGGCTTGCCATTATCAGTAGATTCGGCGATGGCCAGCTCTTCTTTGTTCTCAAGTATGAGGTCGCCGATGCGCCGCAAAATCTGACAGCGTTCTTTCATGGGCATCCTGGCCCAGGGGCCCTTCTGGGCATCGAGAGCAGCAGAAACAGCCCGGTCCACATCCCGGGCTGTGCCCAGGGCCACACGGGCATGGGGCATGCCGGTTCCGGGAGCAAAACTTTCGAAAGTCTCGGCACTTTCTCCCGGCACAAATTCGCCGCCGATGAAGTGGTGCACTTCCTTCAGTTTAGCCCCGGACTTAACTGCACTATTGGCCGTCATCTTTTAGCTCTCCTTCCTTAGTCGGTCTTGAGACCCTCTCGCCTTTTTAGCCGAAGCTGGCAATTGCTTTAATTTCTATATAGTTGCGTCCGGGCAGCCGGGCCACCTGCACGGTGGTGCGAGTAGGCGGCACCGCCACACCGGAAAAATAACCGGCATAAACCTTGTTGTAGCGCTCGAAGTCCTGCATGTCGTGGAGGAAAACGGTCATATCCACCAGATCGCTGTAGTCAAGCCCGGCATGGCGCAAAACCACCCCCAGATTTTCAAGTACGCCTCGCGTCTGGACCTCAATGTCGTAGGCCAGCACCTGCCCCTTTTCATCCAGAGTAAGTCCGCACTCCACTCCCGTCTTAGGGTCCCGACAACCCTGACCGCTGATGAAAAGCAAATCACCCACCCGGAGGGCATGAGAATAGGCACCCAGAGGGCTGGGTGAAGCCTGGCCCGGATTAACCGCTTCTTTAATCATTCCAGAACTCCTGCGCTGCCGCTCCTTAATGAGCAGCACTAGTTGAAACCCCCCAAGGTCATTTAAACTGGGGACACTCAATCTTATGCTCTAGGGGGCCGAGCACGCGGTTCCTGAAAGAATAATTAGCAGAAACAGAGGCAACAAGGAACGCTACCCTAACATGATTACAACAAGTTCTGAAAACCTACCCTGGCAGCCTATTTTCACCATCGAAAGAAGCAGAAAAGCGGAAGTGACGGTCTACGGAATCGTCTCCGTAGTAACAGGCGACGACAATTTCGCCGATTTCGGCAGACCGCTTGAGCAAAGATACCGCGCCCTTGTCAGCCACGGCAAAACAGACTTTGAACTATGGACCCGTTCCCTGCTCAAACCCTGGCAATTACTTTCCCACATGGATATTCTCAAACGGAACTATCCGGATCTCAAAGATGAGCACTATGCTCTTTTCATGGCTTCTCATTCGGCCGAGCCCTGCCATTTGGATGCCCTCGAGACCGTTTGGAAGATTGCCGGCATAAGCGAAGAATCCCTGCGCTGCCCGCAGGCCTCGCCCCTCTGCCAGGAAAGCAAAGATCTCATGAAGGCCCGGGGCGAGAAACCAAGCCGCCGTTATCACAATTGCAGCGGCAAACACTCCGGTTATTTAGCGGCGATGAAAGCAATGGGACAGAAACCGGAAACCTACCTCGAGGAAGGCAACCCTCATCACGATGATCTGAAAGAAATTCTAGCCTATTTCACGGGTCGCCCCAAAAGCTCTTTCACTGCCACCACCGATGGTTGCCAACTGCCCAATTACGCCCTTTCCACTTTTGAAATAGCCGGCATCTATCAGAGCCTCTTCAATCTTGAAAACAAGCCCCTGCCCAGAGCAGAATGGCGTCACTGGGGCAAGCTCGGACAACTGATGCACACGCATCCGCGCTATGTTTCCGGACTCGGTCGCCTTGACTACAAAATCATGACCGGAGAAACCTTTCCCGGCGCCGATTTTCAGGCAATTGCCAAAGAAGGAGCCGACGGACTGCTGGGCGTATCCCTAATCACAAGCAAATTTCCAAACGGTCTGGGCATCTGCATAAAGCTCAGTTCCGGCTTCGACAACAAGCACATGGAACTTATCTTGCGGGAAATTCTGCAGCAGTTGGAACTAGCACCGCCAAAGAAAAAGGAAGTACAGGATGTGCGAGTAGATCATATAAAGACACATTTCCACTTTCAGTTAAATGAATCCGGCTCCTGCACTAAGACATTGCCGCTCAGCACCACGGTGAGCTGACATGAGCCCAGGCGCCAAGCTTTCTTACAGCCGCATCATCGACATCTCTCAGCCGATCACTGCGCACACCGCCTGTTTTCCCGGCGATACTCCCTTCTCCAAGTCGGTGACTTTGACCTACGAAGATTCACAGGTTATCAATCTCACAGCCTTGACCATGAGCCCACACGTAGGCAGCCATGCCGATGCGCCTGTGCATATCAAAGGCAGCTTTAAGGACATTGAGACGGTAAGAGCCGGCAGCCTCGATCTCTCAGCCTTCCTGGGAGAAGTTTATGTAATCGATATCTCCGACACAAGAGAGGCCATAGACAAGCAAGTGAAGGACCGCCTTTTGTCGCTGGCCGGCAAGTTCGAACGGGTGCTTTTCAAAACGCTCAAGCACATTGACTTCGACACCTTTGCCGAAAGTTACTCTTACTTGAGTACCGACTGTGCCACCACCCTTGGTGAGAACGGTTTTCGTCTGGTCGGTCTTGATACGCCCTCGGTAGATCACATCAAGGCGAAAGAGCTTAGCACCCACCATGTGCTCGATCGCTTTGGACTTGTCTGGCTGGAGAATCTGGATCTCACCCAGGTGGAAGAGGGTGCCTATCAACTGATTGCCCTACCCTTGAAGTTTATGGAGCTGGAAGCCTCACCTTTGCGAGCGGTTCTACTTAAATAGGATGAAATAAAACTCTTGGATAAGAAAGCCCCTGCCCTGATTGGCGTAATACATGTACCGGCTCTGCCGGGTGCCGCCGACTACGGCTCCATGCAAGACATCATCAAACGCTCGCTGAAAGATGCGGAAAGCTATTTAAAAGGCGGCGCAGATGCACTCTTGCTCGAAAACATGCATGACGTGCCTTACTTGCGGGGATATGTAGAATCAGAAACCGTAGCGGCCATGTCGGCGGTAGCCTACGCCGTGCGGCAGAAATTCAGAGTGGAAACCGGGGTGCAACTGCTGGCAGCCGCCAATCTGGAAGCCCTGGCCGTAGCTGTGGCAGCCGATCTTGATTTCATTCGCGTGGAAGGTTTCGTCTTTGCCCATGTGGGTGATGAGGGTCTGCACCAGGCGTCCGCTCCTTCCTTGATTCGCAAGCGCGCCGCCCTGGCCGCCAAGAATATAAAAATCTATGCCGACATTAAGAAGAAACATTCTTCCCATGCCATCACAAGCGACCTCAGCCTGACAGAAACAGCTCATGCCGCGGAGTTCTTTCAGGCCGACGGCATTATCGTCACGGGACTGCGCACCGGTGCCGCACCACCGGCAGAGGCGGTACAAGAAGCGGCCGCAGCCGTAAAGATTCCGGTTCTAATTGGTTCCGGCGTCACACCGCAAAACATGGCGCTCTATAGAAACGCCGACGCCGTCATCGTCGGTAGCTATGCCAAGTACAACGGCAACTGGAGAGAAGCCGTCGACCCGGAAAGGGTGAAAGAACTCTCCGCCGCCATCAGAGCAACTCTAAAATGAGAACTGCCGTACTTCTTGCAGCCTGGCTCTGTACCTGCCTGGTCTCGGCTAGGGCCGGGGAAAAGAGTGCTATGGAGCAGGCCGTCAATGAATACAAAAGTGGGCTTTTCATGCGCGCCAGAAACAGACTGGAAGGTATTCTCAAGAAAGCGCCGCAAGATGCCGGCGCACACTACCTACTGGCTTGCATCTTAGTAAAACAGAAACATAATGATCTGGCCCGGGCACACTTTAAATACTGCCTGCAGATTTGCCCGAAAGAGAAAAATAGAGAACTCTTTGAGAAGGCCAACGCCGCTATCAGAGAGTTGGATAAGTCGGCGACAGTTGCCTTACCTTCTCCGGGCCTAAGGCCCGAGCCAGAGCAAGAAGACCACAGACCGGCCCTGGAAGCGGAAGGTGTCAGACTGAGAGGTGAAGCGGAAGGGCAAATAGCGGTCAAGAAGAAAATTCTCAGCGACAAAATTGCCGACTTGCTTGAGCAAGAGAAGCAAGCCCTGGCACCGCTTGCTCCCGTAAGAAGAAGGCATGGCGGTCGCTATGTAGACCAGGAAGCAGTGGACTCAATCAAAAAAGACTACAGTGAAAGACGCCGCGCTCTGGAATTGCAGTTCGAGAAGGATGCGAATCTTATCAGGCAGTCCTTCGAAAGGCGCCTGCAAGGCTATGAAGAGGCACTCAAGGCTAAATAGTTAGAAGCTCTTGCGCCGGGCCAGATCTTTAAAGCGATCAACGGTACCGCCACCACCACTGGAGGCAGCAGCAGCACCGCTTGAACTGCCGGAAGAGGCTATGGCCGGTTTGGGTTTGCGCACCTTCTTAATCGGCTTGACCGTGGTACGCACGGCAGCCGTCTTCACATCCGGTTTACCGACATTAGCCGGCGGAGTCGTAACAGCAGCAACAGGGGCAGGCTTGACCGGCGGGCTTGGCACTACCGGCGGTGCAACGACCGGGGCAGCAACGCTAGCAGTGGGCGCTGTGGTCTTGGGCGGCGGCATCGTTGGCACAGTAGTGGTGGTGGTGGCGGTGTTCACAGGCGGTCTGACCGTTGGTGCAACCGCAGTGTCTTTCTTACCAAGCATCATGAAACCGCCCACGCCGATAACCAAGAGTACCAGGGCGGCCACGGCGCCTAAGACGAGAGGCGAGATTTTACGCTCTTTCTTTTCTTCTCCCTCTCCCGGCATGGATGGAAAGTCGGTGCGGAGCACCTGGCTCTTGCCGGGCTTGGGAATAGCAGTGTCAAGATCACGGCAAAGCTCGGCCATACTCTGGTGACGGTTGGCGGGATCCTTGGCCATGGCCTTCCAGATTACCGCTTCCAGGCGCTCCGGTATGTAGAGGTCCGGGCGAATTTCCGTAAAGCGGGGCGGCATGTCGGTAATGTGCTTACTCATGGTTTCAACCATGGTCTTACCAATCAAAGGCAGCCGACCGGTAAGCGTCTCATAAATGACAATGCCCATTGAATAGATATCGGATCTGACGTCCAGTTCCAGCCCCTGACACTGCTCGGGGCTCATATAAACAGGGCTGCCGCATACCTCGCCCATCTGGGTGAGGCGCTGCTGTTCACCGCCAGCACCGATAAGCTGCGCCACACCGAAGTCGACTATCTTGACGAAGTCTTTTTCGTCCTCATATTCGATGAGCATGATATTGCTGGGCTTCAAGTCACGGTGGATAACACCGGCCCGGTGAGCATGATCGAGAGCGTCAGTGGCCTGGGTGAGAATCTTGATGCTGCGTTCCACCGAAACCTGTCCATCTTGTTTAATCAGGTCGGCCAGGGAGATGCCCTGTAGATAATCCATGACGATGAAAGGCTGTCCGGACTGGGGTGTGATCCCGAAGTCGTAGACAGTGATCACATGCGGATGATTCATCCGGCAGGAGGCTTTGCCTTCCCGCAAGAAGCGTTGCACCGACTGGGAATCGGCAATATGTTGAGACTGCAACATCTTGATGGCCACGGTGCGCTCCATCAAGACCTGGCGTCCTTTATAGACGACACCCATGCCGCCGTGACCGATAACATCGATAATGTCGTACTTACCCATCAAGCAAGTACCAATCATCGGATCTCTGGCCAGAGCGACAAGAGCTGCCCCGTCGTGGGGGCAGGCTTTGACGACGCCTGTGAACTGTCTGTTGCATTCCAGGCAGATCTTTTGATCTAAACCATCATGAAGATTTCCGGCGTGCACTTGATCCCTTCGATTTACTTGCTAGAAGTTGACTGACTAAAATTGTATTGTGGAATTTACGCCAATTTGAGTTTCGGGGGAGAAAAGGCGGCGTTATTTGGAAAAGCCCACCTTAACTCATACTAATGTACCCCATACTATCTCTATCTAACCAATTTCGCCAACTGAAGAAAGCACCCCTGCCTCCACCCTGGTAATTTGAGCACCAACAAGCCAGTCCGGCCGGAAGCCATCCAGATGGGTAGTGGTAATTAATGTTTGCATGTCAGCCTTGACAAGCTCCATAAGCATTCCCTGCCTGGATAAATCCAACTCAGCCAGCACATCGTCCAGAAGAAGAAGCGGCGGCTCGCTTAAAGCTTCTTCCACGAGCTTCAATTCGGCCAGCTTGAGAGCCAGCACCAGAGAGCGTTGCTGCCCCTGGCTGGCGAAGGCATGGGCGGCAAAATCATTGATGGCAAAGACGATATCATCTCGATGAGGGCCGGTGAGTGTCTGCTTGCGCACCACTTCCTCGGCCCGCCGGTCCTTCAAATTTAAATAAATGCGCTTGGCCAGGTCCTCTTCTTTGATGGACAGGAGCTCGGCCAGACGCAGATTGGTATCTTCCTCCGCTTCTTCTTCTACATCTGTTTGCCGGCCCCTGACCCTGAACAGATATACGGCGGAAAGCCTCTCCTTCAGTCCTGAAACCCTGGTCAAATTAGCTTCCGCCTGGGGCAGGAGCTTCTCCAGAACGGCGGCACGCGCCTTCACCAGGCGAGCGCCCACCCGTGCCAGTTGTACATCCCAGACTTTGATTTCTTCTTCATCCGGTGACTGTCCTCGTTCAAAACAAAGACGCAGAAGCTTGTTTCTTTGCTGCACTATCTTTTCGTACTTGCCTACCACTTCCGCAAAACCAGGTCGGAGCTTGACCAGCACCTGATCCAACCAGTCACGCCGCTCCTTTGGTCCGCCGCGTACCAGAGCCAAGTCGCGGGTGCTGAAGCTGACGGCGGTCAGGCGACTCAAACCGCCCAGTTCGGAGCGGCTTACCTTCATGCCGTTCACCTTCAAGACCCTGCTCAGTCGGGGCTTCAAAGAGAGTATCAAGGAGACTGTCTCCTCGATGCCCTGGCATACATATGTGATTTCAATAAGGGTGCTCTCGGCGCCGGCGAGAATGAGATCTCGGTCGGAAGCAGCACGGCCGCTCTTGATATTGCAAAGTAGCTCGATGGCTTCCAGAAGATTGGTCTTTCCCTGAGCATTGTCGCCGATGAGCAGATTGCGCACCGGATGCAAGGAAAGACTGGCATCCTGGTAGTTTCTGAAATTCTTGACAGTGAGCCTGGAAACAAACACGGTCTAAATAAGACAGGGCAAGCTGTTCTTAGCCATACTGCAATCCTCGCCGATCTGGGCTTTGAGGGCATCAAGGTTGTCGAATTTGCGCTCATCACGCAAATGCTTGTGAAACTCGAGCTTCATCGGCTTGTCATAAAGATCGCCGTCGAAATCAAGCAGGTGGGCTTCCACGGTCAAAATCGGCTCCGTAGTGCCCATGGAAATTTTCAATTCGGGATTTTTAAAGGTAGGACGTACGCCTATGTTAATCACGCACAAACGTTTCTCACCGGGCTCATCAAGCACCTGGGCAAAACCGGCGTAAACACCGCAGGGGGGCACCAGTTGATTGAAAGCATGCTGCACATTGGCGGTGGGGAAGCCGAGAGTTCTGCCCCTCATATCGCCTCTAACAACCGTGCCTCTCAGACTGAACGGGCGGGAAAGCAAGCGGGCAGCCAGATCCAGGTTCTTGCCAATGACCAGATCGCGGATGCGGCTGCTGGACACCTCCAGACCATCGACATAAACCATGTCGGCGGCATGAACCACAAAATCTTTCTCTTTGCCTATGCGCTCAAGCAGCTTGGCATCACCTTCCCGGTCCCTACCGAAATGATGGTTATGCCCCACGGAAATCGACCTGGCACCCAGGCATTCCACCAGCATAGTTTCCACATACTCGCTGGGAGAAAGGCGGCAGAGCTCTTCCGAGAAGGTGAGCACCAGGGCAAAATCCACCCCCAGCTGGTCGAATAAACTCAATCTTTCTTCAATCACCGATAGCAGGAGGGGCGCCTGGCCTCTGGTCAGGCCCCGGGGATGATCCTTAAAAGTAACCACGCCGGAGCGGGCCTTCAGCCTGGAAGCCTCACTGACAGCCCGGGATATCACCACCTGGTGACCAGGATGAACTCCGTCAAAAAATCCCAGAGCAATGGCTGAACGGTCTATCAATCCAGGCTGGGGCTCGTAGAAAACTTCCAAGATATCCTCGTAATACGTCATGGGGGAAAGCTCCCCTTGGTCTTTACAAATTCAAAGGGCGGCCCTCTGAATCATAACTGGGATTTTAGCCCCTAACCCCCCTTCTCGTCACTGTAAAAACGGCGTGAGATAGGCTTCTGTGCTAAAATTTGCCTGTTAAGAGGAGTCCTATCTAACAGGGACTAAAATTACCTCCACGGCGGATATTCAGAAGATATCCCCCGGCGGGCATTTTCCCTGTCAGGACAAATTTAGCCTTAGCTTAAACACAGTTACATTTCAGGTTTACGGGATCTCGATAAATGGCGAAGAAAGATCAGGGGACAGTGGCATCTTTGGAAGAACAAGAAAACAATCCAGACGGGAAGCCAGCCGAACTGGAGACAAATGAAACGGATAATTCCGTACAGGGCAGCTACGATGCCTCCTCTATCGATGTCCTTGAGGGACTGGAAGCCGTCAGAGTCAGACCCGGAATGTACATCGGTACAACCGGTCCCAGAGGTCTGCATCACATGGTCTGGGAAATCGTCGACAACGCTGTTGACGAAGCCCTGGCCGGGCATTGCACCCGCATCGAAGTGACAGTCAATGCCGATGAATCCTGCACCGTTCTTGACAATGGTCGAGGCATCCCCACCGATATCGTGGAAAAGACAGGCAAGAGCGCCGTTGAAACGGTATTCACCGTGCTGCACGCCGGCGGCAAGTTCGGCGGCGGCGGCTACAAAGTGTCCGGCGGTCTGCACGGCGTCGGCGCCTCAGTAGTGAACGCTCTTTCGGAGCGCCTGCAAGTAGAAGTATTCAGAAACGGCCGGGTGCACGAGCAGGTTTATTTGCGTGGTGTCGCCGATGGTGACCTGAAAGTGCTGGGCGAGACCGACAGCAAAGGAACCAAGGTCACGTTCTGGCCTGACGATGAAATCTTCCATGACTTCAACGAAGACAACGAACGCCTGAAGATTTACTTCGAATGGGACGTTCTAGCAACTCGTCTGAGGGAAATGGCCTTCCTTAACAAAGGACTCTGTATAGTCTTGACCGATAACCGTCCCGGCAAGGGCGACGGTAAAACCGAAACCTATCACTATGCAGGTGGTATAGCCAGCTATGTAGAATACCTGAACGAGACCCGGGACGTACTCCACAAGCCGCCAATTTACTTCGAGCAAAAGGCCGATGAAGTAACGGTGGAATGTTCACTACAATGGACCGCCCAGTATTCGGAATCCGTATATAGCTTCGTCAACAACATCAACACCCATGACGGCGGCACACACCTGACCGGCTTCAGAAACGCTCTCACCCGCATCATCAATGACTATGCCAGGAAGAACAATCTCCTGAAAGAGAATGACTCCAACTTCACCGGCGATGACGTAAGAGAAGGTCTCACAGCCATAGTCTCGGTGAAAGTGCCGGATCCTCAGTTTGAAGGACAGACGAAAGAGCGCCTCGGCAACAGAGAAGTTCAGGGTGTAGTGCAGGGCGTCACCGCCGAGCGACTATCCGACTGGCTCGAGCTCAATCCCAAACAGTCGAAAGACATTATCAATAAGGTCCTGCAATCCAAAAATGCCCGGGAAGCAGCACAGAAAGCCAAACAAAACGTACGCCGGCAATCGGCGCTCTCCGGCGGCGGTCTGCCTGGCAAACTAGCCGATTGTTCCGACAAAGATCCGGAAAAATGCGAAGTCTATCTGGTGGAAGGAGACTCCGCCGGCGGCTCTGCTAAGCAAGGACGGGATAGAAGTTTCCAGGCGATTCTGCCTCTAAGAGGTAAGATCCTCAACGTGGAGAGGGTGCAGCCCAGCCGTATCTACGACAATGCCGAAGTGCAGGCCATGATCCAGGCCATCGGACTGGTGGTGAAGGAAGGCGAAGAAGAGGGCGGCGGCAAAACTGCCGGACTGTTGCGCCCCAATGCTGAAAATCTGGATATGAGCAAACTGCGCTATCACAAGATTATCATCATGACCGACGCCGACGTGGACGGCAGCCACATTCGCACCCTACTGCTCACCTTCTTCTTCCGCTATGCCAGACCGCTGGTGGAGAAAGGCTATGTATACATCGCCCAGCCGCCCCTCTACAAAGTGGAAAAAGGCAAACGGGTGGAGTACTGCTATAACGAGCATAAACTGGAAGCCCTCCTGGCTGAAATGGGTGATAAAGCTACAGTTCAGCGCTTTAAAGGACTGGGTGAAATGATGCCCCAGCAACTCTGGGATACAACCATGAATCCAGCCACCCGCACCTTGAAGCGCGTCAACGTGGCCGACGCCTCCGAAGCTGATCACTGGTTCGACCTGCTCATGGGTGAAGTGGTAGGACCGCGCCGCCAGTACATTGAGGAAAATGCTCACAGAAGCACCCTCGACGTTTAAGAGCATGCCCAAAAGCCAAACGGTAAACGTAGCCAATATCATCACAGTATCGAGGGTGGTGCTGGCACTGGGCACTCTCGCCTTGCTCTTTTTCAAGACGAGCGACGATACCCTGCTCTGGACTGCTTTTGTTCTGACCGTACTGGTTATTTGGGCCGACGGCTTGGACGGCTATTTTGCCCGCAAGCTCAATCAATCATCCAAATTCGGGGCCATTCTGGACATTGCCGGAGACCGTTGCGTGGAGATGGCTTACTGGATAGTCTTTGCCACCCTGGGCTGGATTCCGGTCTGGGTGCCGCTTCTCTACCTGGTAAGGGGAACTTTTGTAGACGCAGTGCGCAGCCAGGCCAGTGAACAGGGTTACACCGCCTTTGGTGCCAAAACCATGATGCAGTCCGGTCTGGGAAAATTTCTAGTGGCTTCGAACTTCAGCCGCTTCACCTATGCGGTAGTAAAAGCCCTGGCTTTTTGTATGGTCATAGCCGCCCAGACAAAGGCGCTCCACCAGGAGCTTTATATCGGTCTGGCCAACTGGCTCGTCTATGTTTCGGCTGCCTTCTGCCTGGTGCGGGGCTTACCGGTGCTCTTCGAATGCGGGCATTTGTTTAGGTCTGGCAGCGACCCCAGAGATTAGTTGCCTTAAGGCCAGGGATTCTCCACCTGCCCCTGATTTGGATTACCGCCGTTCTTTCCGGTGGGATTCTGGTAGCCGCCAGACCAGGGCGTCTGTTTGGAATCAAGACTCTGAACACCAAGCTCGGACTCCAGTGTTTGAATGGCATGGCGGGTATTTACAAGCTTGTACTGACGGTTTATCTCCATGACCTCCATGGGCTGATACATGCAGCGATGACCATCACCCAGGGCTCGCTTGGCGAAGACCTTAATACGCTCCCACCACTGCATATCCTCCTGGAAAACACGCATCTGGGCCTTCAAGTTATGCAACTGCACCTTGCGGGGATCTGGGTCGCGCAAAGGCTGCACGCCGGGCGGCAATTCATAAGGAGTGGCGGCCTGGTTGGAATAGTAACCGGGCTTGTAATGAGAGTCTGAAATCAAATACATAAGGTGCTTGATCAAACTGCAAGTGGCAGTCTCGGTAGACTGAGAAAGACCCCGTGCCCTCTCCGCCGGGACCTCCTTTTCAGCCAGTTTCAAGGCCGTCATCCAGTATTGACGAGCCTTTTCATATTCACCTTTGTGATAGTAATAGGAACCGCCCTGATCATAGACCGGGAAAGTAATCGAACCCTTGCGAGCCTTAGGCATCATGGACCCAATTTGCTCGATGCTTTTGCCGGGATAGTTCTTTCCGCCTTTCTTCTCAAAGTCACCTCTGTCTTTAGCTGAGACGCCGGCGGCCGTCGTCAAAGCAAGCGGCAGAAGCAGTGAAAAGGCAACAGTGGAATACAAGAGCCTGGAAGCAAAGGTTGGAAATTGATAATTCATCGAAAAGTTCTCCTCAGGCGACGCCCTCTCAAGTACATATTTAAGCACTTTCCCGCCCAGGCGTTTCTGTGTGGACGGAAAAACCAAGAGCACGAGCATAAGTTTACTAAATAAGCATCTAAACAGTGTTCTATCGCTCTCAGGAAGCAGCGGTTCAGCGAGGGGAGGGAGCCCAGAGAAGAAGGTTCTCACAATTGAATGAATGCCATGCCGGACTTTCACTACGGATGTCCTCAAGAAGCCGGGGACACCGGGCACCGGCAACAGTGAATCGTCTAAGAATCGAGCTAGGAAGAGGACCTAGCAGGTAGCTGCTCTCTGCAAACATTAAAGACAAGCTCAGCCGAAAGTTCAGTCAGACAGGGGCGGTTCTCGCAAGTCTTCTTATAATGGCAGGGACGACAGGCTAAACTCGCATCAAAGACTGAGCGGTGCTTACTGCCGTAAGGGCCCCAGCGCACCGGATCCGTAGGACCAAAGAGGGTTACCGTCGGCACCCCGGCACTGGCCGCTAAATGGGAAGGACCGGAGTCCACACAAACAGCCAGATCCATAAAAGTATAAAGAGCCATGCTCTCCCGCAAAGAAAGCCGTCCGGCCAGATTGAGGCAGGGCACTCCGGCAAGAGCCGTCAACTCCTCGTAGAGAGGAAGGTCCTGCTTATCTCCGCTAAACACGGGCTTCAATGCCAATTCCTCAAAGAGCTTGCGAACAAGAACTGCCCAGGAAGCAAGGGGATACATTTTGTCCGGATGAGCGGCAGCCGCATGAATGAGAACTCGCCTTCCCGGCTCAAGCACTTCGGGCACCATCTCCTTCACCCGGGTAAGTTCCGCTTCGCTGGGAAAACTCTCTAATTCTTTGCTGCCGACAGGAATCTGCAAGACCTTCAAATTAGCCAGCAGTGAGTCTACTTCATGAATGCCAGTATCAAAGGGCACCTTATGGGTGAGCAAGAAATGGCCGTCGCCCCGGTAACCGACCCTGAGCCGCGCACCGCTCAAGAAAGCAAGCAGAGCACTGCTGAAGGAGCGCTTCAATACAAATACCGTGTCGTATTTGCGCTTGCGCAGGGCCAGGGCATAAGACAGCAAACTGCGGGGCTTACCTTCGCCCCGGTCGTACTTATGAAAGCGCGTGGTATCAAAGGGTATTAATTCATTGACATAAGGGCAGTTCTGAAGGACCTCCCCGCTCTTAGGACCCACCAGCACGTCGATGACGGCATGGGGATAAGCTTCTCTCAAGTTACGCAAGAACGGCACTGTAAGGATGGTATCGCCGATGAAGCGATAGCGAATCACTAGAATTCTCTCAGAGACAGGCATGTTCTTCGACTTCACGCTTTGATCCTCGTAAGGAAAGTCGGTTCCGCCGCGTCATGCCAGAGAGTGGTCTGACGCAGTGCATAGATCTTGCTCATGATCTTCGAGAGATGCTGCCTGCGCATTTCATCGCCGGTAAAAAGCAGGCGCACTAAATCCTTCTCGGTCGTAATGACACCATCCACGCTACCAGACTCCAGAGTCGCCATCAATTGACTGATGTCCCGGTCGGAAAACCAACTATGGTCGGGTCTGGTCATCACCTCCACTACGTCCAAAGAGAGTTGCCTGAGCGAAGCCTGAAAACTCTCCGGTCTGGCGATGGCGCAAAGAGCTAGCCAGCGCTTGCCGGCAAGTTCGGAAGGCGGCAGCCTACGACCTAAATCCAGGGCATTGACGACGCAATCTACAAGAAAGCTGACCCTGCTCACTTCCGCCTCTGAATTGTATCCTCGCAAGGTTTTGAGCAAGCCCTCAAGATAAGCCGGATCTGGAACCTCAGGCACCTTGGTGACCACGATATGACTGGCCCGGCTCAAGGCGGAAAACGGCTCTCGCAGCCTACCGGCCGGCAAGAGCTTTGCCATTCCTGGGTCATCGTTGTAATCCCAGAGCACCAGATCCATATCGCGTTCCATAGGCAGGTGCTGAAAGCCGTCATCGAGAATCAAGACCTCGGCTCCGTATTTCTCGATGGCCAGAGCCTGGGTCTCAACGCGGCTGGCTCCGACAATCACCGAGGCGGATGGAACAGAAGTGGCAATCAAGTAAGGCTCGTCACCACTTTCTTCCACACTGCAAAGGGCTTTGCCGCTACCATCTGATACCACTACATATGGTGCCTTACCTCGGCGGCCGTAGCCCCTTGAGAGAACGGCCACCTTCAAGCCTCGTTTGCTCAACCTGGCAGCTATATCGATGACCACAGGCGACTTACCGGTGCCGCCCACGGTCAGGTTGCCTACACTGAGAACGAAAGCATTAGCCTTCTTTCTGCTCTTAATACCAAGACTGTAACTGAGAAGGCGCGCATAAGCCCCCAAACCATAGAGCCCGGCCAGGGGAGCAAGCAGGGCCTGTACCGCCGTCGTCATTAGTTCAAACCCGAAAGCTCGTTAGAGGCGTTGTTTTTAGAAAGAGTCGCTTCCAACATCTGCATAGCCTTGCCTACAGCTCCCTGACTGGCAAGTAGAATGCGACGCCCCCGCTCGCCGCGGCTGAGCCGCTCGCTTTCATCGGAAAGCAAAAGAGAAAGGGCCGGGGTGAGGGCTTCGCCGCTACTGACCATGGTCAAAGCGCCGGCCTGGCTGAGCGCCTGAGCCACATCCCTGGTCTTCTCGATGTGGGGTCCAACCACCACAGGCACGCCGTAGGCATAGGGTTCCATAATATTGTGCCCGCCGATGGGAGCAAGAGTGCCTCCCACAAAGGCAATATCGGCGAGACTATAGAAGTCGAAAAGTTTGCCGATGGCATCGAGCAGATAGACCTGCTTACTCACCGCCAGGTCAGGCAAAAAACCTTCCTGTTTGGAGTAGCGGCGCACCACAAAGCCTGCTTCTTCAATCAACCTGGCCACATGCTGAAAGCGTTCGGGATGCCTGGGCACCAGAATCAGGTGAAACTCCTTCTTCTTACCGTGCTCCTTCAGGTAATTGAGCAAGGCGGCTTCCTCACCCTCGTGGGTAGAACCAGCCACCACCACCGGTGCAGTACCGGCGCTAAGATTCACCAATGTTCTCAAGGCCGCACGCGTCTCCTCGGAAGGCGGTGTCAGCCCGTCAAACTTCAGATTACCGAGCACCGTGATCTTCGCCTCCTCGCCGGCGATGGCCCGGTACCGTTCAGCCTCTTCCAGTGATTGCACGCCGATATTGTCAAAGCGCCTCAGCACGGGACCGAAGAAAGCGCGGAAACGCTTATAACCCTTGAAGGAGCGAGGCGAAATGCGGCCGTTCACCACCGTCATCATGATGCCCCGCTTCTTGCACTCATAGGTAAAACCGGGCCAGATTTCGGTTTCGGTTATGGCCACCAGACTGGGTGAAAGGGCGTCCAGCCAGGCCTTATTGCAGAAAGGCAGATCATAAGGAAAGTAGATCACCTCGGCCAGGTCCCGACATTTTTCCCGGGCCAGTGCCTGCCCGGTGCCGGTAGTAGTTGAAACCACTAGCCCGGCGCCCGGATGTTCCTTCTTAAATGCCTTGATGAGAGGGAAAACAGCGTTAAACTCTCCCACGGAAACAGCATGAAACCAGAGACAACCGGCCAGTTGACGCTGTTTGCTTTTAATACGCCCGGGAATGACGCCTAACTTCTCGCTGAACCCGGCTCTGGCCTTTTTCTTGAACAGCAAAAGCGGCAAAGCCAGAAGCAAGAGCAAGGCAAAGCAGAAATAGTAGATAAAGGTAACCGCCGTAGCCCCTCCGGAAACACCGCTAGGCCTTTTAGAAACTTTTCTGGAAACTTTCTTCAAATCACTGGAGGATATGCCCATACTGGTCCGGAAGTCCTGTTTTAACCGCTGCTCTTAGCAAAGCAAGCACTAAGTATAAACCCCTAGACCAGATCTAAGGCGTCCACATCCACGGCCAGATTTACCTCCGGTCCGAAGCGCCGGTGGCGCAAATAGTCCAGGAGAAGCCTTTGCAGCCTTTCGGACCGATTCTTGATGATCAAATGGTAACGGTAGCGTCCCTTAATCCTTTCTATCAAACAGGGGGCCGGTCCAAGCATTTTCACCTGCCCTTCCTCATCCTCATCTTCCAGAAGGCGACTCAATTCTTCAGCCAGAATTTCAATTACCGACTCAACCAGCATCAGGTCTTCACCGGAGACAAGCAACCTGGTCAGGCGCGCAAAGGGAGGATAGTCGAAAAGTCTGCGGCTTTCCAACTCGGGCTGGAAGAAGCCATGATAATCATGATGGGCTGCCAATTTCAGCACCGGCAATTCCGGTGTATAGGTCTGCAAGATGACCGAACCGGGACGATCCCCACGCCCGGCCCGCCCCGCTACCTGGGTCAGTAGCTGAAAACCTCGCTCTACGGAACGATAATCGGGCAAGTTGAAAGCGGCATCGGCCAGCAAAACTCCTACCAGTGTCACGCCTGGAATATCCAGCCCTTTGGCCACCATCTGGGTGCCGATCAGTACATCCGCCTCCCCGGCGCTGAACTTGGCCAACACGGCTTCATAGGCCCCCTTCTTCCTGGCGATGTCGGAGTCGAGGCGTACCACCCGGGCGGAGGGATGCAGGGCCAGCACTTCCAACTCCACTTTCTGGGTGCCGACCCCCGCCACCTTGAGAAAAGGACTGCCGCAGGATGGGCAGTCGGGCTTGAGCGGTTGCCTGAAACCACAGTGATGGCAGGCGAGATAACCACCGCCCTTGAGTAAAGAAGGGCCGGCCTCGATGTCCTCCGCTTCCGCCAGAAGACTCAAATCACCAGGCTCCTCAGCCGCACCCCAGAGAGGTGGCGCCGGCGCCTTTTTCTGCCGCCCTTGAAAGGAATGCATCACAAGGGAGACGCTGCAATTCTTACAGCGACAGACATTGCCGCAGGCCTGGCAAAAGATATGGCTGGCAAAGCCGCGTCTATTTATTAGCAGCACCACTTGCTCCGCCTTTTCAAGACGATCTTTCAGGGCGGCTTTCAAGGCATTGGAAAAGATGCCCTTCTCCACCGGTCCCAGGTCTTTGTTGCGCATATCCACAATCTTCACCTCCGGCATGACCGGCTGGAAGACTCGGTTAACCATGGTCAGCAAGCGGTCCCCCGCGCGCGCTCTTTCAAAACTGCCCAGATCAGGGGTGGCACTGCCTAATAGAACCATGGCCCCTGAACGTCTGGCTTTTTCTAAAGCCAGATCCCGGGCATTGTAGCGAGGGGCCGGGCTGCTCTGTTTGTAACTGGCATCGTGCTCTTCATCGAGCACGATGAGACCCAGATCAGGCATATTGGCCAAGACGGCCGAGCGAGCGCCCAGTAAGACTTTCACACTGCCGGCCCGCAGCCTCCGCCAGGTATCGTAACGCTCCCCGGCTGAAACGGCGCTGTGCCAGACCGAAACCAGATCACCGAAACGAGCCCGCAGCCGGCCGGAGAGTTGAGGAGTGAGGGCAATTTCAGGAACGAGAAAAAGGGCGGTGCGATGCTCGGCCAGACAGGCCGTGATCAGGCGAAGATAGACTTCGGTTTTGCCGGAGCCGGTCACTCCGTGTAAGAGCCAGGGTTCCACACCCTCCGCAAAAGGGGCCGGACGAGCAAGAGTCCCTTCCAGAGCCCTGGACAATACAGCGAACACCTGTTCCTGTTCGGCAGTGAGAACGGGCGGCTGCCGGTGTTTATCAACTAAAGCTGCCGGCAGTTGTCCCAGACTTTCACGCACTACTTCCTGCCTGGTCAAGACCAACTGCCCTTCCTGCACCATCTTCTCAATGGTGGAGCGGGTGGCGCCGCTCTTCTCAACGAAGGCCGGCAAGGTACAACTGGAGAGTTCTTCCAAGATGGCCTTTACTTCCTTCTGCCTGGCGGTCCGCCCGGGAGCCTGTCCCGGGGTGAGAACGGCCACGGTTTTTACGGAACTGCCCCCCTCCTCTTCCTCTTTGATTTCGGTAACAGAGCGGGCGCAAAGTTCCTTCAAGGCCTTGTGAAAATCAGCCACCGTAAGCTTCGGCTTGAGACTGCGACCGGCGCCTTCAAATTTCTGCCTCAAGGTGGAGAGACTGAGCATCCCCCGTGAAGAGGCTCGGAGCAGTTGCAAAATCAAACTTTCAGAGGGAGTGGTCAAACATAGCTGTTGCCCGCCCTTCAGACAGACACTGCGTTTGACCTTACTGACCAGGCAGGAAGGCACCGCCGCCGCCACCACATCCTGTAGACTGGCGCAATAACGATCGGCTATATAAGCCAGAAATTCAATATAAGCCTGGTCGAAAAGCGGCAGCGGGTCCACCACTTCGAAAATGTCCTTGACCTTGAAGGTGAGCGCCTCTTCTTCTATGTCCTGGAAGGAAACCACATAGCCGGCCACCATCTGCCTGGGTCCGAAGGGCACGAGCACCTGCGCACCGACAAAGACACCATCTTCCAGATGATCGGGAATGCCGTAGGTAAAGAGACGATCCTTGAGCCCCTGGACCTGTATATCCAGAAGCACCTGTGCGTATGTTCTGAGGCCTGCCATAGACCTCAGTATAGCGTCAGGCCCCGATCACGTATTTCTTCCAGTTGTATTCGCCTGAGTAAGAGTGTTTGGAAATTTCAAACAAAACATGGGAAAGGGGACGGCGCGGTGTAGTGCCCAGAGGCATGCCTGCTTCTTTAGGGGTGCGGTCGCCTTTCTTGACATTGCACTTGAGACAGGCCGCCACAACGTTATCCCAGGCATCCAGCCCGCCTCTCGATCGGGGGATAATATGGTCGATGGTCAGATCATGCCGCTTATCACCGCAGTACTGGCAGGTGTAGTTATCACGGTGCAAGATGTTTCGCCTTGACAGGCTTATCTCTTTATAGGGAATCTTCACGTAAGAACGCAGGCGAATCACCGTGGGCAGGGGTGTATCGCTGTAGATGTACCGCCCATTGTCTTCAATGGGTTCAGCCTTGCCCTTCATAAGCAACACTACGGCCCGGCGCCAGGTGCAGATATTGAGCGGCTCATAGCTTGCATTCAATACCAGCACTTTCGACACGATGTGAGCCTCTTACAAATTAGCAAAAGTTTACGTTGTAATATTATAACGACTAATGGTCAAAGTGTCCACAAATAGCCGATTCTCAGTCTTTAGCCATACGGCGGCCGGTGCTCCGGATATCCGCCACCCGGGTTGAAAGCGGCTCACGGCAGCGCCTTTCAACTGGTAAGAGCCCGGCAAAGAGCGGCAAATTGCATTGTTAAGCGAACCGTTAAGCTTCGCCCTTCTGGATTTGCAACGGTATAGCTCTTAGTGCTACTTTTGACCATCTATGAGCGCGACTGGGCCCACGGAAGACCCAGGAGCATTTTTGGCTTTGCAAAGCCGCTCGTACTGAAGGCTTCCGACATACCTACCGGCTCACACACATTCAAAGGAGTATTTAGCCTTGCCAGTAGCATCGATGAGACAACTTTTGGAAGCGGGCGTCCACTTTGGTCACCAAACGCGCCGCTGGAATCCCAAGATGAGACCATACATCTATGGGGAACGTAACGGTATTTACATCATCGACCTCGAGCAGACCACTCGCGCTCTCGATCGGGCTTGTGAGTTTGTCAGAAAGGCAGCCTCCGAGAAGAAGAACATCATTTTCGTCGGCACCAAGAAGCAGGCGGCTGAAATAGTAGAAGAAGAAGCCAAACGCTGCGGCGCTCACTATGTCAATCGCCGCTGGCTGGGCGGCATGCTCACTAACTTCGAAACCATCAGACTGCGTATCAACCGCCTGAAAGAACTGGAAGAGATGAGAGACACCGGCGATTTCTATCGCCGCGGCAAGAAAGAACAGTCTATGCTCAACCGCGAACTGCTCAAGCTCGAGAAGTCTCTGGGCGGCATCAAAACCATGCGCGGCAAGCCGGACATGCTTTTCATCATCGACCAGAAGCGCGAGCTTATCGCTGTTTCGGAAGCCAAGAAAATCGGCATCTCCACAGTGGGCATCATCGATACCAACTGCGATCCCGACGGCATTGATTACGTCATCCCGGGCAACGACGACTCCATTCGTTCCATCAAGCTGATAACCAGCAAGATTGCCGACTCCATTCTGGAAGGCAAACAAGGTCAGGCTTACGCCGGACCGGCTGAAGAGAAAGCCGCCTGGAAAGAACCGGAACCGCAAATGGCCTCCGTGGGCGCCGCTGCTCCCGAGTACGCCGATGCTCCCGATGCTTTCGTAGAAGACGAAGCCGAAGCCTAGTCAAGGGCAACTGAGTCCCGGCTGTGGCTTCTTAAATGGGGCGTGAGCCGGGCTCTTTTAGATTTTATTGCACACATAAATAACAAATACGAGGTCTTAGGAAGGAGATGAGCACAGTGGTTGAAGTTTCCGCTTCCATGGTGAAGGAACTGAGAGAGAAGTCCGGCGCAGCCATGATGGACTGCAAGAAAGCCCTGGTGGAAGCCGGCGGCGACTTCGAAAAAGCTTTTGAACTCTTGAGACAGAAGGGTGCTGCTGCCGCAGGCAAGAAAGCCTCGCGCATCACATCCGAAGGTCTTGTAGTGGGCCAGGTATCCGAGTGCGGCAAAGTGGCAGCCCTGGTGGAAGTCAATTGCGAAACCGATTTTGTGGCCAGAAACGATGAATTTCAGGCCCTCGGCAAAGAGCTGGCCGCCGTGGCTCTGAAAGAAAAACCGACTACAGTGGAAGAGCTGCTTGCCAAGCAGACCAGCAAAGGCAACACCGTTAAGGAGTTGGTCACCGAAGCCGTAGCGAAAACCGGCGAAAATATCAACGTCAAGCGCCTGCAAGTGTTCGAAAGCACAGACGGCATCACCGGTCTCTACATCCATGCCCTGGGCGGCAAAATGGGCGCTATCGTAGAGCTTTCCGCCGACAAGTGCGTGAAAGGCTGCACCGACATGCAAGGTCTGGCCAGAGAAATCGCCATGCACGTAGTCTCGGCTAAGCCCAGCTACCTCGACAGAGAAGCCGTCCCGGCCGACATGATCGAAAACGAGCGCCGCATCGAAGCCGGCAAAGCCGATCTCGCCGATAAGAAACCGGAAATGCGTGAAAAAATCGTTGCCGGTCGCGTGGATAAAATCCTTGCCGAGCGTTGCTTGACCGAGCAGCCCTTCGTGAAAGAACAGTCCACTTCCGTGGGCAAATACCTCGCTGCCAAAGGCAAAGAACTGGGCGTGGCCACCAAGCCAGTCCGCTTCGCGCTATTTATTTTGGGAGAAGGAGAAGGCGAAGCCCAGGGCGAAGAAGCTTAACCAACTTGATGAGCGTAAAGCTATAGAAGTAGGAGCCGGGAAAGAGTTATGATCTGACCCGGCTCTCGCTTTGGGTGCCAATTTCAAAAGGAAGCATGTGGAATATGTCCGAAGTCCGATTTAAGAGAATCCTCCTCAAATTAAGTGGAGAAGCGCTTACCGGAGCGCAAGGTTTTGGTATCGAGCCGGACATCATCGCCGGCATCGCCGATGAGATATCGAGCGCATACAGCCTGGGCGTACAAATAGCCATCGTGGTAGGCGGCGGTAATATCTTCCGCGGCGTCCAGGGCTCATCCTGGGGCATGGACAAGGCGGCCGCCGACTATGTCGGTATGCTGGCCACCATTATGAACTGCCTGATTTTGCAGGAAGTACTGACCAGAAAAGGCATCCCTACCAGAGTACAAACAGCCATCGCCATGCCGGCGGTGGCTGAACCGTTCATTCGATTGAGAGCAATTCGCCATCTGGAGAAGGGGCGGGTAGTAATTTTCGGCGGTGGAACCGGCAACCCCCACGTCACCACCGACACAGCCGCGGCCCTGAGGGCGGCGGAAATGAAAGCGGACGCCATCCTCATGGCTAAGAACCATGTGGACGGAGTCTACGAAGAAGATCCCAAGAAAAATCCCAATGCCAAACGCATCGACTTCATCACCTTCGACGATATGCTGGCCAGACAATTGAAAGTCATGGACCCATCGGCCGTTTCCCTCTGCCAGCAAAACTCAATCCCCATCATCGTCTTTGATTTTGCCCGGCAGGGTTCTATCGAGCGAATCGTTCTGGGAGACAAAATCGGAACCTTAATTGGATCTGGATGCGGCACGGAAAAAGCAACAGGAGCGAGGACCTAAGAATGACCACCACCACTGAAGTAATGCAGAACGCCGACGAGCACATGAAAAAAGCTCTCGCCCGCTTGCACAAAGAGTTACAGACAGTGCGCACAGGCAGAGCCAATCCGCAGATGCTGGATCGTATCGAGGCCGACTACTACGGCACCATGACCCCGCTCAAAGGACTTGCCAACATCTCCACTCCCGACGGCAGAAGCCTGGTCATCCAGCCCTATGACAAAGGCTCCCTGAAAGCGATAGAACAGGCCATCCACAAATCTGATCTGGGCGTCAACCCCAACTCCGATGGCTCCGTCATTCGCATTACCTTTCCCCAGTTGACGGAAGAAAGACGCAAAGAAATGATCAAGATGGTCAACAAAATAGGCGAAGAATTCCGCGTGGCAGTGCGCAATGCCCGCAGGGACGCCGATCAAGATCTGAAGAAAATGAAAGGCGAAATTTCCGAAGACGAGATCAAGCGTCAAATGGAAGCGCTGCAAAAGCTCACCGACAAACATATCAAAGAAATCGATAAGACATTACAGGACAAAGAAGCAGAACTGATGGAAGTCTAGAACTTCCCCACTTCGGAATTACTTGTACGAGGCCCATAAAAATGTGCGGAATAGTTGGTTACCTTGGTCCTTCCCAGGCCGCTCCGGTTCTATTGAACGAGCTCAAATGCCTGGAGTACCGCGGTTATGATTCAGCCGGTGTGGCTGTTATTGAAGAAGGCAGATTGTGCGTCTTGAAAGCTGCCGGCAAGCTCTCCAATCTGGAGGCGCTGCTCGACAACAAGAGACCCAAGGCTCGCGTAGGTATCGGCCACACCAGATGGGCCACCCATGGCATTCCCAATGACCAAAACGCCCACCCCCACACCGATGCCACAGGCACACTGGCGGTGGTCCACAACGGCATTATCGAGAACCACGAAGAACTGAGAGAAGAGTTGAAGGGGCTCGGCTATGAGTTCGCCTCTGAAACCGATACGGAAGTAATCGTGCACCTGGTCTCCCACGAATACGCCAAAGATCAAGACCTCTTGCAGTCGATACTGCGGGCGGTGCAGAGGCTGGCCGGTATCTTCGCCCTCGGCATCGTTTGCCAGAAGCAGCCCGATCGCATATACGCCGTCAACCACCACTATTCGCTTTCAGTTGGACTGGGCGAAAACGAGAACTTCCTCGCTTCCGACTCCATGGCCGTGCGCCAGTACACCAACCGCGTCATCAAGCTGGATCAAAGCGAGATAGCTGAAATCACGGCTTCCGGCGTCAGGCTCTTTACCTTCGACGGCAAAGAAGTAAAACGCAGCCCCATCGCTCTGGATGCCAGCCCTTACGTCATCGACAAATGCGGTTACAAGCATTTCCTACTCAAGGAGATTCATGAACAGCCGCTGGTACTGCGCCAGACCCTATCCAAGTATTTGCAACATCCCAACCATCCCATCGATTTGAACATCGATCACCTCTCCACCGGTCTGGGTGAATCAGCCTACGGCGTGCACCTGACCGAAGCCGAGATCAAGGGCTTGAACCGCATTTCCATATTCGCCTGCGGAACGGCCTACCATGCCTCCATGGTTGGTAAGTTACTGCTGGAAGAACTGGTCGGTATTCCCTGCGAAGTTGAAATTGCTTCGGAGATTCGCGGTCGCAAGGTGCTGGTGAACGAAGCCACCCTGGCCATTGCCGTCAGCCAATCGGGCGAAACCGCCGACACCCTGGCCGCCCTCAAGGAAGCCAAAGCCAAAGGTGCTTACACCCTGGGCATAACCAACCGGGCAGACTCCCACCTGGCTCATATCACCCAGAACTTGATGGTCACCGAATGCGGTATTGAAGTCTCCGTCGCCGCCACCAAGACCTATCTAGCCCAGTTGGCCAGCTTCTACCTGCTGGCCATCTACCTGGCGGAAAAACGCGGCACAGTGAGCAAGGAAAGAGCCAAAGAGCTGAAGATTCAACTCAACTCCGTGCCCACCATGATCGAACAGATTCTGGCCCGGGAAGAGCAGATACGCGACATCTCCATCCGCTACGCCGAGGCCCACGACGTGGTCTTCATCGGTCGCGGTCTCAATTTCCCCACCGCCCTGGAAGGTGCCCTCAAGCTGAAAGAACTCAGCTACATCCACGCCTCCGGTTACGCCGCCGGTGAACTCAAGCATGGTCCCATCGCCGTGCTCGATCAAAACGTGCCGGTGATCACCGTGCTCATGCCGGGCGGCGTCTATGAAAAGACCTTATCCAACGCCCAGGAAGCCAGAGCCCGCAAAGCCAAGATGATCGCCGTGGCCGTGGACGGCGATGAACAGGCGGTAAAGACCTTCGACTCGGTACTCTTTGTGCCGCCGGTGGAAGAACTCTTCTCACCCATGACCTCGGTCATTCCCTTGCAGCTCATGTCCTACTTCATAGCCGATTATCTTGGCAAAGACGTGGACCAGCCCCGCAATCTGGCCAAGTCTGTGACTGTAGAGTAACTGATTCCAGACGTTAGAAAGGGAAGGAACTGAAGCAGTTCCTTCCCTTTTCATCGCCGCTATTGCTTACTACAATTTACTGCAATTTTTTCAAATCCGGATTCTCCGGGCTGAAGGCGGCGGTTACACCGACTTTGTCTTCCTTGCGGTACTTGAGTTCATTGCGGGTTTGTTTTTGCACCACATCAAGCATCCAGATTCCCCAGGAGACTTCGTTGGCTGTGGCGCCCTGAGCAACCCCTTTGAATACCTTGTAAGGATTGTGATTGTAGCGATAGCCGGCTCTTGCCACGCAAGTGCCGAAGGCAATCTGGGGGCCGCCGCGAGCGGCGTAAGAAATGAAGCTTTCAATCATTTCGCGCTTCTGCTCTTTCTTATCGCCTTCCAGGAAGGCGGCACGATCAGCTATCAGTTTAGCCATCACCTGATATTGTTCGGAGTTGCGACCGCCGCCGGATAACTTGCCGATATCACTGACAAGTTTTTCACTGGTCTTGCACTGTACCTCGCCCAGTTCCTTTGAGAGTCTGGAGGCAGCGACCTTACCAGTCAGGGCGGCGCAGCCGTGAATGAGCACGGGCGCGGCGGTGAGAGTGGCGCCGGAGACCAGAAAGCCGATACCGCCGCCGCCTATTTCTTTGATATTGGTATGGCGAATACCGTTCAAAACACCCAGGGCTCCAGGAAAGGCACCGGTAGCGCAAACGGCCAGGGTACCAATTGTGGTGATGTCCCTTGCCGAATGTCTTTTGCGAGAATCTATATAAAGTTTACTGAACTCGAGAATGGCCAGATCACGGAGGTCTTTGAGAACCTCCTCTTCGGCAAGCAAGTACTGGCTTTCAGCGGAGCCGGCCGAAACTTGAGCCACCGCCGCTCTACGCTCAGTAATCAACTTGTCTATCTCATTTTTCAATGCCACCACTCTTTCGCGCATTGACTTAGCATCAAAATGTTTGCTCTTGCCCTGGTAATCGCAAATCAGGTCGGAAGCACCCTCGGCGGCATACATGCTGCCTAACAAACAATAGGCCACAAGTACGGTGATCACTCCCGCTTCCAGCCTTCCTCTTTTGTTGAGACCTTCCCCGGGCTTCTTCTGATACTTCCAGAACTGACTCATCAAAGTAATATCACCGGCATTGGCGACGGCACCGGCAGCGAAGTCGTAAAACTTCATGCGCCGCTGCTTCTTCCTGTCGCGAGCCGTGTAATGGGTGCGAAAGTCACTGTTCAGTTTGAGTAACTCAACCTCTTTGGCAGCAATTTGCTTATTGAGGCTCTCGATATCCATACCAGAGGCGGACAAAGACTGCGCAGAAACTCCAAAGGGAAAGACGCATTGGAGAGAGAGGGCCACGGCCATTAAGGCAGAGGACACTCTTCGGACGAAGACCAATTTCATATTCTTAGATACCTGATAAAAGTTTGACGCGATACTAAGCTACTATCAGACCTCTTCTACCTGCATCAATCAAGAGAGTGATGGCGTCAGGGTTTCATAGGAGGTAAGGGCACCAGTTAGTGTGCTTGAAAACGAGTATTAACTCTAACCGGAAAGAAAAGCTTGCCAATATTCTGCACCACAGGCAGTGCAAGAGCCGAGAGCAAGAGCAATCGCTTGGCAATAGAGACTCTCACCTGCCATGTTTGAAAAAGTTTAGTTCATACGCCGTAGTAGAATCAAAAGACGTACACCCGGGCGCAAACAGGGGCACCCCGGTGCTCAGATCGAAGAAATTCGTAATTTTAACCAAACTACCTGCATACACCTCCTGACAACGGGTATGTAATATCAGGCACCCAGGAAAGTATTGGTTCTCAGGAGCATCGGCGAGGTTCAGGCAATGTCCAGGGCTAGAAATTGTGCCGGGTTATCCACCCAGGCGGATTTTGCTGTTTGCATATTCGTCTTTCTAATGATCGCACTCTTTCCGCTCATCGACCTGCTGGCCGTGGCGGTAGGAGCAGCCACGGTAGCTTTCTCGGCCACCCAGGCCGCAGCCAGGGCAGCATCCGCCACATCTTTTCCAGATGCAGTGGAAGCCGCCATGTCTGAGAACTACGGCATCACCTACGGCGGTCTCGGGCGCTTCGCCAAGTTGTCGCCCCAGGGAGGTCTGGGCGGTACCGGTATCGACTTGTACGTGCACGCCACCAACATCAATGACGGCCAGATAAAAATCTACGGACCCAATGCCGCTGTTTCAGACCCCATCAACAGCACCACCAATGTATACGAATACTGTGCCAGAGCCAGTTTCGATGTCGGTCCCCTGGTCAATCTATCCTTCGTGCCCTTCGTCAACCAGATACCCGGAGTGGGACGCCCCTTCCGCCTCGGTTATTCAGCCTTTCGTGCCGCCGAATTCAGTGACGGTCTGAGCGGCACCGGCAGCGCCACCAGTCCCTGGGGAGGAGGAGGCGGCGGCGGCTCCTATCTAATCAGCTATGCTCCCCAGACCAGCCAGGGAGACTCAAGCAGTACCGGTGGCTCCACCTCCAATCCCGGGGGAGACAGCGGCTCCGGCGGTAATTCAGGCGGCTGGGGCACGCCGCCCGACACCCCACCGAGTCCGGGAGACTGGTGGTATGGCAGGGGACCCTGGTCTTGGCAGAAAAACTGACCCCGGCATTTCCAATACTAACTTCGACAATCTGTCTGACCGGAATTCTGGCAGGATTTCTGGCAATAATTTCGCTATTTGCGACGGTGCAGGAAGTGCGAAAGCAGACCTCTCTTTTGACAGAAGAAGCGGCAAGAGTAGCCGGTGGAGAAGCCGATTACGACCTGGCAGAGACCTCTGTGAAGTGGCTCGGTTACAGGTTTATGCACGACCAGGCAAGCAAAACCGGCCCTAGCGCCTTCCCCTGGTTTAGGATTGAAGCGGCCTCTTCCAATGGGTGCGGACTCAGTCTGGGCATCCTCAGTCAGGACGAGAGAGGCAGGTGGCTTCTCTTGAAGGAACTCCCCCTGCCACCGGAGCTTCTCCATAAAAACCGAAATTTCCACTACCTGGTGCAGGCCGACTATGTAGCGAAATCGGAAGCCCTCTTCGGCAAGCTACCGACCGTTAGAATTAACTGCCGGGCGAAAGCCCCTGTCACTCACCCCAGCGGTCTGATTGGGGCAGGTCCCCCCGTGAGCCTGGTGCAAGCAGCCGCTAGAACCAGCCTCTACCAAGCAGGAGACTCGGATTGAGATGATAAGCAACAAGTTCCGCATGCTTTGCACCGCTTGCAGTTTCACCCTGCTGGTGTTGAACGGCACGCCCCTTTTGGCCTACGAAAACTGGCAGGACTACCACGACTTCATCAACAAGGGCACCATCCTCGAACACCAGAACAAATGGAAGCAAATCCACTGGCAGAAAGATATTGAAGAAGCCCGCCTGCGAGCCGGTCTGGAGAATAAACCCATCCTTATTTTTATGCTGATCGGCTACAAAGATCAACAGGGTGCCAGCGACGGCTGAATGGCCAGTCGCATGACCAGAGGCAGTTCGCTCTCGGACGAAAGAATAATCAATCTGATCAATGAGAAATTCGTGGCAGTAAATCTGAATCTCTCCGACCGCAACTTTCCCCAGGAATTAAAGTGCCTTGCTCCCTGGCAAAAGGCTCTCAGTCAAATACGAGAGAAGAGCCCGCCCCGGGAACGCGGTTTCTCGACCACGGTCATTCTTACAGGGGACGGCAAACAGGTAATATCCACATCCGGCGCGGGCTATCACACTCGCTTCCAGGAAGCCCTCAACTACAAACCGGAAGACTACCTGACCTTTCTCAAGCAAGCCTTGAAACGAGCCCGAGACCTGCAGACTTACGCTCGGAGCAAGAGCTCTAAAGATTTGAAAGAACTGAAGCACCTGAAAGTACTGATAGAGCAAGAAATAGAAGCGCGCAATAAAGGCTATCAGGAATGACTACATGGAGACGGAGCCGCGCCCTTCACTGAGGGCCGATGCCGGTTCCTCTTCCACAATTTTGGGGGTAATCAAAAGCATCAATTCGGTGCGGTTGCGACCCTTGATTGTGTTACGGAAGAAAGCGCCAAGCACAGGCGCTTCCGCCAGATACGGCACCTTGGCCAACTGAGCCGCTTCCGTCTCGGTGAAAAGTCCACCCAAAACGAGGGTCTGTCCGTCCTTGATGCGCACTTCCTGAGACATAATGTCGCGCACATTCAAAAGGGTTACCACGGTCGTACCAAAAACCTGAGGAGGACCAAGGGGAGTGGAGACCTGAGGTCGCAGGCGCATGCTGACAAAGCCATCCTGGGTGACACGGGGCAGCACGTTCAGGAAGATTCCGGCCTTGGTCAGTTCAACGTTGGTGGTAACAACACCAAGGCTGACCGTGGAAGTAACTTTATGCACGACTTCGGAAGCAATCGTAATCAGCGCTTCCGTATTATCAACCACGACGATGGAGGGGTTAGCCACCAGTTTGGCTTTATTCGTCTGCAACATCATATTGACGGAGAGATTCACCACATGCGGTACCGTGGCAATGTTGGCCCGGCCGCCGGCCCGGCCGTCGGCAGCCAGCAAGTTAAAGGCCGATTGAGCGGTGGAAAGAGCGGTGACGTTGGCAATCGTTGGTGGTGTAAGAGGCAGAAGCGAACCCACCAGACCATTGAAACCGGTGCCGAAGAAGTTGCTGGCCGCCTGGGTAGTATTGGTACCGGTGAAGGGAATAGCCGGGATGGCCGGGTTAGGCACGGCGTTGGCGGCTGAACCCAAACCTGGCAGGAAAGACTTGAGAGGGGCCTGGGAATTACCCATGATGGAAGTGGAAAGACCCTCGCCCTGCATATTCAAGGTGGCACCCAGTTGCCTGATACCCTGGTTGTTCAATTCCACCAGGCTGGCCTGAATATGCACTTGCTTGGGGCGCCTGTCCATCAAGCGAATTGCTTCCTCGGCGATGGTGACGTCGTCCTGGGTGCCGACCACAATTACCTGGCGATTTTTCACGTCCGGCAAGACGATGGCGCCACCACCATTAGGGTCAACGGCATAGTCGGTGTTAACTTCCAGATGAGCGCGAATCTGCTGGGTACCGGGATCAACGGCGGCGTTGTTAAAGCCCACCCCTTCCTGGGTCTGGGCTCGGGAAATGCCGCGCAAGCTGCGAGGTTGCGTCTCCAGTTGATAGCTCTGGGTAGCATCCGTCTCCGTATTCTGCGAATCTTTATCGTTGTTCTTGCTGCCCGACTTCTCACCCGTCGGTCCACGCAAATCGCTGCCTTGCGACTGCCCTTCTCTTTCAGCGGCCGACTCTTCTACATTTTCCTTCTGAGTATGACTTCTTATCTGGGTTTTGAAATCAGGCAGGTAACCTTTGTTGAAAATGGAAGCGGAGAGCAATGCCGCCACATCATAGGGATGGGAATAGCTGAGCTTGAATGCTTTGGCCACAGGGCGGTTTAAACCCAATTGCACCATGGCCTGAGTGGAAGCAACGATAACCGTAGAATTATCCAGGGTGCGGCTGGTGAGCGCAGCGGCCGCCAGCACACTATCCATGGCTTCGTTCAAGGTCACGTCTCTCAGTTCACCGGTGATTTTGCCGGCGCAAGATTTGTCGATGATGATATTGAGATTACCGCGCCTGGCAATTTCACTGATTACTTCCCGCACCGGCGTATCCCGGAAACTGAGATTATGAATCAAGGACTCCTGGGCAAAAAGCTTGAACGGTCGGCGTATCTGCACCGTTCCTACGGTAGCGGGCAGGCTTTTACGGGAGGTCGGCGTCATGCTGCCCTGGGCCAACTTGGCACCGTCGGCGACACCATCAGTTGCTTCGCCGGGCTTCTTCTCGGCAGGGGAATAAGTGAGACCGGAAGCGCCGTCTTCACCCAGACAAGGCAGAGCGGCCAGCGCCACTATTAGTGGTGCCAAGATACCGCCCAGGGCGCTGCTTGCAAATTTAGGACCGATCTTCATCGCCGCTATTTTACCTCTTTGACACCGGTCTTCCCTTAAAAGAAGCAGTTTGATGAGAGGGAGCTAACAATTGCCCTTATTTGTGTTTGAGACCGGTGAGTCCGTTCAAGGCGATTTCCAGGTTATTGCGCGCCTCGGCCAGGTGCGGATTGAGGCGCAAAGCCAGACGCAATTCCACCACACTGGCGGAAATATCCCCCTTGCCATAAAGAGCAAAACCCAGATCGTTTCTGGCTTGCGCGTTCAGAGGGTCAAGTTGCACGGCCTGCCGAAACTCTTCAACGGCGGCAGGCACGTCCTTGCTGGCATAAAGGGCGCGCCCCAGGGCCATATGAGCGTCGCTGGAGGTGGGATCAAGCAGGGTAGCTTGCCTGGCGGTGCGCAGGGCACAGTGGTAGTCACCGGCCACCAAAAGGGCCTTGGTCAAAGCGGCATGGGCGATGGAAGAGGAAGGGTCGGCGGAAACCGCTTGCCGACCGGCCTTAATCGCTCCATGAATATCACGGGCGGCAAGCAGAGCCTGAGAAAGTCCGGCTAGAAACTGGTCACTGGGTTTCAAGCGCGCCGCCAGGCGGTACTCATTCACTGCTTCCGAGATCTCACCGCGGCGAAAGAGGCTTTCCGCAAAATAATAATGAGCTTCCGCCACATCGGCATTGATAGTCATAGCCCGCTTGAACTCCAGCTCGGCGGAAGCCTCGTCCATAGACAGATCAAGCACCCGGGCCAGCATAATGTGTGCCAGATAGTCTTCCGGGTTTATGGCCACGGCCCTTTTCATTTCAGTGGCGGCGCCCTGCAAATCCCCGGCCAGGAAGAGATAAGTACCAAGACGCAATCTTAAATTTCCGTCATGGGGATTGTCGGTAACCTTGCGCCGGAGCTGAATGATGACATCGCCGACAGAGCGCAAATCCACAGTCACCGGGCTGGTATTCATTAACTTGATTAAAGAGAGCTGAGTGCCCGTAAGCGCCTGGACCTGAGCAAAACTGAAAGTTATGCCCAGGGCAAAAACCAGTTTATAGAGAAATGAAATTCGACGATATGCAACTATTAGCTTGTACCTGAGACTGCAGAAGAATGGAAACAATGATAGCAAGCATTGGCAAGATACCCCGGAGCTGTTATGTGCATATTCCGTTCTGCTCACATAAGTGTCATTTTTGCGATTTTGCCGCTTTTGCCGGGCTAGAGGCCCGGGAACCGGAATATTTTCAGGTTCTGGCCCGGGAAATTACCACCCGACTGACGGACTTCCGAAAGGAGAATGAGGGTGAAATTGTTCTCGATACCCTCTTTGTGGGCGGAGGCACCCCCGGTCTTGCCAGAATCGAAGAGCTTGCCCTCATGAAGTCGACCCTGGAAGAGTTCTGCACCTTAAGCCCTGATTGCGAAACTTCCCTGGAGACGACCCCCCATGCCATCAGCGAGGCTAAGGCGGCCGACTGGCTGCAACTGGGCATAAATCGGCTCTCCATAGGCATCGAATCTTTTCAAGACGGTGAGCTTCAGGCCATGGGCAGGGATCACAGCCGTTTACAGGCCCTGGAAGGAATTGAGGCAGCCGCCAGAGCCGGGCACAAGAATATTTCCCTGGACTTTATGTACGGTCTGCCCGAGCAAACACTGGCTTCCTTCAAAGACACCCTGCAGGAAGCAGTAAGGCTTTCCGAACACTTACCAATTCAACACATTTCCGCCTATGGACTGGAAATTGCCGTAAACGCTCCCCTGCTCTTGCGCTATCCCCGCGACAGCAAAGCTTATGTCGATGAGGAAGGCTTTGTGGCTATGTTTGAAACCCTGGTAGAGACCCTGGAGGATGCCGGTTTTAAACAATACGAGGTCTCAAACTTTGCCAGAGAAGGCTTCGAAAGTCGCCATAACATCACCTACTGGAAAAACGAACCCTACTTCGCTTTCGGAGTGGGCGCCCATCGCTATGTGAACGGAGTGCGCAGCGCTAATTCCAAATCGTTTAATGTCTACATG
>JACRFZ010000036.1 GCA_016212515.1 Candidatus Melainabacteria bacterium
TTCGGAGGTTGTACCGACGGAGAAGGTGTTGTCCTCAACTCCTTCGGAGGTTGTACCGACGGAGAAGGTGTTGTCCTCAACTCCTTCGGAGGTTGTACCGACGGAGAAGGTGTTGTCCTCAACTCCTTCGGAGGTTGTACTTAAAGAATATATTTTGCCAGTCTATCGAGGCACCAGGCTTCTGGAGAACATTTCCAATCGGTTCTTCTCCGAAGCTGAGTTGCTTGCAAAGTTAGATCATCCAGGCGTGGTCAAGCTACTTGATCACTTTGTGGAAGATTTCCGCGGTTATCTGGTGCTTGAGTACGTAGAAGGTAAGTCTCTGAAAGAGCTGGTGATGTTGCAAGGACCGCAAACGGAGCGCTTTGCCGTAGAAGTGGCCAGCCAACTTGCCCTGGTCCTGAGATATTTGCATGAACAGTTTCCGCCGGTGGTGCATCGCGATTTGAGCCCGGACAACATTATCGTGGGGCTGAACGGACGAATTAAGATTGTGGACTTTAACGTGGCCAGGCGGTTAGAAAATTCCAACCGAACTGCCGTAGTCGGCAAGCACGCCTATTTGCCGCCCGAGCAGTTTCGGGGCCGGCCTACCACTCAGAGCGATCTCTACGCCCTGGGCGGCACGCTTTTCTACCTGGTCACCGGTGTGGAGCCGGCCCCGCTTTCCTGCTCCCACCCGGGTGAGTCGGCAGCGGTCTCGGCGGAGTTTTCGAAGATTGTGGCAAAGTGCACCGAACTGTCTCTTGGCGACCGCTACCGGAGCGCTGAAGAGGTCTTCAGGGATTTGTCAAGAATAGCTGCCGATTCGTAAATATTAGTCGCGTAAGGTTGTGATTGGAACGCACATCTGCGACCATTTTGTCATCTAGAGAGCATATTCTTTAGGCTGAGAGAGAAAGAGGGCAGAGCATGTTTCTTGGCTGTACGGGGAATCTCTCAGGCGATAGAACGCCTGAAACTGGTTTTACTTTCGGCAAGCGTCCATGGCCATTGCTAATTCTGGCGGTATTGCTTGTGGGGCTTGGTCTTTCCGGTTGCGGCGGTTTTGTCGATATGGCACCGGGAACCGGTGCCGATAGCAAAAGAATCGTTGTTCTCGGTTCCGATACCATGGAGTCTATGGTGCGTAACTGGGCTAATGGATTCATGACTGAAAATCCCGGTAGCCAGGTGACAGTCAGCGCCGGTGATACCGGTGCTGGTATCAGAGGTCTTATCGCCGGCGAGATTGATGTCGCCAGTGCATCTAGGGAGTTGAGTCAGGAAGAGAATGCCCTGGTTCATAAAGAGAAAACCCATCTGAAGCGAGTCATGGTAGCAAGAGACTCCATCGCCGTGATTGTTAATCCCGTCAATAAGCTGGACGAAATCGGTCTTGATGATCTGCGTCTGGTTTATGCCGGTGAGATTAAGACCTGGGATAAACTCAGCAAAGAGGAAACCAAGGCTGAGCCTATCAGGGTGTTTGCTCGCGAGATGACCAGCGGCACCGCCGATTATTTTAGAGAGCATGTCATGCAAGACAAGCCCTTTGGCCCGGAGGTGAAGCTCATGCCTTCTTCGGAAGCCGTTATCGGGGCGGTTTTCGGAAATCGGCTCGGCATAGGCTTTGTCGGCATGTCCCAGGCCCAGGGGGCGAAAGATCAGGTGAAGATTCTTGAGCTTTCCCTGCGCACCGAAGCAATAAAGGAACCGGCTCAGGGCGAGGCCTCTCGCTCCTTGACACTGGATTCCTATCCTTTATCGCGCCCTCTGTACGTTTATTACAATGCAAAGAACGAGGGGAAAGTAAAACCGTTTATAGACTATCTGCAGGGTGAGAAGGGCCGCAAGCAGGTAGTGGAAATGGGCTTTATGCCCGCCCCATAGTTGTTTTGACTTTTGCCGTCGTTTAAGTTGCTTACCTGGAGACCCCGTGGATTTTCTCAAAGCCCTCAAAGAAAAGGTGCTGATATTTGATGGAGCCATGGGTAGCTCCATCCACACCTACGATCTTGGTCTTGATGACTATCACGGCTATGAGAACTGTCCTGAGATTCTCGTGGAAAGTCGCCCCCAGGTCATCGCCGAGATTCACGAGTCGTTTTTCAAAGTAGGCTGCGACTGTGTGGAGACGGATACTTTCGGCGGCTCTCCCATTGTTCTGGCTGAGTTTGATCTGGCCCACCGGGCCTATGAGTTGAACCGCAAGGCGGCCGAACTGGCCAGGGAAGTGGCCTCTTCTTTTACCGACAAGCGCCGCTATGTCTCCGGCTCCATCGGACCCACCACAAAGATTCCCTCCCTCGGGCACATCGACTTTACGGTCATGAAAGATGCTTATTACGAGCAGGTGCGCGGCTTGATCGACGGCGGTGTGGACGTACTGCAGTTTGAAACCGGGCAGGATCTGCTGCAAGCCAAGGCCGCCATAATCGCCATTCTTGATTATTTCAAAGTAATTGGGCGCAAGCTTCCGATTATCACCCAGGTCACCCTGGAGGCGCCGCCTCTGGGCACCATGTTGGTGGGCACCGATATTTCAGCGGCGCTTACTACCCTTGCTTCTTTTCCTGTTGATGTAATCGGCATCAACTGTGCTACCGGCCCCACCGAGATGTACGATCCGGTGCGCTATCTCTGTGAGAATTCACCTACCGCCGTGTCCGTGCTGCCGAACGCCGGTTTGCCCGAGAATGTTAACGGCGAAACCGTCTATAAACTACGCCCGGATGAACTGGCATCGGCCATCGAGCACTTCGTCAAGAATGACGGTGTCAATATCGTGGGTGGTTGTTGCGGCACCACTCCCGCGCACTTAAAGGCGGTTGTGGAGAAAATCGATGGTCTCAGTCCCAAGGAACGCAAACCTGAATTCACGCCGGCCGTAGCCAGCATTTACACGTCTTGCCCGCTGGAACTGGATAGTGCCATGATGCAGCCGCCCCTGATTGTGGGTGAGCGCACTAATACCAACGGTTCCAAGAAATTCAAAGACCTCTTGCAAGCAGAAGATCTGGACGGTATGGTCTCCATGGCTCGGGAGCAGGAAAAGGAAGGCGCGCACATCCTGGATGTATGTACGGCCTATGTGGGACGGGATGAAGTGAAAGATATGTCTTCCTTTATCAGGCGTCTCAATACAGAACTGACCATTCCTATAATGGTCGATACCACCGAATATTCCGCACTGGCTCACTGTCTCAGTTTGATCGCCGGTAAGCCCATCGTCAATTCCATCAACCTGGAAGACGGTGAGGAGAAGATGCTCAAGAAAGTTGAGCTAATCACCAGATATGGTGCAGCAGCCGTGGCCCTGACCATCGATGAAAAGGGAATGGCCAAGGATGCGCAGCAGAAGCTCTCTATTGCCCGTCGCATTTACGACCTGGCCGTGCACGCCGGCATGGCTCCCAGCGACCTTATCTTCGATGCGCTCACTTTTACGCTCTCCACCGGTAACGAGGACGACAGGCGGCTGGGTATCGCCACTCTTGATGGTATCAGGCTGATCAAGGAGAATTTGCCCGGGGTTAAGACTATTCTTGGGGTAAGCAACATTTCCTTTGGCTTTGATGCGCGTATCAGGCGCATCTTGAACTCGGTCTTCTTGCACTATGCCGTGGAAGCCGGCCTTGATATGGCTATCGTCAATGCCCAGAAAATTCTGCCCCTCTATCGCATCGACGAAGAAGAAAGAGAGTACCATCGCAAGCTTGTCTTTGATGAGCGCATAGCTGCCGGTGCTGACGGCACCGGTGGTTATGATCCGCTTTTCGCCCTTCTGGACTTCTATCAGAAAAAGCAGAAGTCTGACAAAAAGGTGGTGCGAAACGTAAACCTTTCTATCGAGGAGAAGCTCAAACAGCGAGTTATTGACGGCGACCGTGTGGGTATCGACAAGGATCTAGCCAGGGCCCTTGAGACTTACAAGCCCCTCGATATTATCAATAACATCTTGCTTGATGGCATGAAAGTGGTAGGCGAACTCTTTGGTTCCGGCAAAATGCAGTTGCCCTTCGTCTTGCAGTCGGCTGAAACCATGAAGTCGGCCGTTTCATACCTGGAGCCCTTTATGGAGAGGGTAGAGGGCTCGGCCAGGGGTACTATGGTATTGGCCACGGTGAAAGGCGATGTGCACGATATCGGCAAGAACCTGGTGGACATCATTCTCACCAATAACGGCTACAAGGTATACAATCTGGGCATCAAGCAGTCTATTGAAAATATCGCCGCTGCCGCCATTGAACATAAGGCTGATTGCATCGGTATGAGCGGGCTTCTGGTCAAGTCTACGGTGATCATGAAAGAGAATCTGGAGATTCTCAATCAAAGGGGCATTACCACACCGGTTATCTTGGGCGGGGCTGCTCTCACAAGACGTTATGTGGAAGAAGACTGTCGCCGGGTTTATGGCGGCAAGTTGTTTTATGGGCAGGATGCTTTCGACGACCTGCACATTATGGAAGCCATAGCCTCCGGTCGTGAGGATGAGCTTCTTCGCGGGCTTGAGGCAGAGCCGACCGATCAATGCGAAGATGACGATGACGACTTCGGTGATGAGCAAGCCGAAGGCGAAAATAACGGCAAAAACTCTGAAGTCTCTCACCATCTTCCGCTCAAACTGCGTTCCGATGTGGAAAGAGCACTCCCGGTTTGCCTGCCGCCTTTCCTGGGGCGCAAAGTGCTCACCGATTTCGATTTGAATGAAATCTTCTCCTTCATCAACGAAAATTCCCTGATTCGCGGGCAGTTTAGAGTTCGACAGGGCGATATGCCTGACGCCGAATATCAAGCGATGCTTGCCGAGAAGGTTTATCCGGCTTTGAATGCCCTGAAGGAGCGCTGCCGCAAAGAGAAACTTCTGGCTCCGGCTGCAGTTTATGGTTATTTCCCCTGCCTTTCCCGGGGCAATGAACTTTTGGTTTACGAACCGGATCCCATGCTCAGCCCCGCCGAGGTTATCGCCGGCAAGCGCCGCGACGGCAGCCCCATCGAACTCAAGCACAAGCTTTCCTTTTCCTTTCCGCGGCAAGACTTTGGGCGTCATCTTTGCATATCCGACTTCTTTAGAGACGAAGAAGAAGGCGGCTATGACATACTGCCTCTGCAGGTGGTGACCATGGGGCAGATAGCCAGTGAGCATACGGCCAGACTCTTTAGCGCCGGCGAGTATACTGAGTATCTTTATTTCCACGGGCTTTCAGTAGAGGCGGCGGAGGGACTGGCCGAGGTCGTGCACAAGCGCGTGCGCGCCGAGCTTGGCCTGGCGTCATACGATGCTACCGACCGGCGCAAGTTTTTCCAGCAGGGTTATCGCGGCACGCGCTTCAGTTTCGGCTATCCGGCCTGTCCGAACCTTGAAGACCAAAGTGGTCTCTTTCAGTTGCTGAAACCCGAGGAAATCGGCATGGAATTGACCGAGGAATTCCAGCTTGTGCCTGAGCAAAGTACGTCTGCGGTAGTGGTGGTTCATCCGCAAGCAAAGTATTTCAACGTCAGACGCAAGGCAGCGGTGCCGCGATGACTGCAGTTGAGTCTTTGAGCCCGGGAGAGATAGCGTGAACTTGGACGAGCACAGCCCTGAGCCCTCTGAGATTGTGGTACGGGCTGCCACGGTTGCTGATGCGCAAGGTGTCTTGGAAGCGCACTTCGCCGCCGTGCACAGCGCTGCAGCTCATTATCCCGCCAAATTCTATGATGATGAAACTCTCGATGATTGGTCGCCGATCGTTGACGCGCAGCGCGTGCAGAACTTTCTTGCCACCTGGAAGCCTGACCAGGAAGTGATGCATGTGGCTTGCCTGGATGACTTTGTCTGCGGTTTTGCCTCGATTTACGTGCCGTCCTCGGAACTTAGAGCCTGCTATGTGCACCCCGAAGCCACCGGTCTTGGCGTCGGCGGAAGGCTTTTATCCAGTCTGGAGGGCGCTGCCCGCGAACTCAAGTTGGGCTGGCTTACCCTGGACGCTTCTCTAAATGCCGAGAACTTTTATAATGCCATGGGCTACCAGTCTGACGGCATCGCCCGCCACTTGCTGCCCACGGGGCGCCATATGAACTGTGTGCGAATGTACAAGTTTCTTTGAGGGCGTCTCTGGCCTTCATCGGACTCGCCGATTGCCTGCGGAACCAAGCTGGTGTTCTGAAAGAGCCAATTGTGGCGACCTTTGACAGCATTGGGAGTTTTGCTTAATGCTTGACAATTGCGAAGGTAGTAGAATTTAGCCTTCACCCCATTCCGCAGGTCTAAAGTGATGCGGAACCCGAGGGGTCAAAAAAAACTCTGGGAGTAAAGATAATGGTCCAAGATCTGGAAAAAGCCAAGGCCAAATCCAGGCAGGTGCTTGATTTTATAGCCAAGCCCCAGCTAAACGAAGACGAGCGCAAGACAGTCATAGGTGAATCAGTTCAGTTCTGGGCTGATCACGTCAACGCCGGCTTCCTGCAATATCGCAAATCAGTCAGTACCGACTATACCGCCGTCGAGTGGTCCGATGAAGGTTCTACTTTCCGTGACATTAACGGCAAAGAGTTCATCGACATGCTCGGCGGTTACGGCGTATACAACGTCGGCCACCGCCATCCGAAAGTATTGAAGGCTGTAAAAGAACAGCTCGACAAGCAGGCAATCCACTCCCAGGAGTTGATTGATCCCCTGCGTACCTACCTGGCTCACCTGGTTTCCTTGATTACACCGGGCGATTTGAAGTATTCCTTCTTCAGCAATTCCGGTACTGAATCGGTGGAAGGCTGCTTGAAGATGGCTATGTTGGCCACGGGGCGGCGCCACTTTATCGGCACCATCGGCGCTTTTCATGGCAAAAGTTTGGGCTCCCTGGGCGGCACCTCAAAAGCGGTTTTTCGTGAGCCGTTTTTACCGCTGCTCAACTGGTCGCACGTTCCTTTCGGCGATCTCGATGCCCTTGAGACCATCTTCAAATGCTGTGATTTCTCCGGTGATCGCATCGCTGCTTTTGTGGTGGAACCCCTGCAAGGCGAGGGCGGTATCAACGTAGCGCCGCCCGGTTACCTGGCCGGGGCGCGCGCTCTTTGTGATAAATACGGCGCCATGCTGGTATTCGATGAAATTCAGTGCGGCATGGGTCGCACCGGCAAAATGTTCTACTGCGAGTACGACGGTGTAACACCCGATCTGATGGCTCTCGGCAAGGCTTTTGGTGGTGGCGTCATGCCCATCGGTGCCGTGGTCGGAACTGAGAAGACCTGGGCTAAGTATATTGAAAATCCTTTCTTGCACACCACCACTTTTGGTGGCAATCCCCTGAGCTGTGCGGCGGCCATCGCCACCATTTCAGTTCTCTTGGAGGAGGAATTGCCGCGGCAAGCCAAGGAAAAGGGCGACTATATGATTCCTCGCATGAACGAGCTGGTGAAAAAATATCCGGACGTCATGAAGGAAATCAGAGGGGTTGGTTTGATGCTGGGCATGGAATTCACCGGTAACGACACCGGCTATGCCGTGGCTAAGAATCTCTTCTCGCGCAATATTCTTATTTCCGGCACCTATATCAATTCCAAGTGTTTGCGAGTGGAGCCGCCGCTCACAATCAGCTACGAGCAAATTGACGTCTTCCTCAAGGCTCTGGAAGAGTCGGTAAAGGAAGTGTCCAAACTGGCTACCGCTGCCAAATAAAGGGCGGTATTCCGAACTCAGTACTCAGGGCTGCCCGCCGCTATCGCGGCTGGGCACGTCGCTGCTTTCCATGCCGGATGTCTGGCTGGTGCGGCGCAGATGCTTGCGAGCTTCATAAGCTACAAATGGGTCTACGTCATTTTCCAGTTGCCTCGCCACATCCAGGGGGCAACTGGAATTTTCCGCCAGCCTCAGCCTCACTTCGCGGGCTTTGTCTCTGGATAGGAGGAAGAAAGCTTCACTGGGACTGCCTACGTTTTCGGCCACAGCTTTGCGTACCGATTCGTTTTCGTGGTGGGCTAATTCCAGAAGCCGTGACGGGGGAGTGGTGGGGCGGGCTGCGACCATGGTCAAAAAGGCGATAGTGTCATTGGCCGAGGCTGAAACTATGTTGCGTTCTTCGTTTTGTGGGCCGGTGCGATTGTAGACACCGGCAGGGTTGAATTTGAGATCTTTGACCGTATCTTTCTGCTGTTTGTAGGCTGATTTAGCTACGTCCGTATTGAGGGCATGCCACTCGCCGGATGCAGTACCCTTATCAATGTCGGAAGCGGCATTGGTGGTACCGCTTTCGCCAGAAGGTACTGCATCGAGCGACGAGTAGGTGGTGGTGAGGTGATTACCGGTTGGTTTAAACTTGTGTGTGGCGAGTAGATTAGCGCCGGTGTTGTCCATTTCGCAGGTCTTGAGCTTTTTGACCAGCATACTGCGGGCTTCTCCGGCAACAACTTTGTTTTTGTCGTTGGCTAGTTGTCTCAAGATGTCTGAACCGGCTTTGCGATTGTTTGCAACTTTGATTCGCACATCGGCATCATCGTCGCCGGCCAGCCTGCGCAGGGTTTCTTGCGGGGTGCTGGGATTGCCGGCAACGGCAGCGCGCACTTCGGCGGAAAGTTGACCGGCCAGCCAGTTGAGCGTGGTCGAGGCCGTATGCGGATTCTCTGCCACTTGCCTGAAAGAATCGCTGGTGGCCAGGCAAACTTCGCTGGTGGCCCTTTCGGTGAAGACCAGGCTTTCCTGATCAATGTGGAAATCGCTCACGAAGAGTGATTCGCCCGGTTCAGGTTCATCCATATCGTGGATGGTTTTATCAATACTTATGCCTTGCTGGTTCTCCTGGGAGACTCCGAAAGATTGCAGGCCTTTATCCTGGCTGAGGGAAGGCAGGCTGGAGGGCGGCAGAGCCGTTATTTCACCGGCGCCCGGCCTGGCGAAGCGGGAGAAGGAGCGACTCATCTTTTCGCATTCTGCAAGGCTTTCCGGTTCCGATGGCCCAGAGCGTTCGGCTTCCTGGGAAACTGCATTTGCTACATATATAGGAGCGGTATTGGTCTGTGGCGCGTCCTCGAGAGCGCCATGGGGTGAGGCAGGAGCCTGCACTTCCTCCGCGCTTTGACCTGCAACCGGCTCCTGTGTGCCGCTGCTTTCAAGCCGGTCGACTACCTTTCTAAGGAGTCGGGCCAGTTTGTTTTGAAAGGTTTCCATCCCCCGAGTAACCCCACTTACGCCCATGTAAGAAAATAGAGAAATATAAATCGATGCTATCGCGCCACTCGTGGGCCTGGGTATAGATTTGGCCGTATTTCTATAGGGGGCAACCTATACAGTTGTCAGGCGCCTATTTTTGCCAGTATTTCACGTTTTTGACGAGTTTATACGATTCCCGTACAAAGTTATAGGATTGGGGAGCAGCGCCGGCAACCTGCAGGGGTAAGAATGCTAATGAGCCCCCTGTTTGGGACCGTTCACCAGGCAGTGGTCAGTTTGATGGAAGGCTCTTGATTCATTACCATCCTTCTTAGGAAGGCACGAATTCCGGAAATGGTATCAAGAAGCCTGGCGAAGCAGGACAGTATGACTTCGCTTCAGGCCGGCCGACATTCACCAAGGCAGAGAGCACGAGAACCGAGGAAGCTATGAAGTGTGAAACTATTCCGGAACTTGAGAGATTCTTGAACATTCAGGAGCAGGCGCTCGGCTGCAACAGCCCTGAAGTAGCCAACACTATTACCAGGTTGGCGGAACTCTACTTTAGTAAGGGTTTGCTTGAAGATGCCGAAGCTCTGTATCGCCGCGCTCTTAATATAAGGGAGCAAGCTCTTGGTCCCCACCGCGTCGAGATTGAAGACACCAAAAAGAATCTGGAAAAGGTACTCACCCGCAAGCGTGCTCCCTCTCAGAACCGCACGCCCCAGAGTATGACCGATTCCTCTACTTCCCTGGACGCCGTTCCTGCCTCCATGGCTCTTGGTTGGCCTTCTGCTTTTGACCAGGATAAAGAGAAGGAATTCGAAGTAGAACTTGCCTCTCTCCGTCATATGATGGGGCGCGAGCATCCGCAGGTGGCAGACTGCTTGACTCGTATGGCAGATCAATATTGCCGGAACAAGCGCTATCGGGAGATGGAACCCCTCTTGCAGGAAGCGCTGAAGATAAGAGAGCGGGCTCTTGGCCTTGAGCATCCGCTGGTGTCGAGCAGTTTGAAAAATTTGGCCCGTCTCTATTATTTCCAGACTCGTTATGAACTCTCCGAACCATTGTTTAAGAGGGCCCTGACCATTAGACAGAAGACCTACGGCAAAGAACACGAGCGTTATGCCGACATTGAAGAACAGTACGCCAAGCTCTTGCGCAAGACCGGTCGAGTGCTTTTGGCCCAGGAACTGGATAATCATGTTCAACAAGTGAGGCGCAAGGTTCGCTGACCAACAAAGAAATTTATACGGCTTTTCCTGCCCGTGCCTGACAACAACGAGGATGCAGCAATGCATCCTCGTTTGTCGTTCAGGTTTCTTCCGTTTAGTTCTGTGCGTTGGGAGCCTGGCTCTTACACACTGCTTCTTGTGCATCATCTATAATGGCGTCCTCTTGAGCCATTTCCTTTTTCAGTGAAGTGAGAAACTTTGATATTTACCAGGCGCACAGTATTGACCTGTTCTGCAGTCGCTCTTTCTCTTGTCTGGATGCAAGGCGGTGCGGCTCAGGTTCCGCATTCGTCGCCTGCATTGCGGGCCGGCAAAAAGCTAGAGAGTGCGGCCGGGTCTCTGATTGTAGAGGCACCGCTGCCAAAGCCGAAGAAGAAACAGCAACATGACCATTCTGATGAGGGGCGCCTGGAAGGTGGACCCTTGAAACCGGTTGATATTTTGGCCGTGAAAGATTTGACGGCGCAGCAAAGCAAGGAACTGGCTCGACTACAAAAGGAAATGAAGTCGAGCCTGAGGCCTTTGAGGCAGGCACTGCTTGATAAAACGGGACGGCGCGGTAAGGATATGAAGGAGATTGATTCTTCGCGCAGTACCAGGGGCGAGAAAATTGGCGGGGCGATTCTTGGCGGTCTGGTATCGGTGAACAGCGAGGGACAAGAGAAGACCGGCGGTGCGAAACCGGGCGCTGGCAAACCGGCACGGAATGAGGTGCAGACCCTTGAGCCGGGAAAAAGTGTGCAAGGTTCGGCAAACCTGAAGCGGCAGCTTCATTCCGTCAAACATCGCTATCTCAGTCTCATGCTTAAGGTGCTCACCGATAAGCAACGACAGGAACTTGCCCGCGACACCGGTGTGGATCTTCGCCAGTTTTAGAATTCAGGTCTGGACAATCTTACCGGTAGCTCAAACTTAAGGTAGCGGAGCTGCTCCGGGAATACGTTGCAGGATGCGCCCGATCTCCGCTCTGGAGATTGGCGTTATCTGTGCTGAAGACCTGGCTTTGCGTTCATCCGGGTGTACTCCGGATGAGAGTCCGATTACTTCGCCGCCACTATTGTAGGTTGGACCGCCCGAATTGCCCTGGTGAATTTGTGCTCTCGTTTCTATTAAGGGGCGATTGACTCTTTCCCCGGCCATGGGCGAAGGATGGGCGCCACCGGTAAGGGCTTCGTAGGTGCCGACCCGGCTTATGCGACCGGGAGAAGCATGCAGGGTGTTGGTGCCCTCAGGAAAGCCGGCCGTCATGGTCTGTCCGCCGCCGCTTCTATCGGATCTATCAAATGGGTTGGCGGCAATCTGGGCCGGGTGGCAGACCTGATTGGTATCAGCACCGGTGCGCACGGAAAGCACGGCCATGTCTTTGCCGGGTATCCTCGTTTCAATACTGGCCGGGTAGGTCTTGCCGTTGGCGAATTCGGCACCGCGGGAGACGATGTTCTGATTGCTTCTTTCGCCCGATACATGGTTGGCGGTGGCTATGAAGCAGGTGTCTTCGTTTCTGCCAATGGCTACGCCGGTGCCGTGGCCGCCGCCGCCACTTGCTTCTTCCACTTTGATGCGAGCGGTTTGTCTCTGGGCTTGTTCGTAGAGTTGTCCGGTGTTGAAGGGCGGCATGGCGCTGCCTTCCGGTGTGCGGTCAAAAGACTGAAAGTTGCAGCCGCTGGTTTTCTCGCCTGCTCTCAGCACCGGAATCTGTCCGTTTTCCGGTTGGTTGCGGCATTCTCTGCCGTTCAGATCGGTGACGGGAGGGGTTGGTCTTTGACTGAGAACCTCCTCCATCATTCTGTTGCTTGGGTTTGTGCTTGCGGGTGGAGTGGTTTCAGTGGGGCGTTCCTGCCGGGGACTTTCCGGTCTCGTTTCCTGGCTCATTTCGGTACCCTCAAGAAAAGCTACCCACAGGCAAGCCAACGCCAAGTACCCTTTCGAAGGTTGGCTATTGGTTCAGTAGAGTGGAGGTGGGTAGTATGGTGGGAGGTAGGATTTTTAACAAAACCGAGGTAGTTGAGGCCAACCCCGTTGTTGCTTGGGTGCCAGTATATCGGTGACGATGTAAAAGATTGAGAAATTCCGCTTCTCTGTACTGAACGGAGGGCGGCGAAAGAAGGAGGGCTATCCTCGGTCTGCCCTCCTTCCTAAAGCTTCAAAAGATCTGTGGTTTTCGCCTAAGCTACTTCCGTTAAAGAAGGTTTTCCAGTGATAATCTCTTCTATGACTTCCGTCAGTTGATCGCATCTCTCCAGCGCGCGAAACACCGGTGGACCTGCAGACACATTTTGCTCCTCAACTTTAGGTGCCTTGAGCGAGTGAATTTGTTTTTCCAGCTCTTGATAGAGGTTGTGGGTGATGTCGTAGTTACCGTAATCGGCTTTTATGAAGTGAATGTCTTTAGTCGGTTCGCCGGTCAGTCTTTGATACTGTCGCCAATTTTGTGCGGCCATGCCTTCTTTTGTGTCTTTGTCGCCGCAGATCATCAGTTCTCCCAGGGCGCTATCGAGAGTTCTGGCAATCAGATCTATTCCGGCGCAACTTGGTTTGGCGCAGGCTTTGGAAATGGCTAACTTAAGCTTGAGGTGCCTTGTATCATGTTTGTGCTTTATGGCCAGGATTCTTTCCTTTGATTTCTGGAGGCATTCCCTGTAGCGGCTGTGCCTGAGCTCCGGCATTTCGGTGCGAATAGCCACGATCCCGTGCACGAGCGGGAGCAAGCCTGTTAGCGCCAGTCTCTCTATGGCAACCCAGTCCGGGGAGTCCGTGAGAATGATGATGTCCAGACTTCTGAAGTGAGAACGGAGATTTGAGAGGGTTTGATGAACGCCCTCATAGACTTCTATGTTTTGATGATGTTTTTGGAAACCTTCCCAGAAAGACTCGGCCAGAGCCATTATCTTTTGAGGGGGCAAATGGCTATGGGCCTTTACCTTAGCTGCGATGGTCTCTACGACGAATGCGTATTCGTGGAGAGTTGTCGCCAGCGCCACGTCGCCGTAATAACGATTGAGGAGTTCCGGCTCAATCTTGAGAGCGTGCGCCAATTCTTCAGTGGAATTGAGAATGAAGTTTGCAAACCATCTTCTCGTATCTGTGAGCGTATTATCGAGGTCAAGCAAAAGAATATGTTTGGTTGCGTTGAACTTTAGTTTCAGGCGCTCCGATGAAATTGAGTTTGGATTTTGCATGGCGTATCTCCTTGAGCGTTTTAATATGTTTTTTGGTTCTCCTTTTGCCCTATTAATCGAGCTGTGACCTATGTTTGATGACGCACAAAAGTAGCAGGCACAGGCACCGGCAACTGCGAAAGGATATTTTCGCGGTCGGGCTTATGGCTGCGATAGTGAGTCCCGGGCGCAATTGTTGGTATTGCGCTCATGTCGCCAACTTCAATTAGAGTTGCTTCATTGTTGCCACCAGCGCCCGGGGATGTCAATGGGAATATTTTTTTAGGAACCGCAAGCCCTTACTAGGACAAGCTATTCGGGTTTGATGCCGAATTTGGCATTTTTCCCTTTGTTGCAGATATGGAATTGTCACAACTGTTCGTCGGCTAGCGGAGCATCATCTATGGTGGCAAAGAAAATTACTGCCTCTCTACTTGAGCGCTCTGACCTTCGATTTAAGCCTTGTGACCAGCGCCGCCATATCGTCGTAGCGGCCGAAGGAAGGCACCAGGTAGGTACCTTCGATGGTATCACGCAGTTCCTCAAGTAGTTTCTCCGATAGCTCCAGACCAATTCTGGCGCCGTCTTCACCGGCTTTGGCCATGGCTTCGCGAATATGCTTGGGAATAGTGATGCCCGGTACTTCGTTATGGAGGTACTCGGCGTGTTTGGAGCTATGCAGGGGCATGATACCAACCAGAACTGGAATGGGAGAACCACCCATTTCTTCCAGGAAGTCGGTCAGGTCGCTCACTCTGTATATGGGTTGAGTCATTATAAAATCGGCACCGGCCTCAATTTTGCGCTTGATGCGCTCCATTTCAAGGGTGCGGTTCTGAGCGGTGGGGTTCAAGGCACAGCCGATTGAGAGAGTGAGCGGTGCACCGATGGTATTACCGGCGATGTCTTTGCCTTCGTTCAACTGCTTGATGATTTTGATCAGACCAATGGAATCTACATCGTAAACAGCCGTGGCATGGGCGTAGTTCCCGAGAGCCGGTGGGTCGCCTGTTAGAGCCAGGATGTTCTTCAGTCCAAGGGCCTGGCAGCCGATTAGATCTGCTTGCATACCCATCAAATTACGGTCCCTTGTGGTGAAGTGAATGATGGTATCCACGCCCACTCTCTGGCTTAAGAGCTGGCAGGTGGCCAGCGAAGACATGCGTACTCTGGCCATGGGGCTGTCGCCCACATTGATGGCATCGGCACCAGCCTTATAGAGTAGTTCGGCCGCTGCAGTAATTTTCTTGACGCCGGCGCCCTTGGGCGGGTCAAGCTCCACGGAAACATAGAAGTCTTCGTCGTTGCCGTTCTTCTTTATATTGCGCAAACGATCGGCCAGAGAAATCTCTTCGGAGCCTTTGCCCTTCTCGGTTTCTATGGTGTTTTCGATCGCCTCCGGGTGGAAGAGTACGGCAGTCTGGGTGCTCCTTACTTCACCGCTGCTTTCCTGTTTGAGGAATTTGTCCAGGGTCTGGCGCATGGCCTTGATGTGCTCCGGTGTGGTACCGCAGCAGCCGCCGACGATTCTGGCGCCGGCCCGCAAATAAGGTTCAATATAGGAAGCGCAATACTTGGGCTTGCTCATGAACATGGGACGACCGCCCATCAAACTGGGTTGACCGGCATTGGGGAGGCAAGAGAAAGTAAGCCTGTCTTCCGGGATTTTCAAGGCTCTTACTGCCGTGGTCAGCCTCAGGAAGGAATCGAAAACAGGGCCGGGACCGGCACCGCAGTTGATACCAATGACATCGGGCATTTCATCGCCCAGATCTTCCAGCAATTTGGTCACATCTTCCGGGGTGGCACCCAGTAAGGTATGCCCCTCCACCGAGAAGGAAAGTTGGGCAATGACCGGCAACTTCGAAACTTTGCGGGCGGCGCGCACGGCTATGGCTGTTTCTTCCAGGCTCGACATAGTCTCGATCAAGAAGAGATCGACGCCGCCGGCTAAAAGGGCTTCCATCTGCTCACGAAAGACTGAATCCAGTTCGTCTTTCTGGGTGTCTCCCAGGGGCGGCAAAAGCTTGCCGGTGGGGCCCACCGAACCAGCAACAAAAGTCGGCTGCCCGGCTATTTCACGGGCGTTTCGGGCAATTTTCGCGGCCCAGACATTGATTTTCCAGACATCCGAGTCCAGTCCGTGGTTGGCCAGCTTAATTCTGTTTCCACTAAATGAATTGGTTTCAATCAATTCTGAGCCGGCGTTTATGTAGTCCACGTGCACCTGCTGCACGGTCTCCTGCCTGGTCAGGTTGAGATGCTCAAAACTGGCCTCCCCCATGGTACCTCTTGAATACAGTAGGGTACCAATGCCGCCGTCGGCCAGAAGCGGGCGCCTGGCCAGCGCTTGCAGGAAGGGGTGGGGTGAAGATTTGGACATTTGCTAAGCCTTATATCGCGCTAACTAAATCATGCCGCTCGGCTAACCGGCGTAACGACAATAATAACTTGTGCCCCGGAGGGTTTATCGGCAAAGAGCGCACCTGCTAATATACTTTACTCAAGTGCCTATATTTGTAGGCTTCTGCCGGTACCTCAGGCGTTTCTTCTTTCGAAGCGCTATTTTGATTGAAAAGGTCGCAAGTGACAGATCCCAATCTCATCAGGAATTTTTCCATAATCGCCCACATCGATCACGGTAAGTCTACCCTTGCCGACCGGCTTCTGGAGATGACTGAGACTATCTCCAAGCGCGAGATGCAGGCCCAGGTTCTCGACAGCATGGATATCGAGCGCGAACGCGGTATCACCATCAAAGCCCAGGCTGCTCGCATGGACTACATTGCCGATGACGGCAAGCATTACATTTTAAATTTGATTGACACACCCGGTCACGTAGACTTCGGCTATGAAGTATCGCGCAGCCTGGCTGCCTGCGAAGGCGCTTTGCTCATTGTGGACAGCACTCAGGGTGTGGAAGCTCAGACTCTCGCCAACGTTCACCTGGCGGTGGAAAACGATCTCGAAATAGTGCCGGTAATCAATAAAATCGACCTGCCCAGTGCAGAGCCCGACCGCATTAGAGCGGAGATTGAAGAGGTAATCGGGCTTGATGCCAGCAATGCCGTACTGGCTAGCGCTAAGAATAATATTGGCGTCAAAGAAGTACTGGAGTCTATCGTCAAGTATGTGCCGCCGCCTAAGAATAATATCGACAAGCCGCTCAGGGCCCTCATTTTCGATAGCTACTACGATAGCTATCGGGGCATCATCGTCTACTTCCGGGTCAAGGACGGCGAACTGAAGGTCGGCGATCGCATTCGTTTCATGGCTAACGACAAAGCTTTTGACGTGGTGGAGTTGGGCATCCTGCGCCCCGCCCAGGTCAAGGTGGAAAGACTTGGTCCCGGCGAAGTAGGTTATCTGGCTGCCGCCATTAAAGACGTGGAGACCCTGGTGGGCGACACCATCACTCTGGATAGCGCCAGAGCTTCCGAGGCTTTGCCCGGTTACCGTCCGGCCAAGCCCATGGTCTATGCCGGTATTTATCCGGTGGATAATGACCAGTATCCGGATTTGCGAGAAGCATTGATCAAACTGAAGCTGAACGATTCATCGCTCTTCTTCGAGCCGGAAACATCGGATGCTCTCGGTTTTGGCTTCCGCTGCGGCTTCCTTGGCCTCTTGCATATGGAAATCATTCAGGAGCGCCTGGAGCGCGAATATAACCTGACCCTGATCACCACTTCTCCGTCTGTGGTCTACCGCGTCACTAAGACCGACGGCTCGGTGATCATGGTGGAAAACCCGGCTCTCTTACCAGACCCCAACTATCGGGAAAAAATAGAAGAGCCTTTTGTGGAAGCCAATATTCTCACGCCCAACGAGTATGTCGGCACCCTCATGGAACTCTGCCAGACCCGTCGTGGCGTCTATGTAGATATGAAATACCTGGACCCCCGGCGCGCCATGCTGGTTTACTACCTGCCCCTGGCTGAAATCATCACCGACTTCTTCGATCAGCTCAAGTCTCGCTCCCGTGGCTATGCTTCTCTCGATTATCATTTCAGAGAATACCGCGAGGAGCGGCTGGTCAAACTCGACATTCTCATCGGCGGCGAAAAGGTGGATGCACTTTCGGCCATCGTCCACTTTGAGAAGGCTCAGTTTTCCGGTCGCCTTCTGGCTGAGAAATTGAAGAAGCTCATTCCCCGGCAGATGTTCGAAGTGCCTGTGCAGGCGGCTATCGGCGGTAAAATCATTGCCCGTGAAACGATTTCAGCTCAGCGCAAGAACGTTCTATCTAAGTGTTACGGTGGTGACATCAGCCGTAAGCGAAAACTTCTTGAGAAACAAAAAGAAGGTAAAAAGCGCATGAAGTCTGTGGGTAAAGTAGACATTCCGCAGGAAGCCTTCATGGCCTTGCTCAAGTTGGAAGAATAGACCGCAAGAACAGACTGTAATAATTGAGAGGATTGGTGTTGTCCGAGCCTGAAATTGACGAAGCCGAATGGGAAAGAGAGCGCGAGGAAAAGCGCCTCTTGCTTTTGAGGCAAGCCTGGCTGGGACGGGACCGCCTTTACCGGGATCTCTTCGGCGAACCCACCTGGGTTTCCCCCAAGAACTACGGGCCGCCTTCTTTAGAGGTGAAGACCGACAAAAAGGTGACAAGCGGCTCCATGTCCGTGGATCCTACCAATCCCTATCAGAGCGTCAGTGAAGATAACGTCGACTCGGCCGAGCAGCACCTGGCCGTGCTTGCCTATGGACCAGATCCCTTCCGCCCGCACTGGACTTACATAACAGCCGGCATTTCCAGCCCCTGGGTGCATTATGAACCCCAGGAAGTATCAGGCTTTGGCTGCGAGCTCATGATCAAGAGCCCGGTCGATCTGCCCTGGGCGCCTCAGGTGTTGCGCACAATGGCTTTCTATATATTCAACCATGCCGGCACCCTGAGCCCCGGTGTGAGAATCGGTCTGGGTGGACCAATACAAGCCGGTTCCGATTCGGCTTTGCGCAACGTCATCATCTACTATGCCGATGAGGCACCAGACTGCTGGTATCAACTGCCTTCCGGCGGCTTTGGTATCTTTTTAGCCATCGGTGTTACAGAAGCGGAGTGTCGTTATGCCGAGTCGGTAGAGAAATACGGCACCTGGTGTGTAGAACAACTGCTGCGGCGCAAGGGCTACGGACAGATTACCGATCCGACTCGCCGTTGCACCATGGATGATGCCGATACGCCTGCCATGTTATCGTCTATCAAACAATTCGCCGATACCTTCCGTGAAAACGAAGCCGACATAATGGGCGAAAATCTGTAACACCTGCACTTTCAGTCACCTGCAATTTAACTCAGCAAGGGGGAGGGAAAATGGAAGCCGGAACGGAATTTGTCCCCAGCGATTTCACGCGCTTGAGTAGAAGCCCCCGACCGGTCTTTAAGCGCAAGGTCTACGACGATATCTTTCAGGGGCGACTCTCCCTGGCTCTGGCTGAAGTGGAAGGCGTAAAGGTTTATCGCTTCAGTGTCTTGCCGAAAGGGGAAAGCTCAATGCCTTCCACCCATGCCCTGGCGCCCGGCAGCGACATTGCCTTTGATGTTCTGGAAGGCGATGCCCGCCCTGGTCTGGCTAGAGTTTTGCCCGGATGTACCTTTCAGCAGTCCCTCCGGGCTCGCTTCGAATTTTCTTTCCCTCTTGCTAAAACGGCTCTCTGTCTTGGCCTTGGTGAGCGTTATTCCGGTTTGAACCTGCGCGGTGCAAGGCACACCCTTTGTTCCACCGATAACCCCAATCACGACGAAAGCTCCGATAGTCTCTATAAAGCCATACCATTTTCTATTTTCCTTGAAGACGGTCTAGCTTCTGCCTGTTTCCTAGACAGCTCCGCGCCGCAAATATACGATCTCGATAGCGAGCTTGACGGTCAGGTGCGCATTGAGCTCTTGAGCGCACGGGGCTTCAGTTTCTACTACTTTGATAAGGCGCCCCTTGCCCAGATCGTAGCGGCTTACACGGCTCTGACCGGACGCTCGGAGCTTCCTCCCCGCTGGGCCTTAGGGCACCAGCAGAGCCGCTGGAGTTATCCCGATGCAGAAACAGTAAGAGAGCTGGCCCGGGAATTTCGCCGGCGTCGCATACCTTGCGATACCCTTGTGCTCGATATCGATTACATGGATGACTACCGGGTCTTCACCAGCGACAGAGGGCGTTTTCCTGATTTTAAGGGGCTCATAGATGAGTTGGCCCGGGACAATTTCCGACTGGTGACCATAGTTGATCCTGGCGTAAAACTAGATAAAGATTACAAGATTTATCAGGAAGGTCTGAAGTTAGACCTATTCTGCCGCGACGCCAAAGGAGAAGTCTTTGTAGATCGAGTCTGGCCCGGTCGCTCCGTCTTCCCTGATTTTCAAATGGAAGCAACACGTAAGTGGTGGTCTGAGAAATTGCAGTTCTACTACGAGAACGGCGTGAGCGGCATCTGGAACGACATGAATGAACCGGCTTTCTTTGACACGCGCTTCATTCCTGTTTCAAGCTTTGAAGAATTACCCGAGGCCGGCGAGCAGCCATTCTTGCAGCGCGATGACGCCGATGGCGAACCAACAAGTGTCGGTCATTTGGAAGTGCGCAATCTCTACGGTAGTATGATGTGCGAAGCCACCTATAATGCGGCTCTTGCCGCCAGACCGGGAGAGCGCCCGTTTGTCTTGACGCGTTCGGCTTTTGCCGGTATCCAGCGCCATGCCGCCGTCTGGCTCGGGGACAATAAATCATGGTGGGAACATCTGCGCAAGTCGCTACCTATGCTCTTGAACGTCGGCCTTTCAGGAGTGCCTTTTGCCGGAGTGGATATCGGCGGCTTCGGTGAAACTTGCAGCCCTGAAATGCTTCTACGCTGGTACGAAGTCGGCATCTTCTTCCCCTTCTTTCGCAATCATTGCTGGCTCAAAGGCAGAGCCCAGGAGCCTTTCGCTTACGGAGCGGCGGTGGAGGAGAAGGCCCGCCGCTTGATTGAACTGCGCTACAGTCTTCTGCCCTATATCAGTGGTCTCTTCCACGAACACAGGCAAACCGGCGCTCCTCTCATGCGTCCGCTGCTCTATCATTACCCTCAAGATGCCATGGCTCTCAATTGCCACGATCAGTTTATGTTTGGTGCCGATATTCTTGTGGCGCCTGTTATGGAACGGGCACAGACCCATCGTTATGTCTATCTACCGGAAGCCGGCAGCCAGTGGACCGCTCTTGCGAACGACAAAACCTATGAGGGCGGTCGCATTCATTATCTGGAAATGCCTCTGGGGACTTGCCCGGCTTTTGTAAGAGAAGGGGCGATTTTACCTTTCGCCGAGGCCATGCAGAGTACTGCCGAGTATGAGCATGCCGCTATCACCTTCAAAGTCTATGGACAGCAGGGCAGCGCTGTCTTTTACGAGGATGACGGCAAGAGCTTCGACTATAAAGAGGGCGGCTTTGCTCAGTGGCAGCTTGCCTACAGTGACGGCTTCCTGAGCCGCCTCTTGAGTGGTCATTATAAGACAAGCCGCCAGTACTTCCTGCAAAAGTCAGATGGCTCCAAAATACAGGTGCAGCTTTAGTTTCTACTGCTGCTAACCTTAAGGGTTTTGGGGCTGTCCTTGCTTGGATTTATGCCTACAATGGCCACCCCTTCGCAAAAGGGTTTTGCCGAGTCAAATTTCGGTTCGATGACAATTTCACCTCTGGTGTTGATATAGCCGTATTTGCCGTTTATCTTCACAGTGGCCAGACCTTCTTGAAAGTGGTCGGCTTGTTCGAATTTGTGAGCTATAGCCACTTTCCCTGATGAATCGATGAAACCGAAACTGCCATCCCTGACCACCATTGCCAGTCCGTTGTGGAAGCCGAAACAAGATTCGAAGATACTGGCAGATAAAATGGCTCTGTATCGCTCAATGCCTCGTTTGTCCTTGTACTGGCTACCACTGTCAAGAACCTTGGTCCTGAGGTAATCGGGAATTTCGAACTTGGGTTCGACGGCAAACTTGCCGCGCTTATCGATAAAGCCGAAAGTTGCGTCATCGAGAACTTTGTTAACTCTCTTTTGCCAGCGGTCCATGAATGTCGGATATTCCTTCATATCGGTTTTTTTGCCGTTCACCACCGGTAGTGGATGCCCGGGCGACCAAATGTCTGTGTTGTCGGCGTAGGGTCCGTGGGCTAGATTGAGAGCCGGTGCCAGACCGTTGCAGAAATTCCCGGCTAGATCAAACTGAGGTTCTATTATGAAGTTGCCCAGTTTGTCTATGTAGCCGTATTTCTCTCCCATTCTTATGAGGGCCAGACCGTCTGAAAATGGCATCGCTTCCTTAAAGAGTGGTGGTATAACTACGCTGCCGCTTTCGTCGATGTAGCCGTAGCGGCAACCTATTAACTCAGGGGCTAGGCCTTCGGGAAATTCTGCACCAAATTGCCGCGCCTCGATAAGAGTCTCCTTCTCGCTGGTGGCGCAGGTGGTGTGCCGGTCGCTTGTTTCAGCCTCTTGCGACTTACCGGAGCGGTCGATTATTAATGATCTAGATTCATTTGAAGTCCAGCAGAAGGCCGACCCCGGCTTGACTGACTGTATTCTGCGCTTGGCGCTGTCAGTCAGTTCCTCCACCTTCGCCAGACCATTCTTGAAGTCCGTAACCATAATGAAACGTGGTTCGATGACAGTGCTTAGAGACTTGTTCATGTAGCCATAAAAGTTACCTTTTCTGATGATGGCCAAGCCGTCCGAGAAGTTTTCTGCTTCGTCGAAAAATTTATTCCCAATTATTTCCCCCTTCTGGTTTATATAGGCATACTTCAGGTTTGTCCGCGGCTGACCGCAGCCAAAGCCTTCGGTGCCATACTCTTCGGCACCGGCTCTGGAGTTGTCGAGTTGGTAAGCTTTCAGAAAGTCGGCAATGGCCCCCTTAAAGTCGCCGGTTAGCTCTTTCTCCTGTCCGCGCAGATTATAGGCTTTAGCCCATTTTCGCGCCCTTCTGATAATCAGAGATAGATCGGCTATAGACTCTTTGTGGCACTCCAGCGATTGAAATACCCTGGCGCGTTCCATGTAGGCCTTTAGATTCTGGGGCTGCAGTGAAATTGCCTTAGTCAAGTAAGAGATTGCCTTCCAACGACCCTCACTATATGAACAAAGCTTTCCCTGCTCAATATAAACTTCCGCTGCTTGCTCCGGAAAATGTTCGGCAAAGTAATTCAAATAGCTCTCTGCGCCGGCGTTGTCGCCAATCTTGCTTGCACACTGGATGCGCTCGCGCGCGCTTACCACTAGTTTAGGGTCGAGCCTGAGGGCTATATTGAAGTCTTCGATGGCAGCCTTACTATAGTTTTGCACCCGTACCCTTTGAGCGGCCATGGCCTTGACGCCGAACTCTGAGCCGTAAGTCGTTTTGACTGCCATGCTTTCATAGGCCAACCCTCTCAGCTCATAGGCTCTACCTGTGGGCCGAAGCTTAATTTGCTTTGTGAAGTCTGTAACTGCCGATTCCGGACCCCAGTTCTTCAGAAAGTATTGCCCGCGCTTTTCATAAGCTTCAGCAGTGGGCTTCAGACGTATAGCTTTGTTCAAAGCTTTCAAGTTCGGGGTGGCGGCCTTTTGGGGCTGCTTCTGTGTGCTCTCTCTCCTGTCCTCCCGTTCCTCTGGCTGCCAGCCTGGCGGTAAGCTGTCGGTCTTAAGCGGGACGGCAGCATTGGGTAGAGCCATGGCCGGGAGCAGGGCAATGGTAAACATGGTCAATGTAGTAAGTGGAAGCTTGAAATTAAACACGTTAATCTATTGGAACCTCCAGGTGTAACGAAATTATTGCCGACACCTTACTGCCGGCGGCATCAAATTCAGGTGAAATGACTGCCCGGGCTAATGCGGCAAGTTTCAAGCAAGTTTCACGTAGGGCGCGATAGGATAAGCTTCGCAGTCAAGCCAAGAACCGGGGAGGACCTATCCGTGACAGATGGCTATGCCGGGGCAGAGAAAACTATTGCCTGGTCGGAAAGACTCAATCGAGCGTTCTCTTCCGTAGATACCGATGGCGACGGCTTTTTGACAAAAGGGGAAATGCAGAATTGTTTGCAAAAGGAAGCCTGTGGTTTTCTGGCTGGAAAACCAGAGGCTGAATCGTTCAACAAGAATTTTGATGACATCCAGTTCGCTTCTAGTTTTTCCACCTCCTTTAAGCGCGGTCTGATGGGCAAGGAAGGTGTGGCCCGGTCGGATCTGGAGGAATTGGCGAGGCGGGCCAGGGATTTACCGAGCGCCATGGAGAAAGCTAAGGACGTGGAGGCGGTGCTGTCTAAGTATTATCAGGGCTCGGAGCTTAGAAAATGGCGCTTCGACAGTCTTGTTAATTCACCCAATGTGAGTGCGGCTGACCGCGAGGTTTTGCGCTATGTGCAAAGTAACTGGCGCGACTTCAAGGTAGACATCGGCAACCAGTTCAATGCCGACCAGGCTCTAATTCCATCGCGGCTGCCGCAACTGGCCGAGGCCCATAGAAACAAGCTTGCCAGGCAGTATGAGCCGGTGCGAAAGGTCGGGGAGAGCCTTTAGGTAGAGCGGCGTGGTGGGTTTCTTAAGGTGTGTGTTGAAGTGGAGCGAGAGGGTGCGCTTTTCGAGCCTTTGTTTGCAAGGTACACACGATCTGATAGTCTATAATTCCGTTGTTGTCATTGTTCTTATGGACAGTTGTGATTCTATAGGCTGCGATACCGATCCATTCGCAGTCAGTTAGAGTCCGGTAAAATACCGGACTCGACAGTTGAGGCAAGGATTTCAACTTTGCCGGATCGAACTTTAGCCTGGATTGGTATTCTGTTACAGAACGTGAAAGAATGGCTGCTGTCATTGAGGAGAATTTGTGACATGCCGGTAAAGAGCCCAATTAGCTTGCGTGAAGATCTCGTTCAAGCCGGGTTTGCCGAAAGTAAATTCGGGTTTCTTGGCTGCACTGAGGATGAGATAACTTCTCTTGAAAGGAAGATGCAGATAAGTCTTCCTTCTGCATACAAAGACTTCTTGAGAGCATTTGGCAAGGAGTCTGGGGATTTTTTGAGCGATTGCACGCACTTGTATGCGGATCTACCTGCTGGTGTGAGGCGCTCCGCATTGGCAAAAGCTGAGAGAAGTGGGTTTGAGTTGGAGCCCAGGTGGTTTGTCTTTTTGTCCAGAGACGATACATTCTTTTTCTTCGATACATCAATGGGCGAAGACCCTCCGGTATGGCGTTACGACGAGTCCTGTAATCGTTTGGAGCAAGTGTTTCCAACTTATTCGCAATGGTTGAACACTGTCGTTAACGATGAGGTTCAAGGCATGATTAGGATAAAGCGCATGCGTCAAAAGTAAGGCTCACTCCGCTTCTGCCTTGCTTTGTCCGTCAAGGTTTCACCTTCAACAGGTTGAGGATTTAGTAGGGATTGCGTACAGTTCATCGAGCGTTTTCCGCCAGTATTCGCAAGACGCAACATCAATAGTGCTCTACTCTATGCTTGCTTTGACATCCAAAAATGTAGAGGAACCGATATGGGCTGTTCAATGCATTTACGAGTCGGTGGCACGTTACATCGCGAGCAAGGAAGGTGTGTTGCTGAAAGGAAAGCAAGGATTGAAAGGTTTAAAGCTTGCTTCGAGAATTAACAGTTCTCCTTTGATGCAGCTGGAGTGCTCTCGTGAATTGCGAGATTTAGAGGAACTCTCCAGGGGGTATTCTCCGGAATTAGCACTACTTCTACGAGCAAGAGCTGAAGCCGAACCATCGTTGCCTGCAGAACTTATTGTCCCTTCGGATTTACCAAGTTTGAGTTTGGTTCAGATCATGCACTTGCAAGATGGAGAGTTTTGCGTTTAGAGTTTAAGTGCCTCGTTTGTGTTTTTATTCAGCTAAGTAAACTCAGAGTCCGGGCACTTCCATGCATCTGGCGGGAAAGGCGAATCGATCTATTTGTGCATACAGCGTGAGAGTATCCAGAGAAGCTGGCGCGAAATCCGAGCTTTCATTACAGATCCATCAATATGAGTCGCTACTTGCTTCTGTCCTGAAGCTTCTTTAGTGTCCAGAGACCGGCGATAGAGATTGCATTCAAAAGAGCAAGGGCAAACCAATAGAGCAGAGCCGGTCTTGCCCCCTTGTCTATGATAGTCAAACCTACTGCCGGTCCCACTGTGCCGGCCAGTCCCCAGCAGAGTGAATTAACCGATAGATAGGTGGCACGGGCGTTGGCTGGCGCTAGCTCTATCACCAGCGAGGAAGCGGCTGGACTATAGAGTGCATTAGCGAAGGCCAGGATAGATACCGTCCCCATCGTAATGAGAAGAGTCAAGCTTTGTTCGGAGCCAAGGCCTACTAATGAGCAGAGACCCGGCAGAAGGGCTGTGAGCAGTTGCCCGCTAAGCCAGGCTAGGCAGGCTAGCATTAAGGCTTTTGTTTTGGCTGCGCGCGCTGCCTTCCTAGATATGGGCAGTATCAAAAGCGATACCAGAATAATATAGTAAGAAAACACCACCGCTACGCTGCCGGCGACCGCCATACCAGGCAGGCGCGATATGTATAGGGGCAGGGTCGAACTCATCTGTAAGACATTATTTGTGAAGATCAGATTGAGAAGAGCATAGAGAGCCAGCTTCTTGTCTTTCAGGGCGGTGAGCCAATTTGAGAGCAGGCTAGGTCTCTGGTGTGACGCAGTTAGCACCAGAGTCTCACGTGTGCCAAAGATAACAAAAGCCAGCAAAGCCAAATAGGAGAGAGCATCAAATAAAAAGAGCAGTCGATAGGCGGCGTGGGTGCCAATCATCAATCCACCGGCGACAACGCCGATGCCGAGCCCTGAATAGTCTGCCATACGTGACAAGCCGAAAGCTTCATTCAGCTTGTCTTCGCCGGTAAGGTCTGAAACCATAGATTCGGCTGCCGGCCAGTAAAGACCGATGCCCAGACCGCTAAGTATATTGCCGACAAGAAAAACAATAAAGTTGTTTGAGGCGGCAAAGCAAAAGGCACCCAAACTTAGCGCAAAACAGGCAAGCATGACGGCGCCTTTGCGACCGCATCCGGCATGGTCGGCCAGGCTGCCCCCAGCTATGCGCCCCACTATGCCGGACATACCGCCCATTCCTAGCCCGATGCCCACACTGGCTGCTGGTATACCGGCCGTATTGACGAAATATATGGGAGCATAGAACATGGTGAGACCGCTGCCCATGCCCGAGACAAAGCGCCCGAGAGCAAGTATGAGAACCTGCCTGTCTAGACCTAGTGACCTGAAGTAATTGATGCCGAACAAACTGATTATTGCCTCGAACTGATGTTTGCTTCAGGAGAAGAAGCAAGTCGTCCGCCACTCAGTAAAGCACCTTCCAGTTTAGGCGATTGCAACCAGGCTTTGCAACAGCCAAGTTTGGGAGCTTTGTCTCGAATATAGCTTTGTTTTGGCTCAGGCTGACATCCGAGTCCCCTTTCGTGAGAGTGTAACGCCAGTGGTATACCGGACTAAAGATTACAGCCGGTAAGTCAGAGCGTCGCGATTAAGCAGAAAGAGCCCCGGTCAATCCTTCGTTGCCCTTAGCGCGAAGAATGACGACACCCATGCCTTTGTTTATGTTGGTTCAGAGGACTCGTTCATTCAGGGGTGACTTGCCAATGCCCGGTGCGCCGTCAATCCAGGCGAATGAATGGTTAATCAGGTGGTTATAGTGCAATTTCTAAACTATCGGTTGAATGAAAACAGTGCTCAGTTTATCTCCTCTGCGCTTTTGGTTGGAAACCAAAGACTGTCTGATATGCTTAAAGTTAAGTATCGATTTGGATGAACCGTCATGATTCTGCTAGCCCGAATTCTCTGCGCCACACTCTTGATCACAAGTATCGGTGCCCCTTCTCTTGCTAATGCGAATTCTCCTCATAAGCCTTCTTCAGTCACGCCATCTCCTTCTGAAAGTTCACCTGGATTCGTCCCTGAGGAAGACTCTCGAACTCAGTTAACGGAAATAAGTTCGTTCCCGCTGGCGGTATCGGCCTTGAAAACAAAGTTAGCCGCGATGTTCTCTGTTGAGCGGAGTAATGATGGTTCAGCGATATTCCACAGTCTCTATTGGGATGGTAAGGAACAGTATTTTGCCAAAGGATTGAAAGTTTATGAACCTGATAAGGGTTGGTTTCCATTAAGTAAGACCGTCGCTACGACGCTCTTTGGTTTTCCGGTCGAGTCAGAGGAAGCTGGTGTAAAGATATCAACATTTGATGTTTTTTCCGACGGGCAAGAAAGAAACTTGTTTCACATTGATGTTCAATTCGATGAACACGGAAATTCAATTTCTTATAGAGTTAGAGGAATAGGAATAGGGGCTCCTGCTTGGGTCCTTGAGAAGAATTGTCCTGTCTTTAGTATTTCAACGCCACGAGTTACTCATTAGGTGTGGAATCTGTTTTTCTCTGAGTAGCTCAATAAGGGGGCAGTCTCAAGTAATGAAAAATCGCCAATTCCTTTTCTGGCGAGTCTGTAAAATGAATTGTGTCAAAAGGTCGGGTCAATGACAACCACTAGAAAGGCAAATGACCATGACGACAAAAACAACTACAGACATGCTGGATGCTTTCATTAAGGACCATCTGGCGCAAGGCAAGCACCCGAAA
>JACRFZ010000003.1 GCA_016212515.1 Candidatus Melainabacteria bacterium
AGCGAAGGAAGTCAAACCAAAAGGCCAGACTTTTCTCGCCGCCATTCATTCCGTCAATGGGGGCAAGGTTAGTGCCAAGCCTGATCTGGAAGCCGAACTGCAACCTTCGAAGCAGGGCGGTTTTGTCTTTGTCAATTTTCACTACGGCAAAACCAGTATTGCCGAGAACGAAAACCTGCTCAGTATATTGAAGGTATTGGCAAACGATAGAAAGAAGTATCAGTCCGGCACTGATAAGCACTGATACCCATGGTTGGGAAGGGCTTTTTCGCTTTATGCAGGTGCTAAACTTTAGACGGTTTTAGCACTTTACCTGCGAGGAAGCAAAATGGCCAAAGTTGTAGACAACGATGCTCCCAAGTCTCTCATCATTGAGTTCAAGACCCCTTCCGGTGAAGTCTGGGCAACTCTGACAGCTGAAGGTCGCGAATTCAAAACCGGTTCCACAGGATTTTACGCCAACGGTAAAGTAAAGAATCCCAAGAACGGACTGCCTTACCAGGTCGGCTGCAATATCATTCTGGTCGGCTCGAAAGAATAACTTGCCAGAGACGGCAAACTGAAAGCGCCTCCGGCGGATTAATCTGGGCTGCGTATTTTTCCCAGAGACAAAGACACTTAAAGGCTGTAGTTATGTGGTCGTATATGTTACTGCCAGGTAAACGCTGTGTCCCCCCGAGATACGGAAAAGCATGTTGGCGCTATTGAAGAGACCGGTAAAGAAACGGCCTCGGGCAATGCCTTTGTGGACGGGGCCAAGAGGCTCTGGCAGGAAGCCTATGAGCATCCAGTGGCCAGCGCTGCTGTGGTGGCCGGTATAGCTGTGACGGCATATGCAGGCAGAGGTCAGATCGGTAGATTGCTTGGTTCAAGCGGTAAATCGGTCTTGCTTGTGGAAGACACGCCTTTTGCTGGGCAGACCATGAAGACCTTGCTGGAAAGGGAAGGTCAGTCAGTCACCTGGCTGACCGGAGTCAAAAGAGCTAATCCATATATCACCGGTATCACCGAGTCGGGCCAGGAGATGGTTATCGACCCCCGGCGCTACAAATTGGCCTTTGTAGACGGCGAGTTGAAGGGCAGCTATTTGCAAGGGGTTCATGTGGTAGATGCCCTTAAAAAGGAAGGTCTGCCAAGCATCGGCATCTCTTCCCAAGCCACGGGGAATGCGGCTTTGCGCCTTAACGGTGCCATTGCCGCCACGGAAAAGCCCACGGCCATGACTACTCTTGCTTCTCATAAGTTCGATCTCGGTCTTGCCTTACGCAATCCGGGTTTGCAACAGAGCCGCTTCGATTTCGTTGGCTCGGAAATGAGGCGCATGCACACTAAAGGTGCCGGTCCCATAGCGCCCGAGGTGCAGCAGGGTTATGATGCCACTTCCAAGCTGATGATGACCTTCCTTTCCAAGTAGTTAGCCGTTGTCGCTTGCCGTAAGACAGAGCAAGACATCTATAATGGTGTTTCCTTTGGTCCTTAACTTATGCCTTTGCCGGGAGCTGCATGAAAGAACTGGATTTTAAGCAGGGTCGCCTCTCCTTCAATGATGAGACTCTGGAGATGGTGCCCAGCCTTCCCGATCAAGTTGAGATGCGAGTGCGCCTCTTTGTGGTGGACGAAAACGGCTTGATCGAAACCGGCTTTTTCAGTTTTGAGCAAATGCAGAGTCTGCTGGTATCACATAAGGTGCTATGGCTGCATCTTTCAGGTTCTCTGGGGGCAGAGTTCTGGACGGAAGTAAAGACCTTTCTTGATCTTACCGACGAGCAGGTAAAGTATCTGCGCAGCCCGCATAGCAAGGCTTTCTTCGAAGACTTTCATAACGGTATGTTTCTCACCCTGCCGCGTCCTTCCGTCTCGGATCAGGTGGATGCTATTGAGACAGTCAACTATTTCGTCACCAAGAATGTTCTGGTGTCCAGGCAGTTCAGTCATGACAATGTCTTTTCCCTGGTCAGCCACCGCCTCATGGAAAAGGCCGAGTACTTTTCGCCTGATCGAGCCGACAGGTTGGCGGCAGAACTGATTCACGATGTCATCGAGGCTTATTTCGCCCTCTTGCAACTGGGTGGAACCAAGCTTGAGGCCATACAGAACAAAATCATCAAACGACCGGGTAAAGAAGAACTGGCCTTGATAAACAAGGCGCAGCAGGTAATCTGGATTTTTCTCAATTATGTCTGGCCCATTGAGACCGCCCTGCAAATCATGCACCGCTCTACCAATCCAATCATGTCTGAAGACGGCAGGCAGCATCTTGGTTTTCGGCAGGAGGAAGCCGGGGCGGTTGTGAGACTCTTTGAGACTTACCGGGCCATGTCTTATAACCTCATGGATGTCTATGTTTCCGGGCTCAGTCTGCGCACCAATGAATCCACCATCGTCCTTACTATGATTGCTACCCTCTTTCTTCCGCCCAGTCTGATAGCCGGTATTTACGGTATGAACTTCAATATTCCGGAAGTGCATGTCACCTTCGGCTATTATTTCTGCCTGGCCTCTATGGTGGTAGTGTCGGGCGGGCTTTTGATCTGGCTAAAGATAAAAGGATTTATTGATCTGTAAGGGGTTTCTTCCAGGAGGAAAGATGGATGAGCTCATAAGGCGATATTCCGAGCTGGCGCCTGACTATGACCGCATTGTCACCGAGAAGGCCGGATATACAGCTCATGAAAGAGTGCCGCAACAAGTTTTGAAGCTATTGGGGCCGCTGGAGGGTGCTAGTATTCTGGACCTGGCTTGTGGTACAGGCTTGAGTTCGGATGTGTTTTTTGAAGCCGGTTGCGAGGTGACGGGCATTGATATTGCTCCTGGTATGATCGAGGTAGCAAAACTGAGACCATTTAAAAAACTGCTCTGTCAGAGTATAGAAGATGACCTAGCTTTGCCCGATGAGAGCTTCGACGCCGTGGTAGCCATTGGTGTGCTGGAGTTTATCCGTTCGCCCAGTCTGTTGCTTGCGCAGATCTCCAGGAAACTTAAGAGTGGCGGCATTTGTGGAGTTACAGTGCCCCGGCGTCTGCCATTGCATACCAAGTTGGATATATTTTCCTATTCCACTGATGAGTTCATGAGCTTTGTTGATTTGGCCTGTTTTGAAGTGGTGGAAGTGGTTGAATTCTTTGGCTATGAGAGGCAGCAAGAGAGAGTCGAGTATAGGGCCTTTTACTTGCGAGGAACTTAGCCAAAACATGGAAGCGAAGTTTATTGATAATTGAGTCATTTTCTGTGCACCTTCTGACCGCCTGAATGTGGGGATATAGGAGCCGAAGTGAGATGGAAGAAAAGGAACAGAGCGAGTATTTAAAGCAACTGCAATTAGAGTTGGATGCGCCGCTTGAGACCCGGAAGCAGTACTTTGTAAGTGAGGAGCGGCGCTTGAAGGTGCAGCTTTCCTTTTATAAGACCGATGAATACAGGAAGCCATTGCTGGAGAAATTAGACGAAGTTCTGAATAAACGCTCGCTATTCACTAGTGATTTGAAGCAACTGAGGGCAAGCATTGAGGAACGTATTCGGCACTGAGAGCCCGGCAAAGAAATAGGCACCCCATCAAAGGGGGTGCCTATTTACTGGAATTTGGTAGCCGTTAGAGGCGCTGTGCCTTACTTAACGAAAACGTTTTTTCTGTCCGCCGCCGGCTGAAGCAAAAGCTTTGAACTTGTTGCCGCCGGAAGCAGTGTTTTTTTTCTGTCCGTGGAGTTTACTTCCCTGGGAGAAGCTCTTCTCCTTGCCCTGATAGCCGCCTTGACCTTCCTCTCTGTCTTAGCCGCCTCGGTTCTCAATGATCTGTCAATAGGCGCGGATAGCAGCATGCTTGAGCGGATAGCCGAGAACAGCAATACAGGCGCTGGAACTTTAGCTCAGTTGTCTTATCAGGCGGTTGCCGAAATTCGAATTGCCACTGCTAGCAATCCAGCAACACCACTTGCGTCGATAATGATGTTGGTTACAGATGATAACGCAGATGTTAGATTCAGCATTGCTGAAAATCCAAAAGTGCCGGATGAAGCGCTGCAAGCTTTGACCAAGGACGATAATCCGTATGTTAAAATGCGCGCAGCTACTTTAGCTCGAATGGAAGTAGAGCGTAATATTTTTCGGCAACCGTCCGTACCAGAATAGCAAGCGACAAGCAGTGATCTTTGCGTTGGAACCGTCAGGTCCAATTTGATTTTAATCCGAACATCGAGAGCACATACAAATAATGAAAGCAAAACCAGGTAGACCAGCGCAGTTGCCGCCGGACACGCCAACCAGATATGGTCCACTCAGCATTCACCAGAACGGCATAGCTGTCAGGCACCTCACAGCCACGCCAACACCCTTGATTGGAAGAGTAAGTCATCTTGCTTATTCTCTCGAGAATGTGCGGCTCTCGCTACACGTGGAGCGTTTCGACGCCACTGAGCGACTTTCGTCGGACATAATTTGTATTACCCGATTCCCTGAATACGGCTTTGAAATCAAGCACCTAACACCATGCGAGATGCGCGTCGGACAAACTCATGGAACCGCCGTAGTTCAATCCACTTGCCTGTGCATGGACTTTGAAACCGCGCATGATACAGTATTGGAAGTGGAATATTCGCTTGGCGAGGAGTCGATCTCGCTGGTGTCCGTCCCCATAAAGTTCCCGGTTGTCCCTTCGACGGACGAAGTGCCGGAGTAAATCATCTAGTAGGCGAAATCTTATCCGTGCGGTGCTCCCCGTGGTAGAAGAAACCGTGGCGATTTAATCTCATTGAGAAATGAAACGCAGCAGAGCCGGCCATGGACAGATAAGAAGACCCTTCTAGATGTCTTTTATGAGCACGCCTGGTACCGGCTCAAAGATCGATGAATCCGGCCACCTTTGTTCCAGGTCGGGGTTCAAATCTTTCGCCTGAAGAGTTCTTCTACTCCAGCGCCCGGTTTGAGTTTTCCAAGCTCGACCAGCATATACACAGCTATGGCAATGTTTCCCAGGGAGGCGAAAGACAGCCCCCATATCGCCTTGCCTAGAAACGATTTTTCGCGGTAACAGACAAACAGGAATATAACCAGGAAGGCAAAGTATGCATCGAAGAGGGTAGCAATGAACCAGGGATCACCGGTTACGGACGGAGGTATCTTCAGAATACTCTCTTGCATTGCCGCCCATGTCGTCACACTCAGCATCGTGACTAGAATTGAGAAGAAGAGAAGCTTTAGTGATTTGCTCATGGGCTTTGTCCTGTTGTTTTTTCTCTATCAGGGTCTTTAATGATTTCAGTGTCTGTGGAAGATAGCCTTTCAACTGCGATGAAAGCAACCAGGAGGGGAGAAGTGGACCCCCGTCCAGGTGCACCTTACATGTGGCTATGGTATCACTGCCCCAAGGGGTCAACCGCCAAGAGCCTTTGACAGTCTCAAGTGAGCCGCTGTGTCTTTGCCATTCAATCAGGAAGGGTTTGTATTCCTGCAAGCTGACGGTGTATTTGAAAATTACGGTGTCACTGGCTTTGACGACGTGTTGAACAAATTTGGTACCTCTTTGCTCCCCGACCAGTCTGCATGAAATCATGTTCGCCCAGTAGAGTGGTGCCTCATGGTAGCTGACCAGAGTGTCCCATACCGTGAACAGGTCGGCCGCGATTTTGATGCTTCCAACCACGTTTATCTCTGATTCTGCCAGCTCGAAGCGGACTTCCGGCTCGAGCTGTCCAACTTCTAGGGCGGCAGTGCCGGCATTCGCCAGTTGCCGAGTTCTTTTCTGTTCGGTATCAGTCCGTTGCAAACTTCTCTTTTTCATAGCTGATACTCCTGTCAAGACCGGCACTTAGTGCCGGTCTTGTGGATATTTATCCCTTGAGGATTACTTGGCTTTCTACTGCGGCAAAAGAACCTTGTCTATGACGTGGATAACACCGTTTGAACATTTGATGTCGGCGGCAATCACATTGGCATCACCAATGGCTATCTTCCCGTCTGTCTTTTTGACCGCCAGGCTTTCACCTTCAATAGATTTCACACTGGATACTTTGGCAACCTTCTTTGCGGTGACGGCGCCACCTACTACGTGAAGCTTGAGCACTTTGGCGAGCTTGTCTTTGTCGGCCAGTAGCGAATTGAGAGCTTCGGCAGGTAGTTTGGCGAAAGCATCATCATCAGGGGCAAAAACAGTATATGGACCTTTACCTTTCAGGACGTCCACCAGACCGGCGGTTCCCAGTGCTTTGGCCAGGGAGTTGAATTTGCCTGCCGAGATGGCCGTATCAACCACATCTTTTGTTTCAGCCTCGGCTTTTGGCGATGGTGCTTGCGATGAGCCGGGGCAGGCTCTTGCCTCTGTTAGAGTGCCGGAAAGTAGGCTGCAGGCAACCAGCAAATTGACCGTCAATAGACGGTTCAGTAGTCCCTTGTGCATTGTTGGACCTCCAAACTGTGAGTGTGTGACTGATTATAAGTTTGACTGAAAAGACATATGGAGTCAATCCTCTGTGTAATAATTTTAAATTCCGGTAGGAGCGAGAAAATGGGTGAAGCAAGACGAGAGCAAATACTTCAAGCCGCAAAGTGGTTATTCGGTTACTACGGATTTGAAAAGACTACGGTTGACGATATTGCCGCTCGTGCTTCGATTAGCAAGGGCTCGGTCTATCTTGAGTTCCAAAACAAAGAAGCAATTCTATTGGCGGTCGTACAGCAGTTCACGGAGCGCGAGCTTGAGCGCATCAACGGCCTCGTCAAGCTTGCCAATCCTCCTTATCTGCAAGTATTGAGAGAACTGCTTTTCGGTCATGTGATGTCCTATTGGTCAATCGCCAGCGGTCAGCTTCACAGTCCGCAGGTAATTGCTTCCGCCAATCCTTCCATCATGACCGAGATTTTGAACTTCCAGAGTGCCATTTTCCTGCAAATAGCATTTCTGCTTCAGAAGGCGGCAGAAAATTCAGAGATCTCCAAACGAAAGAATAGCAATGAGTATCTCTATTTGGCTGAGCTCGTCTGCTATCTTCTGGCTGCTCTATTTCCGCCATATGACCGTCTCAAGGCGCGCGATCCGGACTCCTTTACGGAAGCTAGTTTGAAGAGGTATGCCGACAGCATGATTGACATTACTCTGGCAGGACTCAAATAGAAAAAGAAGCCCGGCATAGACCGGGCTTCTTTTTCATCTATATTTGGTTTTCCTGAGCGATTCTAGCGGAAACGTTTTTTCTGACCGCCGGAGGCAGAAGCATAAGCTTTGAACTTGTTGCCGCCGGAAGCAGAGGTCTTTTTCTGACCATGGAACTTACTGCCCTGGGAGAAGCTCTTCTTCTTGCCCTGATAGCCGCCCTGTCCTTCCGGTCTGTCATAGCCGCCTTCGCTTCTAGCGCGGCCGTAACCGCCGCCGGAAGTTCTAGCTTCGCTTCTAGAGTCGGAGTAATTTCTCTCGGGTCTGCCTTCGCTTCTAGAGTCGGAGTAATTTCTCTCGGGTCTGCCTTCGCTGCGGTAAGAAGGACGATCTTCCCCTCTGAACTCGGAGTAATTTCTCTCCGGACGTCTATCGCTTCTAAATTCCGGTCGGGTTTCGGCCATTCTTTCAAAGAAGCCTTTGCCCTGTGCGTTACCGCTTCTGGGGCGCTGTTCGGTTCTCGGTCTGGCTTCACTGCTTTCGAAGCGGTCACGGTTGACCGGTCCACGGTGGCTGACCCAGCGGCCCTGACCCTGGGACTTGCCGCGGCGATTGCCGCCGTTTCTTTCCTGGGGATCTCTGCCGCCTTTGCCGTCACCGAGCTGGCGACCAACCACCTTTTCAATCTGGCTGAGCAAATAGCGCTCGCCTTCTGAAACGAAAGAGTGGGCAGTGCCGCTTCTGCCCGCCCGGCCGGTGCGACCGATGCGGTGCACGTAGTCGGCGGATGAGAGGGGCAGGTCGTAGTTGATTACATGGCTGATAGCGGGAATATCCAGACCGCGAGCGGCTACATCGGTGGCGATGAGCACCTGGAAGGCGCCGCTTCTGAATTTATCGAGGGTGCGCTCTCTTTGTTTTTGTCTGATGTCGCCGTGAATTTCATCGGCGGCGATGTTGGCTTCTTTGAGTCTGTCGGCTACCAGGGTGGCTTTTACCTTGGTTTGCGTGAAGACCAGGATGGAACCTTCCACACCGGTTACCAGTTCCAGAAGTTTAGCTTCTTTCTCTGTCTCTTTCAGATAGTGGATGCGCTGGTCGATGGTGCTGGGCTCGATGCGACCGGTGTTGATCTGGACTGTTTTAGGGTTCTTCTGATAGGCGTTGGCCACTGCAGCCACACGCTTGTCTATGGTGGCTGAGAAAACCAGGGTCTGTCTTTCTTCCGGCAGATACTTGAGGATTTCATTGATTTGCAGGCTGAAGCCCAGATCTAAAAGTCTGTCGGCTTCATCGAGCACAACTTTACGGGCCTGCATGAGATCGGCAGCACCGCGTTCGAGGAAGTCGATAAGGCGACCGGGGGTGGCGATGATCACATGGGCGCCGCGCTTGAGTGCGTTGGCTTGTTTCATGTAATCGGCACCACCGTACAGTGCCACCACATGCAATGCCTTGTTGGCATTCATCCTGATAAACTGTTCTTTCACCTGCAGGGCCAGTTCGCGGGTGGGCACCATAACCAGGGCTTTGGTGAAGATCGGTTCGAATTTGAAGAGCTTCATCTTCTGCCAGCGGGGCAGGCGTCTCAGGGGCTTCCCTTCAGCGGCCAGGGCATCTTGATCGAGGGTCTTCTTGGGGGCTTCGACTTCTTTGAGGCTTTCGATGATGGGCAGGGCGTAGGCAGCGGTTTTACCGGAGCCGGTCTGGGCTGAGACAATCAGGTCTTCCCCTTCCATAGCCGAGGGAATAGTTGCTTTCTGCACTTCCGTGGGATTTTCAAATCCTAGAGAAGTAAGAGTAGCAATTGTAAGCTCGGAGAGTCCGAGCTCTTGAAAAGTTTTCAAAATGGAGTCCTTTATTGTGATTGCGCATTAATTGCGACGGTATTGGGACGCTTTTTGCGTCCCTGGCTGCCCGTTCTCATTAATGCGAGCGTGCTGGCACAATAAGACTCTTGACAGAAGACCCTGGAGTATTACATACGCGCTGCTTGGATGTCAAAAGGATTGGGCTTCTTTGTAAACTAGGTAAATTGGCGGGTTTTAATGTGTCTTATAAAAAGGCGCCAGGGACCCGGCAATTCCACGTTTATTTCCGGCAGCGGTGGTAACCTTTATAGTTGATTCCTGACTGCACGACTGAGGACCCCCGTCTAAATATGAACCTTGGTGAAATCAGTATTGATGTGGAGAATCTCAAGGGTAGTCGTGCCGGGCGCAGCTTCGACCTGACGCTCGATGAGTTGCACTTGCTTGAGACAGCCTGCAACTATCCCAACTGGCAGCCTACACCTCTGGAATTGGCTCAGGCTGTGTCCAGACCGGAGAGTCCCTGTGATGAGGTAAAGCTCTCCCAGCTTTTGCTTGCTTTGAGAAACAAGCTCGACCCGGCTTGCGACACCATTTTCCCCCAGCTTTTCTCCAGCACTCAAACCGCCACATTTACAAGGCAGGTTGACCCTTATGTGGGCTCGGTGCTGGCCGATCGCTATGTCTTGACCAAGCTTATCGGCGGCGGCAGTTCCAGTTTGGTTTACCAGGGCCGCCGGCGCCATGACAGTAAGCCGGTGGCGGTCAAGCTTCTCATTATCAATTCGCGCAGTTCCCCGGAGGTACTGGCCCGCTTTAAGCGGGAAGCGAGATTGAACAGTGCCCTTGAGCACAAAAACATTGTGGCGGTAGAAGACTACGGCGTGGGAGAACGCGACCAGCCCTTTCTGGTTATGGAGCTCCTGGACGGGGCAACCCTGCAAGAGATCGTGGAAAAGCACGGTTTGCCCAGTTTGGTAGAGGTTCTAGGCTTCTTCCGGCAGGTCTGCGACGGGCTTTCCTACGCTCACAGTCTGGGCATCGTACACCGGGACATTAAGCCCAACAATATGATGGTCATGGGCAGCGGCGAGTCCGGTTTCACCGTCAAGATTGTAGATTTCGGTCTGGCCAGACTGGCTGAAAACGACAATCCCAATACCGAAGTAACCCAGGCCGGCAATGTGGTAGGCAGCCCTCCTTATATGAGTCCCGAGCAGTGCAGGGGCGAACAGGTGGACCAACGCTCGGACATTTATTCGCTGGGTTGTAGCCTCTATGAGATGCTGCACGGCGACCTGCCGTATGTTGGTAAAGACCCGGTCAGTGTCATGATCAAGCATCTCAAGGCGCCCATACCGGAGATGGAAGTAAAAAAAGCCGATAGCGAAGTCAATGCCGAGCTAAACAAAGTAGTGAGCCGCTGCCTGGCTAAGGAGCGGGAAGCCCGCTATCAGACCGCCGCCGAAGTGGCAAGCGAACTGGCTCGTTGTGAGGCGCTTCTATCAAAAGAGAAGCCTGCTACCTGGGAGCCCAAAAACAAAGTCTTGAGCTGGTTGGCGGCTCGCTTTCGTTAGATATTGTCGGGCAGACCGTAATAAGCTTTTTCCACAGGTACAGTCTCGCCTTGCTGCCTGAGCCTGTTTTTCCTGTTCATCAACCACATCTGGTTGCCGCAGTCGTAGTGCCACCATTCATAGGGGTAGTTCTCGAACCCCAGCGAGAACATTGCCCAGTAGAGTATTCGCCGGTTTTCCCTGGCCGTTTGACTGGATAAACTGGAGTGTTTTGCCTGTTTCTCGAAGTAAGTGGTGTGTGATACCTGGCTGTCATCGTCGAAGATGCCGCCCATGAAGAGCGGTTCTTTGGTGACTAGCGTACGCAGGGTCAGGTCAACGGCTGCACCGGTTGCATGGGTGGGCCAGGTGCGTGGATTGTTTCTGTGAAAGTTTTCGGCACTGGAACAGTAGCGTCCGGCCAGGCTTTTGAGCTTTTCGTCGCTGGCTCCGGGGTTTTCTTTGGCGGCGCGCTCTTTGAAAAACTGAAAGAGCTGAGCTTGCAGAGCAACCGGGCGATAACCGTCCAGTACCAGCACTTCCAGACCCAACCCTTGCAGTTTTTCGTTCACTTGCTGCAGCTTGCGAGCCAGCCCCAGTCGCAATCTCGGCTTGGCTTCCGACCCGGAAAATGCTCGCCCGTAAGGAAGATTGAAACCATCCCGGCGGGCATAGAAAGAGGCACAGGCAATACCGTAATCTTCCAGCACCACCAGTGGTTCGCGGTTTTCGGCGGCGGCAATATCTACCGGTTGATCTTTGTAAGAAAGAGCGGTGGCCTCTCTTGATGGCTGCAACTGAGGAAGCGCCTGCTCTTTCCACTTACCGTCCGAGGCAGCGGCACTGCCGGTGATGGCGAGAGCTGATGCTATGGCAATTAAGGACCGCCGCAATATACTTCTCACTATTGCCTTTAGCCCGGCAATTGACACTGTGCCGTACTTTTCTTGGTGCGCCCTTCGTAATCCCTGACCGTTTCCTTAAGGGAGGGATCGAGAGCCACTCTTTCATCAAAGACAAAGCATTCGCCTTGGTAGTGCGCGCCGCCCACCTTTTCGAAATATCTGAGGATGCCGCCGTCCAACTGGTAAACCCGCGGCAGATTCAGCTCTTGCATGAAAAGGGCTGCTTTTTCGCAGCGTATACCCCCCGTGCAAAAGGAGACCACGGTTTTTTCTTTCAGTGAGCGAGCGCTCTCGCTTTCCTTTGCCAGGTCATCTTTGAGGGCATCGGGAAACTGGCTGAAGCGCTCGATATTGAAATGCTGAGCGTTTTCAAAAGTTCCTATGGCTACTTCGAAAGCATTGCGCGTGTCGAGCATCACCACCGGGCGTCCTTCATCATCCTGACCGCGATCCAGCCATTCTTTCAGCTTCTCGGGGCTGACTGCCGGTGCTCTTTGACCGGAAGGGTTGATGGTTGGGTGGCGCATGGTGATAATTTCTTTCACCAATCTGACCACCATCTTGCCGAAGGGCTGATGGTTGGAATAGCCTACCACTGCCTGTCTGCCGAAATCGTCGCCGAGATAAATGTCCTGCCGGAGGAAGGTCATGAACTGATCGAGGGTGTCTTGCGGTGCGGCCAGGAAGAGATTGACGCCCTCAGGGGACAGCAAGATAGTGCCTTTCAAACCAAGTCGGTCAGCCTCTGCTTTGAAGATAGGCTGCCATTTTGCCGGGTCGGGTACGGCCTGGAATTTGTAAGCGGAAATGTTTACGATTTGCATGAGGCTATTATATTGACAAATTGCCTGGTTTGAGAGCCAGGCTGGGGTTCTAAGAGAAAATTGTTCTCAGGTGCCAGTTCTTCCCGCTCGCTCAGATTGTCGCAATGCCGCTATAATTGTAGTTTTTCTTGGGATACTCTGGAACTAAAGTTTGGGTAAACAAATGCAATATCGTCAATTGGGAGAGTCCGATCTCCGGGTTTCAAGCATAATCTTCGGCGCCTGGGCCATCGGCGGCTGGATGTGGGGCGGAGCCGAGGAAAAGGATGCCATCGAGGCCATTCACGCTTCCATAGATGGCGGTGCCACCTCCATAGATACTGCTGCCGTTTACGGTTACGGACGTTCCGAAGAGATAGTAGCCAAAGCCGTGAGCGGACGTCGCGACAAGGTACAGCTTCTCACCAAGTATGGGCTGCGCTGGGATGCCACAGAGGGTGAGCATTTCTTTGACTGGAGCGATGAAGAGGGTACCAGGCACATTTATCGAAACGCCCGCAAGAAGAGCATCATCGCCGAATGCGAAGCCAGTTTGCGGCGTCTCAACACCGATTACATCGACTTGTATCAGTGCCACTGGCGCGACCCTTCCACCCCTGTGGAAGAAACCATGGAAGCCATGAATGAGCTTGTGGCCCAGGGTAAAGTGCGGGCCGTGGGCGTAAGCAATTTTTGCGCCGAAGACATCGCCGCCGCCGGCAAAGTTACCCGGGTGGCTTCTAATCAGCCGCCCTACAGCATGGTCTTGCGCGATATAGAGAAAGATATTGTGCCTTATTGCCTGGCTCACAAGATCTCGCTTCTCGTCTACAGTCCGCTGCAAAGGGGGCTTTTGACCGGTAAGTTCAAGCCCGATGCGGTCTTCAAAGAAGGTGATCACAGGGGCAAGCAGAGCCACTTTCAGCCTGAGAACATCAAGCGCACCAATGCTTTTCTTGAGCGCATCAAGCCCATAGCCGAGGCCCATGGCGCCACGCTCGGGCAGCTTGTTATCGCCTGGACCATTGCCCAGCCCGGTATCACTGCCGCTATTGTCGGCGCCAGAGATGCGGCGCAGACAGTTGAGAACCTCAAAGCCGCCAGCATTGAGTTGAGCGCCACCGAGCTTGCCACCATTAATCGGGAACTGGAAAGCCTCACCCTCGTTGCGGCGTCCTGAGTTTCGCCTCTCTTTCTGCGAGGCATAAAACAGGAAGAGATAGATTTTCAGCGCGAGTTACAGGATGAGCGAGAAAATTTTAGATGGGCAGCCGGATGCTCCTTCGGGAGCTGGTCTTGCTCAGCGCTCGCTTTCTGAGAAACTTGCCGATCAAGGTGAGCTGTTCTGGGGAGCATTGAAGCAAGCCCCGCATGCTTTTAAGTCGGCCGGTCAGGAGGCCCTTTCCAAGCCCGGCGATACGGCCTTGATGACGGCGGCCAGCTTCGGTCTTGGCGCGGCCGTGGCGGTCTTAAGCAAGCGTCCCAACCTGCTTGGTCAGACTGCGAAGCCTCTTATTGAGAACACCCTGCACAATGGCGGCAAGGTCCTTAGTGGTACGGCTCTGGTGGACTTGACCGGCAAGACGGTCGCTCCTTCCTACGCTGTTTGGAAAGACCCGGGCAAACTGGAGAGCAGTCAGGCTCTTCTGGGGTCTCGCCTGGGCCGGGGCGCTTTCGATTACGGTTTAAACCTTAGCTCCGGGGCTGCCGGCTTCCTTTCTGTTTCCAGGTTGCGCCATAGCGGTCTTGGTTCTACAGCAGTTGGGGCAGGCTTTGAAGGGCTGCCCCGGCAGGGTGAGGTGCTCAAGCAACTGCCTGCCAGTGTGAAAGCAGAAAACTTCCTTGGTCGGGGCGGCAACGGGGCCGTCTACAAGCTCGATTTTACCGACGACTTTGTGGTGAAGGTGCCTGAGTTTAAGACTAAAACGCCCGTATTGGGTGAGCTGGAAAAGGTAGACGATATCATGCCCGGAGCCAATATCGGGCAGCCCGTGGCAAAAATGGGCGACTATTTGATTTTGAAAAAGCAGAACGGTTTTCCGGCCGGCTCTCCTGATGCCAGAAGTCGCCGTGCCATGAGCCCCGAGGCTGCCGAGGCGGTTTATGCCCGCAGCATTCAAGAGAGTGCTTTGCTGCCTCAGTCAGCTTATGATGAGTTGGCTGTGCTCATGATGAAGCTGGAAAAGCGCGGTCTGCAATTCGACCCTTCCAAGCCCGGTAATATCTTGATCGATTCTGCTTCCAGGCGCTTCAATCTGGTTGATATCAGCCCGACCAGTGCAGTCAGACCGCATAAGCACACGGTCTCCGATATGATCGTGCCCCTGGTCGACAATTACTTTACCGGTTCGGTTCTCAGCGATAAAGGGCTCAAGTATCGCCCTCAACTGGCGGAGATAATCACTAAAGCCACGAAAGCCGCCCGCAATGCTTCCATGCATCCCGCCCACGAAGGTGATTCCTCTTTGCGCTATAGTTATCAGTTAGCAGGTTTGAAGCCGCCCTGAAGCCTTTTGAAAGTTGGAGTGCCATTGTCCGAACTTCCCAGTCAAATCAAAGCCGATGCCGATGGTGCCACTTTCTTGGCTCCTTATGGTAAGAGCCGGTACTCCCTTGAGCTTTCTATGTCCAGTGCCGACCTCTTGGCCCGCCTGAAGGAGGACACCACCTCTGGTTTCGGGCTAATGTTGCGCAGCAAGCCCTTCTACGGCAAGGTCAGTGCCGACGGCTTCAAGCTGCGCTCCACCCGCGTCAGCACAAGAAATTCCTGGTCGCCGCAGGTAATCGGCCGTGTCAAAGCCGGCAGCCGTGAAAATACCTGCCTGGTGGAATTCAGCTTTGATTTGCCTACCTCTATCAAGATTGCCTCGCCCCTGGTCTTTCTTTCTTTCCTAGTGGTGCTAATGGCGCTTTTGCCGGAGCTTACTTCCCCCGGTAAAGCAGTCTTTCTGCTCTTTCAGTTCCTTTTCCTTGCCACCATCATTCCCCTTTCTCTCTACATGGGTCTGCGCCTGGGGAAAAAAGACAAGCAGCATATTCTGGAATACTTCCAGAACTTGCCCGGAGCCAAACTTTCAGTGCAGAAGCGCTTGATTGAGTAAAGCAGTTTGCTCAGTCAAATTGCTCAGTTAATTTGCGTTTTGCCCTCAGAACTTAACCCGCATTTGTGCCGCACATACTGCTGATACGCCGCCCAGAGGCGGAATGCAGGTGAGGTCAACGGCTACGTTCTTTCCTTCAATAGAGGCCAGCGGCAGGAGCATTGGTGTGGGAAAGCCTTTCAAAGCTTTGTAACCTGAGATCAAACCGGCTTGCAGACCCAGTTTGACAGGTCCGTATTGATAGGGAGTGTAGTGGTAGGCTGCGTAAAAGCTGTCTTTATGAATGCTATTTCGGTAATAGCCGAAGGCCACGGCGCTCTCGTCATCGAGGCGCCTGAGGATGCCTATGCCGTAATTGGTTTCGTTGTAATTGGCTTCTCGATTCTGGTGATATGAAAGTGCGCCGAGTTGCAGCCAGGTATCATGCTTGTTTTGCAGATCAATCTTGAGTTTGCTTTCTTCTTTGTTGAAGCTGATGCCGGCATCTTTCAATTTCTCTGAGCCGCCCCAGAGGCTCTTGCTCTGCGCCCCTTGAGCGTCTCCCATGAGCTGCCAGGACTGTCTGGAGAGGTCTTCTTGCAAAGCCTCTGAGGGCAGGGTCAGATTTAAAGGCTTATCTTCAAGCGCAGGCTTCGCCTCGCTGACGGCAGTATCAGCAGTCATTTATCCAAGGACCTCGGATTGTCTGTTTTTTGGGGGAGGTCCCGAGAATATATCCGCCTCTATATGACAGCAATGGTAAGAATACTAATTACTACCCAAGCTTAGAAACAGATATAGGTTGTGACAGAAATGTGGCATGGACTGCGGGTTTAGCCTAAAGATGAGGCCCCGGCATAACTGTTGCCGCCGCGTTGAATGACGGAGTCTGCAGCTTGATTGGCCTTCACCACCAACTCCTGCCAGGTGAGACCGTCTTTACCGTAAAAGCTGCCGCCGATGCTTGGTACCAGAAAGATGCTCTGGGGTCCGGCATAGAAAGGCTGGCTGTTGAAAAAGACGCCGATGCGATCGGCTAGTTTGACGGTTTCTTCTTCCGGCCGGTCGACGAGCATCAAGAGCAACTTGTCGCTGGAGAGCAAGGCGGTTTTCTCTTCCGGCTTGCCCATGTGAATTATGGCTCTGGAGGCGAAGCCCAGAGCTTCTTCATAGGCCGGCATGCCGAAAACACCAGCCAGACTGAAGAGATCGTGGAAGGCCACCACCAGAAAAGATAGAGGTACCGTACTATTGTTTACCTGACTGAGAAAGGCTCGCTGACTGGCCTGGGCAATGAAAATTTGCATAGTATCGAAATCGAGCAAGGTGTTGGCCACAATCTCGGGAGCCCGGGCCTGGGTCTCTTGACCGGGCGGTTTCAGCGCCTGCATGTTGTGCATGGTGGCCAGTCTCTTGCGGCTCAGATCGGCAGTGAGCTTGGAATTCTGGCTGTTGACCGGCGGAACGGCGCGGTTTCTGGCGCTGGAATTCGTACCGGCTCCGCCGTCCCGGCGCAATTCATTGACCGAGCGACTGAACCAATTGTCGAGGATAACTTTGTTTTCCGGGTTTCCCGTCATGATGGTTGCCACCTTTTCTTCTCTACTTACAGTTTATTCCCTGTTTGTGATCTTTTTGTTTGCCCCCCGCCCCGCTGCCTGCTTTGTTACAGTTGCCACGATGTTAAAATTGCACCTCATCGAGAAGGGTGGTGAGTGTCGCTTATGTCCATTGAACCTGGGTCTGCCGCTGACTGGGCCGCGGCGCTGACGAACACTGTGGTTCTTCTCTTTATATACAGGCAGCTCAAGCTCATGAATGTACAGATGATTCAGAATGATGAGCAGGAGCGCTTTCGCCGTTCTCTTGAGTTTATTAAGTTATACAAAGAGCAGTTGGAGCAGACCGACAGCCTTCTGCCCTGTGAGCTATTGAATGGTGATTTTCTGGAGAAGGAGCCCAGCGGCGAGGATTTCGAGAAACTGCTGGAACTCTTTTATCGCCCTCGGGTGCGGCTCTTTACCCTTTTGAATTTGCTCATGGAGCACCAGGAGGTGGAAGAGCGCCTGCTCTTTAATTATTTGATCGATGAATTCAATAACTTCCTGGCCATAGGGGTGAGGGCGGACGGCTCGGCCGCCTTCATGCAGGGCACCGGTGCCCGCCTCAGTATCTTGCTTACAGCCTGGGGTTCCCAGGTGAAAGCCCGGAAACTTCTCTTTCCGGTGGGTTAAAATGCCAGGAAGTAAAAGTCGCACTTTTCCCGTGCAGACCGACCATACCGAAAACAAGGCAAGTGTCGTCCTGACGAAGAGTTAGAGTTAAGAAAAATGCTGAATGAGACCGCCCCTGACTTTGCCCTGGAAGCTACAAATGGAGAGCAAGTTAAGCTTTCCAGTCTGAAGGGGGCCTTTGTGGTGCTGGTCTTCTACCCAGCCAATGACACTCCTACCTGTAACGCCCAGCTTGCTGAAATGAGCCTCTCGGCTCAGGATCTGCTGGCTCGCAATGCCCTGGTCTTCGGGGTCAACACGGCTTCGGCATCCCGCTCCGGTGACTATTGTCTGCGCAAACGACTCACTTTTCCCATTCTCTCAGACCCGGGCGGTGCAGTGGCCAGGCAGTACAAAGCCTTTACCGCCTGGATCGGCTTAAATCGTCGCACCGTGGTGGTAGTCTCCCCCGAGGGTTCCATCTGCTTCTATGAAAAGGGTAAGCCCCCGGCCAGTAAGATTCTGGCGGTCATCGATAACTTGCGCGCTCCGGCGGAGGCTTGAGGCTTAGAACTGATGAGTCTGAGGATAATTCTGAGTCTGTGCCTGGTCCTTTCCTGCCTCTGTCCGATCGCTCAGGCCCAGGAAGAGGCGGCTACCGGACCGGTGGCGGACAAATGGGCGGTGGTTATCGGCATCAGTAAGTTCAAGAATCCCACCCTCAACCTCAAGTATTCAGCTAAGGACGTCAGGGATTTTCGCGACTTCCTGGTCAATTCCTGTCATTTCGCCCCGGATCACGTGCTCTTGCTCACCGATGAAGCGGCTACAAAAGAGCAGATCCTCGATGTATTGGGCGATAGCTGGCTGCCGAGGGTGACTCTGCCTGAGGACCTTTGCGTGATTTATTTCTCCAGCCACGGCAGTTCCTCCGACATGGATCTGCGCGGCACCAATTATGTTGTGGTTCACGACACCAACCCCGAGAAGCTTTTCACTACCGGTATTTCTATTCAGGGTCTGGCTACCACCATCAAGGAACGGGTGCACAGCAAACGGGTCTTGATTGTGCTTGATGCCTGCCATTCCGGCGGCGCCAGTGACGAAAGCAAGGGCTTGCGGCGGGTAGGCGGCGTGGACGCCTCCCTGATGGCTCAGGGCACCGGTCATGCGGTAATCTGTTCCAGCCAAAAAAGTGAGTCTTCCTGGGAATCCAAGCAGTATGCCAATGGCGTATTCACCCGCTCTTTGATAGAGTCCTTTGCCGTCAACGGCGAGAAGACCACCCTGAAGGAAGCCTTCGGTCATTTGAAAGAGTCCGTGCAGCGTCAGGTTGTGGGAGAACGGGGGGTGACCCAGACTCCCGTTTTGGAAGCCAGCAAATGGAGCGGACCGGAACTGGTTCTGGCGGTGCCACCGGTCAGACCGCGCCCCCTGCCGGAAGCTGCCAAAATTGTGCTCAATCAGCCCGAAAAAAACGTCGTATCCGCCAATCTGAATTCGGCAGCCGCCGCCTCTAATATTAGCTCGTCGCCGGTAACACTAAAGGCTTCCGTACCTGATATCGCGGGTGATTACATGGGTTCCAACGGCTTACACTACCATTACTGGCAAAAGGGCAACCGCTGCGGTTTCGAGATGCCGGCCTGGGGTGAGACCAGTAAGGGAATCATCACGGAAAATGAGAGTAAGGACGGTTTTGTGCTCGTATCATCCTGGTCCGGTCTGGTGAACGGTAGCGGTACCGCCGATCTGGAATGTGATTCAGCCCTGCGGGTGATTAAGATCAAATCTCAAGACGGTACAGTATTAACAAGAGTGGATGTGGCAAAATGAGCCAGAGGAAAATTACCATGGTTGGCAAAAAGGGAATTATTCCGGTGGGCCGGCTCAAGTCTGTGGTTTGCAGCTTGCTGGTTCTTCTGGCATGCCAGGCACCGGTTTTTGCCCAGGAGAGTAGCGAAGTCGTTAACGCCGGCGGCGAGCGTCAGACCGGTCTGGCGGTTAATCGACCTATTGCTGATAAATGGGCTTTGATTGTGGGGATAGGCAATTTCGCCGACAGCAAAATTCCCAAACTTAAGTATGCCACCAAAGATGCCCGCGACTTTTACAACTATCTGGTCAAAGACGCTCATTTTAAGCCGGATCATGTGCGTATTCTGTTAGACGAAACCGCCACCCAGAGACGTATTGTTTCTGAACTGGGCAGTCGTGGTTTGCCCCGCCTGGTCAGACCCGATGACCTGGTGGTGATCTTCTTTTCCACCCACGGCTCTCCCTCTCAGATGGATAACCAGGCCAGTAATTTCCTGGTTGCCTATGATTCCGATCCCGACGATCTTTACGCCACCGGCGTAGAGATGCAGAAGATCCTCAATCAAATCAAAGAGCGCATCGGCTCAGACCGGGTGCTGCTGGTTATGGATGCCTGTCACAGCGGCAGTATCTCTAAAAATGCCAAAGGTTTGAAACGAAGCGCCAATTTCGACGCTAAGGCCCTGGCTGAAGGCTCCGGCCAACTGGTCATCTGTTCCAGTTTGCCCGATGAGCAGTCCTGGGAATCGAAACGCTATGAAAATGGTGTTTTCACAAAGAACCTCATTGATGGCTTGCGCAGTAATCCCAGCGCCACCATATCCAGTGTGTTCGAGAAAATGTCCGACCTGGTAGCCGCCGAGGTAAAAGAAGATTATCCCGGCGCCAAGCAAACTCCTGCTCTACATTCAAAATGGACCGGCAACGACCTGGTAATTTCTGCCTTGCCGTCCTCTCCCCGCATCATTCCCGAGACCGTGGTGCTTGATCTGGAACCGGACAGCTCGGCTTTGATTGGTAGACAACCGACTTTTGTCGCTAAGCCCAAGAAGGGTGGCACACCTCTCAATAAGCCTTCCGCCGATGATGCCCAGAAGAGTGTTCTTGTGATTACCAAAGACTACTTTGGTAAAGAAGAAGATCCGCGCAAAGCCTATCAGGAGGCCTGCGCCCAGCAGGCTGCCCACTTCAACGAGCCGGAGTATTATTTTCGCAAGGCGAGAGTCTTGATTCAGTTGGGTAATTATTCCAAAGCCGACCAGGAACTCAAGGGCTTGCTGGTTGATAATCCCAACAGTTCCGCCTATCACCTGGCTAAAGCCTACTGCAATCACAAGCTTGGCAATAAGTTCGCCGCTCAAGATGAAATCGGCATGGCTAAGTTCCATGACCCCAGCCTACCTAAAGAAATCGTTTTCGGCGATTGAGTTTTGCATCGGCGTGCGGGTGAGTTACCTTCTGCGTCAGTCTTTTGAGTGGGAATGCCAAATAATGAATGGGCCTGTCGAATGTGGCAGTAACCTACATAATCGCTTCCTGCGTGCCATGCCCCTCTAAGCAGTGCGCTATCATTCATCATTCGATGTTGGGCAAACTCTCATGAAAATACCTAATACAGTCATCGTAGGTACAATAGAAGGAGTTAAAAAAATCGTAGTAAATCACTGCGTTGTAGTACTTGCTTAGGGCTGCACACATGGCCCAAACGCAGACTAAAGAGCCCACTGAAGAGTGCAGTACAAAATCTATTGCATAAAGATCAGCCCCTGCTTCAAAGTTTGAATTGGCTTCCAGGGTCTTTATCCGTCCGTTATATCTAGAGAAATAACGTTCTACTATGAAGTCCTTTCCCAAGAGTTCATAATCTGTTCCAGCTCTCCAAGTTGAGACATCTTCTCTGTTTTTGAATCGAAACGGTAATTGAAGTTTGTCGATCGCTTCTTGAAATTTGTCAGTGTTTTCCGGCCAGGAAGTCAGAATCGCTATGATGTGATAGGACAATTTAGTTCTCCGAACTATAATGAATAACTGGTTTCGGTATTATACTCTCATGCTGCATCGCTGACGCTGCTCCAACCTAAATGTTGTGCGGCGGTAACATGCAACTTACTCATCTGTGGGGCTCAGTAAGCTGCCCTTCTGGATTCTTGATTAGTTCCGCCGGCAGGGGACCCAGAGTTTGACCATGGCTATCACTTACTAGTCCATCTACAACCAGCAGGTCACCGTTTTCGAGACGAAAAACAGAAGGCAACATTCTTGCTCTGTTGAGCCTGCCTAATTTTTTGCAAAGACCGCTCTTTGTGTCGATCAATTCTATGATCGAGGAGTCAGTATTATTGTCTTCGCCCGGTGCCTTTTTCCCACCTATGGCTATTACCTTGCCTGGGCTAATTTCCGTAAGCGTTGCATCATTTGCACCCTGGCTTCTGGAGGGAAGGACTGTCGAAGATTTTTTCTTCAGTTCCAGAATTTCGATATGCGTTTCCGGAGTGCCTACGTTACCGCTTCCATAACCGCCATATACAAGGACTCGCCCGTCTAAAAGCTGAATAAGTGAATGATTAAGGCGTCCGAATGATAGAGACGGAGCCGATTTGAATTGCTTACTGGATTCTTCAAAATAGTAGTTGTTTTTGCTAAGTCGCCCAGTGATAACTTCGTTTTCAGTCTTTATGATAATGCCACCACTTACAAGCCAGTCTCCGCCTTTAAGCTTTAGGGCAGCGAATCCGGAAGCATTCTCCGGAGTTTTATGGACCATACTTTCAAGAGGTGGTCTTTTGTAGTCATTGAGCTTTCCAACCCGTTTGTATTTGTAAATGACATTTTCAAAATGGTCAACTCCCCAATCTGTAGATGGCACCACTTCTGCTCGCACATCGAGTTTCTCACTCTTCGTGAAAGTTCTGCAACCAGCCTGACTCAGGAAGGTAAGCGCCAAGCACGATGCGATAGTAAGAACCTGGAGGTTTTGTATTTTCAAAGAGCCCTTCTCAGACCTCGGTGACAGTTCTGTATAGTACGTTTCATTTGTTGCTTACGGACTTTGGAGTCACTGGTTTGTCGACACGGACGCTTTTGCTCATCCGGTATTGAAAGAATTTAGAGATATCGGCATAGTGGTCCGCAAACTTGAGTTCTACAAGCCCTGTAGATCTATTCTTGGGCTTTGTATTTATACTGCGAGCAACACGTTCAATTGTAATTGTTACTCTATCGGCATTATGCCCTAAAGCACCAGCAGAGGGAAATACAATGAAAAAAATAAGTAGAATTAGGATTCTCATCTGATCTGTCTCCGCTTGGACTCTTCAGTTTGTGACAAAGTTACCTGTTCTGGGCATCGAGCCACGAGTGGTAGAGGGGAACCTCGCAAAAGTAAACTGCCAGCTTGAATCAATTATGTCTTATTCTGCTTTGGTAAGAACCAACTCCTTGTATTTTGCGCTGTTCCAGCTTGTCGGAAAAGTAAATCCTAAATCTCTGCTCCCGTAACCAGCGCATGGAGTTACAGTAAGGTCTACTGTTCCTTGATCTTCGGAGATCCTTAGCTTGCCATTGGTAGCCGGGCGAACAGTGCATACAAGTTTCTTCTCTTGAAGGAATGAACCATACCGGCGAATGAAGTATAGATCAATAGACCACCGGTAAGATGGATCAAGTATTTCCATGAAACATTTTGACATTAGTACTATTTTGTGTGACTGACCAGATGGATTTACTTCCTGCAGTATCTCAGACTGCGGACCTTCTGGAGGTTCTTTGCCATGGAGCAGGTATTCAAATTCCCCGTAATACAAGAGTGAGAATAATAGAAGAGCGGTGCTCAGAAATCCTGTTGCTCCAGTCAATACAAGCAGTACTGTTCTGCCTAGACTTTCCTTTCGGTAAAATGCTTCCACGAAGCCGCTACACGGTAGCAAAAACAAGAGTAGCGTACTTACATCGTTCAGTGGTTCGTAAACAAAGCTGAGCCTGAAAACGCTCAGCGTTGCAAAGCCAGCCAATAGGCACAGCAGGAATCTGGATGATGTTAGAAAGAATCTTTTCAGCGGAGTTGCCTTTGCACCGGGTCGAAGCCTCTAGAGATTCATGATACACCAGGTCTCCAGTTCATGCGTTTACTGTGCCTCCTGATCGATCGCTGTCCTCCTTGGTCTTCAGTGCTACCAAGAAACATACTTGATAGGGGAAAAACTTTTGGAGTACAAGATGGTCGCCTTTAAGTGAGATGTGGCATCTCACCCGAAACTGCACTATAGTAAGAACTGTATTCGGTCTGAAAAAAGTGCCATAATGCACCACCGGATGGAAGCAATAGGTTCAACAGCCAGACTCGATGATCTGTCACAACTCCGGTCTAGAATTACTTAAAAGAAGGGAAGCATCAATTAGTGATGGTTGCCAGATCTTGCTGTTTCTTATCTCTACTTCTTATGATGAACACCTGCTCAAGATATACAAGAGTTTCGCTCGTGATATTGATGCATCGGTTGGTCCAGCTTGCGTAGCATTTGCATACATGTCGGTGCCTGCGGTATGTCCAGACTGGCCTGTCCTGCAGCAAGAGCCTACAAGTTCGCAGCGCAAGTGGTCGGCATACCACCATGAGATGAACAAGGCTGCTGTTGCAATTAAGGAGAGTCTCGGGCTCAAATCCCATTCCCTACCCAGTTTGCTACTTTTGGAACCGGATCTCAAGGAGTCGGTTCGATTCTTGTCTCTGCGGGACAATCGTTTTGCAAAAGAGTTGCTCGACAAACTTAAGAGTGAAATTCTGCGCTCTTACGAAAGAGACTATAGCGCAGTTCGAAAGAATGACTTGCGGATGCTTTCGGTTATGAGCCGGCATGCCGGGCGAACTTCTGGCAGAGAAAAGGCAATTCAAGACAGTTTGCTGCAATGCAAGGTAGTTCCCCGGTTGGAGGAGTTGCTGGAAAGGGATATACACAAACTAGAGCAGGCTGAGAGGCATCGCTTAAGAAGAATACTGGCTAAACTCAGAAGCAAGCCGAGAGACCTGTGCAAACTGGTTCGTTTTATCGATGCTCATTCCTTTGGTGTCACCGGCACAGGCGAAGCAGTTTCCGCTTCTACACTAGAGACTATTTACGATAAACTTATAGAAGAGTTTATTCGGAAGCCCAGCGAATCGGCATACAAAGAGTGCATGCATGTTTCCTTTCCAGTTGACTGCTTGCACGAGTATGATGAGTTTGATGCTTACATCGAATTTACAAGCCCAACTCCGGAACTCTTGCAGGCAGCTCTAGATGTGGATGACCATTCTGGATGGTGGGAAATCATTAGAAAAATGGTGCCGCAGGGTTTTGAGCTATAGCTCGGCTAAGTCTGTTTAGAGTCATTGTACTCGGCAGGTGGTACAAGAGAATGTGTAGACTTTGCTGGTAACTGCAAATGCGAAAAGTAAAGCTGGTACTGACAGGCAGTGTGGTTCTTGTTGCGACTTTGCTATTTGTCGCCATGCGACCAACGCCGTCGTTCAAGAAAGAGTTGTGGATCGCTGAAGCGAATAAAAGAAGCAAAATGCTATCTTACGTTATGGACAAATGCAGTTTACGCGGACGGAGCAACAGAGGTGTAGTAGCCCTTCTGGGTGCGCCGGACTTTGAGAACGACACAATGCTTGTTTATTGTATTCCCACTGAAAGTAGTAAGGGTATATTTGTCCTGAGTTTAGACAGCAATGGTACCGTTACAAAAGCTGTTTACGATGACAGTGATTGGCCTGAGTTCTATCAGAAGTGATGCTTCCGGGCCAGAAGACTCTGATGGGCGGTGCCCATCGATTGCCTGTATCTGCCAGTTGTCGAAACCGAAATATGTGCACGAAGGCTGAGACGAGGAGTTGAGAATGAACGATAGCAATTACTCGCTGCAGGCGCTTGCCAGACTGGCTTCACAGACACTGCAGCGTCGGCTGATTGTCCACGGCAGCAAGAATTTCTATTTACTGCCCACTGAGATCATCGAAGACGTGCTTGCCTTGAGGGACAGAATAGCCGCTCAAGGTGAATCCTTTTTGCCGGGGCTCAATGCTAATGAGCGTGCCCGCGTAGCGCTATGCTTGAGCCGCATTGAGGCGCTTCTCGCTAAAAGTCCTCATTGGCAACCGGATCACTTCCCGAATGAAGTTCTGATTGAAGAAGAGCCTTTGTGGTCTGCCCTTCGGGCGGAGGCGGCAGCCTGCCTGGCGGAAGTTGATTTCTCATTGAGTGAATGGGAAGAAGAGCAGGACTCAATTCTAATCGAACTGCTCATTTCACCCAGATTGCAAACGCAGCTTGCCGCATTACAGAGAGAGCGTAAGCAATCACAGCATCTACTTATAAATGATATTCTTCAAGAATGGCTTGCCTCTAAAGGCAACTGAGTCTTCCTGTCTGAGCTGCGGTGCCGTCTTTAACGCCAGCGCGCTGTCTTTAGCACTTTCACGATACTTTCACTGGGCAGCCTTTACCATTGAGCCCGTTACTAAAGTCATTTTCTTAAGGCGGTTTGGTCCTATGACCGTTGATGCGGCCTGCGATATTTTTTCAGGTTCAAGCAGTGAGGAACTAACTGCCGGTCAGGTTGTGGGCGGTGCTTACCGGGTGCTGAGCTTGATTGCCAGAGGCGGCATGGGTAATGTCTACCTGGTCGAGCATATCTATTTATTGAAGACCTTTGCCATGAAGGTGTTGCCGGCCTATCTGGCCGGGGCGGATGCCTCTCGCCGCTTCCTGGCTGAGGCTCGTTCTATCGCTCGCCTGGAGCATGAGAACATCGTCAAAATTCACAACTTTGGTCTTACCGATGCCGGCGTCTCTTTTTATGTTATGGAACTTGTGGATGGTCTGTGCCTCGAGGATTGGCTTTTATTGAACGGACCGCTAACGATTGAGCAGACTTTGAATCTTATGCACTGTCTTTGTCGGGGGCTGGCTTATGCCCACGGTAGGGGCTTTGTGCACCGGGACATCAAACCGGCCAATGTCATGGTGGATTTTCGCGGCGCTTACCCCCGGGTTAAGCTTCTGGATTTTGGCCTGGTGCAATGCAGTCAGAATGCCACCGGGCAGGAGCGTTGTTTCGGCAGTCCTTTGTATATGAGCCCTGAGCAGTGCGAAGGTCTTTCTGTGGACAGGCGCACCGATGTCTATTCGCTTGGCTGTTTGCTCTATGCTTGCCTTACCGGGGTGCCGCCTTTTGTGGGCTCGAACCCACTTGCCACCTGCTACTTGCATACGAATGGAGCAAGACCGGTCTTGCGGCAGGAGCAGCTGCGGCAGCCTGTTGATGCAGATACTCTCCATACGCTTAATCAGATTCTTCAGTTCTTGCTCTCGGTACGCCGGGAAGAGCGCTATAAAGACATGGACGAAGTTCTGTTGGATCTTTCTTTGATCGGAGCCGAGCCGGAGCCGGAGGAACCCACTGAGCCGGAGACCATTACCGAAGAGAAGATCTTTACCGGCTGGCTTGTAGCTTTTCTCTGTGCGCTCGGTACCACTTCTGTCTTGCTTAGCCTCTGGTTTTCCCTGCAATGTTTTGAAGGAGCAAGGGCTGAAAGTCGCAGGCAGAAGGTCGATAGCTCTTTGGCAGCACTTGTGGATAGCACGGCTGCGCTGGAGGGAAATGAGCTTGATATTCAGGAAATGGAAGATCTCAAGCCATTTATGGAGGGAAGTGGAAAGCTCAGGCATTTTGCCTTCCCTCGGACGGCTTGCCTTGGCATATTGCGGGCTGCCGATGATGCGAATCTCTTAATGAAGGCCCAGGGAGAACTGACCTTTCCGGGGCAGAGCCCCCTCATCTTTCATCCTTCCGCCGCCTGTCTAAATAAGCCGCGTTATCTAAGGCGTTTTTCCTCAGGGCAACTGGAGGGGATTTATGCTGCCGGTGACCCCACCCATTTTCTTGTACCACGTCAAGCAGACAATTCCTGTTCTCGAAAGTGCTGAGCGAATTGCGATGGTGCAATTCGTCCCAGCGATCCGTGCGGTCTGACTGTG
>JACRFZ010000037.1 GCA_016212515.1 Candidatus Melainabacteria bacterium
AAGAGCCCATCCCAACTATTGGGGGCCACACCCAGTTTAAACTTGTCGATGGTCTCCTGCGAAAGCCCGCGATCCTGCAAGTACTTACGCGCAAACGCACCCTCGCTTGGATCTTTTAATAGACGGATGTAGTACTCGCTGGCCTGCTGGTAGAGCATGAGAATCTGCGAGCGCCGGTCATACTCCTTGCGATCCTCCACCGACTCGGCCAACTTAACGCCGTATTTGCGAGCAAGTTCACGCACCGAGTCGATAAAATCGAGACCCTTGGTTTTTTGAATAAAAGCAAAAACATCGCCGCCTTCACCACAGCCAAAGCACTTGAAGATGCCCTTATCAGGATTGACGTGAAAAGAAGGGGACTTCTCACCATGAAAGGGGCAAAGTCCCTTGTACTCCTTGCCGGTGCGCTTCAAAACGACTGTTTCTGAAATTACTTCCAGGATGCCTGCCCGCATCCGCACTTCAGCAATGACCTCAGATGTCACGCCCTTCAAGCCAGGTCCCCCTTGGGAAATATCGCGCTCTTTGCACTTTGTGTATGTATTCTGCAAGGGCGCGGCGAAAGACTTCCCCCTTACATTTTAATTCACAGTTTATAGCACGAAATAGCACCTTCGCCCCTGCAAAAAACCCGGGCTCATTGCCGAATTTGAATGCAACCACAGCAAGCCGCCTCGACTCTTGAGAACCGTGAATACACGGCAAGCCCTTAACCGTATATAATTTTCAGCCAATGCGCGGCGCCATTAAAGCTCCTGCTCACAAGCGGTATCAAGCACCAAAAATTCGGCTACACCGGAGGTAGGCATGAAAACACTGATCAAGAATGGCCACATCATCACCGCAGTGGATGATTATCATGGCGATATTCTGATCGAGGGCGAACGCATCAATATGATCGGAGAGTGCCTCGACATGGAGGTGGACCAGATCATCGACGCCGAGGGTCTATTGGTCATCCCCGGCGGCATAGACGCCCACACCCATATGGATATGCCTTTCGGAGGCACCACCTCCGCCGACGATTTCGAATCGGGCACCCGCGCCGCCGCCCACGGCGGCACCACCACAATTATCGATTTTGCCATCCAGAACAAGGGTCAATCGCTCTATGAAGCTCTCGACACCTGGCACGCCAAAGCAGCAGGCAAAGCGGCTATTGATTACGGCTTCCACATGATCGCCACCGATCTACCCCGGGAGCGCATCAGTGAGATGAAGAAGCTAATAAGCCATGAAGGCGTCACCAGCTTCAAACTTTTCATGGCTTATCCCGGAGTGCTTCTCGTGGACGATGCCACAATCTTTCGGGCGATGGCAACCGCCGGCGAAGACGGCGCCCTAATCTGCATGCATGCTGAAAACGGCGTTGTCATCAATGAAATCGTGCAATATGCCCTGGAAAGAGGCTGCACCGCGCCCAAGTTTCACTCCCTGACCAGACCGACCAAGGCAGAAGCGGAAGGCGTAAACCGCGCCATCGCCCTGGCCGAAATGGCCGGCTCACCTGTCTACATCGTGCACCTTAGTTGCTATGACGCCCTTAAGAAGATCAAAGAAGCCCGGGACGAGGGCATACCGGCCTTTGCCGAAACCTGCCCCCAGTACCTTTTCCTTGACTACACCCATTATGAACAGGAAGGCTTCGAGGGCGCTAAATATGTAATGACGCCTCCCCTGAGAGAAAAATGGAACCAGGAAGAACTCTGGACCGGGCTGCGCATGAATGACTTGCAAACGGTGTCCACGGACCACTGCCCCTTCTGCTTCGCAGATCAAAAACAACTGGGCAAAGACGATTTCAGCAAAATTCCCAACGGCGGTCCAGGTGTTGAGAACCGCATGAGCCTGATCTTCAACGGCGGCGTTGTGCAGGGAAGGATTTCACTGAATCGCTTTGTGGAAATCACCTCCACGGCAGCCGCCAAGATCTTCGGACTTTTCCCCAGAAAAGGCACTATTGCCGTCGGCTCAGATGCAGATATAGTGCTCTTTGACCCTCAGAAGAAAATGACCATCAGCGCCAAGACCCATCATATGAAGGTGGATTACAGTTGCTATGAAGGCATGGAAGTGCAGGGCGTGGCGGAGTACGTCTTCTCCAGAGGCAAGCTAATCATTGACAAAGGTAAATACCTTGGTAAAACCGGCGATGGTAGCTTCCTGAAGCGTTCCACCGTGCAGCACAAGACCAAAGAATCGGCGCTGGCTATCACAAAATACAAATAAATTGTGGAATCACTGTTAGAATCTAACTTGGAATTTATCAGGCTTGGTAAGTTAATAGACCCGCCTTAAGTTAGGCAAAGAACCCTCAGGAAATCTAGGACGGTAAACATGGGCTACATTAAAGAATTCACCAAGATGGTGACGGAAGAAAGAAACAGCAGAACCATGGATCTGGACCTGCTGGACACCGAAGAACTGGTTTCTCGGGTTCAGAAGGAAGATTTTGATGTTGCTGTAGCCGTCCAGAAAGTAGTGCCGGAAATTGCCGCAGCCGTCGATTTGATTGTGACCCGCCTCAACGCCGGTGGACGCCTCATTTATTTTGGCGCCGGTACCAGCGGCAGACTGGGTGTGCTCGACGCTACCGAATGTCATCCGACCTTCGGCGTAGACCGCGAACTGGTGCAAGCTTGTATCGCCGGCGGCAAAGAAGCCATGTTTGTCTCCTTTGAAAATGCCGAAGACTCCAAAGAACTGGGTCTTCAAGATGCACTCAATATCAAGGTTACCGGCAAAGATGCCATGATCGGAATCACCGCCAGCGGACGCACTCCTTATGTCATCGCAGCCTGCGAACTAGCCAAGAAAGAGGGCGCCGCCACCATCGCTCTTGTAAATAACTTCGACACACCGCTTTCCAAAATATGTGATGTCACCATAGCCCCCATCGTAGGCGCCGAAGCCCTCACAGGCAGTACCCGCATGAAAGCCGGTACGGCGCAAAAAATGATCTTGAACTTGATTTCCACCTGCACAATGGTGAAATTGGGCAAAGTCTACGAGAACCTCATGGTTGATCTAAAACCGACCAATGAAAAACTGAGGGAGCGTGCAGTGTCTATGATCGCGTTACTTTGCGATGTGGCCAGACCAATTGCAGAAGGCGCACTGGTAGCTTCCAACGGTCATGCCAAAACTGCGGTACTGATGCTCAAACGTAAAATGGGCAGAGTTCAAGCCGAAGAGCTAATCACCAAAAGTGGTGGCTCTTTGCGAAAAGCTCTGGTAGCCTCACAAAACTAACCATTCTTAAAGCACATAAATAGATCCGAAAGTCCCCGGCCAGCACGGGGACTTTCTTTTTACAGCAGACTTCTACTAGGTATCCTTGGGCAACAACTCCTGAGGGCACTAAGAAATTTCTCCAAATTTCTTAGCGTCTCCTTCAAAGAAAAAAGACAATTTCGGATTTGAACTTTTTGTCTTCTGCCACCGTTTTCTATACAAGCAGAGGAAAGACAAAAGGGAGGGAAAAGTATGGCCAGCACTTTCTCGCAGATAAAAAGGTATTTCAGCTCACTGCCGCCAGGAACCCTAATTAGCACCAGAGAGCTACTGCCCTTCGGCAAAAGAGGTACCGTAGACTGGGCGACCTACACCCTTGTCAACAAGCAAATTATTGAAAGACTGGCACAAGGTGTTTTTCGCCTGCGCCTGCCGGGCAATCAACCTGTAAGCGTAGCCAAGATTGCGGAATTCAAAGCCCGGATATTTGGGCGAGTACTGGTTTCCTTCGGCACAGTCCTGCCCGAGGCCATCAAGCACATGCTGCCTGGTCAGGGGAAAGACACTGTCGTTTTCGCCATATCAGGACGAACCAGTTCCTTCCGAACCAGCCAGAATCGCGTAGTGCTTTTGGGTATGTCCAAACGAAAGATAGCATTGGGAAATTCAGAAATAGGAAGGGCAATGCGCGATCTGTGGTTCGTAGGCAAACGGAACCGCCCGTCCAGAGCCATTTTTGAAGACATCGAGCCGCTGATGGAAAAACATAAAAGAGCACTACCTTGGTACAAACCTCTGATGCCTCAATGGCAGACAGATCGCTACCTGTATAAGCAGTTCCTGCATCCGCTCGGTACCATTCCAAAACAATTTCACAAAGACCTCTGGTCGGTGAAAGAGTCACTCACCACGCTCTGAAAACCTCACGGCAAACCCAGGCAAAGTAGACCAAGCATAAAGCTAATCTGACAATTCAATGCCTCGGGCAAGACCTTGGTTAGAATTGCCCTCGGGCAATCAAAACTCTAGTCGAGGTACTGCAGATGTCATTGAATCACTATGTCACCCTGGGTCATTCCGGTCTGAGAGTCAGTCCACTCTGCCTTGGTGCAATGACATTCGGTTCTGAATGGGGCTTCGGTTCCAGTGAAAAAGAGAGCCACGAGATTCTAGATCTCTTTTTTGAACATGGCGGCAACTTCATAGACACCGCCAATGTCTACACAAAGGGGCATTCAGAACTAATTCTGGGGAATTACTTGAACAAGCCAGGTTTTCGCAGAGATCGTGCGGTAGTTGCCACCAAGTTCTTCGGCACACTTCACCCAGGCGATCCTAATGCCGGAGGAGCCAACCGCAAGGCAATTTTTGCCGCACTGGAAGCCTCTCTGCGCAGACTCAATACCGACTATATAGATCTATACTGGATGCACTGCTGGGACAAATTCACTCCCATAGAAGAAACCATGCAGGCCCTCGACGATCTGGTCAAGCAAGGGAAAGTACGATACATCGGATTCTCCGATACTCCCGCCTGGAAGACAGCGCAGGCTCAAGTGACGGCTAGAATGAGAGGCTGGGCGCCTCTTATCGCTTTGCAAATTGAATATTCCCTTCTCGAAAGAACAGTAGAAGGGGAACTTCTACCAATGGCGCAGGAAATGGGTCTTGGAGTAACGCCCTGGTCACCGCTGAAATTCGGAATTCTTACCGGCAAGTATAGCCGCGAGAACAAAGACAAAGTCGATCCGGCCCGTGGCGACTGGGTTTTGCACCATCTGGGCAAAGAAAAGACCTATGCGGTAATCGACGCCATCATCAAGGTGTCCAAGGAAGTTGGCTCAACACCGGCTCGGGTTGCCCTGGCTTGGGTGCAGGCACGCAGCGGAGTAACCTCTTCAATTATCGGAGCCCGAACAAAAGAGCAGTTACTCGACAATCTAGGCTGTCTCGATATCAATTTGAGCCAGGCACAAATACAGCAGTTAGATGCAGTGTCTGCTCCTACACTCAATTTCCCTCACGACTTCTTGAAAGGTGCCGGTGTCTTTATGGCAGCTGAAACCACCATCAATGGGGAAACAAATGGGGAGAGCAAGCTCGCACCAAAATCCGAAGCGGAGAGGTTCGATCGGCTTGAGAAGGCAACAGCCGCAATTTGACGGTGAACTAGTCGGTTAAGCTTTGTTACCGCTGTAGCCATATTTAGGAAGCAATCTCTCAGCTATTCTGCAGAACGCTGAACGAATAAGAGGACAATCGACTGCACCGGTTGTGCTTAAGTGCACGCCTGCACAGCAAGGGGTTCCAGAGTTTTCGCAGTCTCAAAGCCAAGCGCGACATTTACCGCCGCCTGCCTCCGAAAAGTATTTGGCAGTGAGCATGGTGGTTCTACGCAGTTTTGAGACCAAACCGTATGGAACTGTCACAGTAAGAATCATACCCTGAGTAGGTCAGCTCAATCACCGGCAGGTTAGCGAAGTACTGAAGCATAAGTCGCTTCAGAAAAGGCTTGAATCTGCTTTGAATTGGTGTCGACTAAAGATGGCTGCCGGACTTGTATCCAACAAAACAGCTGTAACTTCACATCCTAACGCTACAGCCAGGAGATATTGTATGACCCTCGAAGCGAATCAGATAAAGACAAGCACCGAAGCCGCAGTCGGAAGTAATCCGGAGAAGCCGAATCTCCAGGAAGTCTACAACCTCCTGGCCAATAACAAGTCAGCGCAAGAGCAAAAGCAGGAGCGGACAGCCTTCAATGAAGCAATTCACAAGAACTTTCCAACTGTCGATCTGGTGTATCAGGATAAGATTCCCGTCTCAGAAACAGAGAAGAAGGATGCTCTAATAGTATTTGACCGCAGCAAAAGTCAGATACAAGCCAGAAGCACAACTGATTTCTCCATTCTAGATGCACAGGATATGAAGGATCAGATCACTGGCGCCAAGCTCACTCCCGAACAAGCCAGCGAAAAGCTCGCCGTTACTTTCGATGCCAAAGTTGAAAGCAACAGCACACCACCGCAACCAGACCTGGCAGGAAAAGAGAAAGTAGCGCCCGAGGAAGTGGTGCCTAATCAGCAGGTCCAGCCGGGCAATGGCAAAGAGCAACCTGCCGAGGTATTACCGCAGACGTCCAAGGATGATCCGTCCAGCTCTGCCAAAACTGAAGTAGATCCGAAGGTCTCGGACAAACCAGCCCAGCCGGAGTCCAACGTCGAGAAGAGCAAGGAAACCACCTATGTGGTCAAACCTGGAGATTGCCTCTGGAACATCGCCAAAGACCAGCTCAACGCCCACGGCGGAGAAGGCAAGGAAGCCAGCAACGCCAGCATTCGTTCATATGTGGATCAAATAGTCGCTCGTAACAAAGATCAAATCAAGGACGAAGACCTCATATATCCGGATCAAAAGTTCATTCTTCCGGAAATACCTGGAGAGAAGAAAGAGCAAGATAAGCCGCAAGACAAGAAGAATCCTGAGGAAAACTCAGAAAAATCCAAAGACAAAAAGCCAGGCGAAGGTGAAGCCCAGAACCAGCCTAAGGGCAAGGACAAAAAGATACCACCCGATGGAAGCACCGTTCCTCCTGGTGACAACACCGTTCCTCCTGGTGATAACACCGTTCCTCCTGGTGACAACACCGTTCCTCCTGGTGATAACACCGTTCCTCCTGGTGGCAGCGAATTGCCTCCCGCAGATATCTATGAAGGTCAGCGCAATGGCGGAGAAAACACCGTACCGCCTACTGACAGTCAAAATCCGCCGGTTGACCCTTCCACACAACAAATGTCTCATGGTGACATGAGCAAATTCTACGCTCAGCCAGGCACGGCCGAGAATCCAAGCGTCGGAATCAACAACGCCCAGATTCAAGCCAACATAATATCGAATAACTTCGAAAACATTGATGCCGACCAAACCGGCTATGTAACCACAGCTGAATTCGACGCCTTTAAAGATAAGCTAAAGCAGGAAAAGGGCGAGACATCGGATGAATTCAAAGCGGCTCAAGAAGCCAGGAAGAACTTCAGTGTAATCGCCAATACCGTGACCGGCGAGAATACCGGTGCCACGGACGAAGCACCATCAAGCATAAGTGCTGAGGACGTAAAACAATTCCCTACAGTACAGACACGTTTTGAAAATCAGTTTGCGGCAAGAGCCTATGCAAAGGAAAATTTTGACAAACTAGCGGCAGCTTCTGACGAAGAGGCAAATAAAGATCAACTATCGGCAAAGGATGTTGATTCCTATGCTCAGAAGCGAGCCACGGAGGGCGCCAGCCAGAACGAACTGGATCTGCTCATCGGACTGAAAGAATCGGTGACCGCCGCCGATCCTGACGGTACCAACAACATCAAGAAAGAGGAGCTGGACACAAGGCTCTCCAATGAAAATGTCAAAGTAGATAACAGAGCCTACGGCGATCTGCAAAAGGACGTCACCGGCGAAGTACCAGCGGCAGACAATACAGTGGCACAGACAGATAGCACTGTTCCACCCGCCGACAATGCCCTGCCGCCAGTCATGGAAAACCCTTATGAAGATATGAGCAAATACTTCGGTCTACCGGGCTCTCCGTCGAACCCCACTGTCGGCTACTACAGCGCAGAGAGGCAAGCCGCACTGCTGCGGAAGAACTTCGCCGCCATCGATACCGACAACAATAAAGGTTATATCTCGGCATCGGAACTAGATGCCTTTGCGGAGCTGCAAAAACAAGAAAAAGGCGAAACATCGGAAGAGTACAAACTTGCCGCCGATGCCCGCAAGAATTTCAGCACCATAGCCAACGGAGTCACCGGTGAAGGTGCCGGCACGGTGCCGGAAGCCCAGAGCAGCATCAGCGAGGAAGATCTGAAACAATTCTCCTTTGTCCAGTCGCGCTACGAAAATCAGTATGCCGGTCGTGCCTATGCTAAAGAGAATTTCGACGCCCTGGCTGCCGCCTCGGAAGACCCGGCTAAAGACCAACTCTCCGAGAGCGATGTAGAAGTCTACATGGATCAAAGAATGGCGGCTGGAGCCAGCCAAGCGGAACTCAAAATACTGGCCGGACTGAAGGAGCTAATGGCCAATGTAGACACGGATGGCTCAAACAATGTCAAGAAAGAGGAGCTGGACGCCAGATTGGCAGACGAATTCATCAGAAATGACAACAAGCCCTATGCCGAGCTGCAGAAGGATGTTACAGCCCCTGTGGACGACTCCAATGCGCAGCCAAATTCGGCTGGTATCACTCCAGAAAGTGATGTGACCTTGCCCACGGAACCGCCGCCGGAGGTAAATCCTGCACCAACTCCGTCGCCGGAGGTAAATCCTGCGCCGACTCCGTCGCCGGAGGTAAATCCTGCGCCGACTCCGTCGCCGGAGGTAAATCCTGCGCCGACTCCAACTCCCAATACGGATCCACAAACTATGGCGCCTCCGCCTCCCGGTTCAGACTACTAAGAGCCTGAGCCAATCAATTCGGACGGTGCAAGACCTAACAAGTCAGGGCAAGGAGAGCAATCGGCAAGATTGCTCTCCTTGCCTTGCTTCTTTGGAGTAGGTCACGCCCAAACTGACGCAGGGAGCAAAGTCTACTTGCACCACCGTTCCAATTGAAACCTTCTTCTCTCGAAACCGAAACTTGCAACCAAAATAGCAGGGGCAGGCAACCTGTTCCAGAGAGCACAGTGAACCACTAATCACGGCGGAAGCAGAATAACTATGCAAGCACAAATTAATCAACTTGCAATCAAATGCTGGTATCCTCCAAAAGCCGGATGCATGAAGTCGCGCCCAGGAATGGGAGGGAAGAAAGTGTACGCCAAGGAAGTTTTGCAGCAGGCTGAACAAACAACATTTATCGATCGAAATGGGAAAAGCCGCAGGTTGACTATTTTGCCGCCCCTTTCGGAAAAGGAAACTTCAAATCTGGAATCTAGTTTGGGTTGCTCACTACCTGATGAAATGCGAGATCTCCTCAGCTACAGCAGGGGCTTCGAGGGCATACTCGATACTGTTGATTTCAGCGGCAATCTACCGTTTGAGTTTGAACTCTTTCCACATGGGCTTTCCATTGCCGCTGATGAATGTGGCAACTTTTGGGTTATCGATCTAACTTCCGGCGGCGCATCAGACACCACTGTTTTCTATGTCTGCCACGATCCGGCTGTCATTGCTTTCCAATCCGGTTCAATTGCTCAATTCATCAAGGAAGTACTCCGTCAGGGAAATCAGCCCTGGAATAGCCAGCTCACTTCCGTGCAAGAAGAGACTGTCATGAATATTTGGAAAAACAATCCTTACGTGATAGAGCGGAAAGACGCCCTCAAATCTGATGGCGATTTGAGTAAATTCGCCGAATCGCTTGATGAAAGTTTCGAATTCGCTGATCTACGCAACGCAACTCTTGGAAAAGGCTTTAGCTGGGGCCGATACGGAGCCGAAACAGTATGCAAACGCTTTGGGGAAACGCGCATTTTTGCATGTCAAAGACGAGAATTAAGCTGGTTCCAAAAACTATTCGGCGTATAGCCGCTTAGCAAGCTAGCGAGAGCGCTGACACCATAAATTGGACAAGATTATCAAAGCCCAAAGATTCAAACGCATTAGCGCCCCGCCGCGATCGGGCAATACTGCTCCAAACCGGCATTTCTGCTTGACTCCGACAGTTTGCAAGTGCTAGGAAAAGGTATTCTCATCAGAACCGATCAGGCAAGCGACAACTTAACACCGTACCAAGCCACAACCAACCCTTTCATCAATCCATCTAACCTTTTTAGGCGGGCGGGGTTGATCGTTCTTGAGATACCAACCTTCATCAATACTAAAGAACATGGAAACTCCAAATTACGAGCTCAAGATCGTTGTAAACGGACAAGAACTGCAAGAACACGAACACGAAGGCAAATACTACGTCGTTGCCACTGCCGGACAGAAGTTCAGCGTGCGCATGGTAATCCCTACAACCCCTGAGGGAGCAGGCGTAGTCCTCTTGGTGGACGATATTCTTGCTTACGGGCATGACTCTAACCTCGGACTCGGATGCCTCATGGGCAACGGCAGTGGCTACAGCCCGCGAGGAATGAATCAGGAGTCTGATGACCGTTCAGAAAACGAAATCCCTGGACCGCTGGTAGGGAACTCAATCGAAGGCAACTTCATGTTCAAAAAGATCATGGGTGATGAAACCGAGAACTACGGCACTGTGCGTGTCGAATTCTACGAAAACGCCCATCGAAAAGTGGTTAAGGCGCAAACACGCGGTTGCGACATGCGCACGGAGGTTGTACCTGGTACCGGCTCTATTGACTTCGCAACAGACTTCGTTTATGAACCAGGACCACTAATGTTGACTCGCGAAATTCGCTATGGCTCTGAGGCTTACCTCAAGCACCTGGGGATCATCTAAGTAGGCGAAGTGATCATGCAGTTGGCGGTCCAACAGCCTGCTTAAATTTCACTAGAGCCTGAATAAAACCGGCTGCCAACCGCGGCAGTCGGTTTCAACTTTCTGTTTGACCAAAAGTGTTTTGAAAGAGGAAACAAGCATGACTAACATCAAGACTAAAGCCCAGAACCCAGAAGCAGTAGTATTCTCTACTTCCGGTCAAATCGGATACCTGTTCAAGGCTGTAGAGGCCGGCACAATGACCATTGCCCTCCCGGGTCAAAACCCTCAACTTCTAGACCCTGAAGCCATCGTGCAATCTTATAATCCTCTTGAACAGCGAGATCTAATCTCAATCACACGCGGAGTATACTCCAACGAAGAGGGCATCGCTCACGCAGCGAAAGAACTGAAAGGAAAGCGCGTGCTTTTGGCCGACAACAAGAAAAGTCGAGTCGGTACCATCAATCACATAGAAGGTAACGACACTGAGGGTCACAAGATCTTCCTGGCAGTTGAAGGCTCCGTAGCCGTTATCAATGCCCGTGATGTAATCGAACTGGAGGAGAGGCCACAGGACTTCTTCATTACGGTTCAGACTCTCGATAGCGGTGAGTTCATCTTCTGGCTCAAAGACTTCGTCAAAGTCGATGTATCCTATACTCTCGCTGCAAAACGGGTAAGAATCTCCGCTACTGTCTGTTCCATCATCGACCCTGAAATTATCTTCACAGCCAATAAGGTAATGATCACAGATCAAGATCTCAGCTGTGTAGATGACCTCGAGGGTCTTGAACGCTACGAGATCGCCTGCGGTGAAGTGAGACTCTCCCCCGAGCAGACAGGATTCAATCTCTATTCAGCACCACTTAGCAAACTAGAGGAAATCACGAGCCTGTCCTTCAATGGATTCTTCTACAAATCCGGCAGGCAGGGCATCGAGTTTACGAAATCAAGAACCTTCATCTTGACCGCCAGAGAGCCTGAAAACTTCAGCGCCGCTCTTAAGAACATGAGGGGACGAGCGGCTTTCGAAGGTAAGACCTACCAGGTTCACAACACAGAAATCTCTCAATCCGATGGACTCTGGTTAATCAACACTGACTCAAAGCAGCTCATCTATGGCGATTCCGACTGGAGTGCGCGGAGTGATGAAACAGCGGTTCCCGTTCTGAGAAATGCCAGCGAATCGGCCCGGTTGGAACTCGTCACCTACACCGACAAATTGAGAAAGCTCACGATCTACGCCAGTAAACTGGGTCTTGAAGCAGGACAGACTGTGCTTGCAACAGGATTACCAGACTCACTCAACGAAATCTGCTGCAACAGATCAGCAATCCCGGTGGAAAATGGCGTAGCTCGCTTCAGTGTCGATAATTCATCCTCCAGTGTCGAATTCCTGAATAAGGAAAGCGGAATCAGCAATACGAAATGGCATACTAGCTACGCACTCATCGATGATTCAGGCGCAATCGACTACCACAGCCTCTCTCGCCTCCCTGCTCAGATCTTACAAGACTTGGCGAAAACGTTTCTTCTGCGCTTCAACGACAGCTGGCAAATATACTTGCGCAAAACGGAACCTAAACGCGATCTTCTGCAGCGCCTTGTGCACTCAGAGACGAAATACACAAATCATCTAGCTGTCTTACGGCTTGTCAAATCCGGACAACTGGACGAGATTGAGGAAGCCACGGAGGACTTGCGGGAACCGGCAGAGCAACTGCTCGAAGCCATCAAAAGCACGGTGACGGAGGTCTGGACAGCCTGAAATCCCGAGCCCCTAGCCACCCCTTGCACTCCCCTGAAAACCCTGGGCTCCTCAGCCCTTTTTTTGGCCCATAATAGTCGACCGGTCTATTACTCATCCTCAAAAAAAGAAGAAGGCAGCCGGCCTGTTAGTTCAGTGCCAGCCACCCCTTACTAATTTCCTAAATGCAACCGTTCCGGCTCCTTCAATGAGCGACAGCCAGGAATGGTCACCAACCTCCGGAAGAGCCTTGAGCAGACTCGAACACAGAGGCGGTGACCACAGGAAGCAACTCTAGGAGGCAGCGTTGTAGGTGAAGACCAGCTTCCCTTCCGCACCGCCAACCCCAGGCTCGCCATCAACGAAGATGGTGCCGCCGCTACCAGACTCTGCTTTCAAAAGCTCTACGGAAAGAGGATCTTCCAACAAGTCGGTGATAGCGCGCTGCATTTCGCGGGCGCCAAACTTGACACTGTAACCACGCTCGATTAATACATTACGGGCTGAAGCGGAGAGAGTAAGTGTGAAACCATACTCTTCGGCAACCACCGTGACCAGATCGGCGAGCAACAGGTCGATGATTTGATAGACCTCGCTCTTCAGTAACTGACTGAAGACGATAATCTCAGAGAGGCGGTTGAGGAACTCAGGACGGAAGTACTGCTGTAAAGCAGCCATGACTTTGGCTTTGATTACCTCGTATTGCTTTTCTGCAACAGCCTTCTCATCAGGCTTACCAAGGTCGAAGCCGAGACCGGAGGACTCTGCCTTGCCCATAATCGCCAATGACCCCACATTAGTGGTCATGATGATGATCGTATTCTTGAAGTCCACGGTCCGACCCTGGGCATCAGTGAGACGTCCGTCGTCCAGAAGTTGCAGCAAGGTATTGAAGACGTCGGGATGAGCCTTTTCAATCTCATCAAAGAGGACCACGCTGTAAGGACGACGACGCACGGCGTTGGTCAATTGTCCGCCTTCGTCATAGCCGACATAGCCGGGAGGGGAGCCAATCAGCTTGCTCACCGTGTGGCGCTCCATATATTCCGACATATCCAGGCGAATCATATTCTCTTCGCTGCCGAACATAAACTTGGCCAGCAGCTTAGCGAGCCAGGTCTTACCTACCCCGGTGGGACCGGCGAAAATGAAGCTGGCAATCGGCTTGGAACTGCGTCGCAGGTTGGCTCCGCTACGGCGCATAGCCTTAGCCACAGAGGTGACGGCAGCGTCCTGACCAATGATGCCCTGGTGAAGAATATCCTCAAGGTGTAGCAGCTTTTCTTTCTCGCTTTGTGTCAGCTTGGAAGCCGGCACACCGGTGATTCGCGACACGGTTTCAGCCACAGCGGCTTCATCCAGCACCAGAGGCGCCTCATCCGCACCATCGACCACACCCATACGCAAGTGAGAACCAGCCTGGTCAATAATGTCCAAGTCTTTATCTGGGTGGAAGCGGTCGCTGATGTAACGATCTGAGAGTTTCACCGCCAGCGCCAGTGCTTCATCTTGAATGACTACGCCGTGGTGCTTCTCGTAAGAATCCTTCAGTGCCCGCAGAATCTCAAGAGTCTGCTCACTGGTCGGCGCTTCAATTACTACCGGTTGAAAACGACGAGCCAGCGCGGGATCTTTCTCGATGCGTTTGCGGTACTCATCAAGAGTTGTGGTACCAATCAAACTGAGTTCCCCACGGGAGAGCGGTGTTTTGAGCATACTGCTCATATCTACGCTACCCTCTGAGGAGCCAGCGCCCATGACGGCATGGATTTCATCGATAGCGAGAAGGATGTTGCCGGTCTTGATCACCTCGGCAATAACGCCTTTGACGCGCTCTTCAAATTCACCGCGGAATTTGGTACCGGCAACAAGCGCACCGATATCCAGGGTCCGGAGTTCCTTATTGCGCAGGGGCTTGGGTACATTACCAGCCACAATGCGCTGAGCCAGTCCTTCAAGAAGCGCGGTTTTACCGACACCGGCTTCCCCAACGATGACAGGGTTGTTCTTTTGAAGCAGCCCGAGAATATCGATCATGCGCACAATCTCGGCATCACGCCCGTGAACGGGACGCAGTTTGCCTTGACGGGCCTGTTCAGTCAAGTTAACAGTGTAGGAATCCAAGGCGGGAGTGCGCACGGCTGCGCCCTTGGAATGGTTGTTAGAAACAGTGTTGTCAGCCATTTCACTTGCCTTTGCTCTTAATTTAGACAGATCAACCCCAAGTCTCACAAGGAGCTTAGACCCGGAGTTTGTGGGGTCGGAGAGAACCCCAAGTAAAATGTGTTCAGCCCCAATCAACTCGCGGCCCTGTTGCTTGGCCATGTTCGAGGCTTGCTGCAGAGCCTGCTTGGAGAAGGCACCTAATTCGACGCGAGCTTCAGAGCCCGGACGATACTTTCCAATCGATGAAGAGGCAGAATCGGCAGGCGGGGAAATTGCCACCTCTACTTTTCGGTAGTCACTAATGAAAGCAAGAATGGCGCGAGCGGCAGCAGAAGTACGTTCTAGGACAATACCATAGACAATGTCGTCCGTATCGACGTTGGAACGTCCCCGTCTTTCCGCGCTTTTCTTGGCGAATTCGAGCGCATCGAGAGCGCTTTGAGTAAAACGTTCAGCCATAATGACCTCGGTGGAAACAATAAATGGATAAAGAAAAATCACCGGAAGCCAGAGGCAACCGGCTAACTGCTAAAACCCTGACAGGGCATTGGGGTCATCACCCAAGAGCCCTGGGTTCAGGTGTCAGGCTTGGAATTTGATCAAATCCGGCGAAGGCGGGTTCTTTCCGGCCACATTGGCAACCATGATGATCAGGAAGGTAAGGGCGCGATTGCGCAATAGGAAGAGCGCTTCACTGCTCCCGGCTTGTGCGATACTCGCTTCATCACCGGAAAGGAAAGCCTTGATCAGTGCCACACCATTGGTTAGACGCAGACCAAGTTGCTTGACTTCAGCGTAGTCGCTCAAGTTGTAGCAAAAGTGCCGCAAAGCTCTCTCTTGTTCGGTGGCCTCCTTAAGCGGTTCAGGTTCTTCTCCAAGCTCGACGGCACGTGCATAGGCCAGGGGTGCCAGAGGATCAAGCTCTGAGCCGTAGTATTGCTTTAACGCAGCGTCTAACTGTCGATAGACCTGCGTAGCAGTATCTACGCTAGCGCCCTCAAGAGAAAGATCGCAAATGGAGAGAGCGGTCTGAGCGCCGGCTTTTACTTCCACTTCATCGATATTCTCAAGCTGAAAGAGCAGAACTTCTTGCTCCTGGCTCACCTGCTCTTGCACGACCAGTAAAGCCTCTTCCATGAGCGGTAAAAGCTCCTCCAGATCGACTGCCATGCCCTTGAAGAAGCGATAATAGCCCTCAAGCGCAGTCTTGGCTTGTTTAACGATCTGATCCCGTGACAAAAAGTCGAGATCCATAATGCAAACCTCCAGACAATAAAGTGTAAATTCAAAAACGATCGACTAAGTAGCAAACACTTGGCCGTCCTGCTACTGATAAAGAGCTACCAGATGCCCGGTAAAGGGACTTAGCTCGGCAAGCACGAGGGGCTTAGCACTGCGGTAAATTTCATAGCTACCAACATCCAGAAGGGACCGCGGGTCGATATCTGCCGGTGCAGCATCTGCGGAAGCAGCAGTGTCCTCCGCAGGGGCGGTCATTTCAGAATTAACCGCGAGGTAAATTTGTACTACCTCGCTGCCAGTGCCGACTACAACGTCTCCATCAGGTGTAAAACTCAAGGAGTTGACCACCTTTGAAGGATCGTTGAGAGCCAATTCAATCACCACGCCGCTGTTCCACTCTTTTATGAAAAGCTGGCCGTTTCGTTGAAGCACAGCAAGAACTGGGAGGAACGGGTGCTGTTTGACGATCTTAATATTCAAACTCTCACCGGCGGCAGACTTCACCTCCTCTGCAGAGCTAGTCGTGAGTGAAAACAGTTGACCGTGGTCGTTATAAGCCAAGATATGCTCCGGACTATCCGTAGCCAGTACCTTAAGAACGCGGGCATCAACGGGCAGGGTGAAACGTCGGCGATAAACTGATGAAGAAGCTTCGCCTTTATCAATGGCGCCGGAAGAGTTAACCGGATACTCAAGCACAGTACCGTTTTGGTAACCGACGAGAAGATTCTCGCCACTGGAGTCATAGGCAATCGATGAAGCATCAGAGACTTCCATAGTAGGGGCGCCAATCTGATTGACTAAATCGATGAAGTAAAGACGCGTGCCAGGACCATAGCTCAAAAGTGCCAGACCTACTGTAATCCCGTCCACAGTGCGGAAAGCTAAATCTTGCACTTCCACTTCAAAGGGAATGCTCGCACGAAGCAAGATGTTGCCATTCTTATATAGACGGAAGTTGGCTCCAGGTCCGCCCAGGCCAACATATGCACCATCCGGAGAAAGACGAAGCCATCCCGTATGGGAGGGATCAATGAAATGCTGGGAAATCATAAGGGTTCCTCAGTAAATAGCTAGATTTACAACCACCCAGAGGCAGCCTTCGAAAACTTCAGAAGTAGAAGAAATAGGTAGGAAGGCTGGTGTGAATACCTCATGGGAGATTTGGGTGGAATGCAAAGAACATTGTTATGGAAACATTCAGACGGGTGCGGTTGCAAGCAACCACCCCCGTCTCAAGTGCGAGCGGCAAGCAGTCTCAAGTGCCATAGATGCTCACGCTCATGACAAAGTACGGCAGAATCGCACAGATTAAGCACGACTAAGACCCATAGAGAACGCTATCAGTCCTCACGCGAGCGAGACTGGCAACTAGCGGTTAGATGACAGTTCCTCGGCAAGTGGACACAAATTAGAGAGGCGCTCGCCGGGAGAGAGGAGGTCAGGACTGACTTTCAATGTGATGATGGAAGGACCGGAAGCCTCAAGAGCACGCTGAAAGGCCGACCGAAACTCAGATGTCTTGCCAACTTCAATGCCCAGGCAGCCGTAGGCTGCTGCTAACATCATGAAGTCAGGATTATCCAGATCGGTTCCAAACTTATGGCATGGATAAGTTTTCTCCTGGTGCTGCCTGATAGTACCGTAGACACCATTTTCTACGATGATAAAGATGACCTTCAAACCAGCCTTTGAGGCTACCACAAGCTCATTCATATTCATCTGGAAGCAGCCATCTCCATTCCAGGAGACAACAGTTGCCTGCGGTAAAGCCAGCTTGGCGGCGATTGCGGCTGGAACGCCATAGCCCATGGAACCGCAGCGGGAAGTGAGTTTGGTCTTGAGAGTACGGTACTGAAAGAAACGGTCCAACCACTGGGCGTTATTGCCGGCACCGTTGGCAATAATGGCATCGGGTGGCAGCATAAGCTGCATGGTCTTCACAACCTGAGAAAGATCAACTTGCAGATCCGCCCCGTCATACTCAAGAAAACTCAAATAGGCAGCATTAGCCCCTTCCACTAACTCTTTGCGCTGCACGAGATTGCCTTCTTCATAAAGACCGCTAAAGCCGTGCAGAGCAGCAAGCATGCCGCTTACGCCGGCATTGATAGGTAGTTCCGCCTGATACACGGAACCAAGTTCTTCTGCTCTGGGATAAATATGTACCAGGGTTTGCTCGGGCTTTGGTGCGGAAAGCAGGCTATAACGACTTGTGGTCATCTCATCAAGGCGACATCCAAGAGCAATGAGAAGATCGCTTTTAGCGATCAGTTCAGCCAGAGCCGGATTCATCCCCACGGTGGCCACTCCAGCATAATTGGGATGGTCGTTCGGGAATAGATCATTGCAACGAGAGGCTGTTGCCACAGGAATAAAATTATCCGAGGCAAAGGCAATCAACCGCTCTTGCTCTACTCGACTCCAACCAGGCCCCCCAACAATAAGAAGCGGGCGCTCGGCTTTTCTGATCATGTTTATCAGTCGTCCGATTTCAGCAGGGGAAGGACTTCCAGAAACTGCCGTATGAGGAAGGAGTGGGTTGGGCAGTGTTACTCGCTCCAACTGCACATCATGGGGAAGGACGACCACAACCGGGCCTGGTTCACCGGAGGTAGCGATCTGAAAGGCAGCATTGACAATCTCCGGAATCCGAGAAGCAACGCGCACTTCCAGAACCTTCTTGCTGATACTGCCGAAGACACTACCATAATCAATCTCTTGAAAGGAGTGCCGTCCATAGACAGACTGATCCACCTGACCGACGAACATCACCAGGGGGGTAGCATCCTCATTGGCAACAGCTACTCCAATGGCAGCATTAGCAGCGCCGGGAAAGCGAGAGACGAACAGCACGCCGGGTTTACCGGTCACTTTGGCATAGGCTTCCGCCATGAAGGCCGCTCCGCCCTCATGCCGATTTACGAAGAAACGCAACTTGTCCCGATGCTCTCGCATGGATTCAAGATGGGCAAGAAAGCTTTCACCGGGAACACCAAAAATTGTATCGACCTGATTACTGATCAACACACGGATGAGCAGTTCCGCACCCGTAACGGTTGAGATGGTTTCCATAAGGAACTCCAGAATCAATAGGTTTACATGAGGTTTACATGAGCCGGAAAAGCTCTTCAGACCTTCACGAACAGCTCCAATTCAAAGCTGCTTCTAGATAGGCTGAGAGCGTGCGGCGATTTGGAAAGAAAACTCCAAATTGAAAAACGAGGAAAGGAAAATGTAAGGAAAAACTAAATTCAAACTGACACACTCCGCCAATGCATCACAACATCCCAAGCAAACGAGAATGCTTGGGAAAGAGCGAATTCCGCCCGGCGGCAGAATAGCCCGGCATGAAAACCGCTTAACGATTCAACAACCAGCTAGCGTCCCTGCGACATCGGCGCAGGCCTGGGATCGGACCAGCCAGGTAAACCCAAATTGAATGCGAGAGACCAGCCAAGATTGTTTGCACTGCATTTAGTGGCATCCTATCCCACCAGGGGGGTCCCAGGTGGCAATAACGGTTCTGTAACGAATGTTGTTCATGTAACAATTTCCGCCGCTACCCTGATTGCAGCCCAGAGCCAATGACGCAAAAGGAAGATCAGGAGCGAGTTTTCGGTCACCACCAGCGGTATTAACAGATAACGAAATATCAATTAAGAGACGCTCACACAGAATCAACATAGATATAGAATCGACTAACTCGAGAAAGGAGCCGCTTTGACCATAAGTTTCAATAGAAACCGTTCTGACAATCTCTTACTGCGAAATCTAGAAAACCGCTTACACAGACTCGATACCTTCGCCCCCCTGGGCGGGCCTTATGTAATGCACAATGGCCGTTCCCTTATATCCTTCGCCAGCCACGACTGGTTGGGTCTGTCCTCTCATCCATGCTTAAAAGAAAATGCCATCAAGTTCGTAACCAGATACGGTGTGAGCAATGCATCCTCACACCTGACAGAGGGTAACATCGACGGTTATGACAGAGTCGAGAAAAAGCTGGCAGCCTTGACCGGCTTTGAAACAGCCCTGCTCTTTCCCAGCGAAGAACGGCTGCAGGAAGTTCTCTTTATGCAACTTTTCTCCAATAGATCAGTTGTTGCCGTTGATAGATTGATGCCCAGAGCCATGGTGGAAACTCTCTCAAAAACATCGGCTAAGTGGTTCAGCTACAGGCATTCTCAGCACGAGGACGCAAGAGTGAGGCTGGGTGCGGAAAGATACGACGACTGTCAGGACAAATGGATTCTAGCCCAGTCCCTTTACAGCCTGGACGGTTCCGTGGAAAGCATTCCAGCCATCGAGAAAATGCACAAAACTTTCGGAATCAGTGTCTTACTTGACGACTCTAACGCTTCAGGAGTGTTGGGAGTAAACGGCTTGGGTCTGGCTTCATTCATTTCCAAAGACGGACTGGCCTTTGGCAGTTTCGGAAGAGGACTGGGAAGTGCAGGAGCCTATCTACTTTGCTCCAGAGCCATCAAGAGTTTCCTGACAAACTGCTGCCCGGCAAGTATCTATACGGCACCAATCCAACCGGCAGTTCTCGGAGCTATCGATGCGGCGCTTGATATAGTTCCCGGCATGCAAAAGGAACGACTAAAGCTTTTGCAAATGGCCGAGGACTTTCGCAAGGTGGTACTAAGGATGGGCTTTGAAACAGGACCATCCTCCACTCAAATAATCTCCATACTGGTCGGTACAGATGCTCAAGCAATAAGAATTGCGGAACATCTCTATGACAACGGTATTTTTGCAGCCCCCATCAGACCGACCAATATCGCCGAGGGCAATGCCAGATTGAAGATATGCATTTCCTTAAAACACGAAAAAGAACACATATTCAGACTGCTTCGCTGTCTCTCTAATTTCAGATCCAATGGTAGCAAACCGCTTTCCGCCCAGGAAAAACAACAAGAAGAAACCATAAGAAAGCCTTCAGCCTAGACCGACCGGTCAATTCCAGCCTCAAAAAAAAGAGAAAGCCCCTGAAAGAGATCGAAAGCTTGGCTTTAAGCCCTTTCGATCTCTATAGATTTCAGGTCACAGGCTCTAGTTCGAGCTATTCAGGCGGCTATGTTTGAAACCGTAAGCCAGATAAATAAGCAACCCGACTAGCAGTGCCACACCATAGAGCATCCACACCTGAGCGCCGAGGCTCAGCATCATGACGATACTGATAAGTGCTCCCAGAGCGGGAACCGCCGGCATCAGAGGACAACGGAAGGTACGACTGGCATCTGGGGCCAGATAGCGCAACACAATCACACCGATGCAAACTGCTACAAAAGCAGCCATCACACCAATGTTTACCAAACCGGCAAGAGTACCAATTGGGAAAAGTCCGGAGGCAAGGGCGCTGAACAAGCCAACGACGGTGATAGCTACGTAGGGAGTGTGGTGCTTGTGACTGACAGCACCGATTTTGGGGGGCAGCAGTCGATCCCGACTCATACTCATGATGATCCGAGATTGGGCGTAAAGCATGACATTGAGAGTGCTCTCAATAGAAATCAATACCCCCAGAGAAAAGACACTGACCAACCAACCGTAACCTACTTTACGCAGAACGAAAGCCAGCGGTGCATCGGCCCCAAGTTCCGCATAAGGCACTGCAGCCACCATAGTCAGACCGACCAGAATATATAACACAGTGCAGACAGCCAGACTATAAATAATGGCGCGAGGCATAGACTTCTCCGGCTGCCGGCACTCATCACCCATAGTGGTAATGGAATCGAAACCTATGTAAGCGAAGAAAATGGTACCGGCACCGGAAATAATGCCCAGTGGACCAAAAGGCATTAGAGGTTCAAGATTGGCGGTATTAAAAGAACCTGCCGTCAAGACTATGAAGCCAATTACCAGAGCAGTCTCAATAACACTCAAAAATGTAGTGAAGCGGACGCTCTCTTTCACTCCATGGTATAGGTGCAAGCTAATTAGCGCGATGGCGGCCACGGCCACTAGGTTGATCGATGTAACCAGAGGCAGAGCTATAGCCAGTTTAAAAGCTCCAAAGGCAGCCAGAGGCACCCATAAGAAGCTTAACAATCCGCCACTGCGACCGAGCCAGTGCATGACCAGACCAGCAGCAAGAGAGCCCGCACCAAGCATAATCGCCGCTCCAACATCGTGGGCCGGCGCCTGGCTGAGCCAGGTAGGCAGAATGATACCAGTCGGTCGGAGAAGCTCCTCCAGATAATCTGATAGAGCCACCGCCACCGCACTGGATCCGACTGCGTAAGCCACAAGCACACTCCAGCCCATAAGAAAGGCGATTACCTCACCCATGGTGTGGTAGGCATACTCGTAAACAGAACCAGCCGAGGGCAGCATGCCCGCAAGTTCGGCATAGGCCAGAGCAACGCAAGCACAAGCCAGACCGGAAAGCGAGAAACTCAACCAGATGCCGGGACCGGCATGAGCCGAGGCAACCGTACCGACCAACACAAAGATACCGGCACCAATAATAGCGGCGATACCGTTCATGGTCAGATCGAAGGTACCGAGCACCCGCTTGAGAGGAGGTCCGTCATGTACAACCAGCGCAGAACCTAGAGTCTTACGCCGAAAAGCGGCCGAAAACTTTGGAATTTTCATAGATTACGAAAAACTAGATTGAATCAAACTTTCTACGAACACGAGAAAGGTAAGGAGCACCTCTCTCATGTCCGTCTAAGCGTCAATGGCACCCGGAAAAAAGCCACGAGGGCTCTCATGGCAATAGAGACGCCCTCTGGTTTCTACTCACTAATAAGTAGAGTCTCTACTGCTGTGCGTTAGCCGCAGCAGCCACAGCCTCAGCAAGATAGCCGGGGAAATGCTCAGGATAGCAGTGCAGATCACGGCCCTTAGCAAAACCCAATTCATAGACTTGCTTCTGCCCATCGCAAAACCCGGACAAGACTTCCTCGGAAGGTAACTCTGCCGATAGAGAAGCAACATCGAAACCCAAATTAAAGGCTTCAAGATAAGGCTTGGGGCCGGCTTCATATTCAGCGATGGCCCGGGCGGAAATTCTCAATAGCGTAGGAAGATACTTATGCCCGTAATCGAAACGTCGTTGCTGATAAGTTTGAGAGTACAGGTTCCAGTCTGCTTCATTTTCAAAATGACCGGCTGATTTGCGAGCGCCTAACGCGGCATCGATTGCGGCTTGGTAACAAACAGGAGACTTATATTGGAAGAAAGCCATAATGAAACTCCGAATTTTTAGAATGAAAGTGAACATGAAAGGTAAAGGCACTGCTCACCTTTCAGCCCGCAGGCTGGCAGACTGAGCAGCACCCGCAAGCATCAAGGGCAAGTGCCGGAAAAGTCTGGTGCCTGCAAAATCTCATCGGCAAAACCGAGAGATACAGCCTCTTCAGCCTCTAGCCACCAATCTCGGCGATGGGCGCGCTCCTCTATTTGCTCTTCGCTGAGAGAAGAGCGAGCCGCCAGAATCTTCTTCAAGCTTTCCCAGAGACCGCGACAAAAGGCTGCCTTGTCTTCCATGGCATAAACACTGCCGATGCTTCCTGCTGAAACTGCGTGAATAAGAACCCGAGCATTAACGCCAATGATGCGCCTGTCGCCTGCCTGCAAAAGAATACCGCCCATGGAGGCAGCCATTCCAAAGCACATGACAGTGAGATGATGCCCCTGGGCACGCAATTGCTGGAGATAATCGTAAAGCGCGAGCCCAGCCAGAACAGACCCTCCAGGAGAGTTCAATATCACCGTTATAGGTCGCCCCGGAAAGCGTCGCCCAAGATTGCCGAGGTTCTCCAGAGCCGGTCTGATGCTCTCGTCAGTAACCTCGTCATAAAATGTGAAGGTGAGATTCTCAGCCTCAGTAGACCTGGCTAGCGCCGCATCACGCTCCTTCTTCTCTAAATCGAGCCGGGCAATGCTCACCTGTGCTTCTAACTGCTGCAACTTCATTTTATTCTCAGAAGCAGCATACGCTTGCGCAGCTTGAGCGGTCTTGAGTCGCTGACGCGCCTCGGCTATGTGTAGTTTCTTGAGCTGCACGTCAAGGTCATTGCCACCAGGGCTGACTTTACTGTTGATAGAGCCAGGAACCGCCTTCGTGCTAATTCTCCGGCTCCTCCTCCGACTTTTCGGCTTGGTCATAACTACTTAATACCATTTGCAAAACATTGTCCTTAACTGCTCGAACATTCGGGAATCTCGCACCACTGCAGGCAGTTCGCTCCACATCCCAAAGGAGAAGGGCAAATAAGCTCAGGCAGACGGGTCGGGTGCAAAAACTGACGACTCTAGCTCATTGGCTTGGGAATTAGATGACGAACAAATTCGTGTCCCACTTGCTCCGGCCCTATAACACTGCCCTGCAACATCTTGAAGAAACTCTCCAGGTCGGAAGTCGGGCTTGGCTGGCAGTGCAATTCATGACCGTTTATGGTGGGCGGCATATAAGCATTCAAAACCAATTCGTCACCAAATTCGGTTCGATAGACTTGAGACTGTCTGCCGGATTCACAGCGTCTCCAGGTGCGACCGTAATGGTCAGACCCTTCCAGCGAACAGTTCTGCAAGTAGGCCCCGTCCGCCTCGCTGGTGTCGGCATCAAAGCCGGTCCATACCGCACGCATGCCGCGTGCTTGAATCACATCCTGAATAGCTCTGGCATCCTCTTGCGATGCGCCGAAGAAGCGCACGAGGATAACTGATTGAGTTGGATTCATGGTTTTACTGGTGAAAGTGTATAGATTTGGTTGGGAAGGTGAAAGAAGATAAGTTGAGCCTATACTCACAACCTCCCGATAGCAAGCCCCTCAAGCGCGGGAAACGGCAACCAGCCGTAAAAGAAACCCTCGTCAGTGAGAATACTGGGGTGCAGCCAACATGAAAAACGCCCAAGAATTAAAGAACCACCATGCCGCGCTCCGCTAACTCCACCTGAGAACAAAAGAGAGCGGAGCACGATATAGCTAAATAGGCTCCTCCATCCAAGTCCAATAGCCGACCGAATGAACATATGAGACATGGTTCCGTCACAAACCTTTCGATATATTGTCAACAATCTAATTTCGAGTGACCAGGCCCAATCGCTCTCCTCTCAACCAGACTCACCTGAAGGAACAAGCTATGCACAATCCTTTCAACTCCGCCGCAAAGTCCAAGCTCTATAAGCTAGAGAAGGCAGCTTGCAGCAGCAGGAGCGATTGCAGCGAAAAAACAACCAACACAGTAATCCCTTATGATTTCGCTGCCCGTAAGACCGACGAAGGAGAGCCGCATCTCTGCGCCCATCATCTCAAGCACTATGATGGACAAATCATATATTTGAACATGCACGGCGAGCGCAGCTGGTACTTTGGCAAAGTGCACTATCGAGGCGAGAACAGTTATGTAAATTTGGCTGTCGACTACAGCGAAAATGAAGAAGGTAGTCACTCTGCAGCCTATCCATTTCATCCAATGATGCTAGCCACCTTCTGCTTTAGACCTACAAACGAGAAGGAATCCCACGGACTGAAATTCTCGTACGAGGATTTTATAGAGCGCTGGAAATAAGCAACCACCCCGTCGAAAGATCAGTAACTACATCAAGAACCATAGGCTGGGCCGCAAGAACTGAGCCAACGAGACTTCCGTGCCTGACTGCCAGGAGAATGTAACAAGGAATGTAAGTCGGCTAAACTCGGGGCAAGTACAAGGTTTCTAACGACTGCAGATGCAAAAACAAAACTTCTCTGCGTTACAAAGACTTGCTAATCTCTTTCCATCGACCATAATTGAGCCCATGAGAAATCGCAATATGATGAGCATGCAGATGATGATGCCTTCCCCGGGGGAGGTTGTTGCTGCATGATTGTTCCAGGATAGAAAAATATCCCAACACTAACAAGCGACATCCCCTCCCGCAAACGCGCGAGGGGATTTTTTTTAGGAGAAAACCAATGGGCATCGAAAATCAAGATAGAAAACTAGGCTTCAACACACTGGCCATTCACCAGGGGCAAGAAAGGGACTCAGCCACCGGGGCACTAATCACACCCATATATCAAACTTCCACCTTCGTTCTCGATGAGCTGGGCAAGAATAAGGGCTATCAATACGCCCGCACCCACAATCCTACCCGCAGCGCCCTGGAAGAGTGCCTGGCCTCTCTGGAAGGAGCAAAGTACGGCATCGCCTGCGCTTCGGGGCTGGCAGCCGTTTCCATTGTCACAGACCTTCTCAACGCCGGCGACCATGTGATCGTGGGCGAAGATGTCTACGGCGGTGTCTACAGGCTATTTGAGCGAGTCAAGAAGAAATTCAATATAGAATTCACCTATGTAAATACAGCCGACCTGGCCCAGATTAAGGCTGCAATCAAGCCCAATACCCGCATTATCTGGCTGGAAAGCCCAACCAATCCGCTCCTCAAACTAGCCGACCTGGAAGCCATCGGCGAGATTGCCAAGAAAAACAACCTCATCTTTGCAGTAGACAACACCTTTGCCACCCCCTACTTCCAAAGACCGCTCGAATTCGGCGCCGACATCATAGTGCACAGCACCACCAAATATCTCGGCGGGCACAGTGACGTTATCGGCGGTGCCATCATCACCAACCGAGACGATCTTTATGAAGAGCTCAAGTTTTACCAGAATGCCGGAGGAGCGGTACCAGGTCCCTTCGACTCTTATCTAATTTTGCGCGGTCTCAAAACTCTCGCCCTCAGGCTCAAAGAGCATGAGCGCAATGCCTTTGCCGTAGCCAATTTCCTCAGTCAACACAAATTCGTGAAAGCTGTCTACTATCCGGGTCTACCCTCTCACCCGCAATTCGACCTGGCTAAAAAACAAATGAGAGGCTTCGGCGGGGTAGTGGCCTTTGTGGTGGAAGGCGGACTGGAGGCAGCACGGGCCCTGGTTAACGGCACTGAACTATTTCAGCTGGCGGAAAGTCTCGGCGGCGTCAAGTCTCTCATCTGCCACCCCGCTACCATGACCCATGCCCCTATTCCAAAAGAAGTTAGAGAGCCCCTGGGGATTGTGGATGGACTGATTAGATTATCCGTAGGTATTGAAGATGCTCCAGACCTGATTTTCGACCTTGAGCAGGCTCTTTCAAAGGCACAGGACGCGGCCACAGTGAAAGCCGCCAGCACGAAAGAGAACTAAATCAACACATTGCCGACCGGCAGAGGATAAACAATGTCAATTCAAAAAATCAAAGTCTTGAAGTTCGGCGGCACGTCCGTCAAGAACCCACAGCGCCTGGTTCACGTAGCCCAGATTATTGCCAGAGAGAAAGCCCACAAATGCATCGTGGTTGTCTCGGCCATGGGTCAGACAACAGACACCCTGGTGAAACTGGCTTCTCGTTGTTCGCAAACACCAAATCCCAGGGAACTGGATGTGCTATTAGCCACTGGGGAGCAGCAAGCAATTGCGCTCTTAAGTATAGTGCTGAGCGACCTGGGAGTGAGGGCCCGCTCCTTCACCGGCGCCCAACTGGGAATCATAACGGAAGCCAATTACGGAAATGCCGAGATATTGAGCATCGACAAAAGTAAAATTGAGGAAGCCTTCCAAACGCATGATGTAATTGTTGTAGCCGGCTTCCAGGGAGTCACCGCCACAGGAGACATAACTACACTGGGAAGGGGCGGATCGGATACATCGGCAGTGGCTCTGGCTGCCGCTACCCAGGCTGAACTTTGCGAGATATACACAGATGTAGACGGCATCTTTACAGCAGATCCGAATATCATCAACGGCGCCCTTCAGCATTCAATTTTAAGCTACGAAGACTGCCTGGAGTTGGCTGCCAAAGGCGCCCAGGTCATTCACCCTAGAGCCGTGGAGTGCGCCCGGGAAAACGGCATTGATATAGCGGTTCGCAGTGTCTTCAATCCTGAAAACGAAGGCACTCTCATAACCAGCGGTAACGGCTCAACCTGGGAACGACCAGGACTGGTAGGCATTGCCGTTACTTCCGGCTTCAGCTTGCTGACTATCGAATGCCAACAGGAATCGGACTTGAAAGAGTTGGATGACTTCATTAGAGGATTAGTTGGAGCAGTCAATGTACAGGAAACCATCTGGCGACTCGCTCACACGGCTCAAGTGAACTACATAATTTCCGGGCTCAGTAAACCCATAGCAGAAAGGCTCCTGCAGTCACTGGCAGAAGCAGAAGCGAAGCCACGCGGCAAGCTGAGGCTGGACTATGTAAGACTGTCAATCGTAGGAAAAGAAGCACCGCTTGCCCCCCGAGAGAGTAAGACCATCGAAGAAATCCAGACCTGGCTTGCACAGAATAGTTTACTCAGCACTGCCAGTGAACTTTCACTCTCAATCTATCTGGAGGAAGAAAAGGCAGTGGATGTCTGGAACCAACTGCACGAAATCCTGAAGCCGCAGCTGACTAAGGGGGAAGAGGCAAGAAAGGCACTGGTCGGGTCGACGGGCTGAAACCTCAATTCAATTAGCGTGGAGCACAAACGAAAACTTTTTGGCAAGGAGAACTAGATGAGCAAAATAGTAGCGGGCCTTATAGGGCTGGGCACAGTCGGGACCGGAGTCGTGAGATTACTGGAGCGCCAGAATCATATCCGACTCAAGACCATAGCCGTGAGAGACATAAAGAAGAAACGAGAAGTTTCTCCATCATGCCTGATTACAGAAAATGTGCAGGACATAATTCAGGATCCTGAAATCGAACTGGTAATAGAAGTAGCAGGCGGCATCGAACCTGTTTACTCTTACCTGGAAGCAGCACTGAGAGCCGGGAAGCACGTCGTCACCGCCAACAAGAAGCTTCTGGCCAGGCGCGGACCGGAGCTTTTCTCACTAGCCAGGGCTAAGGGAGTGAATATTTTCTTTGAAGCCTCGGTGGCAGGCGGAGTACCACTTATATCAACTCTACAGAAAGGTCTCAATGCCAATCAGATAAACTCCATCGCCGGCATTCTAAACGGCACCACTAACTACATCCTCTCAAAAATGCACAGCAGCGGCTGTTCCTTTGCCGAGGCCCTGAAAGAAGCACAAGAGCTGGGTTTTGCTGAAGCTGATCCGACCGACGATGTGGAAGGGCATGATGTGGCAAATAAACTAAGTATTCTAGCGGCCCTCAGTTTCGGCCGCTTCGCCAACCCGGAGCAGATCCACCGAGAAGGAATCACCACTATCACAGCCAGGGATATTGCCCTGGCCAAGGCCAATGGCTGCGTCATAAAGCTAATCGGACTGGGTCTGCCACAGGAAAACAACAAGGTGGAACTGAGGGTGCATCCGGTTCTCGTGCCATTTGGACATCCCTTCTACGCAGTAAACGGGGCCGAGAATGCCATCCTTGTCAATGGCTCCGCCGTCGGACAGATTCTCTTGAGCGGTCCGGGAGCAGGAAGAGAACCTACGGCTTCGGCAGTGGTAGGAGACGCCCTCAATCTTGCTCAGGTAATTAATCTTCCGGAGTTTGAGTCATTCTTCCAACCTAAAATAAACACGACCTGGGCTTCGCTCACGGAAGAATCAGAATTGGCTTTCGCCAACCTGGTGCGTATAAAGCTGCTCAGAAAAGGCGCTGATATTGAATTTGTGGCCAGAACGCTTTTGCAAAACGGGCTCAAGACACAAATAATCAATGCTGGAGAAGACGAAAGCGGATACAAGATTCTCTCGCTGACAACGGCAACACAGCCCGATGCCATCGTCGAGGAAGCACTGGCTCATGTGCCAAATGCCATCGTCGAAAGCCGACTGAGACTTCTGCAAAACCAGCTTGCTGCCGGCTATCAAAGAGAGTCACGCGCACCGGCAAGCGCTCAGCAAACATTGAGAGGAAATTCTAGAGCTCTGAGCGTCAGTTGCTAGTGAAAGTCAAAAGTGAATTTACACTTCTAAGCCAGTGCGCACAAATGACTCTGAGCATGCTAACCTTTCATCAGCGCCGATTTGTAACTCCGCTTGCGGGCGCTTAATAAGATGTGCAGCTAAAGCGAGGCTAAGACAAGTGATTTCAAAATAAGATTTTCAACTAGAGGGCGAGTCCTGACTGCAGACTCGCCCTCTAACACCATTCCGCAACCCTTTCAAAAGGCAACTCAAGCGTTGCTTAGATATACCTGGTTTAGATATGCCTACCTTGGCAAGGCAGAATAATGACACAAATCATAAATCCACAGCAGAACAATACTATTGCAGACGATCCGCAAATCCTTAGCGATCTATCAAGAGCGGTAGGCAAGACACCACTACTGCGCCTGAATAGCCTCACAAAAGGCCTCGGAGCAACTGTTTTAATCAAGATGGAATCGATGAATCCACTTGGTTCAGTTAAAGATAGAATTGCAGTTGCCATGCTCGATGATGCGGAACAGCAAGGATTAATCGAGCCGGGGAAAACCCTTCTCATAGAACCGACGTCAGGAAACACCGGCATAGCGCTGGCATTTGTCGCTGCTGCCAGAGGCTACAAGTTGCTGTTGGCAATGCCGGAGTCTATGTCACTGGAACGGCGAAATGTACTGGCAGCCCTGGGAGCAGAGCTAGAACTCACTCCTGCGGCAGAAGGCATGAAAGGAGCAATCGCTAGAGCGCAGACACTGCTAAGCGAGAGAAAAAATGCATACACCTTGCAACAGTTCTCTAATCCCGCCAACCCCAGGATACACAATCGCACAACTGGACCGGAAATCTGGCAAGCCACAAGGGGTGGAGTAGATATTCTGATTGCCGGCGTGGGCACTGGAGGGACGGTATCTGGCGCTGGAGCCTACCTGAAATCACAAAAGCATACGATTAAGGTCTTTGCCGTCGAACCAAAAGATAGTCCGGTAATCACCCAGAGAAGAGCAGGTCAGGAAATAAAGCCTTCACCGCACAAGATACAAGGTATTGGAGCAGGCTTCATCCCCGAGAATCTCGACCTTTCCCTCTTGGATGGAGTAGTCACGGTAAGTAACGAAGAGGCATTTGATACAGCGCGCAAGCTCGCCAGGCAAGAAGGGATCTTTGCCGGTATCAGTAGCGGCGCCAATGTCTGCGCCGCTCTCAAGCTAGCCTCAATGCCCGAGAACCATGGCAAAACGTTAGTTACCGTAGCATGCAGCACAGGCGAACGCTATATCTCCACGGAACTGTGGGCTACAAAATAACTCAGGCAAATCCTTGCTTTAAAAATTGGAAGAGCCTTGCTTCTATCTGAGAGCGAGTGCCCAGGCAGAGTCAAAGGCACGGCGAGGAGGTACTTACGACTTGTCGTAGTAGCCAAACAGCACGAAAAATGAAAGGAAACTAGAGGGTGGAAATCCACCCTCTGTCGAATCACTAATCACAAGCCGCCGAATCATCAGAATCACTTACAGGAAAATCAGGTGCTCGGTTCTAGCACCCGACTCATTGATGGCAAGCTTTTCGGAAGGACGGCAAAGCTCTAGATATCCAGATAGAAGTCTGAGGCGGCGGCGGCTGAGGGCAGGGGAACTATCTGAGTAGCGATAGCAGACTGCGACAACTTGGCAAAGGCGTGACCACCTACTCCATCGGGAGGTCCCATCACCTGCACACCATCGGCATCGAAGCCCACATCCTTCTGTAAGAGAACCGACTTGGAAAGTCGCGCCTCAGCCTCCAGTCTGGTTCCTTTAGCGGTGATACAGCCGGCACCAGTGACGCCTATATAGAGGTCCTCAGCGTCTTGGTATTTCCAGCTCATCTGGCATCCACACTGCTCATCCAATTCTTCCAAGCTCAGTACCGCGAGTTTTGTCGGGTCGACAAAGGCACCCACTACAGCCTGCTCGTTCTTAATCTTGAAAATGCGACTAACAACTTCGCCAGTGCTGGCTAGCGAGGCGATCTGATAAACACGCACTCGATATGGAGGCGAATCCGGCATAAAGACTCCCTGTTCAATATACAAGGCTATGCCGGCGAGCCCCGGTAACTCTATTGGGGCAATGCGCTGATACACAGCTGCGTGCTGATAGGAAGCAGAACACACAATGTCTTGCTTCACTTGTTCCAGGGTGGTGAACAGTCCGGTCAACCGTGATGCAATCTCATACGCGTGCAAGTCACTCTTATCTAAAAGTAGAGGCGAAAGAAATTTAGCCATGAAAATTTACCTGTGATGCGAAGTTTGGATGAAGACCGGGAATCTAGTACTGCCTTAAAGGAGACAAAGAGATCTGTCTCAAACGCAAAGAACCGAAATGGCAGCGAATAAACTAGAGCAGCAAAGATCCTCGAAAAAGCTTCATAACCAAATGAACAAACTCAACCTACCGCCAGGAACAGCCAAATTGCTGCAGTCGGACCTTAGCAAAGGATCACGGTCACAACTAGACCTAGCAACCCTCCGCAAAGAATATGGGGGCTTCCACGAAATCAAATCACTCATGACCGCTGAATCAATACGAACCAAAAGACCGATGGGACACACACTACCCATCGGTCTTCAGGTTTGCAGGCAACAACTTGCTGATGAGATCGCCTTTTCCGGAGGTCAATCAATTGCCTGACAGTTTATAGCTCAAGTTTATTTAGCCAGGGTGGCCAGAGCTTTCTCTCTTTCAACAACATAGGTGAGCACACCAGGTTTCCGGGGCTCCCACTTGAGGTCAGCCTTAGCCCTGGCGAAGTCAATCTTCTGACTTAAACCATAGACTTCGGCCAAAACTCCAAATTTTGCCCTACTCTGCTCAATAGATAGAGACCGTTTTTCCTTGATGGAAAAAGCCTTCGAGATGGCTTCAGCCAGCTCTAACTGAGAAACGAAATCACTTGAGCCGGCCTGATAGAGGGCACCGGCGGGAGCCTTTTCGATGGCGCGCAAATAAAGATCGACAAGTTCTTCAATGTGCACATAAGTACCCACCGATCTACCTTCGGTAAGGAAGCCGACGAAGCGCTCTCTCCGAGAAGTAGTTATCACTTCATCAATGTAGTCGCCTTCGAAGCCATAGATGATGGAAGGGCGAATCACGATAGAACGGATACCTTGCTTGGCAGAATCGAGCACAAGCCCTTCAATTTGAGCAAGTGGTGCAACTAAGGCTGGCGGAGAAAGAGGAGTCTTCTCATCGGCAAGCACGTTTCCGGTCTCACCAAGAACCCAAGCACTGGAAGTATAAATGAAGGTCTTGTTGGTTCCCTTAAGAGCAGCGATGATCCCTTCGACAACGGTGCTCTCAGAGTGAGCAAACTTCAAGTCGAAAAGGTCTGGAGTGCGAATGACTATGTCTGAGGCAGACAGAGCGCCGGTTAAGCCAGCCGTATCGGAAGTATCGCCCCAGAAAAGAGCGGCACCAGTGGACTCGACCAGCTTAGCCTCCTCCTGAGTCTTTACCAGCACTGTCACCTTGTGACCAGCAGTCTTAAGCTTATAAATGAGTGAGTGATTCAGGTAGCCTTTGCTCTCAGTGAAAAAAACGTTTGCCATGATTAACTCTCCTATCGAGTTGAAATATAAAGGGTACTTAGTTATTTGTTCGCGAGCGAATACAAAGCGCAGCAAGAGCCCGCTTCAAGGCATAGCGATACCGCCCGCAGTATCACAAGCCCGATTTGCGCATGCAGAAGAGAGATAAACCAGGACAACCGCTAGACCCAGTCAATCGACAGAACTGAATGAAGGCGACCGACCGGCAAAAGCGACCTGCCAAGGCAGACTCTCACTCTGGAAACGCTATAAAAACTAATACTTCTGGTCGCACGACCAGTCTAAATATTGTCCCCGCAGGGACACATGCTGCAGCAACAATTGCAGCATTGGCAAAAAAGAGCTGTGAAAGAAACAGGCATAAGGCTGCTAGACCGGTTACCACCGGTTAATTGAGCTTGAATGTCGGCCTGCGGCAGATTCATCAAAAACAACTCTCTACTTCAACAACCCAATTATACTGTTCGGAAATACTTTCGCAAGTGTTCGTAACAACTATTGGAACCAAACAACCTTAATTAAGCGGGATAATCCAGCCGCGCAAAGAGTGAGCTGCCCGTGCCGGAACTCGCCAACTTGGCAGATGGCCAATTGAGACTCCAGCCTGAACTTAAACCAGCATGAAAAGTACAAGCCTCAACAAAGGCCTCAAACAAAACATCATTATTGTTGATATCACGCTCTGGATGCCATTGAACACCAAGAGTAAATGGTCTCCATGGAAGTTCAATAGACTCTATAACGCCGTCTCCCGCCCTGGCACCGACTTTCAATCCACGTCCAAGACGATGAACGGCTTGATGATGTGAACTTGCCACAACGATTTTGCTTTCTCCATAGATCTGCTTTAGCAGGCTATCTGGCTCTATAAGTACGTCGTGTCTACTCAACTCACAACCAGTCCCGGCCGGATTCAAATGCTCCACCGCACTAAAGGGCAGAGCCTCTCCGATGTCCTGAATCAGACTTCCACCGAGGCTTATATTCAAGAGCTGATGCCCGGCACAAATTCCAAGGAGCGGAAGAGTGGTTCGATTCAAACAATATTTAACAAGGTCAACATCAAATTTCTGACGAACAGGATGAGCCGGCTCTACCAACGAGCTGGGCTCCTCACCATACAAAGAAGGATGATAATCCTTCCCCCCGGTCAAAACGAGCCCGGAAAGTCCACATAACTGCTGGCGCCAGTCTACTGCTTCAAAGGGCGCTAGCAAGACTGGCTCGGCACCGGCGCCCACCAGAGCTTCATAGTAAGCAGTATTTAGCACATACTGATCGGGAACTCCGGCGCGAAAATCAAGATTCAGTCCAATACGTGGTCTCATGTTCACCTCCTGAGGGAACAGCACACTGAATCAATCAACACGATTGATTAGAGTCTTTGCTATGGGTAAAGTGAAAGCTGTGGCGGTCTGAGACCGCTAAATTTTATTGCCCCAGGCGGGGACAGTTTAAGACAAACCGGCAGCGACAAGCAGCACAGAACGCAGCCTCTGACCTGAGGACATTGGTCGGCGAAAATATTCCGGCTAGCAATTGAAAACTGTACATAGCATCAATTTATACATCGAAATCGCAAAAACTGAAGCCAGTGTTACAAACTATCTTGCTCCAATTTCAAAATCCTCTCGCAAACTAACGGTGAGGATATCTCCCTTGTGCAATTCCAGTTCCTTGCCGCTGGTCGCTACACCCTGTATTAATGCCCCTCCGGGTAGACCGCGACCAACGCCCATGACAAAGCCCTTTTTCTTGGAAAATTGCTCATCGTCTTCCACTGGTCTGCCGGCAGCAAAGTTCTTATTGGCACTGCCGGCCAGACCTGAAACCAGTGCACTGGTGAGAATGCCAACCGGACCGGTGGCCAGCCCCACCGTACCGATTGCAAGATCCATTGCCGCATACTTTCCTACTGCATATTTGACGAGATACTCCCCATTCTTATTAGCCACAAGCTGAGCCCTGGTCTTCTTCACCTGGTTGACACTGGTCTTCTCGGAGGGCACAGCGTCAATTTTTAAGAGAGCGCCGGCAGAGTCGACAATGCCGCTAAAACTAAAGCCTATACGCCCCTGCGCATCAAGGAAATTCTTGCCGGGCAGGTAAGATTTGATAGTGCGGCGACTATGACTGACCATACTAACAATGCCCAGCACGGGCTGGCCGGCCCTGGCAATAAGAACGCTACCGGCCCTCAGCTCATCCACAAGGCTGGCAGAAACTGCAGTACCCTCCTGCACAGAATCGCTTGAAAGGTCCTGCTCAAGTCGCACTCTGAACTGGCTTCCCTTAAGAACCTTGATTTTCCCGGCCGGCTCCTTTTGGAATTGCCAGACGAGCTTTTCGGTACCGGCATCTGCCTGCATGTCTACTTCGGAGACCCCGGCCGACAATGAACTGCCGGGAGCAATGCCAACATCCCCACTTCTTTCTGCGCCTGACTCAGATTGAGAAAAAGCGCTGTTCAATGACAGTGCATTAGCAAAGAGTAGAGCAAGCGCAAGAATTAGGGCACGATTCTTGTCATAAGGACGGGTCATAGCGACGCGGAACCCCCTCTTTCAAAATCACACAAGAGTCATATTCTATACCCCTAGCACAAGCGACGCCATCCCCCATTGCACCAGGTTAGACGGTAATCACCCGACCGGAATCGCCGGAAGCGCAAACCAGTGCGGAAAAACTTAATATCCGATTGCCTCAGGCAGCACCCAACTGCTCGAATCAATTGTAGCCAGTCTTCCATTAACAAGCCGAGAAACTTCTGAGATAGAACCAACCAACCTCTAGAAAACAACACAAGCAGGATTCCTGCTCTACCGGAGGAAGCCAAATTTCGGTTTGTCTTTGAAATGTACTTGCTGCAAATCCACAATGAGGAAATTCATCATGAAAAAGATAGCTGTTCGCCTTTCGGCCGTGACGCTTTTGGCAATTATTCTGGCAGGCAGTATGGCAGCCGCTCTCACGCTTCTAGCAGGAGGGGTAGCGGTGGCCGGTATCTCAGTTGGAAGAAAGAAGCCCACGAGCGGCAACGCACTCTATAACGGACTGCAGACCGGAAACGATACTGAACTAGCAGTGGCCATCGAAGAAGCCAGGCAAGAAGGCTGGGAAGTCACTATCGTTCAGCGAGAAGGCTAGATACCGTCTTGTTTCCTGAATTCTTACCAAGTCAAATCTGAACACTCACGGTGCATCTCGAGGGCAGTGTCAGCGCTGCCCTCGCTTACATAAGCTTGCAAACATGCCGAGATAAACGCCATGAAAATTATTGACTCCAAAAGACAAGACGAAACACCCGGAAAGAAGGATAGTTCCACCTTTATGTCAGACCTTAAACAGCTTCTGACAGAAGCTTATAGCGGCGGAAAGGAGGAAGTTCTAACCTCTTTCGAGGAAATTGAGGGTGTCAGGATCGTGCAAAATATCAATATCCAGTGGACCGGAGAAGGCACTTCCAGCGCCATATGGCTGCCGGACCGAGCCTGCCCCACCCTCGTCTATCGAGCGCCCGAGTGCGACGGCACCTACTTCCAGTATGGACTGCATCGTCTCGGTGACGACTATCTAACCTATATTTCCAAAACCGATGACGAGCCGGTCATTATCCACTTAGTTGACTGCCGCGAGGGTTCAAAGACCCTCCACAATCGACTCAGTGTCACTCTCAAACCGGATATCACCAAAGCAATAGTCATCCCCAGAGGAGTGGCGCATCTTCCCACCAACTTGAAGGGGGCCATCTGCCTCAACAATCATAAGTGGTACGTAGACCTTCCATCCTACTTGCGATATTCTCGCAAGTTCGACATACAGAACGTTCCGGCTGATACCGAGGCGGCGAGATTTCCAGTCATCAAAACAGCTCGCTTCGCAGTGCCGATCTGGGCTTACCCCATCTTCGGAGCGCTGATTAGATTACGTATCGTGCCTGAAAACAGCTGGGAAGTACCCTTCTATTTTGACGGCACCATGCAAGGAAAACCAACCACAGTCATGCTCAGACGCAAGCACTCTGACGTCTGACCGCTAGACTCACATCCAAATGCATCTCAGGAGCACCATCTATGCCGCTTAGCAATATTCCTAAGGCTCTCGCCTTCGCACTCATTTCTTCGCTCTTGATTATCGCTCTGTTCCATTCATGCGTCGGTCTCAGCCCTAACTCACACGATGATGACTGCAGGCGCTCAAGGCTACACTGCCGCAGGTAAACGCTAAAGGACTAAAAGAATCGTAAAGCGGCTTATGAGGGGAAAACTGCCTATTTCATCAGCCGCTTTTTTTGCCGGGCACTAGTCGACCGGTCTATTTCTTTCTTCTAAAAAAAGAAGAGCGAACCGATGGCAGTCTCTAAAGACCTACATCAGTCCGCTCGTCCTTAAGTTAGGCGGAAGGAGCGGAGAAATGCTCATCCCACTTTTGCACCCATTCATCGCGCAGGATGGTCTCACGCTCAAGAAGGAAGGGCACCATTACCTCATTGATGAAGCTACGCATCTCAGGCGTATTGAGGATGGACTCGGCCCGCTCCCGACACTCATCAAGAATCTTCTTGATCTCGCGATCGATCTGATTAGAACTTTCGACACCAAGTCCGTAACCCTGTTCGGTAGCCATAGCTCGACCCAAGAAGGGATCTTGCTCATCGGCACCGATGGAAATAGGGCCAAGACCGCTCATGCCCCAGCGCGTCACCATCTTCTTCACGATCTGATAAGCCCGTTTGAAGTCGTTGTCGGCACCGGTGGAAGTGGTAGACAGAAAGACATGCTCGGCCCGATTCCCGGCCAAAGCGAGAGTAACCTGTCCCAATAACTGTTCTTTCGTGTAGAAACTACGATCGTCCTCAGGAATGGTGGCAGTGTAGCCACCGGCACCACCGGCTCCGATGATGGTGACCTTAGAAACTGGATCGCCCCAGAGCTTGTTCCAACCGGCATTCTGCCGAAACAAAGCTTCGCTGACACAGGCATGACCCAGTTCATGGTAGGCAATCAAACGCTTCACCGCTTCAGATTGACGTCTTGACTTGCTTTCATTGGAGCCACCCAACTGCAGGGCCCAGACGGCACGATCCAGGTCGGCTTGAGTTATGGCTTCCGCTTTCTCATCACGGCGCACAGCGCTCATAGGAGCGTGCACCTTCATGATCGCCTCCAGGTCGGCGCCGCTACTACCGGCGGTGTGGCGTGCCACCACTTCCAGATCAACATCGTCTGCAAGTTTAAGCTTACCGGCATAAAGGCGAAGAATCTCCAATCGCCCCTGTTTGTCCGGTAAATTCACAGTCACACTGAAATCACCAAAACGACCGGGGCGCAAAATAGCGGGATCAAGCTTGTCAGGGCGGTTGGTGGCGGCCATGACAATCACCCCTTCTCGACCATCAAAACCGTCCAGTTCAGTCAGTAGCTGGTTGATGGTCTGCTCCCGCTCATCGTTAGAAAAGCCTATTCCGGCGCCGCGATGTTGGGCCACCGCATCAATCTCATCAATGAAGAGAATACAGGGAGCACTCTCCCGCACAGCCTTAAATAGTTCTCGCACCCGGGCGGCTCCCACTCCTACAAACATCTCCACAAACTCGGAAGCAGAAATGTAGAAGAAGGGAACACCGGCCTCTCCCGCGACGGCTTTAGCCAAAAGGGTCTTACCGGTTCCGGGAGGTCCCACCAGCAAAATACCACTGGGCACTTTCCCACCGAGCGCCACGAGCGTACCGGCGTTCGACAGGCAACCGACGAAACGTTGCATATCTTCTTTTACTTCATCAAGACCGGCCACATCAGCAAATGTGACCTTACCATCCTCAGGCTTGAAGCGCTTATGCCGGCCGTTTCGACTGTCTGTGATGCGGCTTTGCTGCCGCATGTTCTTCAACCCCATGATGAGGAAGGCAAACAACAGCGCATAAAACGTGAGTTGCACGAAGATACCAATCAATGCAGAATATTTTTCCATGGCTTTATAAGAGTTAAAGAGTGTACAAGTGAGCATCAAGAAGGTATCCAGGACGGGACGCAAGAGATGGTGCCGAGCCTGGATACGAGTATGCTAGATTAGCCTCAAATGGCAATAGCCGAACTAGTTACAGCAGTGCTGAAAGCGCTTGCCGAGATAGTCTTTCTCATCCCGTTCAGGCATACCAAGGTACTTGCTGCGTAGATGCTGCCACAAGGCAAGCTTGGAGAAGTCCGGTGGCGAGAGACTACGCCCGCTTGCGGTGAGGAAGGGATTGGGCAGGAAGATGGTCAACTGCTGCTGGTCAAGTCCGTTGAACAGGCGAATCCCCCAGGAGATTGGCTCATCGCCATCGTTCAGGTGCCGATAGAGTTCGGCCCGACTGACTTTTCGCTGCGCCGCTACTTCGGCGGCAGTGGGATAGCGTCGACTCCCACGGGTGTTCCCGATGCAAACATGAAAGTGGGTGGCTCCAAAACTAACGGTCAGATAACCGTCCAGAAGACGCACCAGGTCGGGAGCGCAAGGGGGAGAAATCTCCAGAACAGCACCCTGGATTAATATACCAAACTGCACCTCGTGCCAGTGCTGATTAAAGACTTCGGTCAAAAGCTGCTCTAAAACTGCCTCTTCCGGGGGCAGTGAAAACACCTCAAGCCGACCATTACCAGGCTCTTGCAAGGTCAGCGCAGGAGCGGAAGTATTCATATGTTTCCTCCAGTTGGGGAATAGATTTCAACCGGGCTATTGCACCGGCGAACTTGGATCGGGAAGTTGAATAGTGACATTTTGATCTACGGCCACCACGGAAGCTCCACGAACTGGCTTGAGAGCAAATCCTGAGGCCAGATACAAATCACCATCAAGGAACAAAACCCCGACATTGGTATCAAGGGTAAATCCATCGATGGCAAGAGCCGCGGCAAGCGCCAGCTCCGCAGACTCGGCCTTAATGGTGACTAAAACATCGCCGGTCAGATCGCTGCCGGGGAAGGAAGAAGAGGAAGGCGAAGGTTGGCAACATGAACTCATAGGAAACTCCTAAAGCTAATTTTTTGAATGACAGATGAAAGCAATGCTAAGTCTCAAGCCCGACCTTAATGATCTTGCCGGGGAAGCCATCGAGAAGTTCAGACGGGAAGGCAGCGGGGGCTTCTCCCAGGTACTTGACCTGAACTACTGAACTATCGGCGCTCTCTTTGAACCAGTCGACACATAGTCCGGTAGCCCGGGCCACCTCGTCGGCCCAGAGATCCACCTGAAACAACTCGAAGGGGTTTGTTACCTCTGCAAGGAGCAGCAGTTTGCCCCGCTCTACGACGCGCCCGTCACAACACCCCAACCAGCGCCGCATCACATCGAAAATTGAAATCCGACCGCCTGGCGATTCTGTAGAATCCAGCGGACGAAACTCCAACTCCTGGATAGACTCACTTTCAAAGAGAGAAAAATACTCTTCGCAGGTGAAAACATCTAACTGCTCCTTGAGACCGGCGCGAATTGCCTCGTTAAGAAAAATCGGCAAACTCCTGCGGGAGAGGAAAAATGTCAGGTCTTGATCAAGTCGAACTACAATGCGCCGACCAGCATTGCAGGCCAATTCAGCTTTGACGTAGAACTGAAAGAGGGAATACATGTTCATGATTAATTGAATGGGAGAATCGATTACTAAGCGGACGACAATCCCCGACGCCCCTAGCGACAAACCGCCAGTTCCGGCTCACAAACGAAAGAGCGAGTTTGGGCGGCCGAGAAGAACTTGAGAGCTGTCTCTCGATGACGACGCAACAGGCCCGAACTGAAATCTTGAAACCGCCCTAACTCGTCGTAGCGACAGCGAGCATAAAGCAGCAGCTCTGAAGAAACCTGATACATGGCCTCCACAACCTGAGTCTGGATGGAATGCAGCAAATTAGGCGCTATCACAAATGCATCATCGTCGAATACGAAGCCGGTTCTGTCTGTTTCAAAGATGAGCGCGCCGGCATCAAAGGCAAATCCTGAGATGTTGCTCAGTCTCATTTTCGAGTCAACTACCGTGAGATTTCCGGAATAGGTACCGCAAGGCAGGCCGAGATCGACACCCAGCGGTGCGCCACGCCAGAAGGAAGACCGCTCCTTGCAAGTCTCTTTGATAGCACCGATGCTCGTCAGTTTATACTTCGCTCCGTAGAGAACACTGAGTTGCAGACGCACCCCAGGCTCAATCAGGAACCAGAAATCTATCAAGCCGGCATTCACACTGATATCCGGCATAAGCCATAAACCACAGCCGGCATCGAGAAACACTCCGACAATCTGATCTAGGACCGGTTCATTGAATTGACCTTCAGGCATACCGATACCGCTAGCGGTGCAGTGAGATTCTCGCTCTAACTGCAGGGGCTTAGTCAGAATGACACTGGCGGATAGACGATATGCGTCGAGATTGAACTTAGCACCGGAAGCATCAATTACGAACTTACGCTTCAAGGGGGTTGCTTCCAGATGCGAGTTGGAAGGGACAAAAACGGCGCTCCGACCGGACCAGGCGCCCGTATGATGGGAGACGAAATTCTCCCAGTTGGCTTCGGGAACAAGAAATTGTTCGCTATTCATGGCTTCAGCAACATTCAGAAATGTGCGATATGTGAGTAAGCCCCGGCTAAGGACTAGTCGGGACCGGAAAAACGATTTCGGGCAACTCAGACGCTACCTGGCAGCCTCAAAGGGCGGCTCGAGGTACACAACTATGCGAATACGGTTCTTGCACAAAAGCACTATTCGCGCCGCTACACTCGTCCGGGAGTTGAGGTTGAATGCCGAAACGGCAAAGCCGGCAAAATCAGGCAGGCAGTTGTTATTCAAGTATTCCTCAGCCTTGTTAGCGGCTAAAAGAAGATTTGACCGGGCTAGATCTTCAAACATAATTGCCGCTTCCACACCGGTGACCACGGCGGTATCAAGTTCTTTCATGAGACTATGTCCCCAAGAATAATAATAATCGAGAAGAAAATTAACGCACTTGGGGTGTCGTTTAGAGACTGCTGCAAGGGTGACTAAAGAGTATCTCGAGTGGACGTGACAAGTACATACCAGACAAGCAAGATGACCGGAGTGGTTAAGAGAGAAGGGATGGCGCCTGCAACTATTTCGATTTGTTGGAAAACCCGTTAGAAAAATGGAGGACAGTAACTTGAGAGATTTCATTATGGAAGCTCATGATGCTTATTTCCAGAAGCATTATGGGCAACTACCGACTCTGGTCCTTAATCGCCGCTCAACTGCAGTACCCCGGATAATTCAGCTTGCGCAATCAGACAAGAATGTAAACAGGAGGAAAGCGCCGAGGAGCTGGCAGCCCATTACACGCCGACCGGTCTACTATTCTCACTCCAAAGAAAAAGAAGAAAAGAACAGGAAGGAAGGAGGGAAGAGCAGCAAATCGAAATTCGCTACTCCTCCGCTTCACGTAGTGCTGGAACTAGGCTTGGTTAGGCCCTTGTGAGCCGCCTATTGATAAGGTTTGAACTCACGAGGGAGAGGCTCGCTGGCACCTTGAGGTAACTGCCCGACATTGGTGAATGCAAAGTTGATCTTCACCATCTGGGCATTGTACTGGGCAGCCAGATCATTGAAGCTAGCCTTCATTCCAGCGACCTCAGCAGTGATCTGATTGAAGGATTCAAGATCGGTGCGGGCCCACTGGGAGCGAGGCTGGGGCTTGCCGTCCACGATATAGGCATCGGTCAGAGCCTTCAGTCGCAATTCCTGGGCGACAATATTGGCTTTCTTGGCATCCAATTGAGCGCTGGCATCTTTGAACCACTCGTATTTCTTGAGCAAGGCTCGGGGAGAAGTCTCTTCCCGCACCACTTGAGCGCCGTCATTAACATAGCCGATAACGAAGTTGACAGCACCGATACCCAGACTTGCCACCACGATGATGAGAAAGACCATCCAGATATAGGAAATCGGACCTTTAGAATTGTTCGGATCGAGATTGTTCCAGTCGTTAAGTTTGCGACTCATACGTTTATTCCTCAGAAACTAGTTTTGTTTTGGAAAAGAGAATTGGCAAAAGCAACCAAGCGGCAGACATGGTCTGCCGCTGGTAGAAGAGCGATGAAGCAGAAATGACCTACTTCTTCACTTGCTCAAGATTCAGAACTACGCTGGGTACGTTCAAAGGCTGGTCTGAAATATGAATAATCTGACCGCCGGTGAAATAGTGTTGATGATAGCGCCCGGAAGAATCAAACCAGAAGATGTATTCCGAGGACGTACCATAGGTACCGTCGTCTTGCAACACCTCGGAAGTGTAATGCTTATCGCCGCCGAACATAATCGGAAAACCGTAGGTAGAGCTGTTGATCGTGTTGGGCGTGAGACGCTTGCCGGAGGATGTCACCTTGCCTTTGACGGTACTGTAGATTAACACCTGCCCGCTAGTAGGGGCGATAATGTAGAGGTGCTTGACTGAACCGACTGCGTTATCGAGCAAAAGTCGCTTTTCAATGTTTGACTGTTCAATGGTCTTGCCGGTGGTTGGATCAACGGCAACCTGCACATTCACCTTCTGCACACCGGAAGTGGCGCTAGGCTGTTCCGGTGTGTAACCGCAACTGACCAGATTCGCCAAAACAAACAGACCGGACAAACCGAAAAGTACGCGATTGAATTTCATAGTAACCTCGTGAGTTTTCTACTTGTACTGCATGGACATGAACAGCGAAACGCGCCTATTGACTCAAATTCAAGACAACTGAAGTCTGCGCCAGCGGTTGAGCGGAAATATGAATCACCTGCCCTTCTGTAAAGAAGTGCTGGTGATATCGTCCCTGAGCATCGAACCAATAGAGATATGGCACGGAGTTGCCATAGGTGCCGTCATCCTGAAGAATCTCAGTAGTAATGTACTCGGCACCACCAATCACAACTCTTTGACCTTCGTAATGCACACAGTCCTTTCCGCAGTCGTATTTCTCAACGGTGGTGCGGGGGGTGAGGCGCTTACCGGAGGAGGTGACCTTTCCTTTGACTGTAGAATAAATCAAAGCCTGACCGGACTCAGGACTGAGTACGTAAAAGTGAGCAATATGACCGGTTCTGTTATCCTCCGTGAGGCGATTAACAATATTGCTCTGTTCCGTGGTGCGACCGGTAGTTGGGTCCACTGGCACACGCACACTGACACGACCTACAGCTAGAGCGGCAAAAGAGATACCGCAACTGAGCAGCGCCAGTGAAAGAAAGATGGATCTAGTTGGAAATTTCATTGCAAAGCTCCAGACTTTAGAAATTCGGTACCGGAGACGGAAGCTAATTGATGCTGATTCGCTTGTCCGAAACAATGGGCAGGACGTGGAACTCGCCCCGGCGGGGGACAGTAGGAACGGTGGCGAAAGGCTGCGGGAAAGAACATTGCAACAATTACGCCAACAAAAATGAGGCAGACGAGCAATTCAATCAGGGTAAAACCTTTATCTCGGCGATCCGTGGGTTTTAATTTCAAAATATGAGGCTCCTTGAGTTAACGGATGAGAATGAAGAATTTGATGGAGGCAAGTCAGTGCACAAAGGTCCGTGAATATAGACCCCTGTGCACGATGCCCAATTGAAAGATGCTAGCTGCCGGTCAGAGCTTCAAGGTCCATATCTTTGATGGAAGTGACAGCTAAATCAGCACTACCTCCGATGAACTCAATTTGCACACTGTCGCCGACTTGCATGAGCGGTAAGTCGCGGCTGACTTTCAGGGTTGCGGTAAAGGGCTTACTTTGACCGGTCAGCAAAACATGGAAAGTGGATTCACCTTGCTCTACCGACAAACCTAGCCGCACAATCTGACCAGAAGCCTTCTGCAACTGAGCTAATTGAGAGATCTCAGCAGCCGATAGACCACCTCCGCTGGCCAGATAGCTGGCATAGCGCGAAAGTGCAGTGTTCATGTCCGGCGCCATAATTACGTTGGCACCATTCAAATGCCGGGCGTCCACCAGGCCGACTGCAGCAAAAGATTGTCCGTGGCTGCCCTGCGCCTGCGTATAAACACCAACCCAGGTCGGCACTGAGTTAATCGAGTACAACTGTACCGCATCGATAGGGAAGGAACGAATATTACTGGCAGCATTCTGAAATGTGTGGGTGACATTCTCGCCTACACCAAGTCCGCTCAAGCCCGGATAGAAGATACCTTTGTTATCGCGGGTGTCATAGAGAATCACACCGGTAGAACTGGCATTCGATGACTGATGGGAACGCATGGGAATGAGCCAAACCGGAATATCGGAGTTGTTATAGACCAATTCCGGGGTCTCAGGAGTCATCTGATACTGTCCGGCAAAGTTAGGCCATTGATTGCGGCTATCAGCAGATGACCAAAGTCCCCACTGAAACACACGATCAGTGACCAGGCTGCTTGAAAAGACTCGGTCTAACCAGGCGGGAGCCTGACCCGGCTCATATTCAACAATATTGCCGGAGGTGGCATCGACTACCAGGATTTTCTTAACCACGGTACCTGTAACACCAAACTGAGGGGTTAGCACCGCTGCTGTGAAATGAGGATGGAAGTCCTCGTCAATCTCGAAGGTCGGTTTATCTAACATAGTGTAACCATATTGATAAACATGGCGATAGAGATTCTGCTGGAAAAAAGCACCAGGTAGATATCGCAAGGGCGCGCTGCTAACAATTCGAGCATCGGCATTGGGGTTCTCCGCATCCACAAGCACATAGCCGGGGCTAGCCTCGATCTTCTTGCTAAAGATTCCGAACTGGCTCAAAGGGTTAGCATATTCAAGCGGAGCAGCGTAATACAAATGACCTGCAATTGACTGACGAACCCATTCCTCGGGTCTCAATAAGAACAGAGAGCCAAGATTGTCACCGACACTGTTGAGAGCTTGCTGCCCAAGATATTGAGCAATATCGGGTGTAACTAGAACAATGTTCTTGGTGTCGGTCTCGGGCAGCTTGTCTTCCGGGCTGGCCACTTCAATATTTGCCAGAGCGGCAAATTTCTCAGCCTTGTCGGCGCCCCAGGTAACAGCGGCTGTGTTGACAGTCCAGAGCGAACACTCTGCTAATAGAATGATCAGAGCGGCACAGATAAGGGCAAAACCTGAATTAGAGTCCTCTTCAAGTTGACTGGCGATGAAGCCGGCCAACCCAACATATATAGTCAGCGCGAAAACAGTCCAGCCCTGACCAAAGAGAAAACCTTCTTGCACAGGCAGAAAGAAATAGAAGACCAGGAAGTTATAGGCGAGACTACTGGGTATTGTCCACGCGAGGGCGCATCGGACAACGCCATTCTTCTTGCTGGAGAGGGTGACAAGACCGACAACCAAAGCTGTCTCCAGAAGCGACCAACTGACTGTACTGGCTAGAAAACTGATCATCAGTGTAAAAACTCCAAAAATAAATTGACTAGGGAAAGCCCCCAACCCAAACGGTCAAAAACCGCAACAGAAGAATCTGCTGCGGTTTTTGTGAAAATAGGGAACGGGTGTGAATTGACTGGATGGACTTTCCTAAACGAGCGGTGCAAAGATATGCCTCAAACCAACCAGAAAGAGCCCCTCTTTGCAACCCGGCGATGGCGGCAATGATCCATCAAAGATGCGCAGAGCGCCCGCCAGAGGCAGGTCATCGGTTGGCGCTAACCTGGCCCATGGTGAATCTACGGGCCAGAGCTGGCAGCGCTAACCACAGGCAAGCAATCGTCTTATTCCTTCACACAAACCCTATGCTCCGTGCACCAGACCTCTTAAGAGACTTCGATACTGAAGCTCGGTGGCATCGCTGGCCACAGACAATTCACCGTTCGGGAAAAGAGGCATGGGCCCGAGCTGAGACTCTACCACGGCACGGTCGGCATCGAAGACCTTAGTTGTCTGGGAGCGGAACTCAAAGTCCCAGAGTGGATTGGTGAGGAAGTTTCGATAGGCCACCCAGTAAGTACGGGTCTTGCCCTCGGCTATGGGTACGTTTGCATCAATAATTACCATCTTCTTCCCAAAACCAAGGTCGAGGTCCAGCCTGGTTAAATTGGGAATCAGGAATGAGACGCTGCCCTTAACCGACAGCTTCTGCCCACCCTTGACCAGCCACTGCATAGCCTTCTGCACAAAATTATCAGGTGGCAGAAGCAACTGCTCAGCCGTTGCCCCACCGGCAAAGCGAATGGGGCGAAAGGCACCGACCTCGGTACGATCGCTATTGCCAAACTGCTTTGGATGCACAAAGGGCAAGTGAGAAAAATCGATACCGTTGGCCGTCACCCGTGTGAAATCTGCCTGCCAATCGTAAACACCGGAAATAGTGCGCCAGGAGCCAGACTCCAGGGAAAAGAAAGGCTCTACATCAGGGGTAAATTCAGGCTCTGAACCAAGATCTGAATCCACAAGCCGGAACTGCAAAGACTGGTCGGAAAGAACAACCCCGGTCTCGATGAAAACCCAGCCGGCAAGAGCAAGGGTCTTTATGGCGCGGGTTTGAAACCTGGAACCAAGCTTGTGTTCCCCGTGAGCGGGAATGCGCTTTACCGCACCGCAGCCGTCAAACTCCCAGCCGTGCAGGGGACAAGCCAAACAACCTTGGCTTACCTTTCCTAACGCCAGGGAGGCTTGCCGGTGCGGACAGGCATCAAGGAGGCAAGCCGGTCCCTCCGGCGTATCAAACAAAACAACAGGCTGATCCAGGCAAGTCAACTGCAAAGGTTTATCCTTTAAATGCAGAAGGGATGGACCAGCCAACCAAACTCTTTTCATTGAACTCATATAGACAGCCTCCAGAGAAACTTTTGCTGGAACTTTCGATAGATGTTTAGCGGTCCGTCAAGAGTAGCCATTCAAGCGCTTCAGCACTTCCACCTGTCCGTCGCGAGCCTGCTGAGTCAGGTGACTATCATGACCGGTATGGCTTTCTAGAATAGGGAGAGCGAGACGATAACAATCAAGAGCATCTTGCAATTGTCCATGCTGGAACATAATGAGAGCCAGATTATTGAGAAGACGTCCTTCCCGCTCCGAGTTCTTGCCGTAGATTTTGCGAGCCAGTTCGATGCATGAGCGCAAGTCATCTTCCGAGTCATTGGTCATACCAAGGGCGTTTCGCACGGAAGCGCGCGCAAAGAGGGCGTCGAGTTTGACCTTGTCGCGACCGGAAAGGGCAGCAATGTCGCAAGCCCGTTCCACCAGAGAAAGAGCCTGCCGCTCGGAGCTAGCCCCAATGTTGCCGCGCAGATAGCAGAGCGCCTGCTGAGCGAAAATTCCTGCACTCAAGGGCAGATTTTGGATACCGGAGGCGGCGAGATTCTGCTCAGCCTCTTGCAGGTAGCGCAAGGCACCATTAAACTCGTTGCGTCGCAATAGCTCCTTGGCCAGATGATAGTTGCGAGTGGCACGCTGTTCGTCGGCACCATTTAGATAAGGACTGTTGAGAACCCGCTCCCGCCCCCAGAATTTGGCGTAGCGAAACATGAACTTAAAGCCAAGCGCAGCCATAATGAGAGCTGCCAAACCCAGGCCGGAATCGTAACTGTTAATCATTTCAGATTCTCCAGAGAAAGAAAAGAAAACGGCGGGAGCACTTAAAACACCCCCGCCCACTGAACTGGAATATGGAAATCATGCAAATGAGCGTCGACAGAAGCGCTCATATGTCCGAATTTGACCACGCATAGGCGATGGAAGAGGTTGCTTGCCGGAGGCGGTTACTGAGTAGCCCAACTCCGCTTCAGCAAGACCGTTCTTGCGCCACAGTTCGCGGTAGAAAGCCGGGAAGGCGTCAGAACGCAAGACTATGCGAGGAAGCTGTCCTTCCGTCTCAATCGTTTCCACCACGCGCTGGTCTTCTTTGAGTATTCGAGCGATATTAAGTGTGGCCAGGAAGTCCACAACCTTCAAGTAAGGCTCGGGGCCCTTATTGAAATAGTTTCGGAAGAAGAAATAGCGCAAGCGCGTAGTGCTGTCGGTCTCTGGTGTGAGAGCAGTGAAAACGGCAAGCTGATACTGTCCCGATTGGAAGCGAACCAAGATGGCACCAGGAAAGAACATGGTCACTTCGATGGGGGTAAGGCCTGCTCTGGTGGCACGATCCCCAGGCATAAAGAGAGCGCCCGTTTCGGACAACTTGTACTCAACCTGAGCGCTTCCACCCCAGGCACCACGAACCACATCATAAGGCTCAACACGGCTATAGAGACGGTCACCAAAGGCATGTGTTGCATGAACGTGGGCTACATCCATGAGATTCTCAGCCACCAGGGGCAGCGGCACCTGCCAGAGAGTCTGGCCGGCTACACAGCGGAATTGCTTATCGGCAAAAAATGGAGCCGCAGGCGGCTTGTTGTCATCGGCAAGAGTTGTTCCGACATAAACCCAGACCAAGCCCGAGTTTGCATCCTCGTGTACCGGATAATTTTCCAAGAGGGCATTAACTGGTACCTTCCCATCAGGTTGAGCGGGCACCATGGTGCACACACCTGCCTCGAAAGTCCAGCGGTGATAGGGACAGATCAGATTGCTACCCTCCACATCACCAATAAGTAAGGAAGCGCCACCATGGGGGCAAACCGAACTGACCGCTACAAGCTTTCCTTGTGAGTCGCGATAAACGGCCAGTTTGCGCCCCCAGAGACTGACTGCCACAGGTTTCTCACGGCTTGGGAAGTCGGAAGAGACACCGATTGGATACCAGCCGGAGACAATAGTCTCAGAACCTAACTTAGACATAGGAGATCCTAACCATCAACTAGTTGATATCAATGACATAAAAGGGATGAAGAAAGGCTGCTACGAAAGCAGAGCGTGCAGAATCATTAGCTCGCTTCATTTCGTCGGCATCAGTGAGATTGAGGCTGTCAACAAAGCACTGAGAAGCGGCGGCAATAGCATCGTTAATATGCAAAGCAGCAGCCGATGCATAGCTAATCAGGCGCTCCTCGTGCAACAGCGGTTGAGCCGATACAGCAGCACTAACTTCTAAAGAAGTGGAGCGGCGCCAGTGTTCCAACACGCCAAAATAAAGGGCAATGGAGGAGATTGCCCCGTCCAGTTCTGAGAGAACCTCGCTCACATTAAGAGATGAGCCGGCCGCTTTGGGAAACTGCAGATTCTCAGAGATAAAGCTTCTCAGCTGACTCAAGCGCTTAGAATTATCACAGGCTATTCGCCAGAACACACCACTTTCGGCAGCAATAGAAACATTGGCAGGTAGAAGGGTAAAGACCCCGGTAAGCACCTCCCAGATGCCGAAACCGGCTGAGCCGACTAAAGTACTAGTGAGTCCGTAAACGGGAATCTGCAAGAGTGCTTCTGTCAGTTCGTAGAATGCAGAGGAAACGGCTTCGTAGAAGGCATCATCTCCCCCAGCTACATTTTCACTATCCAACTCGAAGGACAATCGCGCCAGCGGACACGTGATATACTTGCTCTTGGATGAATCACCCGTGACATCGTGAGCAGAGAAGAACAGCTGGGCGTCAGGAATAAGCAGACTGACCAATCGCTTGACCAGATAGGCCTCAGGGCTGAGACCGGCAACAAGCACATGGCTGGAATCGTTAATTTTCATATTTTTGACAAAGTTGTTTTGGATAATTGTCTTGAGACTGGATGGTCTGAGCAGGGAAAGGACCAGAACGCGGTGCAGTCAGGAAGAGCACCGCGTCCAATCCAACAAATCACTACCCCTTACTTTCATCGGCTCCTGGGTGGGACGGCGCGGAACCACCATCAAGGAGCAATTCCGGAGGCGCGCCGGATTGGCTCTCCAACTCGCTGGCAGCCTGAAGAACATCTCGGTACCAACGGGCATTGAAGCGGCACACAAGAGCCATGGCACTGAACTCAATCAGGGGTTCAAGCACATTCATGAGTGCGGGACTCAGTCCCATCATGCCAACATTGGCTAGAATTGCCGCGAAGTAAATGCCGGCAGAGCGCTTGATCAAAGTGGAGCCCCAGATAATGCTTCGATAAATGGCGGCAAAGTCAAAGGCTTGACGCAAATCTCCGCTGTGAGCGAAGCGGGCAAGCCCGACGGGAGCCATAACGATGATCACCCAGAAGGAGAAAGGCATGGTGAAGCAAGCCGAAGAAAGAAAGAGACTCAGGTAAGAAGCCTCTGTGGCAGAGGGGCTAGCAGGAGAATTGACTGCGAGAAGTACAAGGAAATAAAGCGGTAAGCTCAACGAAAGAGCAAACAACGCGTAAACAATTTGCACCAGGTTGGTAAACAGACCAAGCTTAAATAAACGCAGCAAGTCAGTAAGGTTCAGCCTGGGCCAGATCGCCAGATGGTTGTGAGCATCGCCGTGAATCTCCTCTTGCATGATGCGCAAGTAGTACCCCGCGGCAACAGACTCAATGAAGAAACTAAGCAAAACTCCAACCCAGGGCAAGCGGAACACTCCCAGCACGGCTAGAAGCAAGATGTAACCGTAAATAAGGGAAGCGAGACTTTCACTCTTGATGAAAAGAACGATAAAGTCGCGGAGCTTAACTCGCACGGTGGGTTGGGTTTCCACATCGAGATAGGCGCGAGCGCCGACCTCAATTAACTTCTGTTCTTCCATGAGCTTGTCCCGCGTGGACTCGGCATCCATGGCAACTCCAGATTAATAAAACAGACTGAGACAATTTCCACCGGCGCCTACCTCTACTCATAAAACTGAGCATTAATCCAGACAGGCTAAAGATTTAGAAGGTGTGCGACGATTTCAGAAAGGTAAACACTCTGGTGAGAAATTGAATTCATGGTTAACATCCCAAGTCAATCAGAATCGCTGGTCAAGAGCAACGCAAGAGGTTACGGGCTGCTTTAATCCGAAGGCTGGAAGTGCCACAGATAGAGCAATGGTGGCTCCGCAGCAAGATGAAACACCGCTCATCCGGCAGAAACGACTACCTGCAGTTCGCGCAAAGCGCTCTACTCCGATAGCGACGCCAGGATTATTTTTCCGACTTCTCCCAAACTACATGCGAAGCAATCAGGAGACCTTGACTGTAGAACCAATCTCAGGCTTAGGCTGCAAGTATCAAGTCCTTATCATCCTGCAACCTGCAAACTTAGAAACAAACTCCAAATTCCAAACCAAATAACTGGTCGCAGAAGAAACATCGAAATCTAGATGTTTCACGTGGGGACATTTCATGAACACGTTCTACCGGTGAACCTTATGCATATCACAAACCTTCCCATTATGCTTGCTCTCTTCTCAACAGTGGTCGCGATTCCGATTCTCTCCCTGTTTGTCTCACTGACTTCCAGCGATACCTCCAAAGAGGCCCCTGAACCTCGCGAACCCCTGATGCCTGATGGCGCCTACCCGTCAACCTGGCTCGCCCCCGGCTGGAATCGCAAATTTCTCAAAGCCCCTCTGGAAACCGACTCCCTCATGGAACTCTACACTACCAGTGTGCGTTACCTGCGGGAGAAAGACCTGACGAATGCATCTCGCTACTCCTACCGCATTCTGGAAGTTCTAGCCGAAAAGCAAACTGACTTCCCGCTACTGCGAGCTAACGTCATCAACAACCTTGGCTGTACCGAATACTTCAGCAATGCCGAACAAGCTCAGAGTCGTTTTCAAATTGCCCTGGAAATGGCTTCAGAAAATGGCGACCCCGTGACCTTAGCCTCTGCAGCGCGCAACCTCTCAGCGGTGCTTCTCTTCCAGAACAAGCTCCAGGAAGCGCAAACAGCCCTCGATACTGCCAAACAGGCCATAATCGCAGGCTGGGGTGAAGAAGCCCGACACCTCATTGACATCGAAGTGCTGCAGAAAGCAATCGACCGGGCCGCCGGCAAAGGCAAACGCCGTTAGGAAACAAAATCGGGGCTTCGCCGACGAAGCCCCTGCACACGAGAACTCCCGCCCGAAACGGAGAGTTACTCTCACCGCCTACTATTTGTTCACAAACGAGTAAAGAAACAGGAGTCACCATGAAAAGATGGCATGCCGAGTTGCAATTGATGCAAACCCGCCATGAAGCACATACCGGCTTCCACGGAACTGACAGCAACAAGCTCCGTCCAGGCGGCTACTTTCGCAAGAATCGCCCCTTTGACTGCGGCCACAGCCGCTGTTATCAGTGTCATGGTCTGAAACTCCTGCATGAAAGCACAGACGCAGAACTGCTGGCTGACCAAAATCTGCGAGAGCAAGTTGAGGAAATCAGCGCGGCACGACTAGTGAGCGAGCGCAGCATCCGGGTCCTGGAGGCTTTCGCCGCTTCCATCTAGACCTAGACCCCTCCTTTGAATAACTCACGGAAGAGAACCTTACTAGGTCTTAACCGGACCGAGGCTGGTCCTCTTCCTTTTTTCGACTTTACAGTCGACCAGTCCACTTCCAAACTGAACATCAAACCCTATGCTCATACCATGGCTAAACATCAAAGCCTTTCTTCAAAGGCACGACGAAATGGTGCCATCATTTTCGCTCTTGGTCTGACAACCTTCATCACGGTAGCCGCCACCAAGCCAAAACCTGGTCAGGAAGACCTGAGGGCTGTTAGCGGCGGTGCCGGCTTGCTCTGTATGGTTCTGGGCGGAGGCATTCTGACCGGAATCTTGGAGCCGCGAGATCTCACGGAAGAGGAGCTGGCTAAACTTCCGCCCCTGGAAAGAAACAGAGTGCATCTGGAGCGCTGCTACAAACTCAAGAGAAAGAAGGAAAGAGAAAAGAGAGAGGAGGGTTGACTGCGCTAGCCGAGACACCCACTTCTTAAATTCCTAAGCACAGCTCATAGTTCTCCAGTGGCAGACGCACCCGAATTTTGCTAACAATCGGGTATCCGCCTTCATTAATCCTTAAGGAATCTCCCCAGATCTTTCATCCCATTGCCCAGCTCAAGCCAGCCAACCACCGCGTCCCGAGCGCATAAGTAGCCCATCCGGGCTATCACTCAGGTGACGAAACGGTTGCGGCGCAAGGCATCTAGTTTACTAAACTCGAGGTCCACCATGGATTATCTCGTATACGTTGTGGCGCTGGTCTTGGGCTACGTCTTCCTGACGAACCGAGACCGGCTCGAAAAAGCCACCGGCTTCATCATTGGTTTAGTCTTTGTCTCCGCCATCGGAATGACCCTGGGCGGCAGCAGCATCATCTCACAGATCGGCTGGATAGCAGTCTGTCAATTCGCATGGACACTCTTCCACTCTGTGCAAGTGGGCTTCAAGCGCTTCCGCAATACCCTTGTGGTGGCTTGCGCCATTCTGGTCGTGCTGGGAAGCACTCTCTTTGTCAGCACAATCAGTCCACAGGGCTTCTTCTGGCTTGCTGTCATCCTGCTCCTGATTCGCTGGTGCAGTTCTAACAGTCCTACACAAGCCAAAAAGCCTGACCAAAACCAAGAACCTCTTATTTCCCAGGAAGCGCGGCGCAAAATCGGGCGCACGTCAAAGCTCTGGATTCACCTCTTTGTGCAAGAACTCGACAGGCAAGTCGAAAGATCGGCACGCTTTGCCCAGGTGGAAATCTGGCCGAGGCTTCTCAACCGACACAACCGAAAAGTGGTGTTATCCCTATTCTTCCTTACTCTCTTTCTCACCACCTGGCATGGCACAAACGGTCTACTGGTAGTACCCGAAGGTAAAGTAGCATTGGTTCGAAACTCCTCCGGCAATTTCGACGACCGAGTACTGCCGCCTGGTCCACGAGCCGTAATTCCTTACCTGGAACAATTAGTTCTGGTGCCGACCGAAGCCTTTTCCGTACCAGCCGGTAACGAGGGCATCAGACTCTCCGGGGTAACAGCCGATGGCTTCAAGGTCACCATTCAAGTGGCAGTGAAAGCCAGGCTCAACCTGGAAAGCACATCTCTGGTGCCGTTCTACAACAGTCGTCATCGTGGCTCGCCACTGCCTGTGGTGAGAGAATCCCTCGAAGCTTCCTTCCAGACCTATGTGGCAAACACTTCCGTGCAAGCCTTCTTGCCGGTAGTCGGTCGCCCTGTGGATATAGAGACGGCACTACTGCCCCTGGTCAGACAAAATCTGCAAGCGAAAGCGCAGGCGGTACAAGTGGAATCTCTACATGTGCAGAGAATCTGGAACGAACCGGCTTTGCAAGTGCCAATCGATGCCCTGCGAGGCGCCAGAAACAGCGTCAATCAGCTGGGCGACACCATTCAAAGAAATATCTGCAAAGACAACCCCAACTGTTAACCGAGTTCGATAGCGAGGTATTGTATGTCCTTTCTAGTCAACCGCTACTCTCTCTCACTGGTTTCTCTCCTGCTTCTTGGCGGTGCCGTTTGCGGCTACGTCAAAACCGGCGGCGTAGCAACCATCGAAGAAAATTCCGTCGGACTGGTTACCAGCCTGGACGGCTCCCATTCCAAAAAGCTTTTGCAACCCGGCACCCACCTGGCAACCCCCTTCTGGCAAGCAATCAAGGTGATTCCGGTGACTGAGGCAACGCACACTTCCGGGGTCCTGAAAGCACAAACCCGCGAAGGGCTCCCTGTTTCAGTGATTCTCACGGTTTCCTACACGCGCGTCAAAGACGCCGATGCCCTGGCCGCAGCTATCAAGGAAACCGGAAGCAATCCCCTTTCTCAATCACTGGACAGCGCACTCGCTCAAAGCTTCGCCAACTTCGGCAAGGGAACTACCAGCCTCAGTTATGTGCCGGTTGAAGCCTTCCAGTTGGAAACAGCTGAAGCCCTGAAAGCTCACTTGAGCGCCGACGCAAAACTGAAAGCGCTGGCAGTGCAAGTGGAAACCGTGGCAATCAAGCAGTCCTGGCTAACACCAGAATTGCAGGTGCCTATCGACGCCGCTAGACAAGCCGACCAAATCTTTAGAGGTCTGGCTCAGGAAGCGCAGAAAAAAGCCTGTGAAGGTAATCCCAACTGCAACTAAATAAAGGAAGGGCAGCCTGCCACCAGGCAAATAAAAGTCCGGCTTTGGCTGCCTTTCCCACCTGACGCTTTCAACTTCGACTAACAACTAGTAAATCTGGAGTCGCACTATGTCTATTCTCAAACATTGGCGCGCAGCATTAGTTCTCTCAACAGTGGTCGCTCTAGCCGGCGGCTACGGATATTGGCGCACAGGCGGCGTCACCCTTGTTCCCAAAAATTCAGTGGGACTGATTCTCAGTCTGGACCGCAGCCACTCCGAAAGTCTTACCGGCAGCGGCCCGCAGGCTGCTATCCCCTTCTGGCAAACCATCAAAGTCGTCTCAACGGCAGAGCAAACCCACAAGACCCAGGTGCTGAAGGCAAAGACCGTTGAAAACCTGCCCGTGGCAGTTGTAATGGAAGTCAAATTCAAACGCCAGGCAGACGCCGCCAAACTGGCAAAAGTGTATCTAAACGGAGAAGACAAGTTCGCCCTGGTGCTGGAAGGAACCCTAGAGCTAGAGTTCAAAGAGTTCGCCGGCGGCACCAGCAGCCTGCAATACCTGCCCCAGGATGTGCTTAGGCAAGCAATGGAAACGCAACTGCTAAAGCACCTGCAAGCAAGCCAAGAACTTAACTCAATCGGAGTGGACGTAGTTGAAGTAAGGCTCAACAAACAATGGCTCGACCCGGCCTTGCAAGTTCCCGCCGATACCACGGTCAAAGCTGCTGAAATTCTCAAGATTATCGGAGAAAAAGCCCGCTCTGAGGCTTGTAAGGAAAATCCGACCTGCTCATGACGCTCACGCACAATTGCTCCTGCTTATCGGCAGGAGCCGACTGAACTCGAGAACTCCCCGATAACAAAAAAAACAACCTACATAGAAATGGAGGGACCTATGTCATTTGGTCGCAATCTCGCCATCCTCGGCGCTCTATTTTTTGGCATCGCATTTGTTAGCAATGGTGGTCTGGAAACCCGCCCACCCACATGGCTACCGGAAAGCAGTCAATTCAGCCGCTCCCGCATCCTCATGCAACCGGGTTTGCGCCTGCCTGAAGGCTGCGGTGCCATCACTTTCGACGACACCTTCTTTAGCGCGCTGCTGCAAAACTCGGGCGGTGTCCCAGTCTACATAGCCGCCACTGAACGCAGCCCCCAGGTCTTCTTCGACCCCGAACCAAAAGACCTGCTCAACAAACTCTCCCAGCGAGTTGCAGACAGCACCACTCCTCCGGAAGACCGCCTGGTGGTTCTCTTGCTCACCGACAGCCGCATGGGCTGCGAAGTGGGCATTTATGCCAGAGCCAACGGCAAGAGCCTGAGAGAATTCGCGCCACAAGCGCACGCGGCCTTGAGCAACGAAGCTACCATGACCATACTGAGAGTAGCGCAATCTGCCCGTAACCTTGGCTACCGGCAAGTGGCCGCAGATAATCAGGCAGCCGAGAACTTGCGCAACTTCTTCATCATCCTGGTTGTGGGTGGTGTAGTGATCATCGTCTCGCTCGTGGCCTTGACCGAATGGCATGGACAACGGCAGATAGCCGCCTCTCGCGAGACAGCGCGGCAGGCTTTCGAGCGCACCAAAGGTCAGTGGCAAGAACGCTTAAACCGTTTGAACTTGAACTATTCCAATCTGCAAGAATTTACAGCTTACATAGATCAGAGCCAGCCCCAGGCGAAGGGATACACGGCTGCCGTAAATGTTCTCGGACTTCTGGCAGTAGCCGGTGCCCGCCGGATTGAAGAAATCTCGAAAGAAGCAAACGACCCCAAATGCACTCCGGCAGACTTTCAACGACTGGCAAAGAAACTCAATGACGGTTTCGTTCTGGAAATCGACCAGCCCTGGTATGAGGGAAGCCCCTTTGACCCAAATGTGCGCGAAATCCAGCTAAACCTGGAACAGTTTGAAAAGACCGCCACCCAGGTGTACGAATTTGCCACCAGGCAATATAAGTCCTTTGCCGGCATCGAATCCTCTAACATCAAGAGCCTTCTGCCTCCGGACATTGCCAAATGAAGACCAGCACAGCTTGCCGCAAAGGGCCATCGCCAATGGCCCTCTGCGACAGGCGTCGCAAACCGATATAGTGTAATGGAGGAGTCGTTTTGAGTCTGATATTCGTTCTGTTAGCCGATCCTTCACCCTTGACCTCAGCGCTCCCTACTCACTCGGCAGCACTATTGAGCCCGCTGCCTGAGCTTCTAGCCATATTCATCGCGGAAATACTCTTTAGCTGGGACAACATCATGGCGGTGGAGCATTTTGCCGCCGCCCTGCCGGCAAAGGAAAGGCACCGCGCCCTCAAATGGGGACTAACAGGAGCGCTTCTGATAAGGGGGCTCAGTCTTGTACTGATGACCTTTGCCAAGTCATTCGATTTGGTCATGCTAGTGGCCTCCGTCCACATGGTCAGCCAAACAGCAATCTGGTTCTTCGGCTTCCACATGGAAGAATCACAACAACCACCAACCGAGCCGGTTAGAAGAGGCACTCACTTTCTGAGGGCGATCATCCTTATAGAAGTAGCAGATTTCTTTTTCTCCATCGACAACGTAGCTATCGCAGTTTCCATTTCCAAGAACCTGTGGTTATCGTTCACAGGAGTGGCGATGGGCCTCATATTTGTGCGTTTCTTCTGGCGTCGGCTCAAGTTTCTGTTGATGCGACACCCGCGACTGGCTGACACAAGTCGAATCGTCACCGGCTTGCTGGGTCTACAGCTACTGCTCAAACTGACCCTAAAGCTGCAGATCTCACCATGGCTCGATCTACTCACCGTAATGACAGCCATTGCCGCCAGCCAGTTGTTCGATGGTCGAAAAACAGGAACCAAACTGAGAATAAAGGCCAGCCTGCTCACTCTCATGGTGATCCTCTGCCTGACTCTCTGGATAGAAGCCTGGCTGCGCTTTTAAACGCTCCAGGTAAGCATAGATATCGAATGTAACCTGATCAAGGAAACCAATGAAACAAACCAATCGCCCGACAATTTCCAAAGTTGCCCGTGCCGGCAAAGGCTTCAAGCTGTACCAAGTTATCGCAGTGGGACTACTAATCCTTGGTCTCTCTTCGGTAATTGCGCCAATCCTGTTCGGACCCGTTATCTACGGCAACGGGGTCGCACCAAATGGGCAGATAACAGCCTTAGCACCAGCCTTTCCTGCAACCTACAATGTGCAGAAAGTAGCCGTCTCCTTGACGCACAAGTTCAATATTGGGAGTGAAGGAAACCAAAATCTCGGCTCAGTGCAGGAACAGTTCCTGGCGTTTGGTCGCACCTTCAAACTATACGATGGAAGCGGCGCCCTGGCTGCCGTCGCGCATCAGCGAGTATTTGCCTGGGGTACCACCGTCGATATATTCGACAGCTCCGGCAAGCAGAAACTGGCGACGCTAAAAGAAAACGTACTGCAATCAATGTTCAAAGCCATCACCAGTTATCAATTGCTGTCCGCCAACAACCAGGTCATCGCAGAATCTGAAAAGGTCGAACTGTTGGCCACAACCATTCGCCTTAAAGATAAAGCCGGCAAAGTGATAGTGACTCTGGAGCGACCCTTCTTCAACTTTCCCACCGATCGCTGGACAGTGTCAACAGTGGGAAATGGACTGGATAGTCGTATTGCGCCAATCATTGCCGCCTACAAGTCGAGCGCCGATGCCGAGCGCAGAGCCGATTCCGATTCCAAGTCAGATGGCTCGGACTCGAGTGAAAGCTCCTCAGGCTCTTCATCAAGCCGCTCCCGTTCATCAAGCTTGAAGTAAACTAACAGTAAGGGGAGGACTGCCCAAGGGTATGTCCGCCCCTTTCAGACTAATTCGTGTCTATCGAAAAGAGACCGCTCACTCAAGTTCATTTGACTAAACAGACGCCAAATATGAGAACATCACAAATTGCTCTTTGCCTCGTTACTGCCATCTTCTGCCAGATATTTGCCTTACCTCAAAGAGTCTCAGCAGAACCACTGAGCGACAACGAAATAATGTTGCTCATTACCGGGCGCAAAATCATAAGCACCTGGGTCGAAAGCCCTACAGGCGGTTACCTCAACTCGCAACCGCTCCTCTTTCGCTCCAGCACAAGGCTGGTAGGAAGCTGTTTTGCCAGCGAGAGAGATATAAATGAAGAAACCCAAGTACCTTCGGTGTGGGACGTTAAATCAAGCGGAACCCTGAAAGGCATGACAAAAACCGGTGGACTCTACATTGGTGTCCTGGTCTTCGATCCGCAAGCACCGGTTCTGGTGCAAATCAAAATAGTGACCAAGGAGAAAGCCTACTGCGTCCTAAGCGACGTCGGCAATCTCTAAACGCAGCCCATGGCAGCAGTTCCCACTCGTCACAAAGACCTGAACTGACCGTGCCGCTCTAGCGACAAACGGACAGTCGGTCAGCTCTTGCCTTGAAAGCAAGAGCTGCACATATCCCCTGCAGATGCATCCTGTAATCTAGCCCAGCACGCACCTGGCACACCCTCGAGGATTCTTTCTTGCAGCCACCCTCTTATATGGCATAGTATTTCAGAAACGACAAAAAGCCCGCGGGGCCAGTTACTCTCGCTCCGGTCCTTCCTAAACCTGCGAATTCATTCAAGCGGCCTCACCAGTATGAAGCCAATTCCGACACCAGGGTCAAAGGCCTCCCGGCTGAGAGAAGCGCCTGCGGCTTCCCTCTTTTGATTCTCAGACGGAATGGCTACGAATTAGCCTTATATCCGTCGCCGAAAAGCAGATCCTGGTGCTTTTCTTTCATGGCCTTGGCCACTGACTGATCGTCCGGTTGCACATAGAACGTAGCCTGATTCGGCAACTTACCCTTAAACTCACAGTGAGCCCAAGCAGATGAGGGAGCAAAGGAAGGATTGAAAGGGTGAAAGTTGACTTCGATATAAGCGGCAGATTCAAAGACGCCTTTTTCGACTGCCATAACATTCGTTGTTGTATAGAAAGTATTGTCTCTGTTGTCTTGGGCAATACCGTCCATTATCCAGTCGTCATGCAAGTAATGAGAGGTTGCCTTAATGCGCTTCATTGCACGAACCTCAATAATGACCGCAGTAGCGAACGACTGCTCAATCAAAGTCTCGAACTCACAAACTAGTACCTGAAACTGCTCCAGCGATATGGGGCCGGCATAGTTGGCAATGCTCCATCGACTCATGGGAAATCTCCTTTTTCTTAACTAGAACAACTCCGTCTGTCACCCAGAGTCTTCCTTTCGGAAGCTTTTCGCAGCGTCCACTTAAATAGCGGAAAACGAAAGATAACTAAAGCTGCGACCAAGAGAACCGGCGAGACTCGAACTCGCATGCCTCCGCCAATTCCGACGGTGCTCGGACCATTGAGCTACGGTTCAACCTAAAAGAGACACAAGCGGCTTATGCTAACTGCCAAAAACCAAATCGTTAATCTTGAGGTAGTTGTCACTGACCTTATGCGCCTTGAGAGCCTCTTTAAGAAGAGCCTTGATTTCGGGCGTCTTCTGTACCGGTGTACCTCCAGCAAGAGAATCCGCAATCTCCATAAGTTCAAAAGAGTTTTCAGCCTCAGCTTTCTTCTCAATTAAATCAATCAAAGTCTGGAGTAGCTGCTCCCTGGTCAATGCCGTAGCGGCTTTCGCCACTGGCGGCTTGAGACGCTGGGGCTGGATGCGAATGGCAAACTTTTGCAGATCCTGCTCGCACTCGTTGTAGATTTTAAGAATTTGCTCCGGCAAATAACCGTTTCTATCTATGTCAAACATGAAGCCGAGGGCGCCATAGCTGTCACCGGAATGATCAACCTGGTCAACCACATCCATCAAAAGTCGCTTTACCTTCTCTCGAACGGAAGAGTCTTCACACTCCGCCAATTTTCGGGCTGCGGAATAGGGGGTGTCATTAATTTCTAGAATTTCAGCTCTTCTTTTAGACATATTGTTAGGACCGGTAATAAAACAACTGCCATCTACGATGCGCATGGATCTCAAATATCAACAATCTAGACTGGGCTCAAAAACTTCACATCGACGGATGTGAGAATATTGCCTGGAATGGGAAACAATCTAGCTTTTGATGAATTTTTGTAGTCTTTGAGCAAACGTAAATAGACCATGATTCTTATTACTTGGGACCTTGCAGAAGCAACTAGTTCCAGAGTGAACTGGCCGCCGAAAGAGAAAGACACAGCCAAGGTAGTGGAGGTGCCGGTTCGAAACTGCTTTCCTGAGCACAAGATGAAGATTGGCGAGAATGCGCTAACGTAATCTCCGCATACAAGAAGAACTATAGAGCTCGCACGGTACCCCCGAAGCAGCCCACAGTTGCCGACAGATTATGGCAGTCGGTGCAGGATGTTGCGCATAGAGATGTCACAGAGCAAATAGAAATATAAAGGAGCACTAATTGCTAACCGAAGTGGTACTCAAGAATGTTCGAAAACAACTTCACCAGCTCAAGCCCGCAGCGCTCGCCGGAAGTGGAGCCGCAGACAACACGGTTTCATGAGGAATTGCTGAGCACCATCAAGGAGCACCCTGTTGCCACCGGATTGACCATCGCCGGCGCTACCATAGCGACACTGGGACTCCTCCGCTATGGGCTCGGCAAGAAGCTTCTGCCAAGCCTGATTGACGAAATCACTCCTGTTACCCACCTTACTTCAGAGGCTGCGGAACAAGCGATCAGGTCATCAGGAAAACTAGGTGGAAAATGGGGAATCTTTGTTCTCGACTCTTCCAAGGTGCCAAATTCTCAGCTAATGCGCACTGTTAATACATTGGTACCAAGAAATCTGTCAGCCAGAATTGAGTTGCCCACCGCCGCCAACTCAGTGCTGGAAAGACCTTTCCCACTGGGTCCCTTCAGCGGTTATCGCTACTTAAATGGGGTGAGAAACTCCCCCCTGGGTTCGATTTCACTGGAGACAGGGAAGTTCACTCAGAACGAAATCTTTGCCGGGGGCGTATTTAGACAGGCTACAGGCAGCGAAATAACCAGGTTTAAGATTCACCAGTATCTTCTCGACTATGGAATCGATGCCGGTCTGGCACTTGATGGAGCAGCCTTGTCAGCCGCCCACGGACACTGACAACCTTCCACCCGCTGCCACAGCCAAGACCAACTTATGGACTTGTCACAGACCATTGTTCTAAACTCCCTCTCGTGCTCGCCCCAATGAACTCAAAGAAACTGCCTTCTATTCGAAGGCGGCTACTGGCGTGAGGACGAGAAATGAAAGAATTCACAGACGAAATATCATTCGACGCAAACACCTCCAAATCGACGGGCGCAGGTAATAGCACCGGCGACAACCTTACCATCAATCCCGCAGCAGTGAAGCAAATTACTTCAGCCATGCTGAATAGTTGGTCCACCATCGATACGGATGGCAGCAAGAGTATAACCACCCCGGAAATAAATCGGGCTATAGCCGATCCTGCCGTGAAGGGAGATCTAGCTCTGGCGGTAGCAGCAGTTGAACAAGTGCCAATCATCTCCTGGCTTGCTGCAGACGAAAGAGCGGGAGTATCACTGGAAGACATTCAGGCATTGAACAGACTATCAAGCAGAACCGACATTAAACTGCCTGCCCTCACACTGGTCCAGGACAAACAACGAATCTTTGACGCCAACGCTGATGGAGATATCACTCAAAGTGAATTCGATCACGCAAGAAAGCATTATGTGTCAGGACAAGATGCTGCGGCGCTAAGCCAAGTGAACTTCGCAAGAATCGCCGGTAAAGACGGCAAACTCACCGACGAAGAACTGGCTCGGGCAATACCGGCGCCCCTTGATGTACTACGAAGAGTGAACCTGGCCACAACAGAATCCAAAGCACGACTCTCCATGAGCAGTTCAAATCTCTTCGGCAAAGACCCACAGTCGCTTCCCGCAGCTGATGACATAAGGCAAGGCTCAGCCGAAGACTGTTATCTGCTTGCCGGTCTGGCCTCTCTAGCCGCGCAAGATCCCCAAAGGCTCAAAGAAATGTTCACAGAGAAAGAGGGAAAGACAGTGGACGTAAAGTTTGCCGAATTGAAAGGCAAAGCCATATCGGTTTCTGAACCAACCGACACAGAAATCGCCCTCTATGCCGATTCAGCAAAAGGTAAATGGCCGCTCTATGCAGAACTGGCTTTCGGAAAACTGAGAGCAGAAACCAGAAAATCGCAAAATGTTGCACCAGGTCAGAACATAGATCGCGGACACGGCTTCGAAGCAGGCCGACTGCTGACAGGATTTCGAACTTTCGACTCTCAATTCAGCAAGCAGAGCAACGAGGAAGTTCAGTCTCGATTGGATTTTTCACTGGAGCACAAACTGCCGATAATCTTGAGTACAGATTTTCCTCCAACAAATAGTGGTCTGAGAACACGTCATGCATACGCCGTACTGGGCAAGAACCTGGAGACCGGCAACTACAAGGTAATGGACCCCTACAGAAACATGACTGTTCCGCAGAAAGATGCTGCCGATGGCAAGCTGGATGGAATCTTCGAAATGTCCATAGATGAGATGAGAAAGAACTTTGTCATGTTCACCTCTTACGATCGGGACCAGGTTAAGTCAGGACAACTTTAACCTCATCCCACACTAATAGACTCACTGCACAATTGCCGGAACCAGCAACTGTGCGTATGTCGGTGCGCGGGTACACAGGCATGGCTAGCGCAAGGACGAATAGCCTCATCCTGCCAACTTATAGCCAGCTCACCATACAACCAGCCGGTTATCTTCATAGAGGCTAGCATTACAGCGCTGCCAAATTGCATAGTTAGAGCGCTACTTCTATCACACGCATGTGAGCTTCACTCAAAAACAACAATTACTCATCTAAAGACTACCGGCTAAAGTGCACTGCGGACGAACTTCTAAGAATGTCCATCAACTACTGACCGCCAATTAGAGAAGCTCAGATTACAGAAAGTCCTAAGACTCTAGAAGTAGTAAGCCCATTCAGCTTTCAAATCAGCGCTGCAACTAATGTTGCAGAAACGACCATGACTACATCTACCGCATCAATAAATCCCAGAATGAGAACCACTGCTTACGAAGCGCTTCTCAAACGACTCAATAAAATTGCCGATTTGCAGTCAGTGCAAAATCTCTTGCAATGGGACCAGGACATCTGCTTGCCGGACGGAGCAAGTCAGGCTCGCTCTATTCAAATTGGCACCATAGCCGAGATGCAACACGATCTTTCAAGCAGCAATACCACCCGCCTTCTAATCGAAGCGGCTGAGGCTGAACTGCAGGCAGAAGGCTTCGACAACGATTCTGACGAAGTCGCAATGCTCAATGCCGCACGCCGAGATTATCAAAGCAAAGTTTGCCTACCCACTGAACTGGTGTCTCGATTCGGAACCCTCGTAGCAGAAGCTCAAGAGGTCTGGCAACAAGCGCGAGAAAGCAGCAATTTTGCCCTCTTCCAACCGTACCTAACAGAACTGGTTGAACTGAGTCGGCAAAAGGGTCGATACCTGGGATTCGCCGAACATCCCTATGATGCTCTCCTTGACGAATATGAACCAGGTATGACGGCCGATGAACTTCGGAGCATATTCGCCCCCCTTAAACAGCGCTTGCTCGACCTGAGGGGAACGTTCTCTACCGCAGCGAAAATTGATGATAGCTTCCTTCGCCTCAATTATTCAACTGAAAAGCAATTCGAGTTCTGCAAGCGACTGCTTGAGTCCATGGGCGTTGCAAACGACTATTCCCGCTTCGACTCTCACACAAGCGCCTTCACCACCAGCATCGCCAACTGTTTTGATGTACGTCTCACGGGGCGTATAGTGCCGGACTATTTGAATATGGCTATTTTCAGCACTATTCACGAAGGGGGACACGCGCTCTTTGATCGAGGTATCAATCCGGCCTATGCCCGCACCCCCCTGGCGGAGATTCACTCCATGGGTCTGCACGAGAGTCAATCACGCCTCTGGGAAAACCTGATCGGACGGAGCCTGCAATTTTGGACATACCATTACCCAATTCTTCAGGCGACCTTTCCAGACCAGTTGGGCAAGGTGACTCTAGAGGACTTCTACCGCGCCATCAACAAAGTTCAAAACAGCCAGATCCGCCTGGAAGCTGACGAAATCAGCTATAGCTTGCATATAATTCTGCGCTTCGAGCTTGAACTGGCTCTCATTGAAGGCAGCCTTACAGTGGCGGACCTGCCCGCGGCATGGAACCAAGGTTTCGAGGAACTCTTTGGAACTCGCCCTGAAAACGATAGCAAGGGAGTATTGCAAGATGTTCACTGGGCAGGCGGCGCCTTTGGCTACTTCCCAACCTATGTGCTGGGAAACCTAATATCAGCTCAACTGCTACAGCAGATCAAGCTAGATATTCCGACTCTAGAGCAAAACATCTCTGAGGGAGACTTCCAGCCACTTCGCCAATGGCTTTCTGAAAATGTGCATCGCTTTGGTCGCAAGTATCAAACTAAAGATCTCGTCATGCGCATTACAAAATCACCCATCGATGCAGATGCCTTCTGCACCTATCTAGACGAAAAGTTCTCCAGAATCTATCAAGTCCACTGATTCCATAGCTTCCGCCCCTCGGCGGCAAGCTCCAGCAAAACTCACGCAAAAACTTATGAACATTCCTATCTGGGTTACACTCAGTGCCATCATGGCCCTGAAACACTTCCTTGCCGATTTTCCTCTGCAAACCGGCTATATGGTTGGCGGCAAAGGGAAAAAGGCGAACTGGCTACTCCCTCTGGTCTGCCACTGCACTGTCCACGGTGCATTTACCCTTTTGGTGGCACTGCTAATTCGTCCAGAATACTACTGGCTGGCCCTGGTTGACTTCGCCATCCACTTTGTTATGGACAGAATCAAGGCTGCACCGAATCTACTGGGACGATACAAACTCCTTGCTCCCAGTGAATTCCACAGCGCAACGGCAAAACAAATTCAAGACAATAACTACTTCTGGTGGAGCCTGGGCCTAGACCAAATGGTCCATAGCCTCACCAATATCCTGATAGTCTTCCTACTCTTAAACTAAGAGTTCCCGGCTTCTAACTGCTGCATCCAAAAGAGAGCAAAGCCTTTTACAAGGCCCAAGCTCTCTTTTTTAAAGCCTACCCGTAGACCAGTCTATTATACTCGCTCAAAAAATACAAAAATGCCGCCTCGCTATAATTTCACCGGGTAGTGTTCTCATAACGAGGCTAGTCAGGCATTCTCTAAATTCCAAAGCCGTCATGACCACCGCCATGGCCGTGGCCATGATGATCGCAATAACCACCTATGTCGGTTCGATAAGCAGGAGGAAGACTTTTCTTGCGAACAAGAGCCTGCCGATTCCGCTCCACAGTTGATTCAACATTCATACTGAAGGCGCCGATGGTGCCTAATACGATTAGTCCGACAATGATATAAGAAATCATGATGACCTCCTCGGTCTCAAGTAATGAGCCAATTGAAGCCTTTCAAAAAAGAAGAGACTTCAACTGAACAAATGAATAAGCATGACTATGTCCTGATGCAGCAATAGAGCATCAGGTAATAGCAGTCAGTTTGCACTAATAGTCGTACATTTGCGCTTCTAGCACTCGCTCCCAATTCTCGGCTTCGCGCTCAATCAGGCTCTCCACCGAACTACCATCAAGTAAATTATGCAAAGAGCAATCTGTACAACGATGCCCAAAAAAGACTTGTCCGACTATATCCTGAACCACCGACGAGTTTATAAATAACTCCTCGAAGTTCTCCGGCATCCGCTCTTTCGATACCGACCGGCGGCAAATCTCACCTTCCCCCTCACTATCGGCAAACTGATGGGCTAAATTGTGATACGGGTCATTAATCTGGCTCCAGATGGAGGCAAGTTCCAGCCCGGTCAGTTCTGCGATCTTTGAGACAGCATAAAACGTTTCGTCATTGAAGCCGCGCACAAGAATGCCACCCCGGCGTTCTGCTTTTGCTTTGGCTCGTTGGAAGTTCTCCATAATGCTGCCAAAAGTTCGATCTGCCACCGCAGCGGCGGCATTCTCAATCTCCAAGGCCAGAGAACTATAAGCAGTCACTTTCATGGCAGCAGAAAGAAAGAATTCACGAGCCGGTGCATCATCGCCAAACTTGGCGGCGCGGGCCCATGCAGAGAGCAGCGGCACACTGTCATCTGACAACACTTCGTCAAAGCATTCCGAGGCAGCCTGGCTACATTCAAGTTGAGCTAGCTCAGCGTTGTAGTATGAAGCGTCCGAGGCGTCTTGGTCGTAAATTATCGCGTCGGCAAGTTCATTGGCAAGTTTATCCCGAACCAGAAACGACCAGAGCTTGAGCGCTACCTCGCTTCGATTGAGATGTTTCACCAAGCTATCTTGAAGCTCCTCCCTGCCTTTACTAATTTTCTGCCGAACCCCGGAACAACCTTCCAACCGATAATAGGCGAGAAGATATTGATGATACTCTTCGCAAGAGTTATGTTGCCACCGGGGAGCTGCTCCGAAAAGTTCACGGGCCCGGTAATGAAAAGCTTCAAGAATAAGAAACGTTTGCAAATGAAGTGCAAGTTGCTTGTCACTCTCCAGAAGGCTGGCGAACGAAACACGCTCTAATACCTCAGGCTTCTGAACGGGATGAACACTGGCAGCCCGAATGGCTTTAATTGATTGACGTAATCTTCTTTGCTTGCAAGAATTGGTAGGCATAGTTTTCTAGTATTTTCTAAGATTTACATGACACGGCTAAGAACTGGAGAGACCGGGACGCCGGACATTAACTCCATGGTAAGCGGCTCAATACGGAAATTTCCAATCTGGAGCTTTCCTCGCGAAAGCCTTAAAGGTGGCTTGTACCATTGAGAAGTCTTCCGTGAAGTCTAGCTCTTCAAAGATCGGAGCGCCCATCTTGTCCAATTTCGACGACACTTCTATAAAGACCTCTTCGCCAACCACAACTATCCTGGTAGTTTTACCTTCCACAATTCCTTCATAAACCGTTCTTGGTTTGGGAGCAGATTCTGCGCTACCAGAAGACCCTTCCGCTCCGACTATGATGTCTTGCAATGGATGATTCTGCACCATAAATGTGCCTGCCTCCCTATTATCAACATACAGAATTAGCTCTATTCACCCGTTCCAAAAGAAAGACATCAACCACGCACTCTACCGGCCCAACCCTGAAAGCCTCGTTGACGCAATGAACTTGTTCATTCTAAGCACAAAAGGTGCTGAGAGGCGGTCTGTAATGGCAGGGTGGTTTTGGTTTCGGTTCTTGGCGTAACTGAAGATGAGTGGGTAAAGAGAGATGCTTCTAACTTCACATAGCTGCCTATTCCGGAGCAAGACTAGCTAGAACCATAGAATCCAATGCGAGCACCCGCACTCACATTCCAACACGCCCATCAAACCAGGCTTTCGGAGCATTCCTTGAATGGAACTCAATCGGACTCGCCAACTCACGCTAAGCGCATCATAGTATTTTACGCTGCCGGAATGGTAGCCATGGTTGCGCTAACTTCCTTTCGCAGGAACAGCGCACCATTATGACATTACCGCTAACTGCCCAGGCAAATGCAAACCAAAGTGGTGATACCGCTACCGATACCACCTCAAATAATATTTGTCGACCAGAAGTCGAATAACATTTTTGCTACTCAGCAAGATCAAGCTTCGGTCTATGTAACACCCAGGCAATGGAGAGGTTTGTTATTGCACCCGTGTATTTGGGGATACAATAAGCGAGCAATTGTTGAAAGAAAATACACGTCGGACAACTAATAAGCTGGCAACCTAGTTCTCTCCACCAATGACTCCCAGCGCCTGGCGGTGCAACTCCTCGGAACCGGCGGCAAGAATTTCCCCATTTGAATTCTCAGTGAGGGGCTTCCCCTGCCAGTCGGTTATGACGCCGCCGGCGCCTTCGATAACCGGAACGACTGCCGCGAAGTCATAAAATTCAAAGCCCGCTTCACAGATAAGATCTATACAACCACTGGCAAGCAAACCAAAGTGATAACAATCGCCACCGTAAGAAGTAATGCGCACCCGCCGCTGCAGCCGCTCCAGAGCATTGCGCCTGCTTTGAGAATCAAAAGTAACCGGCGTGGTTATACTCAAAATTGCATCCTCAAGTCGCCCGACTTTTCTGGTGCTGACGACTCGACCATTCAAAGTGGTAGGCTGTCCTGAGAAGCCCACCCAGCGCTCCTTTAAAATGGGCTGGTCGATTATACCCAAGACTAATTGCTCACCATCCATTAGGCCTAAAAGTGTGCCGAAGGAAAGCTTCCCTGTGGCAAAGGCCAATGTTCCATCGATTGGGTCAAGAACCCAAGTATAACGAGAATCCCCTCGCTTCCTACCAAACTCTTCCCCAATTATGCTGTGATTGGGTGCCGCAGACTCAATGAGAGAGCGAATGGCCCGCTCCGCTTCCCTATCTGCAATAGTCACCAGAGGAGAGGCGGCGTCCTTGTGCTCGATAACGAATCCAGCACCAGACTGAAACTGAGACTCAAAATAATGCCGGACAACTGCCGCAGCATTGTCTGCGGCCCTAAGAGCAAGAGCAAGCAAATCTTCTCGACATGAGCCAAACCCCGCGTCCAATTTCAACGGGGAAGACGGAGCAGTAAATTGAAGGCTCTGGCTACCAAACAAATTGTTCATTCAGTGCGCGGCCTCTGCGTAAAATTCGAGCGACGGGTTAGGTCGCAGCGTAAAGAAGCAACCGAAGTCAAGAGTGCGATATTGAATGTGACCATTCCATACCTATTCGCAAGAGCACTCGCACTTAACGCGAGCGGCGAGGGTCAAGAACAGCACCATTAAGCGGCTCTCATTTCGACAATTCGAACCGATCTTTGCTTCGGACGCCCTCAATTGCGGCAATGGCGAGACCCCTATCCAAGCCCCCTGCTTACTGCGCCCTTCCCGACACAAGCCCCTGCCCTTGCCCGGGAGCACTGGAACTTGTAAGAATCCAAGAGTTATCAAGACCCACATCCTTCCAAACCATTTAATTCAGGCAAAACTCAAACCTATTTACCTATCTTCGACTCCACAGTCATTCTCACAGGAGAAACGAAGAATTACAGGCAGCCTGAAGCAGTGAGCAGAAGAAGGATGCATGGCCACTTGCTCTGACAATATCGAAGAAAAACCATACTCTAAGGTACAAAACCTATGGCTATTTCCACAGAACTGAAGACTGATTTGACCAAAGCAGAAGTTTCGGAAGCCGGCATTCAGATTGTCGAAAGCCAGAATCTAGGCGCTACCGACATCGCGGAATGCTCAGTGGAAGAACTCAAAGGATGCGGGTTCACCCTGGGAGATGCCAAAAAGCTCAAACGCCTTTTCCCCGGGGCTGCTGTCACAGATTCCGGCTCCGTCATCAAACTGGAGGTGGCTACGGCTGCCACTTCGGAAGTAACCACCAGCAATGCCCCTCCCGTGAACCCCTATGCCCATCTACTTGGAACCGAAAGCGCTCTTGGGGTAAATGCGTCCTCCCTACAGGCTCGCATCAATCCTCAATTCATAAACAAGGCAGCCGATGGTGTTCTGGCCTTCGTGCTGGCAGGCACAGGGATGCTTGATGTATTCAACAACGATGCCATCTGGGGCAACCTCGAAGATCTGGATCTTCGCGGTCGAATCGATGACTGGATGGAGAATGTACGCAGCGGGAGCTACATTTCGGAAACCTCAAGTAAAGCAGCTCTGGAAGGCATCTCCAACCTCTTCGGCACAAAGTTTGAGCAAATGATTGACCGCGCCGCTTCCTTGAGCGCCCAGCAGCAACTGCTGCAGCAATTCGGGAACCAAGCACGCATCAATGTAGATGAAAGCAGCCAGGCTAATACCCAGTTGTTCACTCTATTGCCCCTGGCGGCTGAAGAAATCAGCACCAATATGCAAACCAGCCGACTGCCTGAATCTTCTCGCCGTCTCACCAAAATGGTGTCTGATTTCATGGATATCCTCCGTGATCCTCGCCTGGCTCAAGCCACCGGCGTAACCGGAGCAAGCGCCGACGAAATCGCCATCAAATTCCTGGAGCGCCAACTTCCCGGCACCGGCTTTGCCAATCGTTTCCGGCTCGCTCTTGCCTACGAGCGCCTGGTGAAAGCTCTGGCTCAATGCCCTCAACAAGTTGACCTTCAGTACATTCAAGTGCTTGGACAACTAGCCGGAGAAGTGAACACCCTGTTTGCCCTCGTGAAACCCGAACAACCAGTTCAGCAAGCCGCTGCTCGCACCAGTCAAACCCAAACCACAAGCCGATTCTCCTTCAGCTTCAAGTTCTCCATGTCCCTTAAAATCGCGGGCTAGAGAATAGCTGATAGTACCGGCAAGGCGACCATAAACCCGAACAATCTTCGCCAGGAGGCGAGCATATATGCTCACCTCCTGCGCTTTCTTATTTTGTGGAGAGTATTTATCCTGTGAATAACGAAACCGGAGCTTTCTTCCAACAACTTACCGATGCAGGCATCAGCCAGCCCACTATAGAGATTCTGAAAAGTCAGAGCTTGAGCGATGGGCAAACACTGGGCGATACCTCGCAGAGCGAGCTTACCGATATTGGTATTACTCTTGGTGACGCCAAGAAGCTAAAGCGGCTCTTTCCCTCAGACAGTCCAGCAGCGCAAGGCGTCACAATCGAACTGGATTTAGCGCACCAGACAAACTCGCCGCAGGCTCCTGCAGCCAATCCATATCTGTACCTCTTAAACGGAGACGGCAGTTCTACAGGTGTCAATATCACTGCTCTCAACCCCAACATCAAGCCTGACTTCATCAAGATGTCGGCACAGGCTACTTGCGCCTACGTGCTTTTGAGCGGCGACATCCTGGAAATCTTCAGCGCCTCCTTCTGGCGCGAACTTGGGCTGGAGGATCTGGAACTGAGAGGTGCGATTGATGACTGGCTGCACCAGAAAGAGTCACAGCAATCAATCAGCAAACAAGCCATCGCCAATCTTACTGCCGGAGTTGAAAACCTCTACGGCAATGCCTTCGACCAGATGGTGCAGGTTTTGACCAGACTGAGCGCTCAGAAGCAAATGCTCAGAACCATGGGAGCGCAGGCACAGCTAAACATCGGCAGCGACGCCACCGATGTGGTGAAGCTCACACAACTGGTACCGCTGACGGCGGAAGAACTGACAGGCAAAATGCTTATGAGCCGCCTTCCAGAGCAGGCTGGACGACTCATTAAGGTGATATCTGCCCTGATGGCACTTTTGAAAAACCCAAAACTTCATGCAAGCGCGGGAGTTATAGCCCAGTCTCCTGATGAAGGCGCCGTCAAGTTCCTTCAGAAGCGCCTTGACTCCACCTTTGTAAATCGCTTCCGCCTCTCTCTCGCCTACGAAAAGCTGGTGAATGCACTGGCCCAATGCCCATCACCTTCCCTCATGACCATGGACTACCTGGAAGTGCTGGGACAACTGGGCAGCGACCTCGATGTCTACTTCGGGTTAGTCACCCAGGGCAACCCCGAAGACCTTAAGCCCTTCTCGCGCATAAGCGCGCTCAAGTGTACTGAAAAGAAATCAGCACAAGCTACTACCGGCAACTATCCGGAGCGGGGTTGGCCCTTTCCCACGCACACGGCGAAAGTAGCCGCCAACACCGGCGGAATCGTGGCCTTTGCCTTTGGACCAGCCACAGGCGAACTCAGAGGCAGCACAATCAAATATGCGGTTCTCGCTGGCATAAACGCCCGAGGTTCAACAATCGAATCCCTCATATGGCTGGGAGAATCAGGGGCGTCCGGAATGACAGGCTGCACGGTAAAGAAACTCTATTGCCAGTTTAACGGAGAACCGGGAGGTACGTGCAACACCATCAACAACGTCACCTACAAAACCCGCCAGGAACTCATCGAAATGGCTATCGAAGCGGCAAACCTGAGAGGGGTGCCGGTGGGCTAATGCACTCTACCGGATGCATACTACCGAAAGATAAGCCGTAAGGCTCGACGCCGCCAAGCAATAGGCGAAGCGGCGCCGCTCATTTTGTTTGTTGTTTAGAGAACCAGAACAATGGCTATTTTCAATGGACAGGCCAGTCTCTATAGCGAAATCACTTCCACCTGGGAAGTGAAGCCTGGAATACACTGTTGGCTCTTTCAGCATCGCCTCGCCAATTTGCATGAAGACCCTTATCATCGGGCTTGCCACTATCAAGAGTTGCCGCCCAAAGACTTCGACTGGGCCGACTTCGGCTATGCGCGGCGAGCCGCCAATGCCAATGCCAATGCCATATTGATCCCGATTCCTCTCAAACCAGGAATTGACCTGGCAACCGAGGTGGTTATCCTGGAACACAAAGAACTGCGCCAGATCCTCGCCAGACAATTGAGCAGCCTGCCCCAACAAGCTTGCACAAAAACACCGGATCGTCCAAGACCTCTCACCTGCAAAGATCTCTGTTCAGCCGGTCGAACCCAGGTGGTGAAAACCGAGTTGCACGAGATACTCCTGGTGCCAAGTCCACTTGATGCGCTCGAACAAATCGAGCAAATCTCAGAGGTCAATCGCCCCCTCCTCGACAGAAGAAAGCTACAACAACTGGCTCTCTGGTATCCAGATTGGAGCCTGGCAGTGGCTTGTTTTTCGCACAAAGAGATTCGCCAACATTCTTTTGCCGTCATAGGACCCACAAAAGACCCCGAAGTCATCTTTCAAGCAGCTCTTCAGCAAAATGATGGAGCGCCGACGGACCTGGCCAGTGTCATTCTTGATGAACAGACTTACCTGGCCGGCAGTTGTCTGGCAACAGCGGGAGAGGCAGTGGACTACCGGGGCTCATGCATCGCGGCTACCGAACTGCAAGACATTCTGCCTCCCTTTGTGGTGGGAGAGCGCAGCCAAAGGCTCATGACTCACCAGGGCGATATGGTGGCTCTTGCCGAGGACGTGCGCAATGGCATATGGCAGCCGCAAAGACTCTTACCACCTGGGGCGCCGCAAATTTAGACAATTCCCAACCAATTCTCAAACCATGACAAACGCAAATTCAGACCCGCCCTTACCCTGATGAGGCCAAGCGGCAGAGAGACAAGCAACTGCTCGCGCCCTCTGCCGGTTTTCATCAAGGACGATCTCATGAAACTGAAATACCTGATCGAAGCCTCTGCCGCCCTTGCCGAAGCAGATGAAATCGAAGCCCACCAGGCAATCGAAACCATTATCGACAGAGAGCTTAATCCGCAGGCATCGGCTGAAAAGCCCTGCCTTCAGCCTCCTTTCTATACCACTACTCCCGCTAAGAAAAGTCGGAGGAACAATCATGAAAAGTAACATCATTCTGTTTGGAGTCGGTGGACAACCTGTCACCCGCAACTATTTGAAACTTCTCGACCTCGCTTCCAAAGGGAAGAAAGGCTATCAACCGCACATCGCCATCATCGGTCACGCCGCGCGAGATCCTGTAACAGACTGCACCCTCACTGCCGGCGACTTCACCGACTTGCAAGCGCGCGTTACCATCCTCACGCCCGGCTCACACAAACGCCTGCCTGCCGAAATTGACGCAATCTATATGCGCGGTGGCGACCAGTCAAGAATGATGGAAGCCCTGCGCAAAGATGGGCTGGTCAGTCAAATTTTGGAAGCGGCGGAAAAGGGCATCATCATTGCCGGAAACTCAGCCGGTACCGCCGCTCTTTCAAAACGAATGATTGCAGGCGGTATGGAAGATGAGACTCTGATTGCCTGCGGTCAACTGCTATACGGCGAAGGGCTTGGATTCTTCGACAAGCTGGTCATGGACACCCATGTGGACCGATACCACAGAGAAAATCGCGACCTGGCTATTTGTGCTGAAAATCCCGGCACCATTGTAGTAGGAGTTGACGAAGGGACAGCCGCTCAGATTACACCCGCAGACAAAGGCAGCGATCTAATTCTGGAAGTCTCCGGCAGCAATCACGTGCGGATTGTCAGTCAGACGGCTCGCTTCTGGAGCAATCTGACCGCTAATAGTTGCCGCCGAGGAGAGGGAGGCAGATCAATTATCGGATTGCAGGTAGACATTCTCTCTCTCGGCGACAGAGCGCTTATCCCCGCCTCTCGCAAAGCAGAAGATATAAAGCTACTCGACCGTAATTGATGACACTAAAGAGCTCTCCCTGCGAGAGCTCCAACCTTTCCATTCTTGAATCCTTCAAAAACAAAAACAATGAACACACAACCGTCTCTGGGACTCCTTCTTTACATACTCTTCCCACTAGTGGTGGGCGGTGGCTACACCCTGGCAGGACTTATGTCCAAAGACGAAAATGCCTCCAACTCTAACTTCGTCATGGCATTTGTCTGGACATTAGGCACACTGATGGTCACCATCTTGCTTCTGACCTTCCAGTAGCAACCAGCTAATATCTAGTTGCGCCGAAAGTTGATTAGACTGGCCGAGAATAAACGACCGAGGGCGAAAGCCCTCCTTTTTTGAGCTTTGGTAGTCGACCGGTCTACTTGTCTGACGGAAGAAAAAAGCGGGTCAGACCCGCTAGAGAATAATTGGTTGAGGGACGCCCACGGGGGACGGCCCCCTTATCCGGCATGAGAGCCGGAGTAAAAGTTACTAGCCGTTGCTGTCGCTTAGACCGGCTTTCTGACGTAATTTGCTGCGAACGCTGGCTCGGCGTTGCTTGGCTTCTAGCTCAGCCAGTTCTATCTCGCCTGCACTACCCTGATTGAGTTGGCTTTCCGCCCGAGCGGTTTCCAACTCCATATCAACCTGACGGGCAGCCTGACCAGCTTTAGAAAGACTGCTGTTGATGGTGCCGAGTTCGGCAGAAACCTGGTTAGCAACCCGATAAGCTTCCGTCAGTTCAGCCTTGCGTCCGGCGCTTTCAACCTCTCGCTCAAACTTCTTGAGCTTCTGAGCGGTGGCTTCCAGAGCCTTGAGAGCTTCGCCTGCCAATTTGCTGGCTTCCTGGGCGTTAGCCTTGAGTTCCTCGATGAGAGCCTCCTGCTCTGAATATTGGTCCTCAAGAACCCCCAACGCTTCCTCGGAGGCACCTAGCCCTAGGGCCGTCGAGTGCCGCTCCTCGATTTCAACAAGCGCCGCCTCAGCCGCAACCAACTGCTTCTGAGCATCGCTGGCACCAGCCTGCGCCTTTGCCACGGCTTGTTTCTGCTTGGGCAATTTAGCCAGAAGGCTTTCGTAGGTGTCTTCAAGACGCTCGATGGCGCTGGTCGAACCTTCTGCCGCATTGTTGATTTTGATACGCAGAGCCTGACGCACCTTGGGGAAACCAATGATGACGCCGGCACCGACTACCAACAAACCAAGAATAATCTTTTCCATGATTAATGCTTCCTTTTGAATGTGAATTGAACTGAATAGAGGGGCAAGTGACTTGCCCCTCTGTAGGGAATTGAACTCGAACAACGAAAAGAGAGCCTGCTGGACTAAGCCGAAGGCGGCCCCCTGGCAGGCATCACTAGTTTTAGCTTCATTACAGGATATGGAACGAGAACCAGAGTCTAGAAGTCACCACCACCAAAGGACCCACTGCCACCGCCACTGTCTCCACCGAAGGAGCCGGAGGAGCTGGTGTCAAATGTGGATGTGGAGGTGGAGCTATAGCTTGACTCGTTAGCCCGTCGTTGGGCATCCTCAGTCGCCTGCCGCTGCCGTTCAGCTTCTTCAGCAGCACGGCGCTGGCTTTCGGCGTATTCCCAGGCTGCCACGGCGGCATTGATCTGAGCCTGCACCTGGCGCTCCGCTTCATCTCGCGCCTCATCGGCTTGAGATTTAGCGCGCTCAGCCAGACGGCTAGCTTCTTCGTAATCTTGACGCTGATAAGCAGACTGGGCAGAGCGCAAGCTAGACTGGGCAGAACTTGTGTCGGCAGAGATACCTTGACCGAAGGTTTTGTGACTACTGCCGATGGAACGGCTGCGGCTGAAAGACGATGGCACCCCGTCGATATGGCTTTCGGCATTGTCGATATCACGCGCAGCTTCATCAGCCATTCGGATATCCTGACGAGCAGCCGACTGCGCAGCTTCAATAGACTGGTTGGCGAGAATCAAGGATTGGTTGACCGAAGACCAGTCCGAGCGCGCCACGCTAAGTGCCGACTCAACCTTCGCCTTTGCCTGACGAGCAGACTCCAGCTTCTGGCGAGCAGACGAACGCACACGCGAATCGCCAACCACGCTTTCCACCTGGGCAAACTGACGCTCGCACTGGCTAAACTCAGCCTTAGCCTTGTTGTATGCAGCAAGTTGATTCTCGATCGCCTCAGCCACCTGGTTCAGCCCGGTCTGCAATTCTTTTGCTTGACGGTCGCACTTAACCCAGTCAGCCTTGTCCGCCGCAACTTCTTGAGCCAGAGAGCCAGCCTGTTTACTAAAGGTACGGAAGGTCTCTTCAGTCTTGGCAGCGGTAGTAAAGGCAGTCTCCTGCAAACGGGATTCCAGCTTGGATAAACGTCCCTGAATTTGACTGCTCACGTCACGAGCGGAGAGGCGCAACTGCTGTAGATTGGCCAGAGTGCTGTGAATGGCAAGCAAGCCATCGCGCCCCGACTGAATGTTACCCTTTACCTCCTTGAGTTGTTCGGCGCTGGCCATAAAGCGCTGTTCAAAATAGGCCCGTTGCACTTGAGCCAGGTGATCGACCGTATTGGAAGCCAACTTCAATGCCGCCGCCGCATAGCCCTCCACCTGACCGTAGTTGACAGGCAAGAAATCAGACTTGAGAGTGGCAAGAGCTGCTTCAGCCTGGGGAAGTTCCTGATTGAGCTGATTGAGAGTGCCGATGATGGAAGCAGCCGTGTCGGCCACGAAGCTCTGAGCCTCAAGAGAGGAAGCAATCACCGCCGTCATCTCAGCTATAAACTGCTGCGCCTGCTTCTTAGACTCTTCAGCTTCGGCCAGTTTGGCTCCTTGCAGAGCCTCATGACTTTTGCCGAGGGCTGCCCGGGCTTGCTTTGCATAGAAATCAGGATTATAGCCGTCTTCTGCCAGCAGGTAGGTATTTGCGGTCTGAGCCGGAGCATCGGAACCGGGGTAGGCATACTTAACGGTCTTGGAACGCTGAGTATCCACTTTAGCCTGGGCATCAGTGAGAGACTTTTCGGCAGAGGCAAGAGCTTCTACCAGCCCCAGAGCAGTTTTGATGTCGGCGGCAATGGTTTGTGCGCTTTGACGCAAACGAGAAGAGTCGGATGAAGCAGCCAGGGGATCTTTTTGTAAGTTAGCTTGAACCTTTTGAGTTGCCACAAGAACCGCTTGCAAACGCTCGTTATAAGGAGCGCTGCTGACACCCTGACCAGCCAGTTTATCTGCCAGACCACGCACCTCGGCACTGATTTTGCCCACTTCCTGGCTGTTTGTTTGAGCCTGGCCGAATGACTCCATGATGGAAGAGAGGGCATTGTTGGTGCGCTGGAATAAATCATCCATATTGCGAAGCAGCGCATCCGGCGAATAAGAGTCTTCCTCTACCTCAGAGCTGAACAAAGAGCGCTCATTTAGAGGTAGGGAGTCTCCAGTTACGACCACCGGCTCCGAAGTCAAAAGCCGATAGGCTTCACGGAAACCCTCTACTGAGAGAACGTTCCCGGCAGCAAACTGCTTTTTGGCCTGGTCGAGAAGCTCGTTGGCCGCAGAGATACGCGCGCTCAAGTCGGCATAGGCAGCAACAGCAGAGGTGTATGAAACCAGGGTTTGTCCCTGAAACTTGGTTTTCCAGTCGTTGCCTTGCTCCGAGAGGAAGTCGAGGTAGTTGCCTTGAATCTGCATATAGTTTGTATTAGCAGCATCCAGAGCAGACTCCAGCGTCTCGATTGCAGAAAACGCGGTGCCCCGCTCCTTGCGGTAGCGAAGAGCCAGAAAGACACCAAGGGCGATGGCCATAGCCAGGCCAGTTCCCAACATGAGGTAACCAGGCAACGCAGCCATGAATTCTGCTTGCGCCTGTTTGGCGGCAGCTTCAGACTCAGCTTTATCCATCAAGGCGTTGATATCAGCTACCACGTGCAAAGCGAAGTTGCCTGGATCCCGAGGCAGATAGGCAACGCCGCCATCAACGCCTTTTGCCCACTTATCGAGATTCAGTGAGTTGGGACCAACCCCGAATCCCCGTGGACGGTTGCCCAGGTTGGCTGCGTAGCTGACCTTGGTCCAATCAGTGTCACTGCGAACTACCAGAAGAAGCACGTAGTCATCCTGCGGCAGACGAGCGTTCCACTTGCCCATCAACTCTTCCAATTTGCAGACGGCAAATTTCTGCTTGCAGTCACCAAGAGACTCATCGCCTTTCTTGGCCATAACTACGAACACTTTCAGATTGTTCTTGGCGGCTTCTGCGGCAAGCTTTGGTGGCAAAGCACTCAAATCCACTGGGGCTACGGAGTCTGCCTTCAAGGATGGATCAACATAAACGGATTGATTGGGGTTGAATTCAGGCATCCAGGTAGTAGCAGCCAGAGCAGGCGCACTTGCCACAGAAAGAGCGATAGTGGCGGCGAGCATGAGCGTGCTTACATTGAGAACGAAGCCATTTTTACGATTTCCTTTCTTAGACATGGTTGTACCTTCCAAAATTACATTGCGAAAATTTGGCAAACGGAAATATCTCTCCCACACCTCAAGCAATCAATGAAAACCGTAACCGACGCACAAGAAGAGTGCATCGAAGTGATGAAAACAGAGAAATAGTTTGTTTGGGTCTTACTTGACGAAGGGTTCCGGCGTTGATAATGGGTGAGATGGATAGCCCCAATCTGCCACTGGGCACCCTTGTCAAGCAAGCCTGCCGGAAAGCCTCAGGAGCATCCGGCAAACCGCCTCTACTTGAGACAGGGCAGGCCCTCCGGCGAAGTCTGAAGGGCGCCTGAAAACCTAGCGAAGCTGAATATACGTATTCGCCCCTCTAGAACAAGACCTTGATGAGCTGGCGCGAGCATCCATGAGACAGATGACAATTCGACTTCAGAAACCAGCTCCTAGTTTGTCGGCTCCAAGCTTAAACTCCCTCTAGGCTTCTTTGCTCTACATACTTAGCCTTCATGCGAATATCGGAATCAGCAAAGGGACCGCTCCTGAAGCCGAAACACTCAAGACTGGGTCTGATACCACGACTGGAGGCAATGGTATCCGCCTCCCGAAAATCCTGGCTGTCCTGAGCCAAATGCTCAAAAATAAAGTGTCGCCACTCAGCCACTTTCTCCGCTCCGGGATGGGGCACCCCGCTTCCTATCTCCAGAGCCAGGCTCAGCCGTTTACTATGGTCCGCACTATCTTCATATGAAAATAAGCGGAAGCTATTGATACTGGCTGCCATTTCGGCATCTTCAAAAAGAATCTTCTCGATGGCCGCCGGCGGAATCTTGCATCCATAATACTCAGCAGCCAGGTCGCTGCGACCATAATGGAAAAGAAATGGTAAGCCGACCAGGGCAAACGCAGAGCCGGCAGCAAAGTTCGGCATAGACAGACCGCACTTCTTCAGTATCGCCGACAACTCTTCATAGCTCATGGTGAAGCCATAGTCATGAATGTTGTAACGAATCTTGGGAGAGGCATTGGCGGCCCGGCAAAGAGTGACCAGCAACTCGCCTTCTGAATTAGACTCGATCAGGTAGTCGAGGGGATTGTATTGAAAAATGTGCGGCACAGCCTCACGCATTGCAGCCCGCCCGGGCAGTTCCGCCAGATAGGCATTAACGGCATGACGAAATTGGCTATTAGCCTGAAGAGTTCGCCGCAGCCAGACCGTCATGTCATTCTCGGCAGCTATGTTTATCTCCAGATCAGAAGCACCATAATCGCCATAGACCTTCGAGAAGCTCTTCAGTAGATAATCCCGCATACCTTCGGACATGCTCTCACCGCCGTAGAAGGCAACGACTTGATAGTCCGACCAGTCCACAATTCCCCTGGCACTATCCACAAGCATTTTCAAGAAAGGTGGATAGCCGGCGATTACATACGTAAACTTGTCGGGGCTGAGATCGGGATTACTCAAGACATCAAGAATCTTAGCCACATCAGGACCGACAGAGATAAGTAACACCTCCCTTGAAACCGAATAGCTCACACACATGCCGGTGGCCCATGGACCCAGGGCAAAGGCATTAATGAAGAGGATCTGCTTGCCGGGCACCTGGGCCCGCAAAGCCACCTGCATCACCTGAGCGACCGCAACACGTTCCTCCTCACCCCTGACCCAAACGCTGGGCTTGCCGGTTGAGCCTGAAGATGTATCAAGAACGGCTCCCCTGACCGGCAATTGCCCAGATTGACAACGCTCAGCCAGGGAAAAACGACGCACATAGTTTTCCTTATCCACAGGTGGTACGGACGAAAAATCGGGCAGCCAGCCGTCCCGCAGCACCACCTGCCCTTCGGACTGGTGCCGAAACTGGCGGTAGGCAGGACAGTTTCTCAGGGCCTGTTGCTCGCAATACCAGGCTTTCCAAAGCCCCACCGGACGGAGGCAGGGCACCAACGCGGGATGCAGGAGCAGTTTGTAGAGCCAGGGCTTAGCGGCAAAATGTCGCCGAACAATGGCAGCAAACTCCACAAAACGAAAAATGAGAAAGCGTTTGATGCGATGAATCAAGAGATGGTTCAGACGCTTCAAACTGCTCAAGCTAAATTCCATCACGAACGTTATCCTCCCGGTCTATCAGTTTTTCAAGCCCCATCCTCTCAGCCGATGGCGGTGTTTCACTTTTACCAAGCCGCACCAAGAGCCAGATATCATCGACTCTGCCGACATCGGAAAAGTGCTCGCACATAGACTGATGGGCACGGGGATTAGTAATGACGCTACCGAAGGGATGCAGGTAGACCCCTTCTCTCGTCATAGTCAGCCAGAGTCGACCCAACATTCGCCCGGCAGCGAACCAGTGGTCATGCTCAGCAAATGGCCCGGATAACCATGCCACTGTGCGAGTCCCCCTCATGGAGCGGGTATACAGAGCGATAGCCAGCTCATGAATGCCCGGCAAATTGAAAAGCCAGTTATCATTGACAAAGAGCTTCATCAACCACGCCGGAAAGCCCATCGCCAGTGAAGAAAGCCCGTCTTTTCGACGTTTCGCCTCGGCCTCACCGAATCGAATCCAACCGCCGACTTCACGTCGAGCCACCGGGTCGGCCATATCGTAAAACATGGTAGCGGCATTCAAACGCACAACCCAGGTTACTTGAGCAGGTTCGCTGGAATACTCCAGATAATGCCCATACTGCTCGGCAATGGTCTGCAATTCCACGAGCAAGTAGATTGAAACGGGCTCGTCGTAGTATGGCAAGCGCGAAGTACGGCGCCGCAAGATTAGCTCGCGGTCAAGCGTCTCAGCCGATTGGCGAGGCACAAGCGTTAGAGTCGCATAGGGACAGCCATGTCGATCATGACCAGGGTCAAGTCGTTTGGTGAGAAACTCAATCTCGATATCCCATCCAAGCGGCGCGGCAGCGATGGAAATGAACTCACAAAGAATGCCGAAGCCAACCGTACAGAAACGTCCGCTAGGGTCAGTACCCGGCAGAAGCCGCTCCGGGTCGTATTGCAAAAGAAGCTTACGCGCACTCAATATTGCAAATCGCCAGGACTGAATATTGTGCGGAGAAGGAGCCATTCTGGCATACTGCAGAATCTCATGCCAGGGCTCAGTCAATGATGAAATCGAGCGTTCATGATCCACTTGGGGTTACCTCAAACAAAAGAACAGTAATTTACTTGCCGGCGTTTTCAGAAAGCCGCTTTTCGTAATTGAGTCTGACCTGCTCGATCATTTTCAATGCATTCTTCTGAACAATATCGGCGGCAATGCGCGGCTGATAGCCGGACTTGCAGAGCCCCCAGTAAGCGATGGTGGCAGCCGATATCACATAGGTGACATGGATGTGGCCGATGTCGTTGGGCAGTTCAGACTTACCGGCCATAATCAAACGGGCTAGCTGCTGAGCTCGCCCCTCCCTTTCCTCAGTCCAGTTAGTAACATCGGCTGTGGCCAAACCTCCCAGCGACTTCAATGGAGTACGAATGAGAGCTTTCGCCACTATGGGCGCCACTGCTTTTAAGTCACTCACAGGGATCTCAATCACAGGTAAAGCATCAGATTGACTGGCACGCCAACTAATAACCTGAGGGATGCTGCCGAAACCAACGGCCTGATCGGCCAGCTTCCGACATTCTTCCGCCTCCTTGGAGAAACCGATTTCATCGAGAGAAGCAGCCACGATATGGGCCCTGATGTAATCAGGGGGATGAGGCAGAAACGTCAAGGCCATCTGCCCCCGCTCATTCTGTTCCAACTCATAGAATGACTCGGTACGCAAAAGGGATGCAGTATTGAAGACACCTTTCCCCTGGGAATTCATGGCGCTGAAGGTGGAGAGCATGTTATAGAGGTAGGCCGGACCTCCCAGTAAGACCCCGCCGGAGATGTCTGCATCCACCTCACCGATGGTATCGACGAAGAGTTTGATAATCAGATCAAGCAGCGGCACCGATTGATTGCCTATCTTGACTTTTCTTGCCGACAACTTAAGCAGCCCGCTCTTCTGGGCCGATGAAATGGCGCCGGCCAGAACACCCACCAGTTCGTCGGCAAGCCCCTCTACATCGTGAAAGACGTCGTGCCGAAACTCGTGCATGTAGAGAATCATCATCAAGGCGATGATATTACGCTCATCATAGGGCACTTCAAAGGCATGGGAGCCAATCGGACCGGCAGGTAAGGTGGCTGGGCCGACACTGCTGAAGCGTGCCACATAGACGCAACCGATGCGAAACACCCTGGTGTTCAAGCGAGATTTATTCTCCTCCGATATCGAAGATGCCGGATCATTTCCTTCAAAGAGAAAATGTGCCTGCTCCACGCAAAATACAATCGCATCCAATTCTTTGTATTTGCCGCTGCGTCGCTGACCAAAAGCATCGGTCCAGATTCGCAGTATGTCGATAATGGGCTCCAACTCCTCATCCAGAGCCTCAATGGCTACCGACAGGAGCTGATACTCCGATACACCTGGGTTAGCAGCCCTCAAGCCATCCAGAGTGCGGGGCAAGGAAAGCAAATAGACCTCCTTCAGGCGCACCAGATGCTCGTCCAGGCTCTGAATGGCAGGCATATACTTGGGATGCATGTTTTCACGCGCCCAGCTCACACGGTCTGACTGCTCATCGAAGCGTTCCGCCACGATGGCATCATACTTACCATCGTTGAGTAATTCCCCCAGACCGCCGGCGGCCACAAGCAAAGTCGCATCCACCCCGGATAACGACTCACCCTCTGGTGAAACGATAGGGATCAAGGTCTTTGGTTTAGGCACTGGAATGGCGGCGGCATCAAAAGCGGCATCATCGGACAGAGGAAGCGGATCAAGCGGCGGATCGAACAAACCCAAGCGGCTACAGACCTCGGCCCCTTTATCTTTTAGATCGGCCTGCTCCCAGTCATCATCTTCTTCAGAGGAATTCTCATCGCCGCCCACTTCGCGGTTTGCGCGAGACTCTTCAGCCTCCGTCTGCCAGCGTTTCACACGAGCAAGCGCACTTGCCACCAACTTATCTACAGTGGGGAAAGGGAAATTCTCCTTGCCGTAGCCGGGGCAAATGACAATATGAGGACGACAGCCGCCGGGGCCGCAACCACCACTTCGATCGGCGCCGCTGTCTGCGGATTTGTGGATATCGATAACAATCTTGGGTAAGTCGAAAGATTTGTCTTTCATGGTAATCACAGGTAATTTGGACATTGGGAAGTCAGATGTTCGCCCTTCACGAAGACGGCAACCAAGAGTGCTTGCACAAGCGCAATTTCAATTTAGAATTGGAGTAAGATTCTGTTGTACTGCTAGTGTTTATCTACGGAAGGGCAAATCAGGAGAGAAATTCAATTCTCAACTAAGCAGATGGTGGCTTTCCAGCCGATTGTCGCCCCGCCTGCTCCTGACAATTATCAAAAAGCCTAAAATCAAATTACGTCCGACTTAACTGCCTAACACAGCGTGGCGCATCTAGCGCAAGCGGTGGAGCGGGAGAAGATGGAGATACGGTTGAAATCAAACAACTCATCACCAGATGCTGACAAAAATGCAAATCCATTGCAGCATAGACTGGCGCCCGGCACCTGGGTAGGTGACTGCGAAGTACTCGGCTTTCTTTCAGAAGGCGGTATGGGGGAAGTGTACAAAGTCAGGCACAAGTATCTGAATAAAACATTGGCACTTAAATTGCTGCCCCTCTCTGATAGACGAGCAACAGAGCGATTTCGGAATGAAGCAAGAGCCCTGGCCAGGCTTAGCCACGATAACATAGTCTCCATCTACGACTTTTTCACTGATGAGACTCTGGGTCTACCTTGTTTGACCATGGAGTTTATACAAGGTGAAAGTATTGCCGATGCCGTCTCTAGAGGCGGTCCGATGCCGGAAGAGCGGGTCGCGAAAATATTTTTGCAGCTATTTGATGCACTCTCTTACGCCCACGAGAGGCGAATCATCCACAGGGACATCAAGCCATCAAACCTTATCCTCAGTCTTGATTCTCGAGGCAGAGAGAAAGTGCACATTTTGGATTTTGGCATCGCTAAATTTACTTCTCCGGCAAAGAACATGGATAACAGCATTACCGGAAGCGGGGAGATAGTGGGCAGTCCCGTTTATATGAGTCCGGAACAGTGCCGGGGAGAGAAAGTGTCCGAATCGAGCGATCTCTATTCGGCCGGTTGTTGCCTTTTCTATTGCCTCACCGGCAAACCACCGCTCAAGGGTCCAAATGCTCTTGCCACTATTGCAGCCAAGCTGGAAGGAAAAACTGAAAGTCTGGCCTCGCACCAAGAGAGATTGGGAATTTCTACTTCGCTAGTAGAGCTGACAGACCTTTTGATTCAAAGAGAGCCGGGCAACAGAATAAAGTCAGCGGCAGAAGCGGCCCACCGGCTAGGAAGGATTGTTTCACCGGCCAAACCTGCAGCTCCGGCATGGGGTCCCGACAAGAAGGAGCGCGGCGGCAAGGTAACATTGGTCGTGCTTCTTCTGG
>JACRFZ010000002.1 GCA_016212515.1 Candidatus Melainabacteria bacterium
CGGCGTCAACCAGGACACCCCGCGTTATATGGAACTGCTGGAAGAGGCTGCCCATGGCGACGTCATCGACGCAGTCTATGAGTTGGGGCTGGAAGAAATGGAGCAGGGTAAACGCCAGTCAGCCAGAGATTGTTTTTTGCGGGCGCAAGAGCTAGGACATTTCGACGCCGCCGACCGCTTAACTGAGCTTGGTTAAGGCCAGTCGAACAAGGCAGAACAGTAAGAATAGTAAGTACAGACTAGAGGGGAGCCGGACTGAAGCGTGTCCAGCAGGCAGGTAGGCAGGCAGACAGGCATAGGTTCAAGGATAGAAGTTCGTGCCACGAGAATGCCATTTCTCTTAAGTACATTGATAGTGCCCCCTAGCAGGAGCTTTTCTATTCTATGGACAATCACAAGCCATCCGACCAACTTACTAAAACCGACAGACCCGACGTTTGCGCCAACCTCAATCCCGACTTGAGCTGGGCCAACACCAAACTTCAAAGCCCAATGGAGCGCGACTTGAAGAATGCCTCAGAGGCCCAATTCTCAGGCGGCGGCAATTCGTCCGGGTATGAAGTCTTCATGGTGTCGAACTTGAGACCGGCAGAGCAAGCTGCTTCCGACCGAAGCCGTTATGCCGTCAGTTCCGACAACCGGAACTCAGCACCGGAGGTAATCAAAACCCATGACGAAAAGGGCCGCTCCCTTGCCAACAAAGAAAGCTTCGGAGAAGTAGTGAAAGACCCGCAACTGGCCAAAAGATTGCACGAGATGGCTTGCACCGCAACCATGCTCAATGACTTGAGAGAAGCGCAGGGCGAACCCAGCAAAGGTATGGGCGGCGGCGGTGGTGGCGGCGGCAGGCAGCACCAGGACCGCGCCATCAGTCCTCCCGGTCAGGTCGGCAAAAAAGCCCACCACTGATTCGCCTAAGGGCGGCTATCAGTGACTAGAACTGCGCTCTCGGATAAGACAGAGAGGTCTTCCACCTGCAGATCTTTCACAAAGAAGGCAGCACCCATCCCCACAATGTAAACCAGTTCCACACAGGCGGCGGCCATGCCGTAGGAGCCGTGGAAGAAGGCAATTATGGGACCGGTGCAAAGGGCCATCACGGCTGCGAAAATGCGTCCGGCTCCCCAGGCGATACCGGAAGCGGTACCAAGCACGTGGGTGGCAAAACAGTCACAGATGTAAGCCGTGAGCAGCGTGAAGGGTATGCCGATGATGAACCCGATCAGGAAGGTCCAGTAATTGATCACACTACTGTAGTGATTGACTGTGAGAAAGAGCCCCAGGGTAGAGAGCAGGCAGCCCAGGAAACTGAGCACGAATGACTTTCGGTAGCCCAGGCGCCTGACCATGTCCGGCACGATGAAGCACCCCAGGATGCCGCCTATGGAAAGGTAGAGCATGGCGGCACTTCGCTCTTCCACGGCGACAGCACCGGTGAGCTGGTTGATCCAGGCTGGAATCCAGGATATGCCGGCCCAGTAGCCCACTATGGCAGAGGCGGCCATGGCAGTAGCGACCAGGGTGTTGACTCTATTTTCGCCGCTGAAAGCCAACTTAATGGGGTTGACTCCGGCCTGGGGCAAGGTGCCTGTGCGCCGCTTTTCCAGCATGCGTTCGACGGTTTGAGGTTCTTTCAGGCGGCTGCGAATATAGAAGGTGACCAGAGCCGGCAGGATGCCTACCAGGAAAAGGTAGCGCCAACCGAATTCACCGGAACCCAAGTTAAAAAGCCCCGTGAGCATGCAGCCAAGGCCGAAAGAGGTCTGCATGACGCTCATGGCCCAGAGCCTTGAATGACGGCTCTTGCTCCAGGACTCACCGAGAAGCACACAACCTATACTGATTTCACCACCGATACCAAGCCCTACAAAAAAGCGGCAGAGCGCAAGTTCCCACCAGCTATGCACGAAGGCGCAAAGACCGGTGGCGGCGGCGTAAAGCAAGATGGTCCACATCATGGTCTTGACCCGGCCGAAGCGGTCGGCCACCATGCCGAAGAGCACACTACCTAGAGCCCAGCCCACCATGAAGGTAGCTAAGATGAGGGCACCATGGTAGCCAATGGTGGTGGCATCCTTAGTTTTCAGAAGTTCCGAAAGAGCCGGGAACATGGCAATAAAGTAGATGGTGGCATCCATGGCGTCAAACGACTCGCCAAGGAAGGTAGCCGCCAGGGCGTGCCATTTCTGCAGCCGCATCGAGGCCGCGTTAGCTCCGGCAAGAGCCGAAGGCTTTTGCAAAGTTTGCACCATAGCTTGAATTGCCTCAAGGGAGCGAGACTGCCCCACTTTAGGGGGCAGGTACCAGCCGGTCAATGTGGAAGCTACGAAGCAGAAACAGGAAGCCGGCCGTGCTACCGTATAGTTGCAGACAGCCAAGATTACTCCTTAAACTTCAAGGTTTACCCCGCAATCGTAAGCCCAGTGGTGCTTTTACAAGACTTACCAAGATGTGAACATTGTAATCTTCTATAATTGAACCCTTGGCAGCGAAACTACGTCTAATACTATGCAGAGAGGCTTAACTTCCACTCCCACACCGAGCCTCTAAATTGCCGCAAAAATTGATGCAACGGTTACCCCTGAATTCAGCCCTCGCCCTCCTGCTCCTAACCCAGGCAGTGGCTCCTTTGCATGTTCAGGCGCAGGCGGAAACTCAGACACAGTCGGGAACTCAAGCTTCAACGCCGGTCCAGGCGCCGCTCAGACCACCCATAGTCGAAAGTAGCGCCCAATCTCGGCAAGCACCGCCGAGACCGTCACCAAATTCTACCCTTGAAGATCTCTATCCCGGCTCCTCATCCAGTCTTCCCTACGACGCCAGTAAGCAAGATCCGGCGCTCACCAATAAACAGAAAGAAGAAGCTACACAGGTGCAAATCGCACCGGTGCCAATCTCTGAGTTGCTGCCCATAGGCGGCGGTAAATTACCCCCCATTCAGTTGGAAGCCTCTTTCAATGAGCCGGTTTCCCTCAAGCGGGTGCTGGAGATTACCCTGGAAAACAGCCTGCCCATTCGCATTTCGCAAGCCGGTTTCGAATCGCAGCGCTATTTGTATTACGGCGCCCTCGGTCGCTTCGTGCCCGACTTGATTCTCACTTATCGGGGTCAAAGGGTAGATACGCCAACGGCGGCGCCCAACACCATCTTCACCACTTCCACCACGGTGCGCTATCCGGTTTTCCAGGGCGGGCGCATCATGTACGGCGCCCAGGCCGCCCTGTACCGCAGCCGGGCCGCTAAAAATGCCTATTCGGCTTCAGTCAACGACGCCCTCTTAGACGCCTACAAGAGTTACTACAACTTGCTTCTCAACCAGACCTTGCTGCAAATCAGGGTCAAGTCGGTGGAGCTTTCCCGCACCCAGCTCAAACTCAACGAGCAGCTAAAAAATGCCGGTGTTGGCACCAATTTTGCCATTTACCAGTCAAGAACCCAACTGGCCCTCGATAAGCAAGCCCTCTTACAGCAGCAGGTGCTGGTGCGCCAGGCGGCGCTAACCCTGGCCCGAGTCTTGAATACGAGCATGCTAATTAATTTCATCCCCCAGGAAACCGTAGTGAGAGAGCTAAAGCTTATCGACCCGGAGGTAAATGTAGATAACCTGGTGGCCACCACTCTCAAACTGCGCCCCGAACTGAAACAGTATGAAAACCTGAGAATGGCTGCCAGCCGCAATATTCAAGTAGCCCAGGCGCCTCTTTACCCCAGCTTTCAGTTTTTCACATCCCTGACCGAGTCTAAGAACAGCCGCAATTCAGGCGGTTCCGGCAGCCTGGCCGGCTCCACCGTGGTCATTCCCACAGGCTCATCGGGGGCGGGCATAGGCATCAGCGGAGCCGGGGCTCGCTCGGTCTCGGCCGGTTTCGACCTGAGCTGGTCGATACCCAGCATGGGCATACCGGACACTTTCAACACCCTCTCAGCCAGGGCCCTGGCCAGGCAGGCGCTCTTGCAGGCCAATCAGCAGTACATCACCGTTATGCAGGAAGTGCGCTCCTCCTACCTGAATATGCTCACAGCCAGAGAGCAGGTGAAAGTGGCGGCGGAAGCCGTTGTATCCGGCGCCGAGCAACTGCGCCTGGCAAATTTAAGGGTCACTTACGGTCAGGGCATCAACCTTGAGCTGATCCAGGCCCAGCAAGCCTATGTAACCGCCCTCACCAACCACGTGCAGGCCGTCATCAACTACAACATCGCCCAGGCTCAACTCTTACGCGATACCGGTCAGATATCGCTCACTAGCCTCACCCGCGAGGTGAACCAACCCATCAGCCTGAAAGGCAACCCCAAACCCTGAAGACGAATTTACAACTTTGTTAGTATGCTTATTGATATGACAATCGCCCCACAGATTCAAAAAAAAGAACCTCGACCGGTAAAGAGCAAAGTTAGAGCCGGACTCATTTTATTGGCTCTACTGGGGCTTGGCGCCGGCGGCTATTACTACACCACAAGCAGCCAGAAAGCGGCTGAAACGGTGGAAGCGCAGAAAAACCTCTTTGAAGTGAAAACCGGTCGAGCCAAAATCACAGTGCTGGCCACAGGCGTCATCAAACCCGACCGGGAAGTGAAACTCAGCCCCAAGCAAACCGGTCTTCTCAAAGCCTTGCTGGTCAAGCAAGGGGACCGGGTGAAAGAAGGTCAACTGATAGCAGTTATGGACGACAGCAATTTACTTGGAGAGGTGGCGGCAGCTCGCGGAGCTTATCTGGCCAGCCTCGACAACGTCAATAAACTGAAGTCGGGAAACCGGCCCCAGGAAGTAGCCCAGGCTCGCTACCAGGAGTTGAAGGCCAAGAACGCCGCCCGCCAGGCCCGGGAAAATATTCAGCGCCTGGAAGCCCAGGTGGAATCTCTCAAGATTCAATTGATTCGCAATGAAACCTATGCCAAACGCCAGACGATGCTAGCCAAAGAAGGGGCTGTTTCAGATCAAGCCGGCATCGATGCCGACATGCAAGCCGATGTCACTCGCTCTCAGTTGAGAGCGGCGGTGCAAGAGAAGGAACAGGCAGAAGCCGCTCTCGCCCAGAGCCTGGCCGAGCTGTCCTCCATCACAGAGCAGCACAACTTGATGCGCTCCGGCTTCCGCAAAGAAGACATAGCCGCCGCCGAACACAATTCCATGCAGACCAGAGGGCAACTGATGCGCATGGAAAGCCTCTTGAACGACACCCGCATCAAGGCCCCCTTTGCCGGGGTAATAACTCAAAAATATGCCGATGCCGGAGCCATCGTCACGCCAACCACTTCAGCCGCCACCACTTCCGCTACCTCTAGTTCCATTGTGGCCCTGGCCGGCAAGCTAGAGATGGTGGCACAAGTGTCCGAATCCAATCTGCCCAAGATTCAAATCGGACAACCGGTAGAGATAACAGCCACAGCATTTCCAGACCGCATCTTCCACGGCCGGGTAACGCAAATCGCACCGGCGGCCATAGTCACCTCCAACGTCACCACCTTTGAAGTGCACGCCGAGCCCGTCGACGACAACAAAGGCGACTTACTGGCGGGCATGAATGTGAGCGCCAAATTTATTGTCGGCGAGCTGGAAAATGCCATGACCGTGCCTACAGTCTGCGTCATCTCCCGCAAAGGACAGTCCGGGGTCTTCCTGCCGGACAAGAAAGGCGAGCCTGAATTCAAAGCTGTTAAAACCGGTCCCGCTGTAGGCAGAGACATTGTAATTTTGGAAGGACTTAAGCCCGGCGACAAAATCTTTCAGGGTCTCAGTCGCGAGCAACTGGCTAAAGAAGGTTATGGCGGTCGCATGCCAGGCGCCACCGGCGGACCCGGCGCCTCGGCCATGCGCATGGGCGGCGGCAACCGCATGGGCAGAGGCATGGGCCCCTAGTTTATGAATCTGCGTGAACTACTGGGCATAGCCTGGCAGGGCATCCTGAGCAATAAATTGCGCTCCGGGTTGACCGTGCTTGGTATCGTCATCGGTATCGCCTCCGTAATCACCCTTCTGGGCATCGGGCAGGGGGCCAAACTGGAAGCTGAAAAGCAAGTGCAATCACTGGGCGTCAACCTCATTTATGTGCGTCCCGGTGCCGCCAACCTGTCGAGCATATCCCAGGGTCAGGGCTCCGCCGCCACCCTCACCTATGACGATGCCCAGGCCATACGCGAGAACTGCCCGGCGGTGGAAGACGTGGCCGCCCAATATAATTCCGCCTTCCAGGTGCAACGCGGCGAGCAAAACACATCCACTTCGGTGGTGGCAACTGAACCCTCCTACACTGATATTCGCAATTTCTTCCCGGCCAAAGGCCGCTTCTTCAGCTTGAACGACTTAAAAGAAGCAGCCAGAGTTTGCGTGCTTGGCGAAACCACGGCCAACAATCTTTTCTTTGACGAAAACCCTCTGCGCAAGCAAGTCTTAATCCGCGGCGAACTCTTCGATGTAATTGGCGTCATGGAACACAAAGGCGTCACCCAGATGATGGACATGGACGACCAGATATTCATACCGCTCTCCACAGGCTATGCCACCCTGGTGGGCTTGAACGCCGTCACCGGCAAGCAGGTAAAGAGCATTCTGGTGCGAGCCAAGGAAGGCGAAGACATGCAAGCTCAGTTTCAGATTACAAATTTATTGAGGCTGCGTCACAACATTCAATCACCGGATGCCGACGACTTCACCCTGCGCACCCAGGCCGACATCATGCAAACGGCTCAATCAATCACCGGTGTCTTCAGCCTTCTGCTAGGTGCCACCGCCGGTATCTCACTACTTGTTGGAGGCATCGGCATCATGAATATTATGCTGGTGTCGGTGACGGAACGCACAAAAGAAATAGGCATCCGCAAGGCTATCGGCGCCAAGTACTCGCAAATCTTGAGCCAGTTTGTCATCGAGGCCGTGGTCATGTCGGTTACCGGCGGCATCCTGGGCATAGGCGTGGGACTGGCCGGGGCCTCCGCCTTAAGTCAGTTTGCCCAGTGGACAACGGTAGTGACACCATCATCGGTGCTACTTTCCTTTTTTGTATCTCTAGCCATCGGTCTATTTTTCGGTATTTATCCAGCCCGAAAAGCAGCAAAACTGGACCCCATCGTCGCCCTGCGCTCTGAGTAAGTAATGGCAAACGAAACCATCATCGAGCTGAAAGAGATAACCAGAAGCTACAACCTGGCAGCAGAACCGGTGCACGCCCTGCAAGGGGTCTCTCTAACCATCAAGCAAGGGGAATATGTGGCCATCATGGGCACCTCCGGCTCCGGCAAGTCGACCTTAATGAACATCATCGGCTGCCTGGATAAACCAACCACCGGCACCTACATTCTTGACGGGCAAGATATCGTTGCCAGAAGCGACGACGAGTTGGCCACCATAAGAAATCGCACTATCGGTTTCGTCTTCCAGCAGTTCAATTTGCTGGCCAGTATGTCCGCCCTGCAAAACGTCATGCTTCCTCTAGTTTACGCCGGCATTTCAGCCGGCGAACGAAAGGTGAAAGCTGAGCTGGCCTTGAAAGAACTGGGGCTGGAAGGGAGAATCAGTCACCGCCCTAACGAACTTTCCGGCGGGCAACAACAGCGGGTGGCCATCGCCCGGGCCATCGTCAATAATCCCCGTATTCTACTTGCCGACGAACCCACAGGGGCGCTGGACAGCACCACTTCAAGAGAAATCATGGGACTCTTCAACCGTCTGGTGGATGAGGGCATGACCGTCATCATCGTCACCCATGATCCGGAAACAGCCTCACATGCCCGCCGCGTCATCAAGGTAAGAGACGGCAAAATCCAGGAAGACAGCACCAGGGAAGCAAGACATGAAATCAACTAGACTGGCACTGGCATTAATATCACTGGTGCTCTGGTGCGCCAGTGCAGCTCAGGCTCAGCCCCTGCAAGAAAGAGAAGACCCCCTCTCACCAGAAGTAGAGGCAAAAGAGAAAAAAGCCCTCGATGCCTCCTTCAATGCCGACGAACTGCTAGGCTCTGCATACGTGGAAGCTGGGCAAAAGAGCATCTTTGTCAAATTCGTCAGCAACTCCAAACGGGCCGTGCTCGTGGATGGCGACTCAGCAACGCTTGCAAACGGCAGAGCCGATGAAAATTCCCTGCACGGATATAAATTGGAGAGCGAGAATCCACTAATAAGCCGCAACCAGGTAATTAAGCCGCCGGCCAAAGTGAATGTACCCTCCGATCTGCTCTATGTAGGAAGTTCACTAGCCACCATCGGCGCCGGTCCGGTAGCTAAAGACTATCTAGATCGCAAACATGCTGCCGCCGGTCTGTACTACGGAGCCGATCAACAAAGGCGTGAGTTCGCCGGTATGCGCTTCGGCAAACGCCTCATCTTTCCGGGAGAGACCAGCGCCGGCAGGCTCTATTTCAAGCATACGCCAAAGCCGGGCAGCCGCATAAGCTTTAAAATATTGAGCCATCCTGATGGTATCACCATTGGTGAAGTAGTTCTGCCGGTTGATACTCCGGCAAAAACAAGCGCCGGTCTCAAATAAATGATTGATACTCATTACGAAAATCCCAGGCTGGCGGCCATCTATGATCTGGATAGCGGCTGGTCGATAGACCGGGATTTTTATCTAGCACTGGCTAACCAGGGTGGTCTGAATATTCTGGATCTGGGCTGCGGCACAGGTCTTCTGGCAGATGCCTATGCCCGCCACAAGAACGCCGTCACCGGCGTAGATCCGGCGCAAGCAATGCTCGCCGTAGCCAGACAGAAACCATTTGGCGATCAAATAGAATGGGTACAGAGCCCGGCTCAATCTTATAACAGCCAAAAGCGCTTCGATTTGATCATCATGACCGGTCATGCCTTCCAGGTACTAATGGAAGACGCTGATGTAATGGCAACTTTTGCCGTCATGAAGAAGCACCTTAAGCCTGGGGGTCTGATCGTCTTCGAATCACGCAACCCGTTACTAGACTGGGCGAGCCGCTGGAATTACCAGATGGAGCTGACTCTCCCTTCTACAACAGTGCTCGAGTCAAGACACCTCCTGAGCATGGAGGACAATCACATGCGCTTTGAACTGCGCTACCAATTTCAAGACGGCGCCTGTGAAACTTTCACTTCCATAAGCGAGCTGCGCTTCTTCTCAAGAGAAGAAATCGAAGCACATCTGAAAGAATCGGGACTCTATGTCGAAACACTTCTGGGCGGCTGGAGAGGCGAGCCCTTTGACGAGAGCACTTCCGAGGAGATGATCTTCAAGGTGCGCGCGGCGGAAACCTTCTGACGGGCAGGAAGAGATTTGTCATAGCCAAGTTCCTTTGCTGCTAGCAGATTTTCTGTAACCGAGCGCATGGGCGGATAAGACTTTCTCCAGAATGCAACAGCTTCTTCAGCTGGAGCATTGCTCAGCCAGCTTAGCTCCGAACAGGCAACAATGCCATTGTCGATTAAGAGAGGCTGCCAAGTTCGTAACGCCTGATCAAAGCCCAGACAATAGATGGCCCCCTCGGACCAGATCAGGTCAATGCGGCAATCCCAATCACCTAGAATTTGCTATAGTTTCGGACGCTAAGGAAAGGCGAGCGGACAGACGTGTTCAATATTCTCAAAAATCTGACAGGCAAAGGTAAGAAAAGCAGCGACTGCCTGACCCTGCAGTGGTGCCTGCCACTTTCGGCAGAGCAAACCAGCCTGGCCGAAGCTTTTATCAACACACTCAAGAGCCATTACCCTGAAGCCCTGCCCCTCAAGTACGGCAAGTATGAACCGCTAACAAACAAAACCGGTCCCAAAGACTTTGAACTCTTCATTAGAAGCTGGAGCGACTGCAGCAAAAGCCCCTGCGGCGATATGCTGTTCTTTCACTCTACTTATCCCTGTGTTAGCGGCACTGTCTGCATTGGCGACCCGAGACCGAACAAAGTAAAACTCTATAACTACATCGCCCTAAATTTTGACATGGGTGCATTGCGCGAAAACGATAGCAAAATAAACGCTCTGGTGGAGTTGTTCAAACAGGTGTCTGTGGCAACCAATGCCTTCTATGCAGCAGCCTTCGTGGTCAGAAACGTGCATATAGACAAACAGACCATATGGCACAGCGTCGATACTGAAGGTTACGAACTTTTGCCCGGCCGTGGCTGGCTGGGCTTGCCTGTGGCGCCCACCTGGCTGGCCTGGTTTGGCGGCGCCTATAGAGCAGAACTATCTGAGCTTGAGCAAAACCCGCTTGTTTCAGTTGAGCCCGGTGGTCTGTTTTTGAAGATCGCAAGTAAGCCCCTCAACAAAGACCAGCTCAAGAAGGTCTTTCCAAAACTGCCCCAGCAGCTACTTCTCAAACATGTACCAAAAGCAAGGTCCATGGCTCTAGATCCAAAGAATCCCGAAGTCTTTGCCGAGTGGTGGTCGGCAGAGGAATTCTTCCCGGCCGACTACATACCGGAACTCTAGAGCGCGTCGCCCTTAAATCTCGTTTTGGCTGAGCTCACGCTCTATGGAATCAATCAAAACGATAGCTTCGTCCTCGGACATTTGAGGTTCATAGTAAACCGCAGCAGCCAGGGTACCTGTGCAGTTATCCAGCCAGTCATCGTGATCCGGATGCTCCATGAGGGCTCTTCTCAGATTATCGGCAAAGCCGATATCCAGAAGTTCGTATTCCCTGTCGTGGTAGCAGAGTACGGCAAACACGCCGCGTTCCTCGGCAATGTCACCGGGCTTATCAAAAGGTCCGGCAAATTCGTATTTGCCGATAAAAATGGAAGCGTCACAAAGTTCAAGCTCGGTCGCAATGGCGACGGCAGGCTCACAAACACCATCCAACATGATGTTCCCCTCTTTATTCAGATTGTAAGAGTCGGCGAATTATCGTTTTTCCGACAGTGGCAACATGTTAGAGGCGAATCGGTTAACAAGATGTTTTGCAATTGTGTAATTTACGATTGCTTCCACTTAATGTTGCAGCCAAGGCTGGGCTTCTGCTCGGAAGCGCAGGGCGAACCGGAAAGCACGGCGTCGATGGCCTTGCGCAGGTCGGCACCGGTGACGGGAATGTCGGTGGAAGGGCGGCTATCATCCAGTTGACCGCGATAAACAAGGCTTTTGTTGGCGTCGAAGAGAAAGAAGTCGGGGGTGCAAGCAGCTTCATAGCGCCTGGCTACCGATTGGTCCTGGTCATAGCAGATGGGAAAATTGAGCTTTGCTTCCAGGGCGAACTCTCTCAAAGAATCCGGACTATCGGCAGGATAAGCCTCGGCATCATTGCTTGAAATGGCCACAATGCCAAGCCCACTGTCGTTGTAATCAGTACCGAGCCGTGAAAGCTCGCTTTGAATGTGCTTGACGTAAGGGCAATGACGGCAAATAAACATTACCAGTAAAGCCCGGCAGGCAGAGAAGTCTTCCAGGGTGATGGTCTTGCCCGAAACCACATCAGGCAAGCTGAAGTGGGGAGCAGTGGTACCGAGTTCCAGCATAGTCGAATAGGTACGAACCATTATTAACTTCTCCCATTAACGTAAGGGTCAAGTATGGCACAGAGCGTGCTCGAAACCGGAGTAGCCACCCCAAGTTTTTTACCAAGCGCTACAACCGTGCCGGCCAGCCAGGGCAACTCCAGTCTATTTCCCACACGCAAATCGTATTCCATGGAAGCAGTAACATCGGGAGCCAGACCGTCAAGATAAGCCATGCGATCCCTAACCAGATCGGCAGGCAGCTTAACACCGCTGGCAGTGGCAACCGCCACCACTTCCTCCATAACCCGCTCCAACAATTCTCTTGTCTTGGGATTGGCCCGCACCGGTCCGATCGGCTGCCTGACACTGGCGGTGAGCGAGCTCATGGCCACAAGCACCACAAATTTCTGCCAGAGCGAAGAAAGAATATCGGTTACCACTACCGCTTCGATGTCGGACTTTTCCAGGGTTGCCTTTAATGAAAGAGCTCGCTTTGATATGGTGCCGTCGTATTCTCCAAAAACTAGTTTTTGCACAGTTCCTTTTTGCTCAATCAGGCCGGGAGCAGTGATGGTGGCACCAACATAACTGATACCACCCATGACCCTATGCGCTCCAAAAGCAGCCTGCAAAAGTTCATCGCGGCTGATGCCGTTCTGGAAGGAAATAACGGTAGTATTCTCACCCACTACAGGTCTGATGGTCTCAATGGCGGCCTCGGTATCCCAGAGTTTGACGGTGACAAAGATGAAGTCGAAGGGCTGCTCTTGCTCAAAAGCTGAGACCACTCGACAGGGCTTAATCAAAAGGTCGCCGCGCTCGGCACTCTTGATTTGCAGCCCGCCTGAGACGATTGCCTCTTTGTGCTTGCCGCGCGCCACAAAAGTAACATCCGCCCCGGCATGAGCCAATCTGGCACCAAATACGGCACCGACTCCACCCGTTCCCATAATTGCCAGTCGCAAGGTAACCTTCCTAATTATGCCTGGGAGCGATGATGGGCGGGTGATTGACTATATAGTCAACCACCTCGTCTACTTCGTCACAGAGAGCCAATACTTTGTCGTAGAGTTTGCCTGCCGACAATTGTTTGATGAAGGGATAAACCGGCTTCACGCGGCTCCAGTATTCTCGTCCGAAGAAGATCATGGGGCTGGCCATACCGGTTGTGAGATAGTGATTTTGCGTTAGATCTTGAAAGATTTCCTGGATGGTGCCGGCGGAGCCGGGGGCATAAACGATGCCACCGGTGGCGATGGTAACCAGTCCGTCTTCCCGCAAGCTGTTGGCAAAATATTTGGCGATGTGGGTGGCAAAAGGCGTAGGCGGTTCGTGACCGTATAGCCAGGTCGGTACCCCAAGACTGTAGTGCAAGTCTCCCTCGGGCGGAGCGTAATCATTCATGACTTTGTGCGCAAGGCTGAGCCAGAGAGGGTCGGTATATACCGGCGCTTCGCTGAGGTAAGAGATGGCTTCCTCCAACTCCTCTACTTCTCTGGCGGCGAACCAGGCTCCTAAATGAGTAGCTTCCATGGCCCCTGGACCACCGCCTGAAACCATGAGATAGCCGAGCCTGCTCAAATGCCAGGCAAGCAAAGCCACACTGGCATATTCTTGAGCACCACGCTTCATATCATGCCCGCCCATGATAGCCACAACTCCGCGCCTGGTGCGGGACATCTGCCCGAGAAATTCTTCCATGGCATTAGCAATGGAATGATCGTGCAGGCGCTGGGCCAGTGAATTAATCAAGCCCCGCGGGCTGGCACCACCCTGGTCGCGCCACTGCTGCATAATGACGGCATCAAGGCAGTCATCGTAGGTATGGGGATCTTCAAAGTCGAATTTGTCGTACAGTTCGGACGCCGTATAAAGATTAGGGCGGAAGGGCTTAAAAGCAAAACCGGTCATGGCCGGAAATACGCAAGCGCCGCGCCTCTCCATATCGTGTTCAAGGTTCTGACTCATGAGGCAGCCTAAGAAGTAAGCGTCTTTCACCTCGGCAGCCCGCAATAATTCTTCCGCCTGACGCAAATCAAGCCCCTGAATAGCGAAGCCGGAAAGCCCGCGCCCTTTAGCCAGGACTTGAAACAATTCCTCCAGTGACTCTATTTCATGCACGCTTCAGGTATCCCACAAGACTGAGGTCTCTGGTCTGCTTAATATATAGATTATGAATTAAATAAGGAAGTATTCCAGACCTTTGAGCATGATAAACAATAACAGTTGTTTGAGCCAAGCAAGCCTGGAGGAACCGTGAAAAACATAGGCATCATTACATCGGGCGGAGACTGCGGCGGTCTCAACGGTGTCATCAAGGGCGCCGCCCTGAACGCACTCAGCAAGGGCATGAAAGCCTTCATTATTCCCAACGGCTACGCCGGTCTTTACAATCTTGTCGATATCAAGAGTTTGACCGAGCTGACCAGAGAAAGACTGGAAGAAATTGAAGTGATTGTGGCCGGCTCCGAAGCCGGTAATTCACGGGTAAAAGTTTCCAAAATAAAAGATGCCGGCAAATACGATCGTATTAAGGCCGGATTGAAGAAGTTCAACCTCGATGCGCTTGTCATCGCCGGTGGTGACGATACAGGCTCGGTGGTGGCAGATCTTGCCGGTCAGGGAATTCCCTGTGTGCATGCGCCCAAGACTATGGACCTGGATTTGATGCCTTACAGCGTGGGCGGCGACTCTACCATCAATCGCATTGCAGAAGCCGTTAGAGATTTGAAAACCACGGGGCGCACCCATAATCGCATCATCGTCATGGAAGTCTTCGGTCGCTATGCCGGACACACTGCTTTTCGCGGTGGTGTGGCGGCAGACGCCGATGCCGTCTTGATACCGGAAGTGCCGGTTGATTTCGATGTGCTCTACAAACATGTGAAAGCAGCTTTCATCAAGCGCATCGAAGAAAGCGATGTGCATGCCGGTACAGCCATGGTGGTGGTGGCGGAAGGACTGAAAGATGCTTCCGGCAATGAACTGGTAGACATGAGTTCCGAACCGGATTCTTTCGGACATAGAAAACTGATGGGCGCCGGACGCTATGTGGTCAAACAAATAGAGGACCGCATCAAGGCCGACCCGGAAGTGAAAGAGTTCATGAAACGCACGGGACAGTTTGTGGAAGGCGTCTACGAGATTCCGGAAGTGCGGGAAATTCGCCCCAGTCACCTGGTGCGCTGTGGCTTCAGCTCGGCAGTAGATTCCAATTTCGGACTGGAAGCCGGCGCCGCCGCTGTTGAACTGGTCAGCCAGGGCACCTTTGGCGTCACTGTCGTGAGCCTGAGAGAAGGCACGCTGGAGTACATGGATGTAAAAGACGCCATTGTGCAAAGACACGTGGATCTCAACGACATCGCCTTGTTCGAAACCCTGGGCATGAGCTTCGGTCGGGAACCGCAGAAAGCCAAGGTTCAGTTGCAGAAAGTAACCGGCAAGCCAAAGCGCGTCTATTAATAAGTAGATCGATTCTCCTCAAATAAACGCTGCTTGCAGATAAATGATGCTTGATTGAATCAGTAAGAAAGAGAGGCCGGTCCTCTCTTTTTTATTGAGCCGGGTAGTCATGAAGTAAAGAGCCGATAAGGGTGCTTAGACTAAATTTATATATCTTTACTATACCTTTACCACCCTGTAATCACCCTGACTATTCCCCCATGATGATGCCACCTCTTGACTAGCAGGTCGGAACAAAGCCTTTTGCTTGCACAATTACAAAATTCGAACCAATCGGCAACACCTCCTGACAGCCTGCAGCGGCCTACTCTTGTCTTCCTGAAAATGGGTGGTAAGCCTGCCTGATAAAAGGTTCGCGGCGGGAGCGGAAGAAATAAAGTGGTATTATTTCCCAAACTTACCCTCGCCTTGTATGTACATCAAATATACGAGTCAAGTGAAAGACCTTGAATTGCAGGCGAGCCATGTCCGTTTCCGTCAAGTCAACCGTGTGGGGAATTTCCTTTGATTACCGCTAAAAGAAATCGAGTTGTTCTGGTAGCAAGCACTCTATTGCTTGCCCAATTTTTACCCGTGCAGCTCCTTAACCTGAGCTTCCAGCAAGCGGCCGTAGCGGCCAACCAGGAAACCCCAATGGTCCTGAAGGGCGCCTACGACCCCTCAGCCACACCGGAAACAGCCACGGAAGCACCGGCAGCCGCCCCGAGCGCCACTTCCAACACCGACACCACAACTGGTACCACCACCAGTGCCGTCGAACCGACCAAAGTGACCACCACTGGCGAGCCCAGCGTCACTGAGACAACGGTCGATCTCAAAGACAAAAAGATCGAATCCGGCATCAGCATCAGCACCTCATCCAAACTGAAGTGCGTAGAATTTGCTCCCAGTAAAGATCCTTTCGAAGAAGCAATCAACACTGCCGCCATCGTGGCCATGGAAAGAGACCCGGAAGTGGTGGAAGCCGACAACAAGCTCTTTAAAATGCAGGGCTCCGGTCAAAACGCCAAAGAAATTTCCAAAAACTTCCTGCATTACTTGCTCAACTACCGCGGTGTCGGTCCTTCCAGCTCCGGCGCCAATGCCCTCATGGAGCGCAAGATCAATAGCAGTTCCACCCTGGCGGCTGAACTGAAATGGGAAAAAGCCGTCGACGAAAAATACGTTTCCACAGTGAACGCCTGCGCAGAACTGGCCGATGCTCTCGACCGTGAAGACGCAGCCGAAAGAGATCAGGCCCTGGCTGACGCCACTGCCAATTTGAATGTCTTAGTGGGCGAAGAAGAAGCAGCAAAACTCGTCACCAAGTTCAAAAATCTGAAAGCCAGCCTGCCCAATACCATCCCCAACGCCGGTAGCCTCGGTGTGGCGGCAGAGCGGGCCCGCATCCGCACCCTGGAAGAAGCCGTGATCAAGCAAGATCCGATTCTTTCCACCACCACCCAGAAACTGGCCAAGTACACTGTCACTACCAAGACCGAAGTAGTCACCGGCGCCATCCAGAGTGCTCTGGGCGTAGCTGGTCTAGCTCCCAGCTTGATCGGTCCCTGCGCCCAGTTGGTCAAGACAGCCTTCATTCTCTCCACCGGTGGTTCGGAAGAGAACAAACTCTACAAAGAAGTCTTCCTTTTCAAACGCATAGAAGTGAGAGCCCGCACCATCAGCCAACTCTCCTCAACGGCGGTGCGCTCCTACCACATGGCTTGCCTGACCAAGCGCCCGCTTCTAGCGGCGTATTCACAGTCTTTGATGAGCAAGATGACCGACAAAGAGACAGTAGAAAAGATTGTCTCAGGCAACCTCGATACTCGCATTGCCTCACCGACAACACCGGCAGCCGCCCTGGTAATGGAAGCCAACAAGGCAAAAGCAGAAAAGAGCAAGAAAGAAGCAGCTCTTGAGACCACCAAAGAGAAAGTAAAAGAAGCAGCCGAAACCAGCAAGCCGGAAGTGAAAGCAGAAGCGACACAGCCGGAAGTAAAAACGGAAGCTAAGGCCGAAGAGGCGAGCGAAACCAAGAAACTGGCCGAAAAGCCCGGTGAAACCGTGCAAGAAGCACAGTCCTGGAACGCTACCGACAAGACCGCAGGTCAGTAATCGGTCGTAGATGAATCCTTTTCAGATAATTGCCACGCTCAGGAAGCTTGGCAATTATCTTGCCGGGCTCTTTCCCTTTCTGAGTAAATTAGCAGACCTTATAGCCTCGCTGCTGCTCAAGTTGCCCCTGGTTAAAGGCCTCGGCGACTTAACCAGTAAGTTACTGGAACGCCCTTTATTCAGCGCCATCTGGAAAGTGCTGGAGCGCTTCTACTGGCGTACTTATTCTAAAGACAGGCTGGACTTAAGCCAGGCACCACCGCAATCACTGCCGGTTTTACGACCGGTCTTTCAACTTTGCGTGCTTTTGCTCTTGCTTCTGCCCTTCGCCGCAAGCGGTGCCCTGCGCGTGCCGATAGAAACCTTCTCTGGCTTCAGCGGCACGGCTCCAGCCTGGTCGGTCTGGCTCTGGCTTATAACCCTGCCTCTGGCCTGGTCCTGCCTCTTGATCGGCACCGGGCTTTCCAATCGCCCCGCCTTCATTGCCACCGCCCTCGGTGCTCTATATTTTCTCGCCACCAATACCATTCTTTTACCAAGAGCCTGGGGCAACATCCTGCTGGGGCTGACCGTGCTCCTCTCCTTCGCTCTCTGCGAGCGACGACTGAACAGGGCCGGTGCTAAAAACGCCGTTCTGGCTGGAATCAATGGAGTGCTGGTGGGAGGAGCAGCCGGGGTTCAAATGACGGTGATGACGCCCTTGAGACCCTGGCTGACCGACCAACTGCACCTACCGGCGGCCATCGGCACTATCCCCATCGGACTGGTGGTGGGCATAACCCTCGGTATAAGCCTGGCCATGCTCTCCCTCAGGTGGTCATGGCTACCGACAAAACCTACAGCCATACCAGGTTTGCGCGGAACAAAGAGCGACAGCGCCATGGCTGTGTGGCTGCTCACTCTGCTCCTTCTGGCGTTTCTCTTACAGGGGCTCTATCGCAGCAATCTGGGTCAACAGGCAGGAGCCCTCCTCTCTTCCCTCAACTTGTCCAATGCCTACTTGTGGCCGGTCTGGTACTTCATCGGCATCGGCATTATGCACAAGCTGCTGGGCTCAAGCAAGGTGGTGGCAAAGGCCCTCAACACAGCCCTGCCTGCCAAAATTCTGAACCCGCTTCTTCTAGTGGGGCTTCTACTTGCCCTGCTGTTTTGCACAAGCGACTGGCTGGCTTACTACTTCGCCGCTTTCATACAGGGCGGCAGCACAACCGAAGCGCTTTGCCGCTTCTTTGCCCAACTCTATCAATTTGCCAGCCCCTATCTTTTCCAGAATACGATGAGCCGCATCTCCACTCACTGGTTGGCGCTGGTGCTCCTGGCGCAAACCGTGCTGGTACTGGCTCTGGCCCTTGCCGGTAAGTTGAGTGGGGCCGTACTGAACCGGCTCTTTTACTGGACAGCCCTTGCCGCCCTGCTTGTCTGGGAATACGCCTTCCAATTTTCTTCCTTTGCCAGAAGCCCCATACACTCCAGTTGGATGCTCTTTCTATTCGGCGTCTGGCTGCTCTGGCTGATGCATACCGTGGGCTGGTCCATGAGCATGAATAGCTCACGCCTCTGGCCAAGTCGTGGGCGCCTGGCCATTTACGCCGCCATAGTCAGCCTCTGCATTCTAGAAATTCACGCTCGCGTTGCCTGCCAGGATTTTCGCGTCACCAATGAGATTTTCCTGGCCATGTTCCGGGGCGTCATTGAAGTGGGTCCGCCCTATTATCTCTACCTCTTTGCCAGTCGCCGCGTTGCTGCGGGCGGCACACAACCCATATCACTGAAGCTTATCTTCAGCTTTTTCTGCCTGGGAGCCCTCACCTCCATGGCCGGTAATGTGCTTGAAAAGCTAGCTTCGGTGCATTTCCAGCCCGATGCCTTCCAGGCACTTATCACCAGACAGCTCGAAACATTTACTAGCACCGGTTCCATCAATATCGCCATCAATCACGAAAGCAGCACGATGATAGTGGGAACTGCACTGTATATGGTACTGCTACTTTTTGCCAAACACCATCTGAAAGCAAGCAATTTTGGCGGTGCCGCTATAACATTCGCGCTCATGGCCTTTGCCGGCGGGCTGGCTGCTTTCGCTCACTCTCTCATTGACCTGCCGCTGCCCACCGCCTGGCGCATTGTGCTGGCACCGACCAGCCAGGAGCTTAACTTCAATTGCAATGTCTTGATCACCTTTGCCTGGGCCTGGTTACCGGCACTGATGTTGGGGCTGGCCGGTCTCTATGAAGAGAAGCAAGCTGAAACCAAGCCGCTCCTTCTAAAACTGGCGGCCCTGCCCCTGACGGCAGCCCTGGCATACTGCTATGGGTTCCATGAAGAATACCTGCGCATGAGCGGACTGCTCGCGCCCTTTATAGTAGCCGTACTTTCGCTCCTGGCACTACTGATGGTACTGACCTTGAGAATGCTGGAAGAAGGGCAGGCGGAAGAAAGCGGACCGACCGAGGGGAAAATCGACAGCGGCGTCTTGACAAAGCTGCTGGCTGGAACCCTGGTTCTGGCTGCCGGTTATTCGCTCGTAGCTCCCAAAGTCGAATTACAAACAGTCACACTGGCGGAAACTCAAACTCAAGTCAAGCTCAGTAAGAGCTTCAAGGAAGTGCATGCAGGACCGTCGCACTATTTCGAGAGGAACTCGAGCGGCAGCCGCAACCTCTTTGCTTTCGGCACCGCCACTGGTGCAGCCGACAGCCTCAAAATGGCACGCAGCCTGCTGACCAGGGCGGCCCAGAGCGGCACTTTTCCAAATCTAAGACCACTGAGCGTCACCCCCTGGGATCGCTACCAGAAGGGCGCCCTGCTGCTGGTGTACAACTATGGACCGCTAGACAAGCCAAATCTAGGGCTGACAGCTCTTTTCCCGCTCAAGTCAGGCACCGCCGGCGAAGACAACTGTACCTATGAATACTATACAATTCTTGCCACAGGCCTTAGCGAAGACATAGAAAAACTGCAATGGGAGCTTGCTCTCACCATCAAGGAGAGAAGACCATGCACGACCAAATGAACCATGACAAACTAATCGGGCGCATTTCCTTAAAGCTACTGCCCTTTCTCTTTTTGCTCTATATAATCTCTTACCTTGATCGCATCAATCTTTCCTTTGCCGCTCTGCAAATGAATCAAGAACTGAAGTTCTCCGATCAAGCCTTTGGTCTCGGGGCCGGTATCTTCTTCCTTGGTTATTGTCTCTTCGGCATCCCCAGTAACTTCATCATCGAAAAACTCGGTCCCCGACGCTGGATAAGCATCATCATGGTGGTCTGGGGCATTGTCACAGTGCTCATGTGCCAGGTGAAAGACCCGCTTTCCTTCGCCATAATGCGGTTCCTTCTGGGAGCGGCAGAGGCGGGCTTTTTCCCGGGCATGCTGCTCTATCTCACATACTGGTTTCCCAGACGCCATTACGGCACGGCCGTGGCCCGCTTCATGACGGCTATTCCGGCAGCCGGACTGCTGGGTAGCGCCGTCGCCGCCTATGCCTTATCGATCCATGGTTTCTTGAACATCAGCGGTTGGAAATGGCTCTTCATCGTCACGGGCGGACCGGCAGTTCTGATTGGACTTTTGATTCCCTTCTTGCTGCCGGACCGCCCCCGCCACGCCGCCTGGCTCAAAGAAGCAGAAGTGGCAATGCTGGAGAACCTACTGGCGGCCGACCAAACAACCAGCCCGGACCAGCCCGCCGTAAAGGAGAAAAATGCTCTGCTCTTGCCGGTAGTATGGCTCTTCGCCCTCATCTATTTCACGCTGACAGTGAGCATGTACGGCTTCACCTTCTGGCTGCCGCAGATTATCAAAGCCTTCGAAAGTCAACAATCTGATGTGACCACCTCTTTGCTGGCGGCTATTCCCGCGCTCTTTCAAGCGGCCGGTATGCTGCTTGTAGCCGGCAGTTCCGACCGCCGCAAAGAAAGGACCTTCCACCTGGCCTTTGCCAATTTGCTGACTTTTCTCGGACTGGTTTTGACCGGACTGGCACCTGAGCCCGCTTTAAAGCTTGCCGGACTCTGTCTATCGGCCTTTGGCATATGGGGCGCCGTCGGTCCCTTCTGGGCACTGACCAGGCAGACGCTTAGCCAGAACAGTCAGGCGGCCGGTCTCGCTCTAATCAACTCCGTCGGTAATCTCGGGGGCTTTGCCGGTCCCTATTTGATCGGAATGATCAAACAACATTCCCAGGGCAACTTTACCGCCTCCCTGCTTACTCTTGCCAGCGCGTCGGTGTTTGCCACCATCCTGCTGCTGCTGCAAAGGCAACGCGAAGGCTCAGCAAAGGCAAACTAGTTGAGGGAGCGGCGGGCATGCAATTCCCGCATCAATGAAAAATTGGTGCGCCCCAATAGCAAGGTAACGTTACGATCACCCAGTTGCACCCGCCTCTGATATTCGGTGGGATCGGCGGGAATATACTTCCATCTTGTGCGGCTACCGTCCGACAGGTGAAAGACGTCTACTTGCACGGTGATAGCCATAGACTTGAGAGCAGCCTTGCCGTCACCTTGAACAGTATTGGGAGTAGCCACGGTGGCCGGCGCCAGGAAGGAATTACCAGTGACGCGAATGGCCCTTTCGATGGGATCTTCGATGGTGACTACCTTGATGGTCCAGTTGGTAGCCTTGTAGTTGTGAGCCAGGGCACGCTGCACCGACTTGGCGGCTTCCAGATAATTCTGCTTGGAATAAACTTCCCGGGGATTGACGTCGGTGGGCGGACCAACCATGGCCGTCAGTTCCTTCAGGACAGTGATCTCCATCATGTTCTTGAGACGCGGGAAGAAGATCAAAAGGAAAAGCACCAGGCAGCCAGCCGGTACAAGTATTTTCTGATCTAAAAAATTTAGCTGGGAAAATTCCATAGTCGCCTTTAAGCCACAGGTCAAAGTCGTCAGTCAGGGGGTAGCACTGCACTCAGATTCCACATACGTTATTCCCGCCCCGGCAATAACTTAAAAACCTTCCTGAATACTTGATTTGAGCGCCTGATAAATCTCGGCGGCAAGACCCCGGGCCCATAGACACTAATCAGCGCAAACCCAAGCCCCGGGCTGAATACCAGCCGTCGCGCGAGCCGCCCCACCAGTTATTGACATAGAAGCGGTCGGTTTTGGGGTCATAATCATCGATAGCCATGCAATGACCGGGCACGATATAGGCAACACTGCCTCGATTCTTGAGGGCATCCACAATGTCCGCCTTCCTGGCGCCGCGCCCCATCCAATTGTCGAGAATGCGCATATTCTGACCGCAAGCCAGACGGCTCACATAGTTAAGCTGATCATTGGTGGTACCGCCATAGTCATAGCCGCGGGAGCGGTAACCGAGGGCGGCGATGGAAGCAAATTGGAAAATCTGATTGGAATAGGAGCGGTTCCAGCTTGGTTCGTAATTGAGCTGAGCTTCGCTTAGATGAACCTTGACCCTTTCCCCGCGGGTATTGACGCCCCTGGAAGTGACATAGCCTTTGGTGCAAGCTTCTCTCAGCCAGCGGGTCAACTCCTGAGGACGGCGACCGGCCAGGTTGGATTCCACTGAGTTGAGGGAGCATGTGCCGATACTACCCTGGTTGATGTAGCGTTTGGGATCGGCCAGCTCTTTCAGGGCGCTCTCCACCAGCAAGCGCCGCTCTTGAGCACCCACTACACTGGCCCGGCCGCTCACCGAATCGGTAAAAATACGACTCAAATTCGAATAAGAATCCGCCAGGTCAAGGTCCGAAGGCGCCATCCAGCCCCTCCGACTGAAACCATCCACCCGCCTCTCGAAACCATTCATCCAGCCCAAAATCGTGTTTTCATTTCCTTGAAAAACCTTATTAGCACTGGCTACCCGCAGAAACTCCTCCCGGGCCGCCTGCAAATCACGGGCGGCCCCGTCGCCCTCGTTGCGTGGCCCCATAAAGAACTTCTCGTTCAGTTCTTTGTAGGCCAGCTCGCCGTCTTGAGCCATCTGCAAATCGGTGCGCCAGGTCGGTTTAAGATTCTCTCTGATGTTCTGACCGCCGTCTTTGCCCTCACCCTCCACCTGGGTATGGGTGACAAATTTCTCGCTCTCGCCCACCCGGTCGGTATATTGAGTTACCACCTTGCCCAGTGAGGTACGGTAGCGCTCCACCACTTGCTGGAGTTTGAGCGGCTGATTCCGGTCATAGTTGTAGATTACCTGGGAACCGTTTGGGCGGTGCAGTGCGCTAACGCGCTCCACGGTGCGCCCGTCCGTCAGAGCCACAGGCTCGTGCTCCACACGGCAGAAATCACTGCGCAAAGTAGAGGTTTTACCGTCGCCTGTTTTGAGAACAACCGAACCGAGGCCGTCGCCTTTTTGCACCACGGTCAAAGCCGAAAGCTGTCCCTCCGAACGAAGAAGAGCGGCATCAATCTCGCATTCATTGCCGCCGACCAGGGCTCGCACTTTCGCTACTTTAGCCTGCCCATTCTCATCGAAAACCACTTTGCCATCTTGCTTCTCGTAATCAATCGAGAGGCAATTGCTACCATTTTTGATACCACAGACAAGACCATCCCGCAAAGTAAGGACGGCACCATCACCCTTGCGCAGTTCCACTGCCGCCCCTAGATCCTCAGGCAGGGGGCGACTCTTCTCCACAGCATCCAGATTTCTCAAATGCCTTAGACCCTCCTGAAACATCGGTCCGGCGGTAAGATCGCTCAGCACAGTTTCAGCAGGCTCCAGTCGCCTGTGCTTGAGGAGCTGAGCCTCGCTTCTATCAGATTCAGATTTGGTCACCGTGTTATCCATAAGTCAATCAACTACTTCTGAGGCAAGATGGAAAACCCTTCCAGGGGCTTTACTTTCGGTACCGGTGCCCGCTGCAGGTCGGCGATTAGACTGGCGGCATTGTCGGGCGAAAGCTTGGAGAGATCGGCGTCGCCACCGGCACTGGTATCATATTTCTTGGCACTCTCCAGCATCTGGGAGCGCCTTATAGCGCCTTCCAGGTTACTATTGTTATCGAACATGGCATGCACGTCGGCGGGATTAGCCTTGCCGCTTTCGGCACGCTCGGCAAAATTGGCAAATGTGCCGGCAAAGGCTTCCAGGGCGGCAGGATTGTTAGCCGTCTTCTCAAAGCTGGCGGCAAAATCGTTTATGGCTTTAGAGCCTTCCTTGTCTCCCTGTTTGTCCAGAGCCGAGGCTCTCTTGCCCATTTTCTCCTGAATTTCCTTGGCATGCTTGGCCATGTATGCAGCCAACTTCTTGGGGTCCCAGGGAGGCGGTCCCATTTCTTCCATGAAGCCGTCAGGCATCACATCGGCCATCCAGTTACTGTACTTGACCGGGTTCATATCGGTCAGTTTGCCGGCCAGTTCGCTGAAGCGACCATTGTTAGTGATATCGGTGCGCCGATCGCTTATGCTCTTGTCGGTATTGTCTGTTACATCGGTTTCCGGCAGTTCACCACCGCCGCCGCCACCACCACCGCCGCCTCCACGGTCGCAGCCGCCGCCGCCACCGCCGCCGCCGCCATCACAACCACCGCCGCCGCCGCCCAGATCCGACTGTCCGTCCGGCAAGGTCTTATCAACGGGTGCCTTTTCAAACTTATCCCGGAAACTATCTCTGAACTCGGAAGAGACCAGGTCTTCCCCACTTGCCCCCTTAGCCACATTCAAACGGGGCAGAACATCAGGGCTCTGGGCCTTGATCATGGCCCCCAGATCGGTGAGAGCTTTCTCAGTTATTTTGCTGTCGGCGCCGGCCTCTACCTGCACATTGTATTCTTTCAAGGTCTTGCCGCTCAGCCCCTGGGCCAGGCTGACGGTGCCGTCTTTACCGACAAGAATGTCGGCATTGCCGCTCTGGGGTCCGACATTGATGCGAGGCGACTCTCCCGTACCAAGTTGAGCACGATCGGAAGTAATGGCGGGCAACTTGTCGGAAGTTTGATAACGCACCAGATTATCCGACTTGAAGTGGGCACTATCAACGGCCACCCGGGTCTCCACTTCCGGCTTGACCACACTGGGGGTGTCGACAGCTACCGTCGAAACGGTCTTGCCGGTGTCATAGCCGGGCAGGGGCGCGAAATCGAGGGTGCCGCCGGCAGGGGAAACCGTACCGGCACTAACCATACTGGTTTCAAAAGTAGCAGGCATGCTGTAGGCGGCATCGGAGACGCTGGTCAGGGAAAGGTCACTGACTGCGCCTGCACTTGAAAATGTGGCGCCATCGCCCACGGAGAAATTTTCACTCATAGAATTCTTGACTCCAGTCATTGAGAACTGTCGGGGGTCAGCCGCCGCTGACCTGGGTGCTAAGCAAGCGCAGAGGGCGCCTCTTGCATCCTTAGACTAGGAGCCAATAGTTGCAACTTTGTTGCAGGCACCCCCGTAGTTTCCCCACTAGCGGGCAATTCCGCCCCGCCGAAAGTCAACCTGACAACTTCACACTTGCCGCCAGAAACTAGGGTTTTTGCCCCGGAAAGCGCTAAAATGGAAAACCCTCTTAGTTAGTTTTTTAAATGAGTTCCGATAGATCCGACGGGCAGGGCCAGTTTCGCCGTGGCGATGGTCCAAATGAGCAAGACCGTACCGTTATGGCCAGTGGCGGTGCGAACGGCAGCGGCTACCTGAGCGCCGGTGCCACCATCGACGGTACTTACAAAGTGCTCTCCTTTTTAGGCGCCGGTGCCGCCGGTCAGGTGTATAAGGTAGAACATATAATCATGGGCAAGACCTATGCCCTGAAAATTCTCATGGGCACGGAAGTAAGCCCCACTGCCTTGCAGCGGTTCAAGACCGAGATTCAGGTCATCTCCAGGCTTTCACACCCCAACGTAGTGCAAGTGCACAACAGCGGCGTGCACAACGGCACCATGCCCTATTACGTCATGGACCTCATCGAAGGGGCAACCCTGGCCGATATGATTGAAGCCAGTCGTAAACAGGGTTTACCGTTATTGGAAACTCTGGACATGTTTGCGGCCGTAGCCCATGCCCTGGCTGCCGCCCACGAAAAGAACATTGTGCACAGGGATATAAAACCCGGCAATATTGTCCTGTCCAATGACACGGCTCCCATCGGCGACCGAGTGAAAGTGGTGGATTTCGGCATTGCCAAACTAACCGGTCGCGATAACGGTCAAGCCCTGACCAGCAAAGGAGAAATCTTCGGCAGCCCGCTCTACATGAGCCCAGAGCAGTGCATGGGCGGGCGCATCGACGCCCGTTCCGACATCTATTCTCTCGGCTGCGCACTCTTCGAAGCCCTGACCGGCAGCCCGCCTTTCCAGGGCAAAAACATTGTCGAGACTTTCAGCTTGCACATGGAAGCACCGCCGCCCCGGCTCTCAGACAAGCAAAACGGACGCAAGTACCCGCCCGCCCTGGAAGAACTGCTTTCACAATTACTGGAAAAACTGCCCGATGATCGCTGCCAGAACATGCTGCAAGTGGTGGAAATTCTGGAAACCATTAGGGAGGAAGCCAGCCCCAAGAAGGAACAGGCCCTGCAAAGTCAGACCAAGCGCATTCGCAGACCGGCAGCCAAACCTGTCACAGTGGAAGAACAGAAGCCCCTGAAAGCGGTGGTAATTCTCTCGGTGGGGCTTGTGCTGGGCACCGCCCTGACCGGGCTGATTCTACTCAAGAGCGACCTCCTACCCTGGGCAAAGAAAAACACAGACGCTGTCCCCTTAGGCAGCGGTAAAATCGAGAATGACACGAAAATCTTAGACGCCAGTAGCCGGCTGGAGGAGAATGCCAAACGGGAGAAGGAAAGTGCCCTCTCCGGCACCGGCAGCCAGCCCGAGAAAAAGACGGCGGCTCTAAGCGAAGACAAAATTACGCCGGGCTGTTTCTACAAAGGAACCTTAAATCAATATGGTTCCGTCTTCGATCACTACCAGTTTCCCAACAAGAAATCGGCCGGCTTCGTAAGCTACCGCGAAGTAATTGATACCAGGGGGACGGTCACAAAGAAAGCAAGCCCCGCACAAGAGAAGGGCGAGCGGCTGGCAGGCGGCATTGATGACATTGCTTTGTTTACAAAGATAGTCGACGACAATGCCAAAAGTTCCAAGGCCAACGCCATAATCAAAGAGTCAATGGACGTACCGCCGGGAGCCAGAATGTTTTATACCCCCCTGCGCACAGCCCTGGAAAACCCCGGCTATATGACCGGTTTTCGCAAACAAGACATAACCGGGCTCTCTCTGGCCGGGGTAAAAAAGAATGTAGACAAACTACTTTCTACCGCCGCCAGCTACTTTACGAAACTGGAGGCCATCGACCTGGAAAACAGTGCCGCTGATGACAGAGCCGTAGATACCCTGAATAAATTGCCAAGATTGATTTACCTGAAAACGGCCCGCTCTAAGATCAGCCCGAGAGCACTGGCGAAGCTCACCTGCCTGCCTCATTTATTCACCTTCTCGCTCTCCCACCTCGGTCGCGAGGCCGGAACCATTTTGACTAAACTGCAAAGCTCAAACAAAGTTCTCAATGAGCTGGAAATCTCCGATAGTCCCATACACAAAGCAGAGCTGGCATTGATTGTTTCGCTTCCTTCCCTCAAGTCACTGGTGCTGAGAAACACCCAGACTACGGCTAAAGATCTGGAAGCTCTGCAACATTACAGGGGTTCCCTCAAGGTGCTTAACTGTACGACCGAACCGGAAGCAAGCGCCGAAATTCTAACGCAAATGCCGTTAGCCTATGTTCAGCTTGGCAACAAGAAATGGAATGAAGAAACCAATTCTAAAGTCTTAAATATTCTGGCCAGGCGCTTCACAAGAAAACGCTGCAGCATCGAAGTGGAAACCGGCACAGAAAATCCAGCCCTCTACAGAGAATGATTGCATGACACGTTCCTCTGATGAAAAGGAGCCGACCGGTTCACAAGACGGGGCTAACTTTGAGAAGACCACAGCCCGCGATAGTTCTGCTGAAGGCGGTTACTTCAGCCGCGGTGCTATTATCGGCGAACGCTTTGTAGTAGAAGCCTTCATAGGCGCAGGTGCGGTCGGTCAGGTTTACAAAGTCTACCCGCTGGAAAACGCACAAGATAGAACAAACAGAAAAGGCGAGCGCTCTTACCTGGCCCTCAAAATTCTCATGGGTACCGATGTATCACCAGTGGCATGGAAACGCTTTCAGACCGAAATAGAGGTAATCGCCAGACTGACCCACGGCAATGTGGTGCGCATCATGGATAGCGGCATCCACGGGCAGAGCAACCCCTATTACACAATGGAGCTGGTGGAAGGCGAGAGCCTGGCCGATAGAATCAAGAGCAACGGTCCCCTGGAAATCACCGAAGCGCTGAAGATTTTCATCTGTGTGGCAGATGCCCTCAATGAAGCCCACAAGAAAAACATCCTGCACCGAGACATTAAACCGAGCAATATCGTCATTGCCACTGCCGGCAGTAGCATATACAGCCGCGTCAAAGTAGTCGATTTTGGCATCGCCAAATTAATGGGGCGGGACCTACCGGAAGGGCAGGCACTGACCGGGCGGGGAGAAATCTTCGGCTCGCCGCTCTACATGAGCCCCGAGCAGGCCTGCGGTAGCCGCCTCGATAACCGCTCCGACATTTATTCCCTCGGTTGTACGCTCTTTGAAGCCCTCACCGGACAACCGCCGTTCAAAGGCAGTAGCATCTTCGAGACTCTCAGCCTGCACCAGGAAGCCAAACCACCAAAGCTCTCGCAAGTTGCCCCGGGCAAGAAATGGCCACGCAGCCTGGAAGACCTGGTAGACCAGTTATTGAGCAAGTTGCCCGACGACCGTTGCGGCACCATGGCCCAGGTGGAGGAAATTTTGGAAAGTGTGCTCGATGAGCTGGGAGACAGCCAGTCCGTCACTTCCTATGCCGCCCTCAAAGGCAAGGAACGCAAACCGGTAAAGAAAGTAACCACCGGTCTTGTGGATAAAGATAAACCCACCACCGAAGACAGCAAGGTCATTTTCAGCCTGACGGTTATTTCTGTACTGGCCGTGTTGTTACTGGGCGGCACGGCCGCTACCATCATTTTCAGCACCAGGCAAAAGGCACCGGTGGCAGTCGTGAACGAAACCGGACCCGTAATTCCCGATACCAAGTCTGTCAAAGAAATGACCAGAGAAAATCCCGACTCCATCGAGGGCTGTAAAACTTCAGGAAAGCTGCCTGAACCGGTCAAGCCCGGCAGTTTCTTTAGGGGCTTGGCCCCCACACGAAGCGGCGCTGCCAGCGGTCTTGATGCCACCTATACCTTCCCTGCCGGTTTCGATGGTGGTTGTATAGAAGCCAGCTTCGAAGAGGAGTCGGAATTCACGAAAAAGACCGACGGCTTGGGAGTGGTGCTCAAAAATTCCAGTAAGAAAGGCAAGCTGAGAGCCACGGGCACCCTCACTCTGCAAGAAGGCAAACCCTTCAGTTTCGCGCCTGAATTAGTGGCTATAGAAAACCCCTCATACATGCTGGGCTTCCGCCCCGGTGATGTACAAGCAATCATATTGAAAGACCACAAGGAGAACTTGAACCGATTTCTGGATACGGTGCTGCCCTATTTTCACAAAATAGACCAGATCGATCTGAGCGGCGCCCGCATCGACCAGAGCATATTAGCCAGTGTGGGTAAGATAAGAAACTTGCGCTGTCTCGACCTGCGCCACACAGGTATCAGCGAAACCGAATTTAACAAGCTCAATAACACTCAAGCTCTGAAAGTAATCGGACTTTCAGATCTGAAGGGCAACACAGATAATGTCATCGCCCGAATTTGCCGCTCTCCCGAGCTCTCCGAAATATACCTTGAGAACATGACCCTTTCAGAGGCGTCCATAAAGAAAATCTTCTCTTCTCAAAGACGGCTAGTGGAACTCAAGAATGTCAAGTTCCCCCTGAAAGCCCTGGAAGCTCAGGCAGCTAATTGTGCTATTCGCACCTTGCACCTGATCGACAGCGGTCTGGAGGCGGAGCAAATCCGCCCTGCTTACACAAAGTTTCGCAAGCTATACAAGTTGCAGTTCTTCAGCCATGACTGGTCGCAGGAGAAGTGCCAGGAGGTCTTCAATATCCTGCACAAGGCTCGCCCCTCGGTCAATTTGCGTATCGAAGCCAGACAGAAGAAGAGCCTCGAGTTTATCGCCGAGTGAAGTGCATATAATGCCAACTTAAGAAACTTCAACAGTCTCAAGGAAGATCACATGTAGATAGTCCGGATTACCTATAATGGGACGCTCTATATTTATTTATCCGGGAGGATCTCGTGCTCAAAGCTGGAATCGTCGGCTTGCCCAATGTTGGAAAATCAACGTTGTTTAATGCTTTGACCGCCTCATACCAGGCAGAAAGTGCCAATTATCCCTTCTGCACCATCGAACCAAATGTGGGCATCGTCAAGGTTCCCGACTCCCGGTTGGACAAACTGAGAGCCCTGGTCAATCCCCAGCAGATTTTGCCCGCTGCCTTCGAATTTGTCGACATTGCCGGACTGGTGAGGGGCGCCAGCAAGGGCGAAGGACTCGGCAACCAGTTCCTTTCCCACATTCGAGAAGTGGATGCCGTGGTGCACGTGGTGCGCTGCTTCGAAGATGAAAACATCACCCACGTAGACGGCGCCGTGGACCCCATCCGCGACGTCGAGACCATCCACATCGAACTGGCCATGGCCGACCAGGGTTCCATCACCAAACGCATGGAAAGATTAGCCAAGCAGAAGCGCTCCGGCGATAAACGGGCCCAACTGGAAAGTGATATCTTCGAAAAGATCATGCCTTTCATCGATGCCGTAAAAGCCGTTGACCTGTCGGTTTTGACCGATGAAGAATTAGAGATTCTGCCTCAACTACAGCTCCTTTCAGTTAAGCCCTTGCTCTATGCCGCCAACGTCAAAGAAGAAGAGCTGGCCGACCCCGATAAGAATAAATTCGTTGCCGCGCTGAAAGCCAAAGCCCAGGAAGAAGGGCGCCCCGTGGTAGTCATTTCCGCCCAGATTGAAGCAGAACTCTCAGCTCTGGAACCGGAAGAAAAGGCCTCTTACCTGGAAAGCCTGGGCGTCAAAGACTCCGGCGTCAACACCTTGATTCGCGCCGCCTTCGACCTTCTGGGGCTGAAGACCTACTTCACGGCCGGCGAAAAAGAAGTGCGGGCCTGGCCTTTCGAAACCGGCTATACGGCCCCCCAGTGCGCCGGCATCATCCACACCGACTTCGAGCGGGGCTTCATCAAAGCTGAAGTAATCGGCTACGACGACTACGTCACTGCCGGCTCGGAAAAAGTAGCCAAAGAAAAGGGTCTGATGCGCCTGGAAGGCAAAGAATACATCATGAAAGACGGAGACGTGGTGCACTTCCGCTTCAACGTCTGATGCAGCGGGCCCATGGGAATTTCCCCATTTATCTTCGCCGCAAGCGGTACTAACATGGCTGGATAATTCCCAGGGGGCTGACGTCCCTAGCTTTCAAAAGGGGCAAAACCATGTCCGCCAGCCTGCCAAAAGCCAAGAAATTCTGCCTGCTTCTCACTCTTTCCGCACTGCTGGGACAGACCCTCATGCCCCTGGGCGCCCTGGCCCAGAGTTCCAACGTGGAGCAAGCACCGGCCCTCACCCTGCCCAACTACTGGGGCGACGCCCGGGTCAACAATGCCGCCTACGGCGACTACAGGAACCCCTATGTGGGCAGCCCGGTCTATAACAACGGCACGGTCAATACCAAGAGCACCTTACCCAGCAATTTCGGCGCCACCAATTACGACAATCAGCGCACGGCCGGCGGTTCCGGCTCCGGCTTCAATCCCATGGGCTTGATGATGGGCGGCGCCATGGTCGGCGGCGGCGCCCTGATGATGGGAGCCGGACGCATGGCCGCACTAGGCCGGGGCGGACTGGGACATTCCATGGGCGCCTCTCCAAGAGCCCACGCCAACGCCATGGTCAAAGCCGAGCGCAGGCGTAAAGAGCAGGAAGAAAAGATTCAGAAAGAACTGGCCCAGGCCCATGAGCAGAATATGCGCAAAAGAGGCTTGAACCAGCCCAGACCGGAAGAAAACATGGCCCGCAACGAAGGTCCACCGCCTTCCATGGTCTCAGAGCGCGGTCTGGCTTCTCAGAAGTTTCAGGACAATGTTGAAGGCGAAGTGATGGAAGGCGACACGGCCAGAGCTCTATCCTTTTAGGGTAAGCTATAGGGACGCATTCTCGTCACCCGCCGGACCAAGCAGCCTATGACTTCCCGGGACCCCCTGGAAAAACCATCACTGAAGCCGGCCCATTCCTGGCTCATCAATCTTTGCGCCGCCATGACCTTGTTGTCCGGTCTGGCAGGCACTTTTCAGCCACTTACCGTGAGGCTCTCGGAGCATCCGCGCCTCTTTCAAATGCTGGTGCCCTATGAGTTGTATCACTGGAGCAACAGCCTCAGTGTACTCTCGGGCTACCTGCTCATTTTCCTGAGCATAAATCTCTTCAAGCGCAAGAAAGCCGCCTGGCTTCTCAGTTTCATACTTAGTTTAACGACAGTGGTGCTGCAACTGGCCAGGCTGGGCAGCGAACATATACACTTCCTGCAAAGAAGCGCCTTCGTTGACAATCTACCAGCCATAAGCGTACTGCCGGCCTGTCTTACCATTGCCCTCTTGCTCCTTACCAGAAGCAGTTTTACAGTAAAAAGCGAACCTTCCTATATCGAAGCCTTTAAGAAGGTGGGCATAAGCCTTCTGGCGGTGTTAGCCTACGGTTGCCTGGGTTTCTTTCTGCTCGACAAAAGAGACTTCGGTATAAACTTCCAACTCTTCGATTCGCTCATCTGCACCGTGCGCGAACTGACTCTTCTGGGTAACAACTTCGACGACCATACCAAAAGCCGCTTCGCCCACTGGTTTCTTGAAAGCTTACGACTCTACGGCATCGTCGCTTACGCCGGTATCACATACAGTGCCTTTCGCCCGGTGCACTACCGCCTGCTCACCCTCCCTAGAGAACGAGAGTTAGCCGGGGAAATACTGGACCGTTACGGCAATTGCTCACTAGATTACTTCAAGTTGCTGCCGGACAAATCGTATTTTTTCAACCAGAGCAAAGATGGGTTCATAGCCTATAAGACCGTTTTGAATGTTGCCATCGCCCTCGGTGACGCCACCGCTGCCGGTGAGAAACTGGAAGCGCTCGTAAAGGACTACCTGACCTTCTGTCACAACAACGGCTGGTCGGTGGCTTTCTTGCAAACCACCCCGGACTATTTGGAAATATATCGCCGCTGCGGTCTCAAAGACCTGAAAGTGGGAGAAGATGCGGTGGTGCCCTTAAAGGAATTTGCCGAAAAGACCGTAAATAAGAAGACCTTCAAAAGCATCATCAAGAAATTCGACAAAGAAGGCTATCAACTGGTCAAACACCAGGCACCACACAGCGAGAGCCTTCTTGACCAGGTAGAAGAAATTTCTAAACAGTGGCTATCTTTGCCGGGCAGAAGAGAGCGTGGCTTCAGCCTGGGGCAGTTCGACCGCCAGGATCTGCAAAAGAACAATCTCTACGTGCTGACAAACAAAGCCGGCGAAGCCATGGCCTTCGTCAACGAGATCAGAAGCTACCGCCCGGGCGAAGCCACTATCGACATGATGCGCTACAAAACAAGCGCTGAAAACGGCACCATGGACTATCTATTCGCCAAGCTCTTGCTCAACTTAAAAGAACAGGGCTTCACCCACTTCAGCCTGGGGCTGGCAGCCCTTTCGGGAGTAGGAGACGACCCAACCGATGGACTTTACGAAAAGACTCTCAAGCAGGTCTATGAACACCTGAATCGCTTCTTCTCATACAAGGGCTTGCGCAACTACAAAGCAAAATTCGAACCAATCTGGGAAGAACGCTTTCTCGTATACGAAGGGCAGACACCCAAACTGGTCAAAGCCGGTCTGGCCATAGCCCGCGCCACGGAAGAATAGGCTAGCAAGATATTTTCCGAACCTGTGCGATACAGTAGAAAAAGAAAGAGTACAGCACCGCCAGGGAGACAAAGAGCATAGTTCAGCTCAGTTTCGGCCAAACATAAATCTCATATCGTTCTCGAATCTGACCAATCAAAGTGCCAGCAGTAGCAAGGTTACAATGGAAGACTCTAACGCAAACACTTTCAGAAGACACAGAGAAAACACGTCCTTCCAGATCACAACCAACAAGTATCATCAGTCTCCTGCTTGGGCAGTCAATTTCAAATTCATTTATTTTTGCTGCATCTGACGGGACTATAATCGTTGGCGACTGCGAGTCAAAGATCTCAATCTCCATAGTCGAGTTGAAGCCTTGATCTGTGAGGATGTGAACTACTTCAGAGCCCAGTCGCCGGAACCCAGACTCACAATCTGAATCAGTGTACTGTACCGATTCATATTTGGGTGGAATTTGAGCAACAACACAACTATCGCCTATCTCAATTATCCCGGGTTCTGTAAAAATTTCGAATCTAGTCTTCATCCATTTTGCTCGCAACTGTAATGTTAGCTTGCTGGCTTAGTTTGCTCAAGAGCCTGCGCCAATCTTTGAAAATTCCAGTTAAGGTCAGCCTTTAAGCACACCTTCCTCAACTGTTCAAATGCCTCATGGGCTCTATCACATTCACCAAGATACCGCGATAGAAAAGCGATATACAAACACCTAAGCGGGGACCCCAAATTGCCCATCCCCCAGGTGCCATTGCCCATTAGTGACTCCTTTTCAGATGTCGCAATCAACAAAGCCACCTCTGGTCTTGTTGTTGCCGCGAACCAATCGAAGCCAGAAGAAGCAAGGACCGACTTCGCATCATTTAGAATTTCATCGACATCGGCCAGCGCAGAGACTGAACTCCAAACAACTCCATTCTCAAATTGCGGTTGCACAATAGTCTTTCTCAAGAAAGTTCTGAACTGACAATCGGTTATTCGCGGAATATCTGCAACCGGCAAGTCAAAAGGTGAGGGAATGAAGTCAAAGTGAACACCCAGTTCAATTGAAAATGCCAAACCACTGTTTTTGTATCTGACCGCGTCTCTAGGCGAAAGGTAGTAACAAACGTGAACCACTTGGGTTGCATTCACAACTTTGCGCCTGAAATAACCAGCTGACTTCACCTTAAATCCAGCCGGTTTTAGAAGCGAAGTCAAACCATTCTTTACCGACTTTTTGAATGCCTCGTTAAGCTCAGTCACACCATCTCCCACGATCAAGACTCGCAGATACTATTCTAGCCGACGGAGGCAAAAGAGGGAGTAACCCATCCATTTTCTTGTACCACGTAAAGCCGACAATATCTGTTCTCATAACCGCTGGGTGACTTCAGCGTGGTACCCTTGAGACGGATATGGACCGAGATAGGGACTCAGAAATGGGCTACGATTTACACGTAACGCGCAAAGGATTCTGGGCTGATGAAGAAGGACCGCAAATACTCTTAGAAGAGTGGTGCCAAGTAGTAGAATTGGATCCAGAATTGGAACCAGATACTCAAAACGACAGAAAGTGCTTTATTTTTCACCATCCGATGGGAAACGTTCCAATTGATTGGAGAGATAGAGGTGAGATTATCACCAAAAATCCAAACAAGATAACATTAGCTAAGCTTCTTAAGATTGCAGCGGAACTTAAGGCAATCGTCCAAGGAGATGATGGGGAAATCTACTCGAGCCTTGAAGATATGCCAGACTAGAAAAGCGCAGGGAGCACAGCCAGCGTTATGTCAGTTGGAGCAAGGAATGCAGCCAGAACCAACAAAATCAACTTTTCTGGAGAGGCCGCCCTTTTGGTTCGCTGCCTTATGTTACAGCTATCCGGCTTTAGCATGGGCGTTTTTCAAAGTTTGTGCAATAGCATTTCCCTACACCGAGCTAAAGCAGCAATTTTTCGCTGCCATCTGGCTGATTTCTCCCCTACCCGTATTTGTGCTGTTTTCATACAGCCGGTGGTTTAGAGGTCACCTTCTGATATGGCTGGCTTGCTGGAATATTCAGTGCTGGATGTTTGGAGTAAATTTCAGTATGCTGCAGAAAGTAACCGCAGACTCTTATCATGTTCTTTTCGGGCCGGTCAAATAGTCAATACAGTCCTGAGCAGATCGCCGCTACAACCATGTTTTGGCTTATCATCCTGCCACTTCTTCCGACCAAGCACTATGGGCATTTCGCGCGACTTTGAGGCTTATTGCGACTAGCTTCTTCTCGCGCCGGGCTTTCCTCGCTCTACGACAAAGCTGGCGACAGTGTTGATGCTCGCATCAGGTTCCTTTTCTGTCTCGATTGCGCGCAGAGCGATGTTTGCTTCCTCTTTCTTGAGGGTGACGGTAACATAACCACGGGCGGTGCCGTTGAAAAACTTGATATGCGGATTTGCTTGCATCCAGCCTTCCGTTGCTTTCAGGTCTGGGCCCTGGGATGAAATCGAGGTTCCACAAATCTCGGTTGCCACAACTGGAGCCTGGGCATCGTCAAAGTCTAGCTTAAGGTCTGCAACAGCATATGCGTGTATGTCTCCGCCAACCACAATGGTACTGGAGCCGGCTCTCTTGCTCGCTGCTTCCAACAAGCGCTTGCGTGCTGCCGGGTAACCATCCCAGCCGTCAGTCCAGAATTTTCTGCCGGGGCGCACGACCTGGGCCATCAATGTCTGTTGCACTATTACGTCCCAAGCGGCAGGGGAATCTTTCAAACTCCTGGCTAACCAATCTTCTTGTTTGAAGCCCAGTATGCTGCGTTTGGGGTCAAGTCTTTCCGGACAATCGGCGACGATGTTGGAGCCGCCGCGTCCTGGTTTGGGGCAGACTTCATGGTCTCTGTATTGCCTGTCGTCCAGTACGTGAAACCGAGCCATTTTGCCGAAATCTAGAGCCTGGTATATTTGCATATCGCTGTTGTGCGGTGCAAACGTTTCTGGAAGCGGCATATGTTCATAAAACGCCTGATAGGCGGCCGCCCGGCGCGAGAGAAAATTGCTCTCCAGATCCTCGGCCAGATCGTTAGCATAATCATTATCTACTTCGTGGTCGTCCCAGGTTACGACCCAGGGAAAACGGACATGGCAAGCCTGTAAATCGGCGTCCATTTTGTAACAGGCGTATCTACTTCTATATTGGTCAAGTGAATAAACTTCCGGACCTTCGTGCTTGCGGACTAGATTATCGCCCCAGGAGTGTTCGTAAATGTAGTCGCCAAGAAAGAGCACCAGATCGAGATCTTCTTGCGCCATATGTTTGTGCGCCGTGAAATAACCTTGCTCGTACATCTGACAGGAAGCAAAGCCGAAGCTCAAAGCACTCAGTGAGTCAGGTGCGGGCGCGGTGCGAGTTTGCCCGACCGGGCTGACGGCATCTCCGGCAAAGAAGCGGTAGTAGTAAGTTGTGGACGGTCGCAAACCTGCCACTTGTACATGAACACTATGGGCATATCTGGGAGAAGCGGCCTTCTTGCCACTACGTACCACTTTGTGAAACCCCTCATCGAGGGAGATTTCCCATTTGACCTCTAGCTGTTCGGGAGAGAGTCCTCCGCCAACTCTGATTGGCTCCGGTGCCAGTCGCGTCCAGAGTACGACGCTATCCGGTCGAGGATAGCCGGATGCTACTCCAAGTCTGAAAGGGTAGGATGAAAATGAAGTCTTAGCCCTGGCTTCACTAAATGAGGACGAGCCAAGAAGCAGGGCCAATGAACCGTTCAAGAAAGTTCTTCTGCTGATAGTCATTTTCTGGTTTCCTCAACCTTCCGCATGGACAGTAAGATCTGAGCTCTCGTGTTCGCCCAGCTCGGTGGAGATATAAACGGCATTTATGAGGGCAGAAAAAGCTCGAAGAATGTCGTTCTCATTCTGAGAGTGCAGTTTGTGAACAAGGAGATTTTCAACTGGCAAAAGACTTTCCAGACTTGGTACAAGGGCAAAATCAGCTTCACTATCACCTATAACCGCTGCCAATATTGGCACGGCATCATACTTATAGCCGAGTCTATAGTCCCGGACGGCAAGTTGCGCATTCAGCTCCTCGAAAGCTGCTGCTATGTCAGCTGAGCGGGAACTTGCATCTACACAAAAGAGAACACCGATTACTCTGGGGCCGAACCATAGTGGGGAGATTACATCTGTGGTCACCTTCGGGCAGCGGATCTCGCAGACTACACCTGCGCTGCCAAAAGTTCTCGGCAGAGTAAATTCAAGCAAACTGTAGTCGTTATCAAGAATCGAGACAGGCTTTACATCACGAACTTTGCATTTCGCCTTCGCATTGGAATTTACAAGAACTCTCCTAACAATTTCAAGAAACGGCAGGCATTTCTCTCTGGCAGGTCCCAGGCACATCAATTGGATTGTGATTATAAGGCGATAATTACCCAAGAGAGCCATTCTTTCCACCTTCTTGCCAAAATCAGCCAAGGCTGCGACCCTGACAATTATACCGGATAAAGCAGAGCCACCGGTTATGGAGTGCTGCTTGCGATGACCTTGAAACTGTGTCAAATTCTCAGGAGGAACGAGTCATGACCATCAAGAACATTCGCTAGCCTACCGTGGTTGAATTCCTTATGCTCCTAAGATAATTGATAATTCTGACAAGGGTTGGTAAGGAGGCAGTTGGTTCCTGTGCTGCGTGATACAGCTCGCTGTAGCGTAATGTCAGCCTAAAGAAACAGTCACAGAGGGCGTCTGTCCGGCGTGGATTAGAGGTTTCAAAACCGCAGAATCGTCATGCATAATTTATCGCCAGCAATGTCTTCCGATCCCCAGAATTAGCACGTTAATGGCATAATACCACCAACTTTGTCGAACTGCATTCCGCACCACTTTGCTGCCACCACAAGAATTCATTTCAAGAAGCTAGAGGGTTCTCTCGATCTGCAACAATTTCTGCTCCTTGATTGCCTCTTCTACCATCAACTCCTTGTAATCAATGGAATAAAATTCTTCAGAAATGCGACTCAGGAGGTGCAATAGCTTTGTTTTATCAGTCGAACTCATCTTCGGAGGAAGAAACAGGTAAAGATACTTAGAATCAGCACCAACAATCCTTCCGCCTAGTGCTTGTATGTCGTGGCAGTACTTGCATTCTAGCGCCAAGTCAGACTCTGTACGGTTACCTCCAGGGCGCAATCCGCCCAGATAAATCAGTGAGTCTAAATCTGGTTCTGATCCATGAAATATCAGTATCTGATGAACAGTCCATGACCGTGAAACAGAACCTTCTTTAAGTGTTCTGAATTCAGATCCAATTACGAAACAAGAATTGTCTTCGCCAATCTGACGACGGAGCAAAGGATAGTCGCGCGCGGAGAACCTCTGCTCGAGAGCAAAGGTGCAAAGTAGACAATTGGAGGAAATACTTCTCAGAAACTGCGGTCTATTCGCCTGAAGCCAAGAATAATTCGGATAGATCTCCGATTTTAGTAAGCTGGTTTGAATTGGATTTCTGGCAGCTTGAATCAGCAAGTCGTTGACGAAGTTCATTTTAGCCTCTAAGGAATCAAAATTGACTCGAACGCTAAGATTACTTCTCCTATCCTGTTGAGACTGCTTCGGCGACAATTCAATAATTCCGAATTCAGAAAACCCCAATTTCACAAGATTTTCGTACTTAACGGTTCCAGTCTTATCAAATTCAGCGAGCAGCTTGATTTCTCTCGTATTGTCACCAGGTCCCATGCTTATGAGCGCTCCAACGCAAAGTCAGCCGATCAATTCTATCAGAGGTCGAAGGTTTTATTGACCGATCAATGCTTCTCCCTGCCTTACAAACAACGCATTCATAAAACCCTTGGCAAAATTCAGACCGCCATCAACCTCTTAAATACGAAGTACCAAGTCGAAACAATGTACCATTTTCTCCCGGCTCCCTTTCAAGAATTGGCGCTCCTTGTTATTCCTTATCCGGTGACGAATCCGCACTCATCAAAAGTAGTTGCCTTTGGCGACACGACTCAAGAACCCTCTCCAAAAACTCATCATCCACTTCGAGCAAAAACTTCTCATTGCGCGACAAATCGGATAGCGGCTTGATGCGCAAGTAGTGTTCATGAGCTCTAAATGCCTGCTCTCTAGCTTATTCAAACTTTCCGAGATAGAGAAGCACGGCTAGTGAATAAGCCGGGTGTAACCGAGGAGAAAGAGCAGCTGAAAGAAACTCTTCTTCCTTAATTTGACTAACATACGGAAGAATGAAATCTCTCTCTTCGCCAATCCAGAAACTACCGATCTCGATCAACTGATCTCTACTTGAAGCTTTCTCTATCCAGGATCGGAGAGCCTTTGAAACCACAGGATCAGGTCGTCTATTGCGTGACATAAGTAAACCAAGATCAATCGACATTCCTGGATACTTTTCGCCCGCACGAGAGTAGTCTCTCAATATCCTGGTCAAAGTAGGATGCTTAAGCGCATGCGAAAGACTAAAGAGGAGACTTCCGAACTTGAGGACCCCTCTCAACTTGACGATAAGGGACAAACCGTTTGACAAATCTTGATGATAGCATTCCAGTGGAACATCAGATGCGCCATCAAAAGCACGAACTGCCTTTGCTGGACCGGGCTTATAGTCGTGGGTGTAGCCGAGAGAAAGCAAACCGCTGTGAACAATGTCATACAGCGGTCTGTACCAAGCATCCTGCGAGACGTTGACTGGCATTCTAAGATAAGCCTCATGGTTCAGAAATCATCAGTTGGGACACAGTCTCTGCGCTGGGTGTATGCCGGCTCAGAGCCGCTCTCACAGACTCGTAATTCACCTCCTAGGGCTAGCAATGTCTTTAGCAGCCTTCGAAGCTCTTTACTCGCAAATCGGGGCAGATTCAACGAGCGCCGAAGCATCAACTTCATTTTTACCATTTAAATCCACCCTGTACTTTCGTCCATGCAAAGACAGAAGGACTTCTTCATCACTCACTATCTGAACGTGCTCGGGAGTATCAAAATGGTTTGCAACATCCTTGAGATTTACTCTCACAAGTTGGAAGCCCAGCATTTCTGGAACCAACACCTTATAGCAAATTAGGCATTCATAATCGCCGGACTGCTGTGTCAAGATTACAGCCTTCACTCCATCTCTATTGCTATCAACAGTTGCTGCAGACCAGTTATTGGTTGCCGCTTGATATACCGCACACAAGGCTAAAGCGAGGAGGAAAGCCGGGTATAGAGAGTACCCAAATTTCAGACTAAGATGACTGCCTTCCGGAAAGGCCAAAACGGCGAGAGCCAACCCTGTTAGCAACAGGAGCACCACCAACCAATCTAAGAATGTCCAGTTCAACCAGACTAATTTACCAAACAGTTCTAGAAATATAATCGGTAGGCTCAGAGCAATTATAGATAACCCCAAACGCAAGATCTCTCGTTTGTCCATTTCACGGTCCCAGCCATAGCCTGCCACCCAGGGAATATAGTTCAGTTTATTGAATTAATAACACCAGATTGTAAATCTGATGTTATTCCTTTGAAAACCAACTTCGAACCGATTGAGGACGAACACCTTATCGCTCACAAAGTTCACCTCCCCTTAGCTTTGCCAGAGCCGGTCTGGCCCTTGCCTGCGCTTGAGAGGAATTGGTCTACCGTTGAATCATGGCCATGCGCCGCTCATCATAGCGGGGGCCGGCGGTAGACTGGCTGAGTCCGTTCAATTCTTCCATGTCGCTTGCCGACAAATGCAGGTTGAGCGCTTCCACATTTTCTTCCAGAAACTTGACCCGCTTGGTGCCGGGAATCGGCACCATGTCCTCTCCCTGGGCTAAGACCCAGGCTAGAGCCACCTGCGCCGGCGTAGCACCGTTTCTTTTGGCTATCTCTTCAATGACAGCTACCAGCTTCAGATTGGCGGCGAAATTGCTGCCCTGATAGCGAGGGTCGGTGCGCCGATAATCAGACTCGGGAATGTCCTCAAATTTCTTGATGGCGCCAGTGAGAAATCCACGCCCCAGAGGGCTGTACGGCACAAAACCAATACCCAGATTGCGCAGCGTCGGCAAGATATCGACTTCTACACCACGTTCCCAGAGGGAATATTCAGACTGCAAAACCGCTATGGGGAAGGTGGCATGGGCTCTTTTGATGGTCTCGCTATTGGCTTCCGAAAGTCCTACATGGCGCACTTTGCCTTTCTCGACCAGTTCTCCCACGGTGCCCACTACTTCTTCGATCGGGATCTTAGGATCGACTCTATGCTGGTAATAGAGATCGACATAGTCGGTGCGAAGCCGCTTCAAACTCTCGTCGAGCACCCGGCGAATATGCTTGGGGTGACTATTGGCACCGTTGACAACACCGGCTTCGATATTGAAACCAAATTTGGTGGCAAGAATTACTTCCTCACGGCGACCGGCCAGAGCTTCGCCAAGCAATTCCTCATTGGTATAAGGTCCGTAGATTTCGGCCGTATCCAGAAAATCTATGCCCAGGGCCAGGGCGCGCTGTAGTGTCTTGATACTTTCAGCACGATCGGGGCTGCCATAAGCCCAGCTCATACCCATACAACCCAGACCGAGGCGGGACACCGTCAGACCTGTAGACTTTGAAAGCAAGCACTTCTTCATGGGAACTCCTATCTAAATCAGTCCATCAGAATAGACAAACGAAGCAAACAAACAAACAAACAGATAAACAAACAGACAAATAAACAAACCTACAAATGAACACACATACAAAGATTCAATGTCTTCCAAAAATTCCAATTAAGACTTCCAGGGCGATAAGCAAAATCACGATAATCTCCAGGAACTCCGATCTGGCCAGTTCCGCCTGGTCATTGGCAAAGCGATAGAGTTCACCGACTGAGTCAAGCTTGCTTTCTACTTGCGCCTGCCACTGAGCCAGACTCAAACGCTGGGAGATACCGCCGTAGAGCCTGGCATAATAGGCGCAACCGATTATTTTTATGGCATTGGTGGCTCTGTCTGAGAGTTCCCTTACATCTACAAGCAAGTGCCGCAAGCGCTCGGCCTGCCGCTCCGCCACCAGTCGCCCGCTGGTAAAACTCTGGAAGAGGCTAGTGCGTAACCGCTCGGTCTTGACGCGATAAATCTCATCCAGATGCCTGTCGAGAAGCCTGTCGTAAGTGCGCAGTTCCACAAGCTGCGTATTAGCGAATTCAATGATGCTGTTGACGGCGGCGGCCCCCGCCTGGTCATCATAGATAAAGGCCTGGTCCCAGGTTAATACTGCCAGCTCATGCTCGCAATAGCTGTAAGATTCCTTCAAAGCTTCATCAACCTGCATGGCTGAGAGTGTCTTTTCTTCCAGGGAAACCAGCGAAGCAATAGCAGCCCGGTGCTCCTGCATAAGCTCGGTAGCCGTCAAGGGCGAACTAAAACGCTCCACCTCAGCCACATAATAGTCTTCCAGCAAGTCTTTCTGTTGCGACTCTTCATGTGGTTTGCTGAGGGCCGGCTTCAGCTCTGAAAGCACTTCTTCAAGCACCTGAGTGGCACAAGTCATAAGCTCTTTAGAAAAGCGCATCTTCATAGCGAGACTACGAAACTCTTGAAAGGCTCCCTGAAAGTGGCTGGAGAAGCGGATGCTGACTGTGCCGTATTCATAGACTTTAACCCGGCAGTCAAGCTCGCCGAAGGGGGTCTGCACCGCATTTAGTGCTACCGCAAGCGGTGCCACGGAAAATTGAATATAACCTGGCAGAGGCACATCGGTAAAACTCAAGGGCTCCGGCACGAAATTTTGCCCCTTCACACTCTTGAGCGAAGAGAGCTTGATGGAATCAGCCACATCAAAGACAAAATAACAACGCAGGTGCGCTTGTTCCAGGTCGGGTAGGGTGACGGCTAAAGGCATTTACTTCTTCCGTATGATTTTGTCTGACTGACTATTGTAGACTCGACTAGTTTAAAGCAATTGGCAAGTAGTCAACACCATCTTTTTCTGGCGGTGAAATTTCGGTGATGCTATAAATTAGCTATGTCACTTTTCAGACCATTTTTGCCAATCACCAGCGCCAAACTCAGGCTGCTCCTGATTTTTAGCCTCTCGACCGGGCTCGTGTCAGGCACTTTACTATGGCCGCTTGAGAGTCCGGCTCAATCGAAGCCGGCCCAATCTAAGCCGGCACAGTCCAAGCCGGCAGCGGTTCAGAACAGCTATCCCAATTTCACCCAGGGCGCCAGCCGCTATCAAGAGAAAAGGTACAACGAAGCCATCGCCTGCTTCAGCGAAGCCATCAAAAAGGGAGAGGCAGGAGCAGCGGCCTGGCTCTACATAGCGCACTCCTATCTGGCTATGGGCAACAAGCAGGAAGCCATCCAGACCTACCAGAAGATTGCCGCCGCCTTTCCCGCTTCACAAGAAGCCCAGGTTTCTCGCACTTACTTGCAAAAGCTAGGGGCGCCGGGCGGTGCTTCAGCGACTACCGCTCAGACCATGGAAGAGGACAGGGCCGCTGCCAATACTGGGAGCGATATAAAGAACCGCATAGAAGTGGTTCGGCCGGTAGTGGGACACCCGGAAGTGAGTGAACAGATGATTCAGTCCATCAAAAGGTGTGTGGCTGGTCTGCCCAAAGGCATCAGGAAAATTCTCAACCGGGGTCAGATAAAGATCATTCTCACGCCCACCCTCATAGACAAAGAGCCATCTCTGGGTTATCGGGAAGGCCGAGGCTATGAAGGCAATACCTACAAAAGTTGTCCGGGTATGTTCAGACGTGATTCCATCTACATTTGCGAACGCACAGTGAACGAGAGCACCGACGAGGTGCAAAGTGCGCGTCCGATTAACGAAATCGAAGGCACTTTCTACCATGAGGTCGGCCATGCGCTCGATGCCTGCCTCGAACAGTATTCGGAATCAGATGAATACCGCCATGCCTACTACCTGGACATAGCCAGGGTTCCGGACGACGTAGCCCACCGAATTCGCTACTACCTGCAAAAATCAATAGCCGGACAACACGAAGCCTGCGCCGAGCTTACTCGCATCCTTCTTGGCAATGAAGACAGCAAATCGGCAGCTATGAAGGAAAGTTTTCCCAACACCATCAAGATTATCAAAGCAAAGCTGGCACTCTAACTCTTACAGTTCCGGCAAGTGTGAGCCGGTAACGGTGCGCATATTGCCGGAGACGCGGCCAAGCGCGCAGGCTTTCATGTAGTCGGCTTCGTCATCCCTGCCGCATTTTCTAAGCATGCCGCCATAACTTTCCATGAGGGTGATAAGAGCGCCGTCGAAGGGATTGAGAGCCTCCTGCAATATAAGCATGGCTCTCTTATAGAACTTCTCGGCCTCTTCGAACTTTCCTCTCTCTTCCAGAATCATAGCCAGGTTGCGAGAAATGAGCCCCACTTCCTGGTGCTTGATACCGAGAGACTTCTCATAGATATTAAGCATTTTGCGGCAGAGTTCTTCCGCCTTCTCGTAGCGCCCGGTCTCGAAATACAAACTGGCCAGTTCCTTACTGGAATCAGCCACCTTCTGGTGGTAGGGTCCAAAACAAGAAACGGTGAGATCAACGGCGCGCTTCAGGCAGGCTTCCGCCTCATCCTTGCGTCCGGCTTCATGGAGGGCATGGCCGAGCTTGTGCAAACCCTCCACCCGACGTTGGTCCTTGGGTTCAAAGCTTTCAGCCAGAGTCTTGGCTTCTTCCAACAACTCGCAGGCTTCGGAGAATTCACCCCGGACAGCGTGCTCTTCTGCCCTGGCGAGCAGGCTTTCCCAAGAATCGGTCATCGACCCCCCAAAGCTACCTAAGAAAATATCAGAGATATTTTATAACAGAACATATTTATACCTGGTTATACACGGGCTGAAGCGATCGGGCAAGATGAACGAAACTTAACCGCAACAAATGAAAGTCCCGCCGGTCCTAAAATAATAATCCGAAACGCCCGCCCACCGGACCTTCAGGTATAATCCCCCATCTAATCCCCCGCCAGGCTGAAGTGCTGGCGCTTGAGGCGCAGGTTTGATGTCAACACCGGTCCTTCGTTCACTATTTGTCGCGCTCTTCCTGCTCTGCATTCTTGGCCAGGGGGCGCCGGTGCTGGCTCAGGGGGCGAACGCCACCCTGGACGGTCTGGAAAAGCACTTTTTTGAGCATACTTACCCCGGCGACACTACCGACGACAGGGTCAGTCGCCTGGAAAAAATGGTCTTCGGCGAAGCCAAGAGCGGCGATGACGGCAAGCGCATTGCCGACCTTCAGCAAGTAGTGACGGCCGCCGGCAGCGAAAGCGATGCCCAGGGCAGCAGTGCCGGCGACAGCAGCGCCGCTCCGACGACAAGTTCCAAAACCAGCAATACCAATTCGTCCGCCGGCAACAGCAGTAGCAGCGGCGACGACACCGCCTATAGTGGCACTGATTATCCCCGCGTGGATATGCTGGAAGAGGTGATACTCGGTCAAGAGTATCGCCAGCTCTCACTCAAGAAACGCCTAGTGCAGTTGGAAATGAAAGTCTATGGCAAACCGGGTACGGACGACGATCTGAGCAGCCGCACCGACATGCTGGAAATGCACTGGCAAAAGACTCTTTCTCCCGCCCAGCAGAATCAATTCAACCAGGATTTGACCTGGCTGGAAAACTCCGTCATTGGTCAGACCTATCCACAGAAACCTTTCATTGAAAGGGTCCAGACCCTTGAAGGCATAGTCTTCCCCAACGATCATCCAGACTACAAAGTCTCCATAAAGGATCAGATTGCCACCCTCGTCAATGCCGTGCACCTGAGCGGCCAGAGCGGTCACCCCACTACCCCCAGCGTCACGCCCATCGAGTCCAATCCTGAAGCAGGAACGGCAGCCAATTACCCCGGTTATAGTCAGAGCAATGCTGGGGGCTACGGTGGTTATAACCAGGCTGCAGGCAGCTACCCCAGCTCGGCCGGCAGTTATCAGACCGGCACCCAGTCAAACTATCAGAGCCAGCAGCCGGTAGCCTACAACGGTTATAGCGCAGGCTACGGCGGTAATAATGCTGCCTACGGTGGTAATAACGGCGGCTACGGCGGTGCCCGCAGTTATCAGGCCTCGCCCCTGGCCCAGGAATACGCCCAGGGCGGCAACTACAACACGGCTTCCGGCTACCCGCAACCGGCCCACACTTATCCCGGTCAGCCGTCCCAGATCAGTTACATGAACTCCGACCAGTACTCCCAGGCTACGACTAATACAGCAGCTCCCAATACGGCAAGCGAGAAACAGAACAAAGGGCATCCTCTCTTGAAGGGACTGGCCAAAGCGCTGGGAGCGGCGGCAGGCATGGCCGCATCGGCAGTGGGCAGCATGTCCATGGGCTATGGTATGCCTTACGGCTACGGTGCTCCCATGGGCATGGGAATGGGCATGCCCTATGGTTACGGCGGCATAATTCCATAAGTAAAGAAAGGCGGCGGTAAATGAAAATAATCGGCAGCAAAACAAACTTTTCTTCGATGAAAGCGGCGCCGATAGCGGCCCTGCTTTTATTTTCGGTGGTCTTACCTACGGGTATCGCCCCGGCCCAGGCAGGTCAGAGCGGTCAGTCGAACCTGGCAAAGACCAGCCCCGCCACAAAGTTACCGGCCATCGTAGCCCACCGCGGCGGCAAGCGTTGGGCACCGGAAAACAGCATGGCAGCATTTGCTGCCAGTGTAGAAGCAGGAGTGGACGGCATAGAACTGGACATTCACAAATGCAAGTCGGGCGAACTGGTGGTTATTCACGATGATACCCTGGAGCGCACCACTAACGGCAAGGGTTATGTAAAAGACAAGACCTGGGCAGAATTGAAAGACCTGGACTGCGGTTCCTGGTACGACAAGAGCTTCAAAAATGAAAGGCTGCCCCTTCTGAAAGATGTTCTAAAGCTGGTGGACGGCAAGCTGACGATCAACATAGAAATCAAAAACTGCCCAATGAATTATCCGGGCATCGCGGAAGACCTGTTGAAGCTACTGGCAGACTACAAGTATCCCGACAAAATCGTAATCAGCTCATTTGATCACAAAGTTCTCAAAACCATCGCAGCAAGAGAGAAAAAGTACAAACTGGCCCTGCTTGGCGATTCTGTTATGCATGATCTTGGCAAATACGCGGCCACGGTGGGTGCCAGAGCCTGGAATCCGGCCTTTGACTGCGTGCGCGATGATACCGTAAGTGATGCCCATAGAAACAACCTGGAAGTAAATACCTGGACTGTCAATGACAGCGAGGGCTTTGCCAGGGCGGTAAAACTAAAGGTTGATTCCATCATCACCGATGACCCTGTGGGGCTGAGAAAATTCCTGTCCGCCAACTAAAATCTTTGTCCATCGACTAGATCTGCATCATTGCCGGCATCGACTACTTCATTTATTGCTCCGTCTACTTTAGCCCCTGCATCGACCACTTCACTTATTCCGCCATCTACTTCTTCCACTGCTTCATCTACTTCATCGAATTCATCTTCTTCATCATCGTTATCATCGGAAGGCAGAGGAAGCGTGAACCAGAAACAGGAACCGCCACCATCCGGCAACTCCACACCGATTTGCCCACCCTGGCCTTCCACGATGGCCTTGGCAATGGCTAGCCCCAAGCCGCTGCCGGAGCGGAACTGCCCGTCGGATGAACGCAGTTGCTCGAAGCGACCAAACAACTTATGGGTCTGGTTCTTCGGCACACCGGGTCCCTGATCTTGTACGGCGAAGCGACAGAAGTTTCCCATGGTTTCAGCACTGACCAGAATCTTTCCGGCAGCCGGAGAGTATTTTATGGCATTGGAAAGTACATTGGTCAAGACCTGCATAGCCCGGTCAAAATCACAATAAATCTCCAGTCGCGGCTCCACCGCCACTTCAAATGTAATGCCGTTTTCAGACGCCAGAGCGACGACGCCTTCCACGGCTCGTGCCACCAGATCAGCGGCACTGTATACATCACTGTATAGCTCAATTTTTCCAGATTCGATTTTGCGCATATCGAGAATGTCATTGATCAGGCGCATCAAGCGATCGGCTTCATCGGCGGCAATTTTTACAACCGGTCGGCTTTCATCATTCAACTGTTCGGCGAAACTGTTCTCTAGAAGCCCTAAGGCGGTTCGAATGGAAGCCAGAGGCGTGCGCAACTCATGGGATACCATGGAATAGAAATCCTTGACCCGCTCCTCGACAACGCGCCTTTCAGTGATATCGCGCACAATACCAATTAATACGCTCTGAGCACCAAGCTCAACCGCACTGACAGAAAGCTCCACCGGCAAGCGCGATCCATCTCGGCGCACCCCGGTCAGTTCCCTGACGGCACCATAGACAGACCGATGCACGCCCTCTTTGGCTTTCGGAGCGTTCCGGTCGGCGTCCGCGCTCAGGTCTGGAGAAGGATTTACCCCCGGCTCGTCTCCCTTACTTTTGACCGAATCCTTACCTGGAAGAGCTACTACATCTGCATCCTTCTCGTCCTCCTTGACCATAAAGCCCGGCAGGATTGACTCGACGGAAACACCGGAGAGAGAGCCGGCTTCATAACCAAACATCTCTTCAAAGACGGCATTGGCTGACTCAACTTCACCGTCGACGGTGACTGTTACTATGCCATCAGGAGCGGTGCCGACAATGGCACGCATGCGGGCTTCCCTCTCCATGAGAGCGCGCTGTGCCTCTTTCAATGTACTCTCAGCGGAAAGTCTATCTTGCACATAACGATTAACACCAAAGATTAGCACCACCAGAGCCAGCAGGGCTGAGCAGAGGATCACTGAAATACCGGCCATGCTATTGAGGCTTTCCCGGTCCAGATCGCTGAACCGTTCCGTCATCTCGTGGTTAATGGTGCGGGAGACGTCCTTGGCCAGCCACTCGACGTGCTGAGTCATACCTTCTTCATCGAACATGAGAGAACGCTGCTTAGCGGCGGCAAGACCGCTGACGTCACGAACGGCCATTACCTCTTCGGCGCAGCTCTTGCGGAAAGAAAGAGACTCGGTCAAGTCCTCCAGGAGCATGACATAGGAACTGCGATCGGAGAGCAACAATCTCAACTTGGAAATATCGATATCGATTTGAGAGAGCGCCATCTGATAACGGTCTTTGGCGGCGGTATCACCAGTAATTAAATATTCTCTTTCGCCGGCTTCTGCTCGCGCCAGTTCGATAACTACCGAGTCGAGCAGGTCAAGTAACTGAAATTGCTTGGAAACCAGATAGCTATTTTGCAGGCGGTCGGCAGAAAGACTGAGTGTGGTCGTGCCGATATAAATGAGCACAAACGCAACAACGGCGATGATGGCAGTAGTTCTGGTTGTGAGCGAGAGTTGCATAATTTCCCGGCAAAACCGAGCAACCTCCTGGTGGTCACTTCACTCTACAATTCTGTAGCCTGCACCACGCTTAGTGCGAATGATGCCACTCTCATCGGTATCACCAAGTTTACGGCGCAGGGTCTTCATATGGGTACGCACCGTATCGACGGAAGCATTCGAATCACTCTGCCAGACCCGATTCAAGATAGTTTCCAGAGTAAAGCTCTGGTTGGGATAGCGCATAAGAAGCTCAAGCAAGGCAAATTCCTTCGCCGTCAGATCGAGTTCCTGCCCGGCCCGAAAGACACGAGCGGTCTCGGTATCAAGTTCGATATCACGAACCGTCAGAAGTTTACCGGCATAAGCCTGGGGACGGCGCAATAAGGCCTGGACTCTGGCATTCAACTCTACGGGGTGAAAAGGCTTGACAAGATAGTCGTCGGCACCGGCATTCAAACCGGAAGCTTTATCCTCGATGGAGCCGCGGGCAGTCAGCATCAAGATAGGAGTTCGGCCGCCCTGCCCGCGAAACTGCCGACATACATCGACACCGGGCAAATCTGGCAGCATCCAATCAAGAATTACCAGCTCATAACTATTCAGCTTCAACTGACTGAGAGCAGTGAACCCACTGGCAACATGATCAACCAGGTGCCGCCCCTGCTCAAGTTGCATCTTGAGCAAATGCCCAAGATTGCTGTCATCCTCCACCAACAAAATCTTAGCCATTCATACTCCCAGCTGAAATTTTCGGAACCAATTGTACCTTAACCAGATCTTGCCTGGTGCCTTTTAGAGCATCGAACCACTGTACCGGCGGGATGGGTAGAGCGCCAGAGCGGGAGCCCGAAGACGACATCACGGGCAGGGTGCGACTAAGCCCCCGTGCCAACTGATGCAAAGCAGAATCAAAGCCCAGCACCTGCTCAGCTACACCATAAGTGACCAGCACCGCGGCCGCCTGGTCGACGCAGTTATTGCCAAACAAACTCCAACCGCCAAATTCAAGGGCTTTTGCCTGCGCCATCGCCGCTTCCACATTGGCTGCTTCTACTAAAAAGGACTTGCAGGCATGATACCGAATATGGGGACCAGCGGCCATGGCCGCGAGCATCTCGTCACGACGACCTCTGCCGCACCAGAAATCCACATTGCCTCCCGGTGGTACATGACTGTAGCGCCAGAGTGCCGGTAGATACCACATGGGCTCCTTCAACAAATGATCGGTGGAACCGAAGAAGTATTCATCGTTATCAACGGCGAACCCCCAGGCCACATGACCGAAGCGCAAAGCCTGCTCAAAATTGATAAAAATCAGGGCTTCGCGTTCAGGCAAGGCCGCTTCCTCCAGTTTTATCGGCAGCTTTCTCGACACTGCTATCGGCAGCTATATCGCCGCTTCTGTCGGCAGCTTTTTCGGCACGTCTGTCGGTAGTTTTGTCCGTCCTTCTATCGGCAGTCCCGTCTCTAGCCGGCTGCTCTTCACAGGCTGATCCATCAGACCGACTATGAATAGTACGCAAAACGGCCAGTTCCGCCTCCAACTGCCCGATTCGCACAAAAGCCACCTCCAGGCGATTCTGGCTGGCGGCAAGCATGGAAAGGCATAACTCCAGCTTGGCGGACAATTCTATGGATTGCTGATTGGGATCGATGCGGGTGTCCAGCTTAAAATCCAAACCGCCGGTCTGAATCGACATATTGACACTATTACCGCTACGCTCCTTATTCTCAGTGGAACCACCGGCGGCATCACTGTCGCTAACCCTGTGCGGCCGCACCTGCGTCACGTCCGCCTCAGACCCTGAGTTCATGCGCCCCATGGCGGAAGGCACACCGCAGGACTGACAGACCTCACTGACATCTTCCGCCTCGAAACTCTCCGGCACAACATCCGGTAACCCTGCACCAGGCCGGGTCTGACTTTCACCTCTGGTAATGTCATCATTGATGGTCAACTTGCCGGTTGCTCCACATGCTCAACTGCCTTACCGAACTTTCCTGAGCAGAGAACGGTCCGAAAGACTAGCTCATTATCTCTATTAATACCCGAACTGCCCAAAATTCCTACGCCATAACAAGCCGCGCTCCGGCAAGTCACCCCACTTGCAAGAAGCTGCCGGAACCTGGCAAACCTCCATTATCAGACCAAGAGTATGGAGAACCGCAGGCGGCAACCGGGTTGCCAAGCACCTCTTGCATGAAGGCAAGGTATTTGAAGGGACAAAACTAAAAAGTTTGCGTTTGAGCGGGCGTGCAAACAGGTAAAACACAAATAGGAAATCTCTCTTTTTATACAATTAAAGAGGGTCTTATATCTGCCTGCCGAGTCATTCAAGACCGCACGGCAAGGCTAATGCAGGGCCCCTGACCAGCGAATATCGGTACACTTCAAAGCACATGTACAAACCTTCCAGAACCAGCCAGGGCACTTTCAAGCTTCCCAAGCTTGACCGCCGTGTGCCCAACCTGGAAATTATCGGACAGTGCCTGATGGAAGCCCAGAAGATGATGGGGCGCACCGTTGAGCAGCCTTTCTCCGCCGGAAAGCCGGTCTACACCTATTGCCTTTCCTGTCATTTTGATAACCCAAGTACAGCCCCGTTCTGGCATCTCCACCTGGGCGAAGGTCCCACCAGGGACACTCTCTGGTCGCACCAGACCGCCGATACCAGCCTCATTGCCAGCCTCGTCTCCAAAGAATGCCCCGCCGACGGAGACAGCCGCGCCGCTCAGAGCACCACCTTCGGTCCCTCGGCCCAGACTGCCGCCATCAGCCTCACTCGTATCCAGGCTATGAATTCCGCTGCCGGCGTCCAGGAGGGTCAACCTGTTCAGGAGGCCGCCGGCTATTTCAAGAAATCGGCAGGCGAGAGATCCGACCCCCAGGGAGGTGGGGCAATCTTCCAAAATGCGGCCATGCCGCAAGTCCAGTTCCAAATTCAAAACGCGTATCAACAGGGTGCAAGAGTGGAAACCAAAGAGGAAACCGAAAAAAGCAGTTACCAGCGGAACGGCGATAGTCAGGGTGCTGCCGCGGCGGGTCAACCCGGCTACGGCAGCCAGGACAATGGCAACCGCCCCGCCAGCGGCAGTTATCCTAAACCGCCTACAGGCGGCTTACTCGGCACACCTGAACTGGGCTCAACCAGCGGCTCCAGACCGCCTGTAAGCGCCTGGGGCATATCGCCGCAATCCGGCGCCCTCATCAACAAAGAAGGTGTGCGCCCCGAAGCTACGACAAGCCCGGTGGCCCCCCGCCCCGAGATCAAAATGACCTATGGCGGCGACCAGGCGGAAACGGCACCCTATCAGACCACCGCCATTCCCCATTCCTTCATGAACCCGCCCTCTTACACCAAGCGCCCACCCACCCTGGAAGGCGCCCTCACCGACATGACACCGCCAAGCCTCTTGCAATCAATGCAAATCGGCAAGATGACCGGCGTCTTGATGGTCATCTCTAACGAAGATATGGTGGAAGTCTATTTTGAAGATGGTGCTCCCATTCACGCTGTCGCACCGGACACAAAAGGCGAAGCGGCGGTCATGGAGTTGCTTACCTGGGACGTCGGCAAATTCGCTTTCTATCCCAACGAGCGCACCACAGAGCGAACGGTGCGCCGCCGCATGGAAGGCATGCTCATGGAATCGGCACCGCTCATGGATCAGTACCGCTACCTGCACGAGGTGGGGCTGTCCATGGACTCCTTCATCATTCGCAGACAAGGCCCCATATCCGAACCGGAGTTCGAGCAGCGCATGGAACGTGGGGCTCGCATGGATATGCAGAAGCAAAAGGCTTTCTACCAGCTTGTAGACAACAAAAGCACGCTCTTTGATCTCCTGCGCAAGATGCCCATGCCCAAAGTGGAGTGGATTCCAACGCTGTATAACCTGATCTGCTGCGACCTGGTGGCACCGGCCACCAGCCACAAGCGGGAAGCGGCAACGGCGCCCCTGGAGTCCATGGGCATCAACCGCGCCCCCATCGATGCCGTGCTCGCCCACCTGAAAAACCCGGAAACCGGACTTATCGACTACCCGGTCATCTGGCACTTCCTCGAACAAGAATACTGCCGAGCCGAGCACACCGGCAGCGCCTTTTGTATCGTCATGTTTGAAATGCGCTACCGTACCCAAACGGGGCTGGAACTCTTGCCGGCGGCGGCAGTGCAGGAAGCGGCAAGAAGAATCGGCACCGTCAAACGCAACATCGACTATATGGCGCACTTTGAGCCACCCAGCTTCATATTGGTGCTGCCCGCCACCCAACTCTCAGCCGCCACCCTTGTAGCTAAGCGACTCTGCGACATACTCTGGGATTCCTCTCTGGGCGGACCGCTGGATACCCGCAGCCTGGCCCTGGCCTTCGGAGTGGCCTGCCACCCCGAAGAATCTCAAGACCTGGCCGGTCTTTTGACCGCAGCCAGAGACGCCCTAAACCAGAGCAAACGGAGCGGCAGTCCGGTTGTATCCGCCAAGAAGCAGTAGCGCCGCCAGCCCCGGTAAAGGCTGATTAAGTGACAAGGCTGCTTAAGTGAGAAGAGTCCTTAAGCGAGAAGAGTCCTTAAGCGAGAAGAGTCCTTAAGCGAGAAGAGCCCTTAAGCGAGAAGGGTCCTTAAGCGAGAAGCCCGAGTCGCCAAAGCGTGAGATAATAATGGCAGGTCTTGCAAAAAGGGTGCCTTATGGACGGCCTCAAGGACAATATTATGGAAACCAGACAGGGAAACCTCCAGATTCCCCCGGTGCAAACGCCCGGAGCGGGCGCAACAGAGGTAGAGAACCTGGCGGAAGTTAAACTGGCGCAAGAGAAAATGGCGGGAGACAATCTGGCGGCATGTACTGCCCGAGCCCGGGGCGGCAACATTATCTTCTTTGATGGCGTCTGCGGTCTCTGCGATCATTTTGTGCAGCTCGTACTGGATCATGACAAGACGGGCAAGTTCCTCTTCTGCCCCCTGCAAAGCGATTTTGCCAAACAGAAACTAGCCGCACACGGCATCAAGAGCAGCGAGCTGGGCTCGGTAGTGCTGATTCTGGACTGTGGAGAGCCTGCCGAAGCAGCCTATACAAAGTCGGAAGCGGCCATTCGCATCCTGGGTGCGCTGGATAAGAGCACCCCCCTGGTTCTCCTGAAATACAGCCTGGTTCTGCCGGCCTTCCTGAGAGATTTTGTCTATGATCTGGTGGCCTCCAATCGCTACAAGCTCTTCGGGCGCCTGGAAACCTGCCGCATCCCCTTGCCGGAAGAAAGACAGCGCTTCCTAGACCTGTAAATGCCAGCCCGGCATGGGATAAAATAGTGCCTCACAGGGCTCCCATGGCTACCACTGCATTGAGATCAACCATTTTCATACTCACTCCAAATGCATTAAGAAAGGCTCTGGCGGAGAACTCCGGCGTCAAATTAGTTGATGCTCGCCAGGTTTCCGAATTCGCCAGGGGGCACCTGCCGGGAGCCGTAAACCTGCTCTGGGAAGACTTTTGCGAAAGCCCCACTTGTCCGGTGCAACCCATCTTACACAGCCCCGGCTACTGGGGCAGCCTCTGCGCGGAACGCCTGCAGGCACTAGCTCAAGAGTTGGCGGCCCGGGGCTTGAGTCCGGAAGACCGCATTGTCGTAGTCGGTAACGGCAAGCGGGACAAAGGCAGAGAAGGACGTATTGCCTGGATGCTGGCCTATATGGGAGCTAAAAATGTAGGTCTACTGGACCGTGGGCTCCTGGAACTGGAAGATCTATACACCCTGGAAGCAAGCGCAAACGGAGGCAGCGCGGCAAAATGGCCTCTTGCCCTGGCAGAAAATCGCCGCTGCACTATGGAAGACCTGGCTAAAATAAAAGCCTCAGGAGAAAGCCTTTACCTGGTAGACACGCGCAGTCACAAGGAGTTCATTGGCGACAGTTACGATTATCAACCCAGACGCGGCCGCATTCCCGGTTCCCATCTCTTTGCCTACGACAAACTATTCCAGGAAGACGGCAGCTTCATTTCTCGCGAAACTTACTTATCTCATTTGAACAAGGAAGCTCAGGCCGCCCATCTCGTCTCCTATTGTGAAGTCGGTGTTAGAGCCGCTCTTTATGCCCTCCTTCACGAACTCTACACAGGTTCAATAATGCGCGTATATGACGGTTCCATCATGGAGTGGGGCACGAACCAGGAACTACCTGTGGTGACAGGTGAACCGGCGTGAATTTAAATTTCAGCTTGAGTGCGCAAAGACTTACTCTCTTGATCTGCCTGCTTCTCACCGCAGAAAATGCAGCGGCTCAAAATGTCAATTTTACGGCTAGAAAGACAGCCAATCGCGCCTACGACAATCTGGTCAAGCAAGCCACGCACGCTCTGGACAACGGCGATTACCTGAACGCCATAAATCTCTGGACTAAGATCATCAGTGATTTCCCCAACAAAAGCGAACCTTTTTTGCAGAGAGCTGTAGTGCGAAGACAGATAGGTGATTTGAAGGGTGCCCAATTGGACCTGGATAAGGCCCTGGAACTGTCTCCCAATTTAGCTCCGGCTCTCATTCAAAGGGCAGCCGTCAGACACAGACTGCTCGATATGAAAGGGGCCCAGGCGGACGTTGAAAGAGCCGTGGAACTGGCGCCCAACAACTATCAAGCTTACGCCGAACGAGGCTCAATAAGGTATGCTCTCGGAGATTTGCAAGGCGCTCTGGCAGACTACAACACCGCCATGACCATAAATCCGGAAATGGGCAAGCGACTGAACAAAGCTGTACAACCCCAGGTGGGACAGAACTGGCAGGCAGCACCAGGACAGCAGACTTGGTCAAATCAGCAGACTACGCAAAGCCAACAGACTGCACAAAATCAACAAATCGAAGCCAACCAAGCACCACAGATCAATCAAGCCGGCTCACAGGTCAATCAAGGCAGTTCGCAGGTCCATCAAGGCGGCTCCCAGACCAATCAAGGCAGTTCGCAGGTCCATCAAGGCGGCTCCCAGACCAATCAAGGCAGTTCGCAGGTCCAGACCGCCTGGCAAAACCAACTGCCTCCGGGCGTGACTGTGCAGAGTACAAACCCCGGTCAATTGTCCGTTGCCGGGCCCAAATTGCAAGCCAATTTTCAACTGGCAACCTCCTCGGCACTGGGTCTTAAGGAACTCTTTGCCAGAGGACCGGCGACAGGCGGCAACAGTTCCGGTCAGGGCACCAACGCCGGTCAAAACTCCAGCGCGGGTTTAGGTAATTCGAGCGGACCAGGCAGCACCACTACAGGCAACACTCTTAACAGCAGCACCACTAGCGGTAGCACCACTAGCGGTAGCACCTCTATCAGTAGCTCAAATACCGGCAGCACCTCCACTGGCAACACCACTACCGGAAACACCACTGCTAATGGCAATTCCGGCTCCAACAGCAGAGCAAATGCGGTCACTCTAGCCACTGCCAATGGCGCGGCAAGCAGCGCCTCCGAACCGGAACTCCCCACCTATTCGGCCAGCCAGCTTGCGCACCTGAACAACCTGGCCGCCAGCGCCATCAATAATAAGCAGTTCGACAAAGCCATCGACATTCTAGAGCGCCTGGTGAAAGCATCTCCGGATTATGCCCATGCCAGAGATAATCTTGTCATAGCCCATAACAACCTTGGGCTGCAACAGGCAGCAAGAAAGCCGGAGCAAGCTGTGAACGAATTTAGAGCAGCTCTTTTTATAGATTCATCAAAGATGGCTACTCGCAAGAATCTCAATGCGGTTCTCTCTGAGCTAGGGAAAGAACCAAACAACCATCAGGATCGCCGGAAACTAGCTGAGACTTTAATGGACAGGGGTGACTGGCAAGGCGCCTATGTAGAGATTACCGAGGCATTGAGACTGAATAACAATCGAGAGAGTAGACTTCTACTGGCCAAAGTAATTACGGCCATGGAAAGCGCACCAACACCAGCAGCGGTAGCACCGGTTATGGTATCAACGCGCGCGGCAAAACCAAGACGAAGTGCTTCAGAAATAGCTGCTGCGGCTGCCGCAAGAGCAAGCGAACCGCCGCTGCAGTCACCTTCAGCCGGCCCGGCATTCTACCCAAGCACTGCCGTGGTACCAAAAGAAACAATCGCAAGAGAGACGATAACAAGAGAGCCGACGGCAACGCAACCGATTGCGACACAACCGACACCAACTCAACCGACGGCAAAAACTCCTGAAACAGCAGCGGCACTGGATACGGTAGCGACCCAGGCTGACGCTTTCAGACAAGAGACACCGGAATCAACCGTGCCGCATGTGAAAGCTTTTGATCAGGACTTCATGAACGAGCGCATCAAGAGTTCTCCGGAAGACGTGCTGATGGTAGCCAGGCAGTTTGCCACTGAAGGTAACTACCTGGATGCTGAAGCTCTTTTGGTCAGGCTTATCGAAAGCCAGAGCGCAAGCATTGGCAACAGTACCCGAAAGACTGATCTCTTGGAGGTAGCTCTCGAATCTTTGATTTCAATCTATATTAAGCTCAACAAGCCGGATCGAGCGGAACAACATTTGAAAGCGCTTCTGCAGTTGCAAGAAATAAGTAAGCATCCCCACGATCCGCAACTTGGTAAAACCATGGCTGACTATGCAAGAGTATTGAGAATCAACGGCAAACAAGACGAGGCCGCAAAACATCAAGCAAAAGCCGACTCCATACTGGACAGGCTTTCGGGCACAGCCCCCTGAGTTTGCAGCAATCGACCTAGAAAACAGGGTGCCCTGCGCCCTGCTTACATCGCTTACATCTTCTCGTACCAGACCGGTCCGTCATTAGCCGGCTTCTCATCCTGCGCACCGCTTGCGGCACTAGCAACTGTCCCACTGTCATCGGGCAGGTAGTCTAGAAGTCGAATATAGAGCTTAGCCATCTGGGAGCGCTCTTCATCAGCCCAGGGCAACGGTCTGAACTCATCCAGGATAGCGAAAACTTCCGAACGCGTCTTTGCATCGCGAATTCGTTTGAACCATGCCTGTAAATCCAGTTGAGTCATCGCCTTACCTGCTTGAGTCGAGCAATTTTTGCCGAAAAGATTCAGCCGAAAAGAAAAGCTCGCGGCCGATTGGCCGCGAGCTTCTAATGATATATCCGACGATGGCAACTTGCCTTAAAGGCAAATCGTTTATTTCTCGTCGAGTTCTCCGAGGCTGAAAGAATCGGGGTGGAAAGGAGTTTCAAAGCCTTTCATGAAACCGTTCTTCAAACCATAGTATGAACCCTTAACGCCGCCAACCACGAGGCCGGCAGGAAGAGTAAATACGCTAACGAGCAAGCAAGCAGGACCACATTCCTTACCTTTGATTGCCTCGGCACCTTTGCCGGTCAAATCAATGTAGGACTTGTAGGACTCGCGTACTACGGCAACCGGTGTGCCGAGCACAGTACCGGCTACAACACCACCGAGTCTGGTCGGCAGGAGAGCGGCCTGGGTGACTTTCTCCATGGCCTCATCAGCGGCCATTACAGGAGCTACAGCACCAGCTGAAGCAACCATAATCATCGCCAGACCCAAAACTTGTTTTTTCACAATGAACCTCCTCTTAAGCTCACCTGATGGTAAAAATATCGCTTGACGTCTACTTTTACGTCGGCATCGAAAATGCTTCTAATATCTTGTGACAGGAATCGCCTCTCGTCAACCTTTGAATTTATCGGACCCGGCATTTGCCTTCGTCCTCATTCATACTGGTCGCCAAGTACCAATATGTCAACAATCATTTTTCCACGTTGTGGTGCAAAACTCAAGGACGGACTTAAAACAAAGTATATTGCAGTGCCTGCTGCATATGCATTCGGCTATGCGTCTAGTGCTTCACCTGCTCTTGAGACTGACAGTCTGCAACTGTTAAGAGAACGCATTTGAGAATTCTTAGATCAACGGCCAATAGTCGTCGTCTGGTCTGGAGTGCATCTAATTCCGTGCAGGCATCCGCCACCATATTCGGTAGCGCCACCAACAGAGCACCTGCAATCATGCGCATGCATAGCACCTCGCAGCCGTTGCCAAGCGAAGCCTGGGGAAGCGGAAAATACTTATCATTGAAAGGATTGTGGCAGAACCCTACTGAATTCAGGCAGCCTTGACTGCCTGATAATGAATTTTCTCTAGCTCTCAATTATCCCGGCTCTTCATTAAAGGCTCCCGGTATTCGATTTACAAAATTGAGGCGTGAATGAAATTCGAAATAATTTCGCTCAAACTTATTGAATTGGCCACTTGACAGAGAATTCAAGAGAAAATCAAGCGAAATTCCGTATATTTTCACTTGCGCCCCAATTTTGCAAACTAAACCCCCGAGGTCTGTTACTGCGAACCACGAGCTACTGAAGTAATCTGCCTGAAACACCTCGACTAAGCATAGGCTAGGACGACTAGACTAAGGCAACTAGACTGAGATACTTCGACTAAAGCACTTCGTCTCAAGCCCTGCGGCGCAGACAATTCAACCGTTTCAGATCTAATTTTTAGCGACCAGGGCAATTGAACTTTTTCGTCAATACCTTCGTTACTAGTATGTAACTACGTGCACCGGCACAAGAAGGTGGGAGGTTTAACCATGACCAGGAAAAGACGCCGCCAAGTTAAAGATATAGAACAGATAGAAAACGAAGCCAGAAGAATCGAAGAGAGAGCAGCTCTAGAGGCAGAAGAATTCGCAGCTTTAAGCACTAATTCTCAGATAGTGGAGGACGATTACGAAAACAGAAATCTAGACACGATCAAACCGGGAACCCTGCGCCGCTACAACGGACCAGGCAGTTACATGAGACGCTATCTCAGCTGTCTGGCTCCCGGCACAATTTTCGCTACAAGAGATCTACTCTGCTTTGCAAGACGATCCACGGTAGACTCCTTCATCCAAAGAATGCTCAAGGAAAATCACATCCAGAAACTGGCTCAGGGACTCTACCGAACCAGACCGGAAAAACAAGATATAGTGAAAGAAGAAGAGATAGTTAGAGCCAAGCTTCGCGCCTTCGCACGGGAATCGACAGGCAAAATTACAGACAAAACACACCGCACAAGCACCTATCTAATTAGCGGCAGCAACAGCTCGCTCATTCTGACTGCCAAAGCAGTAAAAGTCGAACTCAAAAAGATCGGACCAAGAAAACTTGCCCTTGGTCAATCAAGGGTTGGTACAGCTTTGCTCGCAATATGGCTGAAAGGAAAATCCAACTGCAAGGAAGAAGACATAGCAAACTTTTTGATGACACTCAGTCGAACCGAGAGAAACGAAATCGCCAAGATGAAGAGACTCCTGCCACAGTGGCTTACAGACAGGCTCCCCAGTACCACCGAAGCAATAATGTCGGTAATGCCGCAGCAATAATGTCGGCAGTGCCGCAGCAATAATGTCGGCAATGCCGAAGCAATAATGTCGGCAATGCCGCAGCAATAATGTCGGTAATGCCGAAGCAATAATGTCGGCAATGCCGCAGCAATAATGTCGGTAATGCCGAAGACAAACTACTGACTGGCGGCCACAGCACAACACTTAATACAAAAGGCAAGGGCCTGCCACTCCGCCCAATATGGATCCGCCCCCTGCTGCCGGTCTACAACGCCGCCAGAAAGACGCGCAGGCAGTTGCTTCTTTGCCAGGTCTGGCAGGTCTAGCAGAAACTCTCCAACCTGCTCGCAAGAAAGAACCTGTTCAAAATCACCAAGATGCATATCGTCAAAGGCAATGAAACTGACATGTCCACCATGCTCAGGGGCAAGAAGCCTGACCGGATGAGCCGTCCCGCTCGACCGGCTGATGGTTTTAAATGAAGCCTCAAAAGGTACCAGAGGATCATCTTTGGCGGCAATTATCAAAGCCGGGCACTGAATGTCGGAAAGACAGCGCATGGCACTGGCCCCGTGATAGTAAGAGGCAGCTCCGTCGTAACCGGCATCCACTGCCGTAAAGTAATTATCAAACTCCCGCAGAGTCTTGATACCGGCCAGGCGCTGCATATCAAACTTGCCTGGAAAGAGTTTCTCTTTTGCGCGAATTTTCCGCTTCAAACCAAGGAGGAAATTAAGCTCGTAGAGTCTGTTTACGCCAGTTTCAATAGCGCTGACCGAGGCATCCAATTCAATGGGCGGGGAGACAGCCACCACTCCATCCAGCAGCCGGGAATTAAGTCGTCCCAACTCTCCGGCCGCCTTCAGCACCATATTGCCGCCAAGGCTGAAACCGCAAGCAAAGACTGTTTTATAGCCGTAGTCATTCCGCAGTTGCTTAACCACAGCCACCAAGTCGTCACTTAAGCCGGCGTTATAGAGAGTCTGGGATAGCGAAAGAGTTCCTTCGCAGTTTCTCATATTCATGCGAAAGACCGAAAAGCCCGCAGCCAAAGCCTTTTTGCAGAGTCCCTGGACATAAGAGGCCTGGGCGGAACTTTCGAGCCCATGCACGATAACCATGAGCGCGCTCTCACCAGGCAGCTTACCGGGTCCGGCTTCATGTAAGTATCCCGTTACGTAGTTTCCCGGGGCGACCTCGATAGTTAGCTTACTACAATCAGATGCAGGCAGTTGAGCACGAAGCCGGAAAATAGGCGCAATGGTCATCAGGTGCCCGTTTCGCAGGCCCGGAGCAGGGACAAATGCTTTAGTTTTGTACTCCGTCACATCTACTCCGGTCGCATATAAAACAAGCTAGATACAGTTTATACACGGGATTTTCACGCCGCTTGCTATAATGAAATAGCATATTTACGGGCTTTAGCAGAATCAATCATTATGCTATCCGAAGGCGAACCAGCATTTTTTGGAATGTTTTTGATTTTTGCTCTTCTGGTTTTACTGGGAGTGGCACAAAACACTGGTGTTCTGCCACCCTTGCATTACTGACAAGAGGCCGGATTCCCGTGTATAAACGCCTTGTGCCTCTATTTCTTGCCCTCTTCAGCATCTGCGCTTTTGCTTGCGGTTGCACAACGGAAGGTGGCGATATGGCTCTCACTCAAAATGTTCGCCTGGAGATGGTGGACTGGCACATAGCCGGTCTCTGGGTGATCAACTGTCCGGTTTGCTGGCTGAGAGTCTATAACTACAATAACGTACCCATCCACGATGTCACTTTGAGCTATGTCACCTATGACTTCGACGGTAAGCCGCTGGACAAGGGCACCTTCGTCATTGACGGCACTGTGCCGCCATCCAATATCAAAAACTTCATTGAGCAATACATAGGTCTGGTCAGTCTGGAGAGCGACAAACTCTCAATCAAACTGGAAAGTGTCAAAGGCGGCGAAGGCGGCGCACACTAGCAGTCAGACTTCGCTGGAAGTCGTCCGGCGCTGGAAGTCGTCCGGTGCTGGAAGTCGTCCGGCGCTGGAAGTCAGCCGGCGCTGGCAGTCGTCCGGCGCTGGAAGTCAGCCGGCGCTGGCAGTCGTCCGGCGCGGGAAGTCGTCCGGCGCTGGCAATCAGAACCTCGGTCGACAACAGAAGTCCGCCGACCATTAAAATCCAAGACCGGTTCAATAGTTGTGTTCGGTTTCTTTGAAGGCAGAGCGCCAGACAACGTAAGCGATGATGCCGTAGAGAACACAAAGAATCGCGAAGGTCACCATCGGCATCTTCTGATAGATGCGCGCGAACGGACGAACGATGAAGTCTATGAGAAATAGTCCTACTGCTGTTCCTGGCATATGGCTATCGCCTCCTTGCTGAGAACATTATATGCAAGGAGATTTTTTGTGGGAGCAGTATGATCAAAGGTTTACAAGAGGCGATTTATTTCGCTCTCATATAAGTCGGCGCTCAGCTAGTGACGCCAGTATTTATGACTACGAATCCACCGAGCAGCCAGGCTGGGTGAGATCAAGTCGGGATTGAGAATAAGGAATACACCGATTAGAAGAAAGAGAGTCAGCCCGGCTGACAAAATCATGAGCATCATAGAAGCTTTTAATTCTCTTCAAAAGGAATAACGGGAGAGCTATTAAATGGTCTTACTGACTGGTTAAAGACCAGGTTAAGAAAGTTCGACCAGAAAGAATAGATTTAAATAATACTACGCCCGAGAGTCAATTCATATCAAAAATGTAGGAAAAGCGGCCCAACTTGCAGGTTGAGCCGCTTTCTGAGATTTCGGTAATAATCCGGATGCGGTGATCTAGTCGCGGTGCTCTAGTCTCGACGAGTTTGTCACGGTGATCTAGTCACGGTCTAGTCTCGCCGAGTTTGTCGCGGTGGTCTATTCGCGGTGATCGAGAGCAACATCAACGTGCAAGACGCCGCTGGACTGTTTGGAAACAACGGTTGTGGTTCCTTCGTCTTCGCGTCCGTCGCCGGCTCCGTTGGAAACACCGGAGGCGCCGGCACCATTGGAACTACCAGTATCAGGAGTGCGATGCACCTTGGGAGTGGAACTACCGCTTGAGCTGGCAACTTTGGTGCGGTTGTCGGACTTGGGCTTCACAGCAGTTTTGACAGGCTTCTTGCCTTTCTTATCTTTGCCCTTAGCGTCCTGACCGTCGTCTTTCTTATCGCCTTTATCGGAGGGCTTTTCAGCTAATTTGACAGGTGTGGGATCGGCTTTAGGCTCATCCTTAATCACCGGTGCGAAATCAACGCGAGGGGTGTTGTAGCTGACATAGATCTTGGCCGGTACCAGGTCTTTGCTGCCGGTCTGAGCGGAAGCAATCATGGTCACCTGACGCTGTGGTCTCGACAGATAGGCTTCTGCATTGATGGGTGAGCGGGAAAGAAGCAAAGTAAGCTTCTCTGTGCCGGGGTTCTCATCGAAAGTAAGATAGCCGTCGGAAGGCAGGGCATACTCTTTGCCGCGCTCCAGTTTGTTGTTCTCGACCACATGTGGATCGGGGAAAAGCACGGAACGTTCTTCGCGGCTGCCGCAGCTCAAGAGAATATAGGCATAACCATCGATATTGGAGCGCACGTGAAATCTGATGGAATCGCCGGTTTTGAACTGAGTCTTGTTGGTGACACGAGAAACCGTTCCACCGCGCTTCAGTTCGATCCAATACCGCAGACCGGTGTTGATTGATTCAGTGGGGCGCTCCAGTTGCTGGAAGAAGAGACCTTTAGCACCTTCCGGCGGTGCACCGCCCTCTCCACCCTCTAACTGGGCGAAGGCTGCCGTTGCAGAGCCGAGTCCAAACACGAGACTGAGAGCCAGGGTTTGAGCCAGTCTTCCAACACCTCTAATACGCGACACAGGCTTAGACACTGCTTTCATTTTTGAAATCCCCTTGATTGATACAGACCTGCAAAACTCAAAGTTACCTTTCGGATTTAAGCCGGCATCGAGTCGGCAATCTACAGCTTCTAATTTTGCCATTTTTGCTTTGATATTGCTCTCAGAAACTCGAACTTGGCATCGCCACTTAACAGGTCTGAGAACTATCTGTGAAGCTTCCAACCCGGAGCTGGTCTTCACACAGCACCTCTACGAAACCTGGCCGTTCTTTAGGAGGCAGCGGGAAAAGTCGGCACAATTCCCTAATACTTCTTAATTATTCAACTCAGGTCTGGGGTTTCTCAGTTTTGTCGGCTTTTCCCGGCGCGTCCGGCTTGGGGGTGTGCTTGAGCTCCATCAATTTCAAATAGACGGAATCACCCATGAGACCGCTCAAACCCACATGAGACTTGGCTTTCTTCGGATCGTCAAAGAACTTATGACCGAGCCTGTCCACATTAGTTTCCACTCCATCCACATAGTCGTCAGTGGAGAGCAAATCGAGAGCCTTATTGACGAATTCCTCGAAGAGCACCTGGTCGGTGGCGTCCTTCCCTTTCTCTTTGGTAAGGAACTTGGCCTTCTGACCGCTGGCCATAAAAATGAACCGCTCGGTACCGGCCACATTGTCGAAGGTGAAAGCCTGGAAATTGCGGTCTCCCTTATCCAGCACAGGCGGGTCTGAGAGCCCGATAGAAAAAGTGGTGTTTTTCTCGACCAGTTGATCCAGTCGCTCCACGGAAGGATAAATGAGAGCCACGGCGCCGGATGCCCCCTTGTAGAGGCAGTAGATATAAGAGGGAGAATCGACATTGACGTCGATGCAAAACTTCTCGGCACCCTCGAAGGTCTGATTGTTCGGATCCTCTCTCACGGTCCAGGTGGGGGCGGCCGCTCCTGCCACCCACTCCTGCATATCCAGGCGCATACGCGGCGAATCAGGCAACATCAAGCCCATATTAGGGATGATATTGGGTTTAGGCATGGCATAGGCCGCACCATAAGTGAGGGCGGAAGCCAGAAGCATGGTGACGGTGGCCGCCGCCAGGGGCAAGGGGGCCGGCTGCACTTGCGGAGCGGCCTGGGGCGGTTTCAAAGCCGGCAACTTGGTTTGCGAAAGAGCCGGTAAGCGCGACTGGGTAAGGGAAGCCAGCCCAGATGAGAGCGACTTGCCGATGCGCGGCTTCTTACCTTTCGGCTCCAGGTCTTCGATCAAGCGCTGACCGCAGCCTTTGCAGAAGTTAGCCAGTTCCATCGAACTTCTGCCGCACTTGGGACACTTAATTCGTACAACTTCTCTAATACCAGGAGTGCGCGAACCGCCGGTGCCCGGGATCTCAACGCCGGTGAGGGTGAGTCGCTTGACCAGATCGCCGTCGCCGGCGTTGCGCAGGCACTGCACCACCGCCTCAATCCAGATCATCTGGTGCAACGACCCTTCCTGCTGGCGCACCAGCGGATCGGGAGGAATGGCGCCGCAATGCAAACCAATCACACCCTGGTCTTTGAAAATGGGACAACCGCAGGCTTCCGCCGGCAACGCAACGTTATGCACCACATGGGAGGGATTTTGATCCTTGGAAGAACCCAGCAATACACCACGGCGAATCAGGGGAGCCATGGAAGCATCTTCAACCCATAAAGCCGAAACCGGATCGTTGGGAGAAAGAGGAGTATCAAGACCTAGCTTGATTGGAATCTTGTCGGCTTCGCGCACAAAAGGGGCTTCGAAATAACTAATCTGCCGGGTCTTGATCAACTCCTGCAAGGTTGAATAAACAGCGTAGTCATCCAATCCGCAAAGCTGCCACATGCAACCCAGAGGCGTACCGCCGTCGATATACGGCCAGACCATTTTGCTGTATTCCCGCACATCAGGCGGCAGAATATCTAAATTGGGGGTCTGCAGGCGGCGCTCGAAAAGACTGGAGGGACCGCCGACAATCGCCGTCAACTTCTCCAACTCATCAAGACGGCGCAGGGACTCAATCAAAAGCATATCCGGAGATCTGGAGATCTCTACCGAAGTGAGCCAGCCCGGCTCGTCCTCGGTGGTGAAATGAAAACTGCCCGAGAGCCTGTGATTGATAATCTGATAGAAAGCCATCTCATTCACGAGACCGTGATAAAAGACCTGCTTGACTTTGCCGCCCTGGCAATAGATCTGTCCCACGGTTTTGAAACGCTCGTCAATAAGACAGAGCGTTCCTTCCTTGCGGGCATTGGTGATGGTCTGAACCACCAGGGGCAGTTCAATCTCAGAGAGAGAACCGGTCAAACCGCCCTCCCGAGGCGGCAGGAAGCGTTCAAAATTGGTCGTGACATCGGTAACAGTGTCAGGGCTTACGTCTGCGGTTTTGTCGGAAAGCTTGAGAACAGCCACATTGTTCTGCTGCAAGGGCAGAGCTGGAAACGGTTCTACCAGTGCCTGCTTGGCCCTGGACATGAGCTGCTTTACATCAAGATCGGGGTGGAAGTTTATCGAACGAATTGCCCGCTCATGCCCACTGGTAGGGAATCTTGCCCGCAAGGCGGAAAGCAGATCTTTGTAGAGAATGATGGAATGGGCGGTAGTGACAATGGTATCTTTGTCTACCTGCCAAAACGCGCACAGGGGCTCACGTACAGACAGGGTCTGGTCGTAGAGTAAGCCTACAAAACTTGCGTGTCGGGTCAGGTCGGTATCGCTCATAATCCCTAATATTACAGGAGCCCGGGATATTTTAGACATGCCCGGACCGGAAACGGCGGTTCAAAATTGAGCGAAGGCTTTAAACCAATTCTCATCGCCGGTGCTGACTACAGCGCCGCCCATAAACAGCCCAATCCTACCTGGTTGGCGCTCTTTGAAGTTCTCGCCGCAAGCGGAGCCAAGGCAAAGCCGAGTTCGGCGCCATCTCGAATTAAAAAAGGAACCGTGCAAGAAAAACGCAATAATTTCTTGCATCTAAGACTGGTTTCACTTGAAAACACAGGCTCAGACCGCCTCTTTCATGCCCTGATGGAGACTCGCCCCCTCATCACCGGACTTGACTTCCCCTTCGGCTATCCCGTCCCTTTTCTGGACTGGATAAGACGGAAGGTAGGGGAGGGCGGACACGCCGACAAGATAGGGAACGCATGGGAAGGCGGCAACGACGACAAGATAGGGAACGCATGGCAAGGCGGCAACGACGACAAGATAGGGAACGCATGGCAAGGCGGGAACAACGGCAAGAGACAACCTGGCTTTATCTCAAGCCATGACTGGCAGTTAACGAAAGAGCTTGCCTCAATGGCATTCTCAGAACTTGAGTCGGCAGTAGTGGAATTTGGCCGAAAAACAAAGCCTGAGCCACTGCGCTTGACCGATCAACTGGTCAGCCCCAAAGGCACAAGTCCGCTGCATCGCATCAATCCCGGGCTTTTGAAAATGACCTGGCAGGGCGCCGGACTGCTCCTGGACCTGAAAGCTGCCGGCTTCAGTATTGCCCCCTTTGACGATGAACTTTCTAGCGGTCCCGAAACCAAGCCTAAAGTCCTCGAAATTTATCCGACTGCCCTTCTGAAGTGGTTGTCTCTGCCCCACCGCCGCTACAAAGGCGCCGGAGCCACAGCCATGGAAACCAGAAAAGAGATCATCACCGCCCTGGCCAGGTCAAGCGGAACGGTCCTGCCTGCGGCCAAGTTACACACTGTAAACAGTTGCCGCCCCCTCGAACTGAAGCTAGATATCAAGCCATCTCTACGCCAACAATGCCTGGCCGACGACAACGCCCTCGACGGGGTAATTGCGGCTATTGGAGCGGCTATCAGCCTTATAGATCCCAGGGCGGTTTCCCCTGCAAGTCTTGAGGCAAGCCCCGAACTCAGCCACCAATGCCATCTGGTGCCACGGGAAGGCTGGATCTACACCCCCTGCCTCCTGAAGCCATAAGCTATAATGACTCTCCAGCCCACGCCTGGTGCATCACCACTGTGCACCACTTGAAAGGCAAGGCTAATGTGCGCCCGTAGCTCAGTGGATAGAGCCCCCGCCTTCTAAGCGGACTGTCGTTGGTTCGAATCCAACCGGGCGCGATTTTTCCCAATCGAACGCATTCTCATGCTGGCTCAGGCGGGTGCAGCGCCCCAATGAGCAGCCTTGTGGCGAGTCTCAAATACAAACTTTGCCCAGCTTTGTATAGAAAGGGCTACAAACAATCTATATTAGCGGTTTGCTTCACCAGACCAGAGCCATTACAATCCCCCAAATACGATTAGAAAGTCGGGCGAGCTTCCTGACTCGCTCGCCCGACCTTCCAACCGTGCATAAAAACAGAGTCATTGGCGGCGCCTTTCAATCTGCGCAGATCCAAGTCGGCACTCAAATTTACAAAGCAACTGTTTAAGCCCAGGGCGTTAACTTAGAGCGGAAACAGTTTACGAATGCCTAACAGGCAAGAGCAAGTGCCCGCAGGCCCTTCATCAATAGACTTAACAGAGTGAAAGTGGGGGAATGCACCACTTTCACTTCCGAGCGAGCAATGATACAACTGAATAAAACCAGACAGAAAGCGGCGCACCATCAGGGTTTCAACCGGAGGGCACCGCCACGGCACGCGGCAGAGGCGCACAGAACAAATTCACCCTGCAATATTTGTCAGAATCTAAGAGAGAACGAAGTATGCAAACATCACTATGGATGCTGCTCTCAGCCATTGGGCTGGGGGTAGTCGGAAGATACCTTCTCGGTGACACCATAGACCACAGCACACCACCCGGAGCAGGACTGAGCGTATTCGTCCTGCTCAATCTTTGTGCAGTCTCGGCGGCGCTTTTGTTGCTCAGGCATGAACGAGTGAGAGCGCTGATATTTTTTGCACCGGCGGCTCTAGCGGCCACCGGACTTCTCCTCAATGACTCGGCCTGGCTCACAGGGCTGGATATCTTCGCCTTCTGGACCAGCGCCACCCTCGGTATTTTTGCCGCCACCTGCAGCGCGCCGGCTCTAGCCAGCGTGAAAGGCACCCTCTATGCCATAACCACAGGCGCCCTGGCGCCGCTGCCGGCAGCCGTCGATCTAATCGCTGAAAACATTGCCAATAAAGCCCTGGTCGGGGAAGCGCATAGAAAGCACATCAAGGCTGTCACTAAGGGTCTGCTGCTAGCCACCCCGCTTCTCTTTATATTCACCGCTCTCTTCTGTGCCGCCGACCAGGCCTTCGCCAATCAGGTGGGCAACCTCTTCCACTTTAACCTCGGCAAGGCAGTCGAGATAACCGTCACCACCTCCATACTTGCCTTCTGCTGCGGTGGAGCGTTGCAAGCTGTGACAAAAAGCGAAATCAACATAATCGGGGAGGAGAAATCGAAAACTTGCAGTGACAAACCGGAACAGAACTGCGAATCGAAAGCGGAAGCCGAATCGAAAACGACAATGGAAACGAACGCCTCCTGGGGCATATCGAAACCAAACATTGAATCGAAACCGGACGCCGAATCGAAACCCAAAATGGAATCAAAACCGGACGCCGAGTCGAAACCAAAAATGGAATCAAAACCGGAGGCGGCACCGACAAGATTTCATCTAGGAATGACCGAAGCCATGACTGCTCTGGCTCTTTTAAACTTGCTCTTCGGAGCCTTTGTGGCAATCCAGATCAAATACCTGTTCGGCGGCGCCAGCCTGGTTAACATCACCAGCGGACTCACCTATTCCGAATACGCCAGGCACGGCTTCTTTGAACTGTGCTGGGCCGCATCCATGGTCTTGCCGATTCTGCTGGCGGCCGAAGCTTACACCAGGCGCCTCTCCAAGAAGTCGGAGATCACCTTTCGGTTACTGGCCGGCACTCTGGTGGCACTGCTTCTGGTGGTGGTAGCATCGGCGGTGCAACGCATGCAGCTCTATTCACAGGAATACGGGCTCAGCGAACTACGTTTCTTCACCACCGCCTTCATGGCCTACCTGACCACAATCTGCCTTGCCTTTGCCGTCACTGTGCTAAATGCCAGAAGGGAGAAATTCATCCCCGCCACCTACACACTGGGGCTACTGGCTATCGCCATCCTCCATCAAATAAATCCTGAGAATCTCATCCAGAGCAAAAACATGACCATGGCACCAGAGAAAATTGACATCACCTACGCTCTCTCCATGAGTGATGACAGTATCCCCGCTCTTGTGAATGCCCTTCCCAAACTGCCTGCGGCAGCCAGACAACAAGTAGCAAGCAACCTCCTGGCCCGCACCAGAGGAGCCTGGAAGACAGACTGGCGCTCCTTCAATCTATCGCGCACCATTGCCTATCACACCGTGCAAGACCACATCAAAGAACTGGAGGTCATGGCTCAAACTCCATAGCAACCCGTCTACCGAAAGAGGAAAAAATCAATATGAACAAAGCGGCACTGCGAGAAATCGTGCAGCGTCACGTCAAAGAAGGTTTTGCAGAGCGCATTGAAATTGTCGAACAGTCACTCTGCGAGCTGGTAGAAGACACACCGAGGCAGCAACTGCTCAGACTGATCGAACACATGACCGATGAAGCTCTAGCCTGCCACCAGAAAGAAGAGCGGCGCTGGGCTTACCTTACCGACTGCGATCGCCTCGACCGGGCCTTCGCAGCCATGGAGCAGGCCGGCATCGTAGCCAGACAACACTTCAGCTGCTGCAATAACTGCGGGCACAAAGAAATCACCCTGGAAGCAAGGCGTAAAGCCCACCAGGCTCAAGTCGGTAAAAACGACATAGACATTCGCGGCTATGCCTTCTATCACCGGGGCGATACGGAAAGAGCAGCAAAATCCGGTATCCTCTACATAACTTTCGGCGCCATCGACCCGCAAACCTTAATCATTAACGGTAAAGCATCGGGCAAGGTCGCGAGCAAACGCTCCACTTTGGATGACAATGGGCATAATGCCTCCAGGTTGGAAGGCGCCAGGATTGGCTTAGCAGATAAGAGCCCGGAGGCTCCAGGAGGAAGCAGTGCTGACGATACTTCTACTAGTTCTGGGCTCGGCACTGGGAGCGGTGCTCCTGGTCTTTCTGTCGCTCAAGGCAGTGACTCTACTTTCTCACTGCCAAGAAACAGTGAAGAAGTCGGTAAAATCGTTGAAAAAGCACTGATGGACCAGGGTCTTGAAGTAATCTGGAACGGCACCTTCATGCATCGCATCTGCGTTAACGGTCTCAACTGGCAGCGCCGCCGCCTGAGCGGCAACCCACCTCTGCGTCTCACGGTTTCAAACCAGGAAAGAAGAGAGGTCAGCTAAATACCCCACAGGTTCATGATTGGAAAGATAGGCAAAGCGGTTTAGACCTTTAGATAGATGTGCGGCCGGGAATTTTGCTTCATCATTGCCTCAGCCAAGGTTTCCTGGCGGAGGCAAACCCATCATGAGAGAAAGAGCGGATGTTGCCGGAATAGTTGCCAGTTGTCAGAGGCAAATCGTTATTGAAGGATTGCGCCGCTGGCTAATGATTGTGGCTTTCTTTCTGGCAGCCTTACTGGCCACATGGACTGACTTCCATCCTTACTTTGCTGTCGGGCGTATAGGTAAATGGGATCAGGATATTCAACCGATAGTGCTTACAACAGCGGAAGCGCAATCCTGGTTCAGCAAAACCTATAAAGCCCTGAGCGATGGTCAGGTAGCAGCAGACTGGCTATACCGCTTGACCAGCGACGATGTCAAAGATGTGGTCCGCTATCAAAGCGGTAAAACATCCTTCCAGCCGGATGTTAGAAGAATTGTCTTTGCCCGGAGTGAAGAACCTTTGGCTTCACTCTTCCGGGGAAAACCACAAGGGGAGACAATCTTTCTCGCCAGCGACCCCTCAGACAAAAAGGCTGTTCTCAAGGTATATTTAGCCGACGCCCCCCGCTTATCCGGGCTGGGCAGCGGCATATACGGCGTACCGGAAGCCTTCTCTTATCCCCTGAGAAAATACTGGTACTGGCCTCTGGCTGTGGGTTTCCTCGGTTATCTACTTCTGCCCTGGGCTAAAACCGAGAAAAATGTCTGCGCTTATAAACTCTGGCAGGTGCGCCTCGGCGATTTTGCTTCCACGCTTCTTTACGGCAGTTTTGTAGCCATGCCCTTCTTCATCGTTGGCGGTGCGGTGGAAGCCGTCACCAACTGGCTACCCTTCACAGCCTTCTTCTGGTTCATGGCCGCCCTTGGTCTTTTGGCTTTCTGGTGGAGTTTCTTCTATGCCGTTTACCGCATACATATTCTCGAAGACAGACTCGTCTTCGCCGCTCCGGGTTCAGTCAAAGCCATAGCACTTTCAGACATAACAAAAATCGAACAGGTCTCGGTGGTGCCACCAAAATGGTTCATAACCGTCTACTTCCTGGCCGCTCTCTCCGGCACCGGCAGAGGTGCATTCAGTGCCGGCACCCTCGGTAGAGCCGCTCTACTCTCCAGTTGCTCCTCCGGCGGACTCTGCCTGGTGACCAGGGACGGCAATTCGATCTATATCTGGCTGACCAACTCCACAGGACAAAACTCGGTCACGAACCTTGAGCTGCTCCTGGACAAACTGAAAGAAGTTCCCAGAGAGCAAGCCGAACAAGCTGATCAAATTCGCGAATTTGAAGCCCTCTTCCCGCCCATCATCGAACCTTACAGCAAGGCTCGAACCGCTCGGTTGATCAAAGTGTGACCTACTTGCTGTTGCAGAAAGAATCGGACATTCGCCCAATCATACTCTGATACGCAGCATGCTTCGCAGCCGGATAAGTGAAGCGGAAACTCTTCATGACCAGAGGCTCTGTTCGGCTTCTACCGAAGATTACTTTCACATAGGTGTAGCGTGGGTCATTGGCAGTTCCCGCCATGGATACCACGAACCAGTCTTTGCCTTTCTCAGTCTTCAGTACCTTGCCCCCTTCTCCCATGGTATTGCGGTAAACCTCATCAAGACTGAGCACATGCCCATCATCGAAATGCAGAGGCACCTCGGCACCAAGACACATGAAAGTCTGCTTGTCGACTCCATCGAGGGTGATGCCTTCGGTGCCCTTATAATTCTTGTATGGAATCAAAAGATCGGCTGCATACTCAATCGAGTATTTAAATGGCTCGTTTTTGTACAAGACATAGCGGTGTCCATCCGGCACGGACGAAGAAGCGGCTCGGCTCAAGTCCGCGGTAGCGGCAGCTTTAGCCGGAGCGGGCTGGATAGCCCTTGTCGGCGCACTCTGCTCAGTTCTCGGATTGGAGTTTTCAGTTTTCGCTGCCGACCTGGCCGATTGCGCAGTACAGTTTATTGATGCCTCAAGCATGACCACAGGCGCTATCACCAGGGGCACAAGTAGTACAGATCGGCTTGCTCCAATAAATCTGCTGTGCTTCATAACTTTCACCAACTTTCCAGGTTCGGACACGAACGCAACAGTCGCACCGCCGCCATTGAAAACACGGAGTATTCTAGGGGAGCACCACTCTTCTTCAATCGTCCCGGGGGATGACCGCAGGAAGTAACCGCTTGCCCTAAGTTGGGCTTGCACCAAACTGGGCTTGAAAGATGTCGGTGCGGTAGAATCACAAAAACAGTCGGCAAACTCTCAGGAATCGAGGCAGCATTTGGGGATCAGTATTACAACGCCGTCAAAAATGTCACTTATTCTGGCGGTCACCATTACACCGCTATTCTTCCAGGGTTCCGCATCGGCGAAGCCGACCGAAGCAAATCCAAATGGACCAAGCGCACCGAGATCGCCGGTGCGCGCCACAGGAAGCAGCAGCGCCTACGTAAACTGGTACCCCTCTTCCATCTCGCTTCCCCAGGGGATGAGCTACCCCTGTGCCCTGACACCGCTGCCCACGTCTTTGCCAGGCATTCCGGCCGGCGACAGAAACTACATCAACCATGTCTACACCATGCTTTTGAAGTGCGTGCAAGCCAAGACGATAATGCTCTCGAAACTACGTCCGGGAGAGGCTAGAAGCGCTTACTCAAGATATTATGCCGACACACGCGCAGCCCTTGAGACCATCAGAAAAGAACCGACGCCGGCCGGGCTTGAGTCTTTTCGCAATCAAGTGATGAACGCCATCGTACTGCAAGTTACCTTCTTCAGCAAAGCTACGGCGGCGGCAGAAAACGGCACCGACGGCAACACCATAATGCAGATACCCGAAGGGCGACAGGCTTCGAACTTACTTATGTCAGCCTGGGGTGAAATGCAAGGACGCTACCCTCAGTGGAGCGAAGAGACAAAAGACAGCATGTACCACCATCTCTGTGCCCTGGATTTGTTCTAACAGGAGGACAGTCGCAGCGGTCGCCGACGCCGGAATTCATAATTGGGAGAAAAATCTCCATAATTTCTCCACACTGATTTGAAATATTGAAAGTGTGAGGTCGGAGGATGGCAAAATGGCTACAACTGCTCGCTGGTTAATTGGAACCTGTCTGCTTCTTACTACGCTTTCCGCCAGTTTGAACCTATCGGTGCAGGCGCAGGGGCGCTGCCAGGGTGGAGCAGGCGGAGCCTCCGGTAGAAGTGGCGGCGGTGGTGCTGGATCCGGCGGTCAGGGCATGGGAGGCAGAATGGGCGCCATGGCCGGACGTTTTCGTGGTGGAATGGGCGGACAAATGGCAAACGGCCAGATGGGTGCAGGCTTCGGCGGACCCATGGGTGGTCGCTTCCGGGGCATGGGCGGCGAATCCGGTGAAGGTGGTCCCATGGGCGGTCGCATGGGTGGCGAAGGCGGACCCATGGGCGGTCGTATGGGTGGTGGCGAAGGCGGTCCGATGGGCGGTCGCTTCCGGGGCATGGGTGGAGAATCCGGTCAAGGTGGTCCCATGGGTGGTCGTATGGGTGGCGAAGGTGGTCCCATGGGCGGTCGCTTCCGGGGCCTGGGCGGCGAATCCGGTCAAGGTGGTCCCATGGGCGGTCGTATGGGTGGCGAAGGCGGACCCATGGGTGGACGCTTCCGGGGCATGGGCGGAGAATCCGGCCAAGGTGGCGGTCCCATGGGCGGTCGCATGGGTGGCGAAGGCGGACCCATGGGCGGACGTATGGGTGGCGGCGAAGGCGGTTACACCGGCAGCACAAGCGGCCCCCTCGACGCAGACCGCTTCACCAGAAGAGGATCGTCAGGAAGCGGCGGCGGTTATGGCGAGTCCGGTGGACAAGGCTTTCCTCACGGCGGCGGTTATGGCGAATCCGGTGGCGGCTTTCCTCGCGGCGGCGGTTATGGCGAATCCGGTGGCGGCTTTCCTCGCGGCGGCGGTTATGGCGAGTCCGGTGGCGGCTTTCCTCGCGGCGGCGGTCATGGCGAGTCCGGTGGACAAGGCTTTCCTCACGGCGGCGGTTATGGCGGCGAATCAGGCGGTCCCCACCGGGAACACAGCCAGGTTTCGTTCTAAAGGTCAGAGCGCAGATTCAGTCTCATTCTCACTCAAGTCACTGCTTTCAGCCGGCACCACCAGCGGACGGCCCAGGGCAAGCCTGGCCGCGCCTGCCGCCTTTTCAATTTCAGCATCGTCCTGGCTGAGCACGAAGACACTCAGCTCAGCATCAGCAAAAAGAAGATTCTCTGCCCACTGTCCACCTTTGAACGAGGCCATGAACTTGTCGCGGCGATCATAGACCGTTTTCTCGCCGGTCTCGGAATTCTGCAGAAGTATTATTGGCAGCAACATAAATCAGTCTCATCAGCGCGCCCGAAATGCTCAACTAAGTCTACATTACAAGCGCTTTGAAATTGTGCATAAGTTTCCAAGTCACAAGAAGGTGCTCCCGCGCCTAGACCAACCTGGTATTCAAGCACAAGCCATGTAAGAAGACCGCAACACTCCCAGGGGCGGCTGCCGCCCCTGAAGGAGGCTGTGGTATTCTAAGAAATCCGGCATCCACCGGTCCAAGGGCGAGTGGCGAAATTGGCAGACGCGCTAGACTTAGGATCTAGTTCAGCAATGAGTGGAGGTTCAAGTCCTCTCTCGCCCACCATTTAAAATTCCGCCGCAAGGCGGTTTTCTTTTTGCTACGCACCAAGAACAGTATTTATGCCAATATGCGCTTGTATAGCAGCACTGAGTCGAATGCGCTCTCTGCTCAGTATCTAGCTACCGTCAGCAAGCCGCAAATCAAATTTGCTATTGTCTCCCTTTCAAAATCGGTTCGGGATTGGACTGCCTGCTGAACTGTCTCTCTCATTCAACAATTCTGAACGGCAACGTTAAACAGCCAATTAGCAGCAAAGGGAACTTGCCGGTTTCGTTTATTTCGATTATAATCGTTAATTGCGACTATCAGCCCCAAAACAGGATCTCAGGTATGCCTCAGACTAACGTAGTGCGAGAACCTATCTACGCCGAAAGAGAACAGGCCGCGGCTGTGCAAGCATTCGGGAAGGTGCTGCATGCCTTCAAACAAGCCCGACTTGTAGGTCCAGAGGGTCAGGAGATTCTTCTTCCAGAGCCTGTTTATCGCGTTCTCGAACAAGTCGTGCCACTGCTTGCTGCTGATATGGCGGTATCAATAGTGCCGGTTGGACATCAGCTCACAACACAAGAAGCCGCAGACCTACTCAATGTATCGAGACCGCATCTCATCAAACTTTTGGAAGAAGGTGCCGTCAGCTTCGAGCGCGTTGGCACGCACCGACGTATTCGATTTGAAGACTTGATGGAATACAAACACAAGCGTGAAAAGGAGCGCCGTAAGGCACTCAAGAAACTTACAAGAATAGCGCAGGAAGCCGGTCTCTACGATGAGGAGTAAGGTAATTGGCGGTATTTCCAGCTGTTCTTGACGCATCCGTCCTATTCAATCGACCAGTTACAGACACTTTGTTGAGAGCGGCTGAGTATGGGCTCTATCGTGTTCACTGGTCAAAAAACATTCTCGATGAGACCACGAGAAATCTCATCGAGAAACGCAAGATTACTAACACGCAAGCGGCTCACCTTCAAAGGGAACTCGCCAAGGCTTTTCCAGAAGCCCTGGTTTCATTTCCAGATAACCTAATCGAACAAATGACGAACTCAAAGAGCGATCGCCATGTGGTAGCTGCTGCAGTTATGGCTCATGCACAGGTAATCGTCACGTTCAATCTAAAGCACTTCAAAAGGAAAGATCTTGAGCCCTGGGATATAGAGGCTCAGCATCCAGACTATTTTCTATCTCATCTATTCGACTTGGAGCCATTGCTGCTGCTCCAAATAATCGAGGAGCAATCTGCCGATTTGACCGGTATGAGCGTAACAGATCTTCTGCTGAGACTGAACAAGCATGTCCCTAATTTTGTATCACAGATTAGAACGCTTGCAGACCGGTGATGCAAAACCTTTGACTTCACAATGCCGAGCCACCAGTCTCACTCTGCTAAAAACGTCAAGCCTTCATAGCCGCTCGGCAGCTTTCAAGTCTGCCTGGTAGAGATCTTGCCGACCCATGCGCTTGTAAATTTCGGCGCGCTCCCTGAGAAAAGAACTTGTCTTCAGCTCTGACAGGGCTTTTGTGTAGTCAGCTTCGGCTTTCTTTAACTGACCTTTGCGACCATAAACGCGAGCCCGCCTTGCTAAAGCATCCTCATCTCGACGATTCCTGGCAATGATAACAGTGAGCACACGCACGGCCTCATCACTTTGACCAAGCTTCTCCAGACAATCAACCTGTTTGAATAGATAACTATCCTGGTGACCATTAGCGTCCAGTTGCTTATAGACAGCCAGTGCATCGCTGTACCTGCGCAAATTTTCCAGGATACCGGCCTTTGATTCCAGGGCGGATTTAAGCGTGCTTTTACTTTCAGAAGCCGCTATATAGAGGTCGGTGACAAGCAGAGCCTCTTGATTGCGATTGAGCCCACTCAGCGCCGCAGCCTTATTTCCCAAACAGGTGCTGGAAGGGGGCTTAACTTTCAGACCGGCATCACAGACCTGAATAGCCTCTTCATAGCGTTTCTGTATCAGTAAGAGATTCGAGAGAGAGGCATAAACAGAGGCATTTCCCGGAGTGAGCTGGATGCACTTCCGAAAACAACGTTCCGCCTCGGCAAGCCCGTTTTCCATGTCATCCATATTGTTATAACAGGCACGCCCGAGGTCCCAGTAGAGCAGTCCGTTATTGGGGTCGAGCTTGATAGCACGGCGCAAGGGTACCTGAGCCGCGACAAAGCTACCGCGGTGAATCAGTTCGGAAGCTTCTTTCTCCAGCTGATTCACCAGTGCCTTCCTAGTGGCAGCCGGCATACTCTCGGGTTTAGCCAAAAGAGGCAAGGGCGAAAGGAACAATGAACCTGCAATAGTCGAGACTGCACACAGCCTCTTAAAATACTCTCGGTAGCCGATGAACATTTCTCCCTCTGACCGTCAGGTAGTGTTTTCGTCTCTCCACTCAGCCGCCAGAGAACGCCAGCCACCGCTATGCAAACTATTCAACCATAAATCGTGAAGTCTTAGATCAAGGAATCTTATCCAACCCCTGATTCTGCTCATAAGCCTTAGCGGCTTCCAGAGCCCTGGCCGCTCGTGTCTCCCCCCAACCTTGAGCATGCATGACAGGCAGCCTGTACTCGGGGGCTTGCGCCTTAGTGCCATGGTCAACGGTCGTATGTTTGCTTTTCTGTAGACACTTCTCTAAATCGATGTCCACCCCGCCTTCACTAAGCTCGAGCTTGGCACAGTGATACTCAGACTGCTTGTCTGAAAAGTCATGGCGGGTTGAAAGCCAGAGCCTTCTGTCAGGCGTAGCAAACAACTCGGAGGGGCTAAAATACGCCGTATCTCCACCCTTTAGCTCTCTGGGCTCTACCATGTTCATTTCCCGACGAATGGCTTGTAAATCGCTCATTCTCTACCTCCAAACAAACTCACCTCTGTCGCTTAACGCCACCACGGGCGGTCTGCCGTCAACTCAAGTACAGGAAGCACGTCTGCCGGCGGTTTAGTCTCCGACAGAGGTTTCAGCGCATTGTTCTTTTTATACTCCTCACAAGCGGACATATCGATTTTCACACCAGCTTCTTCAATATCGACTCTGGCACAGTGATAATCAGTGGCATAACCAGAGGCAAGATGATCTGTAGACAAATAGTGCTTCATGTCGGCGGTAGTGACCACTTCATCAGGGCTCACATAAACAGACTCGCCTTTATGAAAATCCTCAAAACGCCCCTGCACCATCTCAACCGGCACATTAGCCTGTTTGGACATCGCTTGCACCTCCACGGCATCAACACTTAACTAAGTTATGCCGTCGGCGTCAAACTTGCATAAAACAGGCTGGGAAGATTCCCACTGGGGAGGATTCCAACTGACGCTGCGACCATTGCGCAGGTCTAGTGCCACGGCAAACATTGCGCGGCGCTCTTGCCACGGCAACTGCATCTGCCTACTATTTGCTGCCGAGGGTCTCGAACAAAACATCCGGCGGCAACTCATAAAGCGCGCGCAGGGTGACAAAATCATTCCGGTTAACTGGGCTGGCTGCCGAATACTGAGCACACTCGCGCCAACTAATGGTCTTGCCCTTGCCGGCCATAACATCGTCTAAGGCCGGGCTGTGTTGCTGCAAACCCAGCACATGACCAAACTCATGGGCGCTGGTCTGCCGCAACTCCGAGGGTGCTCGCGCCCCCCACTTACGCAAATAATCGGTTTCTACGTGCACAATAGCACGCGGCCGCGAAACACCGGTCCAGGGGTAATAAGTGCGCCCCACCGAATCAGCTCCGCTTTGCGGGCACCAGAAATAGAGCACATCGGCCTTGCGCGGATCATCAACAAACTCGTACTTGATGATACCCTCAGCCGCCACCCAGGCCCAGTCGTTAATACCAGCCCGCACAATATCGGCGTAAGTCGGCACATAGTGCTCGACACGGCTCAGATGCTCAAAGAATCCAGGCTTATCAAAGAGGCTGTAAAGCGTGCGGCACTTTTCTACAGTAAGCTCAGGTCCTACATAACCCGGTGGCAACTGCAAACCGTCGGCAATCCAGACTTTGATTGGTCCCTTCGACTTGTCCCAGCGCATCAACTCGCCGTTTTCCAGTTGCGAGTAGGGCTTGATGGAATGAAACTGTCGCTTCCAATCGGTGAGCGTCTTCAGCGCCAATTTATTCCAGTCGCTCTCAGGACTGGTCATCACCACCACCCGACATAGAGCATGTTCTGCGGTATCGATATCGTCGGCGTAGAGGGCAGCCGTACCCAGATAATATTGCAGAGAAGCATCACGGGGCTTTTTCTTTACACATTCAGCAAAGAGCTTCGCCGCTTCTACATAATTGCGCTGCATATAGCACTGCAAGGCTTGCTTCTGCATGGTGGCAAGGTCAGGGGAAGCGGCATCACCGACGGTGTTGCCCATGCGCTTGGCAGACTTGCCTCTGCTAGCAACCCGTCCCTTAGCCAGAGCAGCGCCGGAAAAGCCATCACCCTTAGAAAGCGCAATGTCACTGAGGGAAGCACCGCCCGCAAGAGAAAAAGGCACCCCGCACAGTAGCGGCTTTGAGGTCGGCAGTGGCAGAAGCGCATTCGACCAAAGCCACGTCAACGAAAGCAAAACCAAACAGTTACGAAGCCTGACGGTTTCTAGAATCATAAAAGCCCCACTGCCGCGAGCGAACCAGGGACGAACCTGAAGCCATGGAATAGTGCCGAAGGTTCCAATAAAACCAATCTACCTCAAATCCTCAAAGTTTCTTACCAGATAAGCCAGCAACTACATAATTTATTGCAAGAGCCTGCCTTAAACTGATACCGATTGCCGGAGCAGCATCGGGCAGATCGTAGCCCTTCACAGACTGACTGCGGTCAAAGTGCGCCGTCATATGCATCACATAGCCTCGCCCGTAGGGAAAAACCACGGCAAGAATGCCCTGTCCGTCGGGATCTTCAGACGCCAGGTCTTTGCTCACAGCGAGCACCTGCACCTTCTCTTTATTGAGAACACGAATCAAATGGCAGTGCACATCCATTTTCCAGGAACTATTGGTGACAGCGTGGCGAAAGAGTTCGGGGTGCTTGCCGACAATGGCAGCGTCATACATACGCTGCTTGTTCATGGCACCACTCCATGAAATTAGGCCGGGGAAAATCTTTTGATCCAACCTATCTAGCATCCAATCAGTGGTAAACAAATAGCCGCCTTTAATAACGAACTCGCGAATCTTGAGACCGGCATTCCAAGACAAATTACGTGGACCACAATCAATGATGAGCACCTGCGCATTGCTCAAATCATAGGCGTCAAACTCTTTCTTGCTCATGATGCGATAACGCAGTCCAAGGCTGTCGAGGGTACGTTCGGCCTGATCGTACTTATCGGAGACAACCACCAGTCGATCGGCGTCCATTACCGATGTATGCAAGCTAAAGTCAGGATAAGTCTGCTCCAGCCAACCTCGATAGGTTTTAGGAGGGGCACTACCACTGGTGGCTGAGCCGGCCGAGAGACGCACCGGCGGTGTGTCAATGGGACCTTCAAACTCGGCGTGCCCTTGCAGCGGAGCGACCGTGGCTGCACCTGAGGGCGCTAAGAGAGTTTGCCCATCAGATGGCGTTGCGGGAGCTTGCCCATCAGCTGTTTCTGGAACTTGCGCATTCAGTGTTGCGGGAACTTGCGCATTAGGCGTTGCGGGAACTTGCGCATTAGGCGTTGCGGGAACTTGTCCATCAGATAGTGTTGCGGTACCCTGCCCGCTAGCCGCCTCTCCGGCATTTGCCGGAGCCGCCATGGCACCAAGCAGAGCCACCACACAAAAGAATGCATGACCAAGAAGAGCGGGCTTAATATAGCGGTGGATGTTCAACCAGGCCTCCCGGCTCACTTGTGCTATTCAAACACCTATTATAAGATGCGAACCAGGATTCAGCGGGAAGGAAGTTCATGCGTTCAACAAACCGCCTCCACAAAACAAACTTCAGGGCTCCATAATAATGGCAATCGATAATTCCGATTCGCAACCAAACTGCCAGTCAGACTCTCAAAACTCGCAAGAGCAGCTACTTGAGGCAATCAAGCAGACTTTTCCAGCCGCAGAACCAGAAGCGATACTCGAAGTGCTCAACCGCTACGGGCAGGCTCCTCACGAAAGAGAGCAGCATCGGGTGCACCTGGCTATGCTGAAAGTAAGCCAGGGAGATCTAGACAAACTAAATGCTGCCCTGAAACTGGCAAAGGAAGACTACCGCGACATTCTCATGCAAGCAGAGTATCCGCCGCCCACATCCCGGACTGCAGCCAGGGAGTTGGAAACCCTGGCCGAACAGCTGGCCAAGATGGGGCAACACAACCTGGCAGAGCAAGTGCGTAAGAAAGCGCGAGACTTACATTAATTTTGCAGCCGAGGCTCCAGACCGTTCGGCTTGAAAACCCGACGCGATCGGAAGAGCGAAAAGCGCCTGCACACTCTGAATCAATGAAAGTTGCGCAAGCACTTCAAGAAAAGTCCGAAATGCGTTTAGTCTGCCGACCCAGAGGAACTCCGCCGGCGAAGGCGGAACCGCTATCAAATGATGCCCCATCGACATAAGTTGTACGGCTTCTAGTCTGACGCAGATCTAGCTTACTCATAAACTTCTCGTTGTCTTCTTGAAAATTCTTATTCATAACTGCCAAGCTAGTGCAGCGAGATGGATTACTCTCTTTGCGAGTTCGCTCCTGATCATGAGCTTCCTCTGTTTCCACCAGCTCACATGCTCTCATAAAGATCCGCATGGCTGCACCGGCGCGAAAACTACGCCGCATGTACGAATCAGCGTAGAGACGATTGCTCTCTTTTCGAATCGAAGCCACCAGCCAACGAGCCACATCAATAGATACGGCGACATTCTCTGCTATACCGACAAACCTGGCAGTTTTGCGAACGGTCTTGTAGTAGTTGGTGTTATACAGCATGCATACGCTACTAAGCACTGAGTGCACCCATTTCTCAACGCGTATCTCGCTCTCAAACTCAATCACTTCGCTGGCAGGCAGACAGCCCTGAACATCAGCCATTTCAAGATTATGCTTATTCAGAAGCTCAAGGGCAAACTGCATAGCCACCTCGCGCTCGTGCTCATTGGCATTGCCCTCAGAGAGAGCCAATAGCTTCCGAATCTTCTGAGCTACGGCTTCATTCTTATCATCAACGGCAGCAGGCACTCACAACTCTCTTTTCAGATTCTCATCCACTTGACTTAACTCGACACTAAGAATAAAAAACACTTTCAAATAATGCGTATCAATTGATTCCGCAGATTCACCAAAACGCTGTGAGCTTCCTCCCGTCAGCGGATTCCTTGCACTTCAGTCAATCGTCCACTTTCCACGCACTCGACTAGAAGCTCTTCAAAGGTCTGGTCTACCAACCGCTTCGCCTCACGCTGGGGCACGCTCGCCGCTTTCGCCAGGGTATCCAGAAGGCGATTATCACCGGCTTCTGCTCGAACCTGAGCAAGCTCCTGAAAGCGCGCCGAAAGCTCTTTCTCCAGAGACCGC
>JACRFZ010000039.1 GCA_016212515.1 Candidatus Melainabacteria bacterium
CCTGCCGCACTCTCTGCTATGGCAACGGCGTCAGGTACAAGACGAAGGGAGCCAGGAGAAAGAGGGAGAGGAACTTCCGGACGGTGGAGAGGTTGCTTGCCCTGGGTGGACCGGAGCTACTGGCCGACAACCTGATGCACTTGATAGACATGGCGAGACCGACGGATTGGCTTGTGGCGAAGTTGTCCGGGGTGAAGACAAAGGTGCCGTGGACCTTGAGGCTCTTTGACGTTGGAGACGTGCATAGGGCGGAGGTGGCATATGCCTGGTGGTTAGCGGCGATAAAGAGGCCGGAGTGTTTGCTGTGGTTTTACTCGAGGTCGTTTGTGGAGCCGGAGATACTGAAGAAGCTGGCGCTACTGGCCTAGCTTCCGAATGTCAGCGGATTCCTGAGTTTTGACCGGGAGAACTACAAAGAGGGGCTAAAGGCATTTAAGCGGTACCCGGAAGTTTTCTCTGTGGCGGTGATGCAAGAGTAGCCGGACAGACAAGTGAAGAAGATGCTGTTTGAAATAGAGAGGGTGGTACCGGAGAAGAGGCTGGTGGTTCCGGTGCATAAGGGTCCGTTCCATGTAGAGCCGCTAAAGACCAGGGGCGTGGTGTGCCCGCAGGTGCTTGGCCAGTATGAGCTCGTGAATGAGCCAGACAGAGAGAAGCCTTGCCAGGGCTGCCGTGTGAGCCTGCCGCGGTCTCCGTCGGTACCCGGAGTTTAAGAGTGCCACCCGCGGCGGAGAAGGCGGGAAGCGTAGAAAAATAGACCGAAGCGTTGACTCGCGCCGACGACAGTTCAAGCCTTTACTGACGAGAACTTGAACTGTTCGGTGGGTCCCTCTTTTTGGGATTAAGCAACAGCAGAGATTGGCGTATTAACATACGATGTTCTTACACAAGAATCTGTGGATTTCACTTCTGTCCAACTTGCCAGGTATGCTCCCTTTTCCCTGCGAAGTCGGTGAGAGCAGATTCGGTCCGACCGAGACTATTTAATCAGGTGAGTTATGCTCTGCAAACTATCTCGAAATTGGTTCTTGCCGCTGTGTTCGGTTGTGCTGTCAGTAGTTGTGATTGCTGCGCCATGGCCGGCATCCTCTAAACAGTCTTTTTCGCCTTCCGAAGCTGAGTGGATTTACCAACCGGAGGAGGTTGCCTACTATCATCCGGTACTGCGGGTGAAAGCAGGGCATGAGTTTGATCCTGGGGCTGTGACTGCAACAACGTTCAGGCGGTTGAATAAATACAAGGATTCATGGGAAGGCAAGTTTCCAGAGAAGTTCAACTTTCGTGGATTTTGCGGTTACTTTAGTCTGGCTGAGGTCGGCGCCGCCAGAGAGTTTTCCCGGCGAGCGCTTCATCTTGAGAAGCAGCAGATTATTGCGTTGGCTGGGGCACCGTCATTTAAGGGGCGCGGTTTTAACGGCTGGGAATGGCTCAGCCCAAAGTCCGAATTCTGGGTCTACAATTTTGGTGGTGGGTGGATACCGGTCTATCTTGTGTTTGAGGGTAACACCTGTGTTCGCTCCGGTGTCTGCAGCAGGGACCAGTTTCATGCCTATGAAGAGTGGCGAATCCTGCAGATTTGCCAGTTTGGACCCGGTAAGTCTTATTCGTCCATTGTTTCATGGCTTGGCCCGCCCGATTCGGTTTCTGACGCTAAAGGTAGAAAGGCATCGTCGCCGAAGACACCCGCAAAACAAATCGTTTCCTGCTTCTATCAATTCTGTAGCGGAACCGGTGCGAATATCTATTTCAAAAATGGTATTTGTACCGGTTCTGACTGCGGCGAAGAGAGGGTTTATATATTGCACTGATCAATTATCAGGCGAAAATCTTTGGAAGAAACGCTGCCGGTGTAACTTTGAAGTGATGACCCAGTTTGACGCATTGCTCTTTAGTTATTTCTCGTTTGCCCGACACAATCTCACTCATCACACCGGAAGAAGAAATTCCCAGGATGGTTTGAATGTCTACCTGCTTGAGCCCATGCTCTTTCATGAATGATTGTAGAAGCTCGTGAGGCTTGAGTTCGCTGAACGAAAGGGCGTGATGCTTTTGCTCATACTTGCTGATTTCATTCAGCAAAACTTCCAGATATTCCTTCTCATCAATGGCGAGCGGCTCCTTCCTGCATAGCAGGCTCTGAGCAATATCGTGGGCCTCATCCAGGTGAGCATCGCTCCTGATGGGTACCAGTGGGAAGTTTTCTATGAGCTTCTTGTATCTCTTGCTTATCATCAGAAGGGTTCCCTGTCGTATTCAGCGTGTGTCATGAGCTTCAAAACGTAGACTCTCTCTTTGTCTATCCATACCATTGCCGCCATACGAAAATTGTTGGCGCCGATATTGAAAATAAATTTCTGGTCTCCCAGATGATCAGCGCTCCTGAAGGTTTTCAGAACGTCCGAATTGTTTTTCCATTCGGCAGCTCGCGTTTTTGCCACCCATTCTCTGAGCGGCGCTTCTGCATCAGGATGTTCCCGAACAAACTGCTTAACTGCTCTGGAGTTGAGTATCTCCACGATTTGCACCTTCCCTCAATTCTATCCTCTCAAAAAGAGAGGAGGGATGGAATGCAGTGCCTCTCAATTTGAGAGGATTTAATCTTCGATTGGGATCAACCCTGAGCTGTGAGAAGCTACAGTAGCTGGGGATACCGGAGCTTCAATTTGCCACCGGCTAAAAAATCGCCCCTGTGCGTAAGCAGTTTATTGAACCCGTTTGAAAGAGAGTCTTTTATGCCCTTGTTCTTTAAGAATAAAGCCAAAGAGTTCGACAAGCTTCTGACAAAAGCCCAGAAGCAAAATTCAGAGAAACGTTATAAGGAAGCCCTTGAGTCCCTCTCTAAGGCAGAAGAGCTGCTTGCCGGAGAAGAGGCTCAGGCGCACCAGTGGGCCTGGATTTATGATGCAAGACGCTACGCCCAGTATGAACTGGGGCAAGTCGATGAAGCCCTGAATACGTGCCGCAAAGCAATTGAGCATCTAAGCAATACCCAGCTGTTCGCCTACCTGAGCGAAGATAGTCACGTGCGCGGCACGCTCCGGTCGGCCCATAACATGCTTGCCTGGACGCTTTGTGAGCGCGCCGCCGGTGAGGCTGAATGCCAGGTCGCCCTGGAGCATATTAACAAGTGTGTGGCCACCACCTCGCCCATTGACGACGAGTATCAGCTCAGACCATTTTACGAAACCCAGGCTATTGTTCTTCTGCGCATGAGCGTATTGGCAAAGGACCCTACCAGCTACAAAACTCAGCTTTTTACCGTTTTGACAAAAATGAAAAAGAAGAGCCACGAGGCGCTCACTGAGAATGCCAAACTGGCAGAGATTTGCCGTTCTCCAGAATTTGAGGCGCATTTCGCCGATGATCCGGAGGCTAAACTGAAAGTGGCTCCGCCCGGTGAGACCGTTGACCAGGCTCTAGCCCGGTACAAAGCCGCTCTCGACTACTACAGTCAGATCAATCCCGATTATGCAGAATACTATGAGATTCAAGAGTTCAAGCCCCTCGACGACGCGAAGATAGCAAAACATGAGGCAGCCGCCGGTATCAAACTACCCCCGGAATTGCGTGAATTTGCCCTGACCAAGGGGGTTTTGACGATAGGTTCCTATGAAACTAAGCTGGCTATTCTTGAGCACTGGGATGAAGAGAAGATTGCCGAACCGGGGCTGGTTAACTATATAGATTACTGCTGGGGCGGGCGCCCGGAGTTTGAAGAGTTCTACAAGCCTCAGCAAATTGAGCATGTAGACAAGCACTTCTTTGCCTTTGGTGCCCAATACATCGATGATAACTGCCATGAATACTTGTTCTTCGATAGCGAAGGTAATTTCGACTCTATCTTTATGGATCAGGACAGTTTTGGCTATTTTCAGGAAGACTTCAATCCACTGCTGAAGACGACGAAGATCCCCAATCCGCAGTCGTTTTCTGCCTTGTTTTCCGGGCAGATAACTGACGTAATCGAGAAGTTGCAACAGCAAATCAACGATGAGTAGTGGACCGCGCACTCAAATCCAGATTGCGTCGTTCTTTGAAAGCCGGGCTCAAGTCCCAGCGCTTGAAAGAGGTGCGGGTTTCTGCCGCCGGCAATTCGCCTTGATTGGGATAAATCACCCTCAGGCGTTTTCCGATAGCCTCAACGACTGAATATCTGGAATCATGTAGCGTTCCCACTTCTGTTCGGGCACTGTTTGATAGCCGCGCATAAACTTCATTCCCTCGTCATCTATGAAGACTTCAACTGGTGCCACTTTGCGAGTCGAGCCGTGGTATACGAAGTTTACATGCTTTTCTTCTTCCACAGCATGCTTTAAAAGCAGTAGAACGCTCTCGTCAACGCTCACAAATGTGTAGCCTTGCAGAGTGGTCAATTTGATCTTGAATAAATCGGCGGTAGTAGGTTGCGTGAGTCTTATGAAGCCTAACATGCCGTTGATTTGATTCAAGAACTCTTGTTCTTCTATGCCTTCCTTTCGGCAGTGATCTTCTATACCAAACTTTTCGCAGTAGTAGAGTTGCTGTCTGATTTTGCGGATTAGCTTTTTGGGTGGAGCCATCTTTTTGTTGACTATTATGCCTGTCACTTTCTGCCGGTTGGAGGGGCGTCCCACCCGAAGTTTGCCGGGGCTGGCCGTGAAGCCGTGTGCGCTTACCGTCTTGTAGAAGGAGGCAAGCATGAGGGCCAGGCGATTGTCACCAGATATAGTGATATCATCGACGTACCTGGTATAAGAGAACTGTAGACCGCTCTGCTCGCAGATATCGAGTATGGCTGCATCTAAAGGTAGGGCGGCGATATTGGCAAGAGCCGGGCTTGTGGGCGCGCCTTGAGGCAGGAAAGTACCGTAGGTGGTCAGGGCCGTTAGCACTTCGGCGCTCTTGTCGTCACAGTTGAAGCTAACTCGAAAGATGCGATTGATTTGCTCAGGGTTGATGGAACCAAAAAAGTCTTTGATATCGATGGTCAGAACCAGTGGCTTATTTGTATGGGGCTTGGCATTGGTCACAATCGAGCGACCCTTGACGCAGCCATGCACGTAGTCAGGCATTGCGAAAGTGTGGAGCAGCTCCTCTAGTATTGTCCGCTGCAGCCTTTTCAGCTCGTTCTTCGGAGAGCATATGGTTCTTGTTCCGCCTGATTTTTTCGGCAGGTCGAAAAGTTCATATTGGGTTGATGCCGCACTTGCCGCTTCTAACAAAAACTGGGGTGTCACCCCCAGTTTATTGCCGATATCATCAATTGTCAGTTTTGAATCTTGATGGGTCACGTTGATTACGGGGCGTCTTTCTGTCGTCTCTGTAGTTGACCGGCGACTCGCCGGTCATAGTTCATAATCTAATCGCATTTTAGAAAGTGCCCGGCTCGCTGTCAAGGCGAAGACCGTCCCTCCCGCTACGGTACCGCATAGGCATTATGGGGCAGGGAGTAGGGCACTAGCTGATATAATTTCTTGCCTCCTGTGGAGAAGCGTTGGAGTTTATGACGACCTTGAATAATGTCAGCCGTCAGTAGAGAATGTTGGCTTCGACCGGCTAGGGAGAGGAAGTTTTTATTTGTCTCTTCCTTACTACTCCTTTGTGTTGTTGAATTCCTGAGTTTCGGCCCGTGCAAGTCCATTTTTGAGCATGTCGGCTTGTTTCAATGTCCAGGCTGGTTTGCTGTTAAGTGTGGTGTTGGCGCCGGCCTTTTGTGTATCGCATGGAATGAAATCGTTGCCCGCGTACTTGACCATTATGGCGTTGAGTTAGAGACTGCACCTCTATACTCGTTTCCCTCTATAGCATTACTTTGTACTATTGAACCATTCACTTCGGAAGTGTTATACAGAGGGTTTCAGCACTTTTTTGGTTTGGTACCGGCGGCGTTACTTTACGCTTTTACTCCTGATTGGCGAATGCACCGGTGGGGTGGCATGCTCTCCAGGCTGCCGGCTGGTGTCATCCTGGGCGCCACATTTGCAATCACCCAGAATCTGTGGAGTTCTATCATTGCGCATGCCATTAGTAATGCTTGGTTTGACATTCTAAGACTCTATCGAGATCGAGATACAGTTATTGGTATTCGTCTTCTAGAAGCCGGAGACTATGCGGGAGCCATTGAGAGTCTGTCTAAGGCAATCAATAAGCAAGAGACCTGGTTTACTCTTCGAAATCGAGCTGCATGTTATTACGTGCTCCGAAATTATGATAAAGCTATAGCAGACACCACAAGAGCAATCGAGATTGGCGACAGGCTATCTCGCATCAAACGCTGTGAGAGCTATCTCTCTATTGGTGAAACTGAGCTGGCTGAGCAAGATGTCTTGTGTGCCAAGAAGGAGCTTCCCACGCACGGCAAAGTCTTTCAATTGGCAGGCTATGTCCTTATCCAGAAGCATGAATTTGCTGCTGCCAGAGCGGAGTTTTCAGAGTCTATTAGACTTGCTGAAAGTCCCGTAGGTTGGGCACTTTCTGGTCAGGCTGCACTCGGTTTGTTTAAGTATGACCTGTGTCTTAGTGACTGCCGGAGGGCACTCTCTCTAAATCCTGATTGTGTGTATGCTCTTGAGATGAAGGCTCTTGCGCTGATTGCCCTCAACAGAGCGGAAGAGGCTTTGAGCTGTACCAACTTGGCGGTTGAGAGAGCTTCCTATTTTGAACGTCCACCTGCTCTGGTCGCCAGAGCTTTTGCGCTTCTTCGTGGCGGTGACTATGAGAAGGCCTTGAAGGACGTGTCCGAGGCTATTGAAGCAGCACCGGAGCGGAAAGACTATTTTGCTGATAGAGCATATGTTCACTGTCTGGCCAAACGCTATGATGACGCGCTTGCCGACCTTGAGAGATTTTCCCCATTTGCAAAAACTCTTATGCAGCGCTCCTATCATTTAGGATACCGAGCTCTTGCCAAAGTGCTGAAGGACGATGTAGAAAGCGGACTGGCCGATGCCATTGAGGCGAATGATATTTATCCATCTCGCCCGGATCTCTTGAATATTCTAGGACTGGCGCTGATTAGAAACGGTCAGGCTGGGCAAGCCGTTGAGGAGCTGAACAGGGCTATTGAGCTTGATCCATATAACGCCGAGTCGTATTGGTTCCGGCACCTGGCCTATGAAAGCCTGGGGCAAGATGCTTTGGCCTCTGCTGATAAAGCTATTGCCGAGAAGTATTGCTACAAGCCTTACTGCTGATGTGACTGCGCTACTGAACAAGGATACTTAAGCGCACTTAAATCCAGACTGCGTCGTTCTTTGAAAGCCGGGCTCAAGTCCCAGCGCTTGAGCGCTTGTTCCGCTTCGTCTTTCTTTCCCTGCTCACGCAGAAAGTCTGAGTACATTTTGTAGACATAACCATGGGGGTGGGAGTATTTGAGCGCTTTTGCGTAGAGGTCGGCTCTTGCCTGTGGCGGCGCCTTCTTGTCTTTTTCCAGTTCTTGTAACTCGTGCAGATAGGCTTCGGTCAGAGCCGCACGGGGGTCGAGGTTGATGTCTTGTTTGAGGTGGTTTTCTGCGACATAAGCGTCAGGAATTGTCTCAGTCAGCTTACGGTCCGATAGAGAAAACGCCTCTTGGGCGAGATTGTAGCTCTTGCAATCAATGAGCAGGGCACCCAGCGCAAAATAGAAGTTCCAACTGCGATGGCCTTCCTGCAGGTAAGTTTTTGCCTTTTCCACTACTCTTTCGCTCTTTCCGTCATACAGATAGTCAAAGAGTTCATCAATAAGCTTTGCCTCTGCAATGTCCACCGAAGTTGTGAAGTCTGGGCGGAAGGATTCGGAGAAAAAGAAAGTTTTCTCTAGTTTCTTCTCTAGTCGATCCTTGTCTGGTGAGAGAGATTGTTGCCTTGCGCTGCTGTATACCGACAGTCCGCAGACCGCCGCGCTCAGCGACACTAAGAAAATGCCTACAGCTCTTTTGCTGGTTTGCATAAATCCCACTCAAGTATTTCAATCTTGCCCGTGGGCCACATTGAAGAAGTTCTCGTTGAATTCCTTGAAGCTAATTTGCTTTTCACCGGATGTGGTGCCCTTGGGTCCGCCCCAGGGGTTGCGGATGGTGACCGTGCCGCCGTCGGCGCCTTTGGGATCAAAGCCGAGAACCATGAAGATATGGGCTCTGGCAAAGCCGTCTTTGGTGTTTTCGCTGAAGCGAAAAGGTTTGCCCGGGCCGGTGTCGGCAATGACCGGATGTTTGGGATCTTGATTGAGAGAGTCGTTCAGGCTTCTGGAGATTGTGTTCTTTGGCGTGATGGGCATGATCAGGTGCGCATAGGGCTTGCCGGTGAGAATTTGCAGCCCGGAGTACCAACCGCCGCCGTCGGCTCCTTCGGTGGGAGAGTCGCCTCCTGCCCAGTTCATGGGGGTGCGGCGCAGGAAATTACGCTGGCAATAGGCGCCGTAGGCCTTCTCAATAACCGAGGCCCAGAGCCCGTTCTTGCCGGGCTGGTTGAAGATACCGCGCTCGGCCTCGGTGGGGGCTTTGACTGTCACCGGTTCGTTTTTGGCTCCCGGAAAGGTCACTGTAAAGGTGCCGTTTCCGTTGTCTTTGATCATGTCGCGAATCAGTTCGGGATTGGTGTAAGCGGTGGCACCAAGGGAGCTGAGGAAGTAGCAATCATTGATCAAGCCCTGGTTGATAGCCTCGGGATTGATGCTCTCTAGCGGCTTGTTGTTGTCCTGGTAGAGAGTATCTACCTGGTTGAGCTGTCCCCAGAATGTGCGCCTGAGGGCGTGAGCGGTTTCTTTGATGCCCCTGAATTCGTCTGTTTTGTTGAGGGCGTTGCTGAAGTTTTGCAGGTCCTTGGGGGTAATGCCGCGCCATTCGCCCAGGGTGTAGTCGTCGGAGGCGCCCGGCATGATTGAATAGTGGCGCAATACGATTTCCGCTACCTTGCGCTGGGTTTCGCTCAGGTTGCTGTTTGAGACTGCTTTCTCCAGGTCGTCTCTGGTCAGGTAGCCTTTGTTTGAACGATCAAGGGCGCGGAAGGAGGCGGTTTCGTATCCTAAATTTTCGACGTACCAGGAATCTGCCAGGTCCTGGGTGACTCTTCTCTCCAGGTTGTCGAAGCTCTTCAGGTCGGCTTTTGAAACGCCGCCTGAACCGTCGTCAGCGCCGTCCGCCAGGCGGGAGCGGTAGAAGTAGAGGGCGGCCACCACCTGGGCGTCTTCCCGCTTGTGCCGGGGGTCTTCCAGGGCGGCTGCCAGTTCTTTGTCGGAAAGAAAATCGTCTTTATCGGTGTTGAGGCGGTCGAAGAGTTTCAGGGCCGCTTCCGAAAATTCGGCAGTGCGTACCATGGAGGGTGGGATGTCGGTGCCGGGGTAGGGCGGCGGCGCTACTTCCAGCCGGTCCGGCGTCAGCCCCGTGCGCAGGCGTTCCTTCAGGTAGTCGGAAAGCCCCTCACTTAAGTCTTTGCCGGCTGTGGCGGCTCTATCCAGCTCGTCTTTTAGATCTTGTGACAGATTCCTGCGAATGTCTTCGATGGTGAAACGGCTCAGGTCACCTGTGTCGAAAGATTCTTTTTCCAGGAGCTTCCAGTTGGCCGCCAGGGTTTGCACCGCTTCTTTGTCGGCGTCACTGAGAAAACCGGCAATACCGGTGGGTAAGCGGCTACCGGAGCGGATTTCTCCGTTCAATAGCAGGGCTTCCGTCAGGTCTTTGCGGTCGATGCGCCCGTCGGTGCCGGCCAGCTTTTCTCGTAGTTTGGGGTTTTGCGCCAGGTGGGTAAGGGCTTGCAGGGTGGCCAACCGCTGGTCGCCTTTGGGCAGGCTCAGACCCTTCGCTTCGGCGGCGGCGTCCAGCACCTGTGCTTCCGGCAAGATGCCTGCTTGCACTAGCCTGGCGCTTTCCTGGCCGGCGTTGCTGCCCCTGCCGCCCGGGTTGTCTGAGGTTTTGGCGTCCGCCTTGGCGTCTTGCTGCAGTTTACCTGCATCGATGGTGTCTTTGCCCTGCTGCCCGCCTTTTTCAGGGTGCTCAAGGTCGGCTTCGGTTACTACCGCTCCCGGTAGTTGTGTCACCCACTTCTTAGGTGGATCCTCAGCTCGTTCTTCTCCCGCCAATTTTGGTTCCTCGGTTAGATCACCGAAACTGTTGAATCGAACCTTGTGAATCGAACCTGGTGAAGCTGCTTCCCTTCCTGGGCCGGTAATTGCTGGGTTTACCGGCATATAGAAGATTTGAGAGCACCAGGGTCGCCCCTTAAGCTTCCCGCTACTTCTATTTACCCTATTCTTCGATCATTTTGCCGCAAGGCGTGGGCATAAACAGCGCCGTCACTGCTCCTACCAGGAAAATTAAGGCAAAAGTAGAGGCGGCCATGGCGTAGGAGCCGCTGAAGACTTGAATGAGCCAGCCGCTGCCCAGAGCAGCCAGGGCGGCGAACATTCTGCCCATGTTGTAGGTGACACCAAAGGCGGTGCTGCGAATGCGGGTGGAATACAGCTCGGGAATATAGGACCAGAGCAGTACGAAGGGTACATGAGCAAAGAAGCCTACGCCCAGGATGCAGGGGAAGATCCAGGGGGTGAAGCTCTTGAAGGTCATGAACATTCCCACGGTGAAGACGAAGGCCAGAACGAAGGTGAGGGACATGCAGCGTTTGTAGCCGAAGCGCGAGATCATGAAGCCGCCCAGGATGCCCGAGAGGATCATGCCCATGTCTTTGAAGAGCATGGTGTGGCTGCGTTCGGCCACGGCCATGGCGCCGGTTATCTGGTTTATCCAGGCGGGAATCCAGGAGAGCACGGCCCACCAGGCGATGATGGCGCAGCTGGTGAGACAGCCGACGATGATGGTTTTATTGAAGTTTTCTTTGGAAAGCAGGGCGCCGAAAGTCTGGCTGAGAAGCTCATGGTCGGCTTCGGAGCGTTCGTGGTGCGCTTTGCTTTTCGCTTCTTTTTTCTTCTCTTGCATCTCATGGAAATGGTCTGAGTCTTTCAGTTTCATTCTCATGTAGACGGTGAGAAAGGCCGGGATGACGCCGGCGATGAAGAGGTACCGCCAGTTGCCTGCCAGTAGCAGGTTGAGACCGGCTGTGAGAATGTAGCCCACTCCCAGGGATGTGGCCAGGGCGCTGAGGGCGTAGACACGGCTGCGCTTGGGCCAGCATTCGGCCAGTAAGACGGCGCCGATGCCCATTTCTCCGCCGATGCCGGCGCCTACCAGGAAGCGGTAGAAGCCGAGTTCCCACCAGTTATGAGCGAAGGCGCAAAGACCGGTGAAGAGGGCGTAGAGCAAGATGGTGATGGAAAGGGTGCGGGCTCTGCCGATGTGGTCGGCCAGCCAGCCGAAGAAGACGGCGCCCACGGCCCAGCCCACCATGAACATGGCGATGATGTAAGAGCCGAATTGACCGACCACGCTGTGAGACTGGGTGTGCAATAGTTCCGACAGGGCCGGGAAGAGCACGATGGCGAAGATGGAACTGTCCATACCGTCGAAGACGCCGCCCAACCAGGTGGCGATGAATGCGTGCCAGGGATGAGGCTTGTGCGCTGTGGTCGCTTCCGGGCTGTCTTCCGTGAGAGATTCAGCGTCTTCCTCAAAATCGTGAAGACTTGGCGTTGCATTCATTGCGGCTTCCAGTGTGTAAATGGTGGAGGTGGCTATGACTGGAGGTTCGGCGAAGAAGGCGCTGTCAAAGGTGGAGCCTTCCTTCTCTTTGGTGAGGAGATTGTTCATGGGGTGGGGGCACTCGCGTGGGGCTGACCGACGGATGTGGATAGTCGGTGCCGGAAAGGGACGGGATACCTGAGCCGGGTAATAGTATTCAATATGAGCCAAATTGTCTTTAATTATCGGTCTTTACAGGCTCAGTATGAGAATGGTCTCAGGTGGCTCATCTGCCCTGTGCTTCCTTCAGCTTAGCTTCCAGTATGGCTTTTGCTTCGTCGCCGCCTTCAATACCCCAGAAGCCGCCGGTGACGCCGGGTGATTCCGGGTCGAGGCTACTGCGGAAGAGCAGGTCGGTGCGAGTCTTTGAGTAGTTGGTGGCTTCGATGGGGCCAAATTCGCGGTCGGCGAAACTGACGATTTCTTGCACGCCCTCATTTGTGAAACTGAGAGCGCGTCTGTCGGTGATGGCGTAGATTGTATGCAACTCGCGCTTGTAGGTGACATAGGGTGTAGCCAGCATGACTAGGCCAATGCCCACGAAAGGCAGACCCCAGGCTACCATGAACCAGCTCCCTATGTTTCTTGATGATCTGGCAGCAGTGAGGGCGAAGGCTGTCCAGAGGAGGCTGAAGAGGGTCCAGACCATGGCGAAGGGTAGGAACCAGATTTTCTTCATCCCTTCATGACCGGGCTCCGGTGTGGCTACAAAGAGAATCTCTTCTTCCGGTGCTATTTTGCTTACGCCTCGAAAGTGCAGCTCGCGAGCCAGTTTTGCGTCGGGCTTGCCGTGCCCCACTTGCAGGGCGAGCGCCGGTTTTTCCAGGGCTGCCAGCCACCAGCCGGCGAAAGGTCCCACTATGACGAGCACAGTTACTGCCACTAGCAGTTCAATGAGCGGTTTTGGGTTGGAGACGACCAGGTGCTTGATTCTCGTGTTGCCCTGGTTTTCACCTTCTTCGTTTTCTATAAGTTCAAGAAGAGGTGCTCCGTTTCGCTTGGCCAGGCTGCCGCGCGGGTAGGTGTCGAAGGGGTGCCTGATCTGGTGCCTGATTCTGGCGCAGTCTTCTTCGGCCGATTTTCTCAGGGTGGTTAAGCTTTTGCAGACAGGCACTTGTTCGCCGCTCACCAGCTTGAGATTGACTCTGTAGGCAGTATCTCCGTCAGAGTCTTTTGTGGTCTCAATCACGGTATCTGCGATATCCTGACAGGGGATGGTGCGCGTTACTCGCCCGCTGAAGCGCTTGCAAAAAACAAGTCTGTTCCTGCTGCGGTCGAGGATTACTTCATCCAGCCCCATGCGCCAGATCACCAGGGCCGCCAGCATCGACAACATGCCCATGCCCGAGCAGATAAATTTGGCCCAAATTGGCATTTGATCGCTGTTCGAGGCCAGCCCCCAGGGCATGGCTGTAAACAAAAGCCCCACCGCAAAGAAGGGTAGGGCGAAAATCCAGATAAAAATTGAGTCTCGGTGCAGTATCAGAGCATTTTTGCCGGGGTCGTATTTATAGGTTGTTTCTTCTTTCTCGTGTGCTTTCATCTATTCTTCTTCTTCTTCTTCTTCTTCTTCTTTTGCTTCTTTCATTTATTTCGATATTACCAACTTGCATCTTGCCTGGTTAAGGGCGGGTGAAGAAGAGGTGGCGGCTAGATTAAAAGTTTCAGGAAGGGTACCGAAGCCACTCTCTCAAATTAAAAACGAGGCATGAGCGAAATTATTGCGAAAATCGCTCGCGGTTCATTTTTAGGCGAGGCACTTACCAGGGTCTGGTTCGACTGATTTTTCGGCAGCAATGCTTACCAGGGCAGCCCGCAAAGATGCACGGTCTTCCAGTGGCGGGTGCCGGAAAGGTCGAAGTACATGGCGTTCGAGGGCCAGAGCTTGTCTCCCGAAGGCTGAGAAACCGTCACCGTGCCCTCAAATTTTTGCCAGCCCAGCCTGGCGTAAAAGGGAATCAGGGCATCGGCGCAGAAGAGGAAGCCGCAGGCTTGCGGGTCGGTCTCTTGCATGACCTGTATGGCGTAGCGGTTCAGGGCTGTGGAAAAGCCCTTGCCCCGGTATTCCGGCTCTGTGATGACGTTATTGAGACCGAAGAAGTGCGTGGCGGTGTCATCGGTCAAAACTTGCCGGTCTACAAGATTGAGGAAGCTGACAAGCTGTCCTTCGGCAGAGCCGGTGATGGCTAACCACGGCTCTGCCCAGACATGCTCGCGCACGATACTCACATCAGCAAACTCTCTGTCGACTCGGTTCTTTAGCTCTTGCTTCAAGTCTTGCGACATTTCGCTTACCAGATGCTTCTCGATGCGGATGGTCATTATTTACGCCTTTGGATTGGATGCCTTTATTTAGCTGTCTTTATTTAGATGCCTTTATTTAGATGACTTCACTTGGATGACTTCACTTGGATGATACCAGGGACGGTGCGGTGAGCGCTGCCTGGAAGAACCGGCGTAGATGGTCGCAGGCCATGGCGATGGCTCCTCTGGCGGCTGGTGTTTCGGCTATAACGTTGAGCAGCACAAAGTCGTGAATAGTGCCGTGGAAGCGCACCGCCGTCACTTCGACGCCGGCCTCTATAAGCTTGTGGGCATAGGCTTCGCCTTCGTCGCGCAGCACGTCGAACTCACCGTTGATAACAAGGGCCGGCGGCAGGTCTTTCAACTCTTCCAGGCTGGCTTTGAGGGGCGAGGCGGTGGGTTCTTTTCTTTGGGCGGTATCAGGCAAATACTGGTTCCAGAACCATTTCATAGCTTCCAGGGTGAGGAAGTGATGGGTGGGAAATTCCTTATAGGAAGGGGTGTCGAAGGCGGCATCGGTGACGGGATAGAAGAGCACCTGGTAGCCAATCTTGAGCCCGCCTCTTTGCTTGGCCAGCATGGTCAGGGCGGCTGTCATATTGCCGCCGACGCTGTCTCCGGCCACGGCCAGGCGCTTTTCATCAATGTTGAATTCCTGGGGGTGTTCGTATACGTATCGGGCGGCGGCGTAAATTTCTTCGATGGCGGTGGGGTATTTTGCTTCCGGGGAGCGGCTGAAGTCTACATAGACCACGGCAGCATGGGCTCCTACGGTGAGGTCGCGCAGCAGCCGGTCGTAAATATTGGCGTCGCCGAAGACCCAGCCGGCACCGTGGCTATAAATAATTACGGGCAATTTTTCGCGGCTGCCCTGGGGTCGCAGAATTCGCACTTTCACCTGCCCTTGTGGTCCGACGGGCAGGGTCTTGTCTTCGATGTCTACAGGCAGTTTCACTACGTCGACTGCTTGCAGATTGGTGAAGGCTGCCCGTCCGTCGGCAACAGGTATTTCATAGATGGCCGGGCCGCCGGCGGCATTGAGTTTTTCAAGGAAGCTCAATGTGGTTTTTTCGATATTTGAACTTAGTTTAGTCATTTTCTCTCCTGTGATTACAATTGGCTGATTCTGGCTAAAGGCTATCGGTTGAAGTTATTTGGTTGGCAAATGCGAGACGACTCTTTTGCCAAGGATAGTTCCTTTGACAAGTGTTTCTGCTTTGCACAAGGATGAGAAATTCTGCGATCGATAGCGGTTTGCGCAGCAATCAGGGCTTGTCGCCTTCCAGAATCGGGTTCACGGCATTTGTAATAGTCACGATTGCGGGACCGAGGGTTAGCACAAGAATACCCGGCAGAGTGCAAAAGGTTATCACCAGGCAGATTTGTTCGGCATAATTTTCACCGTGATTTGAAACTAACAGCCAGTGCAATCGATAAACGCTACTTCCTGCACCAGTTTTCCTCGTTTGGCTTTGCCTGAGAGAAAGAGGGTCGGTCTGGAGATATTGTAGTGATTGGTGGTATCCATGAATAGATCGAGTTTGCCGTCTCCATCGAGGTCGCCGGCCCAGAGTAGTTTGGGGGTGCCGCTGTCGCCCACCTCGTTCTCGTTATATATGACTTGCTTGCGCCCATTGCTTTCAAGTGTAAGAGCGTAGTTGCTTATTGTGTCGCCTTTCTTGGAGCCCTTTACGTGCAGATAAGTCTTGCTGTTTTTTAGCTTTAAAGTTAGCTTCGTGCCACAGGGCAGTTGTTCGACCGTTGAGGGCGGCAGCTTGTACTTGCAGGTTTCTACGGGACCGGGCTTGAGAGAGTCGACACCGCGCACCAGGAAAACAGGTTCTTCTTTGTCGGGGATGGTTATTTTTTTGCCTGTCTTTTGACCAGGCTCGTCGGCAATGCCGTCGTAGACGATGGTAATTTTTACTCTGGTTTTGCGCAGTTTATGCTGATTGTCTTTTTTAGTTGGGAAGAGCCCGAGCCAGACCAGCCCGGATTTGGCCTTTACTTCATCGCCGTGGTACTCGCTTACCTGCACCAGGTCGGAGGCCGGGGCTGGGCAGGCGGATATAGTTAGCGAGAAGGTCAGTAAGAGGGTGATACGGCTTAGCTTGAATCCCATGGTGTTTCTCCGGGAGCACTTGAATTTAATGGCGTAGGCGAATTAGTGTAGCGCTTGTCTGTCTGCTTTGTATCTAGGCAGGCCGGTACTGGTCGTTGTTTAAAGCTCGAAGCGGTGGTATATGTAAAGGTGCCCACTGCTCACTGATTCTTGTTCTATTTGTCAGCGGGCCTGAGGGCAGACCGGCGGGCCGCTCGGAGAAACTATGAAGCAACTTGAAGGTCGAAGAAACAAACGTCGCTTAGAAATCGCATTGTTGGTGCAGTTTCTTTCTGCTAGTTTACTTTTGAGTGGTTGCTTGTACGATCCCTTTTCCACTACCGGCATAGCTTTTGAGGGTATTTTCGGGGTGAAGCGCTCCGAACTTCGCAATGTTAAAGAGTACGCAGAGCCGGAAGCCCCTTTGGAAGGGAGTTGGGTCGGACATGCTCGCTTTGAAGGTAAGGCAGGCATCACTCCCACCAATATTAGTGAATATCTGGCGCTTTCCGACAGCGACTTTGATCGTAAGGAAGCTCAGTTTATTGTGAAAGACTTTCTTGCTTATTATCCTGAGGATGCCGCCGTGTTAGGCAGCAAAAATCTGAGAATTTATACTAGCACCAATAGCAGTGGCACCACCAGAGATTTTATCGTAGATCCGCAAACTAATACATATTACTATCAGTGGCAGAAGGCTGAGAGCAAGGGCAGTTCAAGATACGGCTCCGACGCTAGAAATGAAAGATGGGATTTGTATTTTAGTGGAGGCAAGCGGAAGCAGTAGCCCAGGATGCGAAGGTCGCTAAGCCGCGACTTGGCCTCCCGAGTATCGGCAGCGGTGCGGTAGCGCGCCGCTAACTTACCTGTCTGCCCCATCGGGGCCGAGTCTAAATATGATAAGCGTGCTTTTCTCTTTGGCTAGCATCGATTTTTGTTGCACCGCCATTGGTGTATGTACCAGGGTGTTTTTGCCCCAGGTTTCATCGCCGGCAGTAAGAGTGCCTTCCAGCACCAGGCAGTATTCATCTAAAACCGGTGTGTGGGCTTTCAATTCGGCTCCCGCTTCCAGTTCAATCTTTATTACTTCACCCTGGGCGAACATATCGGTGACAAATGATCGTTGAACTCCATGCTTGCTTGCGCCGCCATTTTGCCCTTGCAGTTTCTGCAGATTGGTTGCGCTCTGACTGTTGCTGTAGAGCACTTTGTTCTGAGCTTGATCTTCTCTAGCCGTGCCAAATAAAAGGGTGTCGCGCCAAATTCCCTTAATATAAATGTGCTTTTTAAGAAAGCCTTCCAGGCGCATGCCTGCTTTTTGCAGAACCTTGGCTGAACCAAAATTGAAAGGGTCGCAGGTGGCGCTGATTTTGTGCAAGCCCAACTCTTCAAAGCCGAACTTCATCACTGCTTCGGCTGCCTCGGAAGCCACGCCTTTGCCCCAGGTGGAGCGAGCGTAGCAGTAGCCGATTTCGCCCAGTTTGGCGTCGGGTTTGGGCAGGCGCAAACTGATGGAGCCCACCATCTGCCCTGCTCTTGCTTCGGGAAAACCGGAATTGTCTACGAGTTCTACGGCAAAATCATAGTTTTGCTTTTCATCGATGCTCTGACCGGCAATGCAGTTTGAGAGAAAATCTCGTGATTGCTGCTCAGTGTTGGGACCCCACTGCATGAACTTGACCACCTCTGGGTCGGCCGAGTAAATATGCAAATCGGCCAGGTCGCTCTGTTTGTGGGGGCGAAGCAGCAGTCGCTCAGTTTTTATCGATGTCATGAGAGATTTTGTCATATCAGGTTAGTATGCCCCCTTGACTTGCTGGGACTGTGGAAGCGCTGAATATCTTTGCGATATTTCATTGTTCCTGTTGATCCACAACGCCCCGACTGATTTTTTCCAGTTGATGACTCTTGAGGTAGTCTACGGCCGGCTGGGAGTTTTTTAGGTAGGCATCGAAGAAGGCCAGGCTGGCCTTTTGCACGAAGGGAAAGAGTGGCTTGGTACGGGCGTTCATCTCGGTGGCGCGGGCCAGACCGGAATCAATACCGTCATGTAAAAAAGAGGAAAAGAGTTTTATGGGGCGATTTTTGGTCGGCTCATCTCGTTCTTTTCCGCGAGTGAAGATATTGCCTGTGAAGGTCATGTGGTTGGCACCGTCGATGTAAACCAGATACTTGTTGCCGCTGCTGTAAGTGAAGGGTTCCATACGCCACTTGGGGGGCTGCCCTCGCTGGCCTTTGTCCCTTGAGCCGGTCATGAGCAGCATGGGGGCCTTGATCGAGCTGTAGCTTTCCTTGTCTGGGAAGCAGAGACCGACCTTGCCTGTGCCCTGTCCACTTAGAACCAGAAAGGCTTTGATGCGCTTGTCGCCGAAATTGGTCAGACCGCCGTAGCCTGCCACTATGCCCTGGGGAATGTTGACCGGTGCCCCCGCCAGAATGAGAGTGGTGAAAGCGCCAAAAGAATGCCCGCCCATGCCGATGGCTTCCTTGTTCATTTCCACGCCTTTAGGCAGGCTGGCTGCGATTGTATCCAGTCCGTCCAGGGTTACCTCGATGTCTCTGGCGCGATTGATCCAGTAACGCTGGTCGTTCGTGGTAGCCAGGGCATCCATAAAGGAGGCGGTTCTCTTTTTCAGTCTTAGTTTGGATAGGCTGTCGTCATGGGTGGGTTGCAGGCAGATATAGCCACGGGCTGCTAGAAATTCCGTGAGCTGGGTGTAGGCGTCCTTGGAGCCTCCGGCGCCGTGGGAAAAAATTATGACCGGATAGGAGCCCGGAGCGATCGGGCTGGTAAGGCGCATTTCGATGGTTTTCTGGCGCACCTTGTCTTCGTAGGTAAGCTTTTTGACAGCTCTTATCTCAAAGATATTGCTGTAGGCGGACCAGTCTCCATTTTGCTTGGCGGGAACAGCCTGGGTACGGCTGCCGGCCTTTCCTGGTCTGGCACGGAAGGGTAAACCGGTGGCGCTCGGGCTTGTTCCCGGCTCACGGCTGTTCTGGGCCGGGGCGGAAGGGCAGGTGATTGTTGTCAGGAGGGTAAGAGCAATCGCAATCGCAATCGCCGGACCCGAGTCAATCTGAGCCTTTGCAGCCGGTTTCTTGCTCTTTGTTATGGTGGTAAGTATTTCCAGTGGTGACATAAGCTTGATTATATCCAAGCCGTCTCTATCTGCTTAGATTCCTGTGCTCAAGGGTCGGAAATCATCGGTGCCTTATCTTTGTTGGAAGCGGGACCTGTGAATTCGATGTTGGCAGCCGGCAGCAGGGCTCTCAGTTTTTCCTGGTTCCTTGGCGACCAGCCATCCTGAGGCAATACCAGCCAGCCCATCTGCTTAAACTGAGCCAGCGTGTTCAGAGAATTTGAAGAGATGGCATTTTTTCTTAGATTCAGATGTCTCAGATGTTTCAAATTCCTGGCTATCATTTGCAGCTTATGTTCATCGATATCTGAACCTACCAGGGAAAGCGCCTGCAGACTGGTGTCTTTACATAAGGCGGAAACTTCCTTCTCATCGAGGCTTTGTCCGGTAAGTGCAAGAGTGTTCATAGTCTGATATCTGGCGATGGCTTCGAGGAGTACCGAATAATCGGGTTGCTGTAGATCGATGTGCAAGCTCTTTAGCTTTGCCAGCACCTTTGACTTAGCCAGACCAGCCGGGGTCAAGGCAGTGCGCTCGGCGCGCAAAATGTGGAGATTGGGGAAAGACTCCAGCGTGATCAGGTCATCATCGTTCAAAGTCGTCCCTGATGCTTCCAGCAGATAAAGACCTTTGATCTGTCGGCAGTGCTTGAGAATTTGCGATATAGGAATATCGAGAAAAAGGTCTACCGAGTCACCTTTGCCGATTTGAAAATTTAATTCGTTGGGCATCGACGAGTCGAAACCTTCGAACAGTTGCGGCACCAGGCAGAAGTCTCCCGTAGGTTTGAAGCATACAACTTGATTGATCGGTAAGTCTAGCTCTGTGGGCTCGTTGTAGGATTTCTTGTCTTTGGAATTGGTGATAAAGAATTGACCGGTCTTAGGTTTCTCCGGAAATTTATAGTGTCGCACAAAGGTTTTGCCCCTCTGAATCAGCGGCAATTGCAGATAGGAGCCGACTTTAGGTGTGGCTACTTTGGCGGCATCCTGGCGGAAGTTCTGAAAGGCTTTATCGGTAGCTCCGATTTCTTGCAGTTGTACTTCTTTCTCCGGTTTCTTCATCAAAGTCGTGACCACTTGCCAGGCGCCGAAGCCGACGGCAGTGAGCAGAAAGACGGCAAGCAGAGTTTTGATCAGCCGTTGTCGATTGTCGGCTTCTCGAATCTTTGTATATTTGGTTGTCTCGCCGCCCCGCACTCGCATATCGATTTGCATGGTGCTACTGCCGGCGGTGCCGGCTGCGGCGGCACCTCTATTGCTACTGCTTAAATTGCGTGTGAGCGTATCTTTGATAGCGGCTAGAGCCTCTGCTATTTCCGTCATCGATTGAAAGCGCTGAGCAGGATCTTTGGCCATTGACTTTTGAATTAATTCTTCCAGCCGCGGTGGAAAGTATTCATCGGGAACTCGGCTTTTCAGGGTGGGCGGATTATCGTTAAAGTGCATCATGACTGTGGCGAAGATGCTTTCCCCCCGGAAGGGCGGCGAACCGGTCATGGTTTCAAATATGGTGCAACCTAGCGAATAGACATCGCTGCGTTCGTCCACGCTCTGCCCCTGGCACTGCTCGGGGCTCATGTAGAGCGGGCTGCCCACCACCTCTCCGGCCATGGTCAGACCCTGGGCTTGATAATTTTGTTTGCTCTTCAGTTTGGCAATGCCGAAGTCCAGCAGTTTCGCTTTGTAGCCGAGGCCGCCGCTTGATTGCACCAGGACGATATTGCCTGGTTTAATATCCCGGTGCACAATGCCCTTTTCATGGGCATAGGCCAGGGCCGAGCAGATGTCCAGGAACAATTCGGTGGATTCCAAAGTGCCTACGGCGCCGAACTTCTTGATATTGGTGTCGAGGGTGTCGCCTTTCACCAGTTCCATAACATAGTAGGGCAGCCTGTCTTCGTGTATGCCGAAGTTGTAGACCTGAATGATGTTGGGATGATTGAGCTTGCCTATTAGTTGGGCTTCGTAGTGGAAGCGTCGCCAGGCTTGTTCGTCCATCTGGCTGGTATTGAGCAATTTCAGCGCCGCCTCGCGCTTCAAATTGGTCTGCTCCACCCGGTAAACCTGTCCGGCGCCTCCCGAGCCCAGTAGTTCCAGCACCCGGTAGACGTTGTCTATAAGGTCGCCGGGCTGGAAGTGGATGACGCCGCCGCTGGCAGTACTGCCGGCCCGAGTAACCACAGTACGTGAGCCGTCCTGCTCAAGGCCTGCATCGCCCTGGGCTGCTTCGTATGCACTCGGTTGTGGGCTTCCCGGATTTTCCTCGGGCATGCTGAATCTTGCTTGAACTTTCTATTTTTGAACGTGCCTTGACAGTTCTATATTATTCTATTTCGCTGCTTCAGTGTGAGGGCTGCAAATATGGCTCAATTATGTCGGCGATAATTTTGTGCCCCACCGGCGAGAAATGGGCGGTGTAATAGTAGGGATTGACTTCCATGGGCTTAAGCTTGGGGAAAGACGGATTGCAGTCCACCACGGTAAAACTGCCGTCTTTAAATTCGCCGGCCAAGTTTTTCAGCGCCCGCAACTCCCAGAAATAGAAGGTGCAGTTGTCCGGGGCGGGGAGCCCGACCACTACCAGTTTGGAGCCGTTTTCAAGGCAGGCCTGGTGCAGCATGCGCAGGAGTTTAGCGGTTAGTTCGGTATTACGGTGGTGCTCCTGGTCAATGGCGGCAAAACCCAGCGACTCGATAGAACGGGCGTCTTTATCCAGTCTTTCCGGTCTTGCCGGAAGCACGCCTGCTTTACCGCTATTGACTAATTTATCGAGGCGGGCGAATTCCGCCTGCAGGTAAGCTCGTTCATGAAGGGCTTGCTCGCTTAAGCCGGCTTGCCCGGCGGGGCTTGCTGTCTGCTGAGCTTGTGTCTTGGCCTGCGCCTGTGACAGCGCCTGAGCCTGTGTCTGCGCCTGCGCCCGGGTTTTCTTGTCTGAGCCGGCGGCAGCAGCCAGCACTTTAGAGAGAACCGTGCAGCCCGGCTTCAGTACGGAGTCGCTGAAGGCGGTGTAGACTTTGTGTTGCCCGCGCATGTTTAAGTCGATGTCCGAGCCCATCTGGAAGAGGCGGGAATGACGGCGCAACCATGCGGTATCTTGCTTGAAGCGGGTGTTGTCGCTCACGAGCCAGTGATCCAGTTCTTCAAAAGAAAGCTTGAGGCTGCCGTCTGCTTGAATGAAGACCGCAGGTCTGGCCAGGGCATTGTTGACCGCTCCCGATGAGCCGCTTTCGCCGGAGTCACCGTAATTGTAGACCAGCACCGTCAGATCCGGTTTGTAGTAGCGCACCCGGGTCAGATAGTGCAGAAGTTCTACTAGCGTGCCATTACCGGCGGTGGCGAAGTTGATCGCCTGAATGTCTGGCGCGGGCTTGCCCGAATGCGCCGCTTCTGCGCCGGCGGTCTTTTTGTTGAGGCGGCTTTCCAGCAGTTTGACAAAAGTTTCTTCCATGGGCACTTGCATGCCTTCGGTTTTGCTGTCGCCCAGAAAAGCAATGCGCTTGGTATGGTCCGGCTTGCTGACTGTAAATTCTCGATCGCGCAGACCGGCGCTATTGAATTTGCTGCGAGAAAAACCTTCGGCTTTGAAAGTAACGTCTTTGCCTTCCATATGAGCCACTCCGAAGAGGGGGTCGGGGCGCACATACTCTTCCTCACCTAAGCCGGTCACGGCTAAGAGTAATTCGCTGCCAACAACGGTCAAGCTGAGGGCAAGCAGAGCGCCCAGAGTTTTCCCAAAAAAGTTGGGTTTGCTTTTTGTCTCTTTCAGAGCGCCCGGCGCAAGACTGTAATCGCCCGCGCGCAGTGCGTCAGGTAATTGCCCAGTGCCGGTGCCGACCGCCCCGGTGCCTGCTTCTTGCAGTTCTCTTTTCTCGATAGTGCTTTCTTTAGTCATTAGAATTGAAAATAGATGAAGGGGGAAGCAAGGCGCGGAGCCAGTTCGATTGTGATAATGAAGAGGGCAAGCAGGGCGCAGGAGTGTGCCACTACCCGTGGTGGAAGAAAAGCAGGGCTCGGCAGTGCCGGAGCTTTTTTGACGCCCCAATAAACAAGCATGGCTGTCCCGTAGAGAGCGGCTGCCGGCAAGAGGGTGGACTGTACGGTCAAATGTTTGACCATGCAGTCGGCAGAGGCTGCCTGGGGCAGGAACATGGCTTTCAGCACTCCGAGAGCCTGGGGCAGGTTGTGGGCATAGAAGAGCACCCAGCCCACGAGCACCGTCACCATGGTCACCACATAGGCCAGTGCCTGTCCCAGCCAGGTTTCACCGGCTTTTTTGAGGGCGGCGTTTTCAGGCTTATTGAGGAAGCCCTCGTAGATTCTGTTCAGACCCAGTCCGGCGCCGTGAAAGGCGCCCCAGAGAAGGAAGGTCCAGGAGGCGCCGTGCCAGAGTCCGCCCAGGAGCATAGTGGTGAAAAGGTTGGCCAGGGTGCCCAGTTCGCCCCGCCGGGAGCCGCCCAGCGGAATATAGAGATAGTCTCTCAACCAGGTGGAAAGGCTGATATGCCAGCGGTGCCAGAAATCTTTCAAACTGCGGGCCAGGTAGGGCATATTGAAGTTCTCCGGCAGGCTGAAGCCGAAGAGCATGGCCGAGCCGCGCCCCATATCGGTGTAGCCGGAAAAGTCATAGTAAATCTGGAAGGCGAAGGCTAAGACTGCCAGCCAGGCTTCACCGGTTCCAAGCTGGGCAGGATTGGCAAAACCGGCCTGCACCACCGGGGCCAGATTGTCGCCCAGAGCCACTTTCTTAAAGAGCCCCCGGGAAATGAGCCAGAGCCCGGAGTAGATATCGTCGCTCTTAATGGCGGCCGGTTTGTCCAGTTGCTTGTCGAAGTCTTGATAGCGCTTGATCGGTCCGGCAATCTGGGATGGAAAAAAGGAAGCGAAGAGGGCGAAGCGCAGGGGATTTTTGACCGGGGCGCTGCCTTTGAAGACATCGGTGAGATAGTGGATGAATTCGAAAACGAAGAAGGAAATACCCAGGGGCAAAATTATGGGCAGGTCGGCTATGCCGGTGGTATGGACGCTCTGAAGGTGAAGCCCGGCGCCCAGGGTATCAAGCCCCTTGTTGAGAGTATCGAGAAGCAGGTTCGTGTATTTAAAAAGCGCCAGCATGCCCAGATTGAAGGCGATGCCGGCAATCAAGACGAGGCGACGATAACTTTCCTTAGCTTGGGCCAGACCCAGGCCGAGCAGGTAGTTGGCGACCGTCAGCCCTAAGAGCAGAAGCCCGTAGATCTTGAAGGAATGCATGTAAAAGTAGTAACTGGCGGCGATTAAAAGCCCAATGCGCAGGCGCCATGGGCAGAGCCAGTAGGCCAGGACCACCAGAGGGAGAAATATGAGATAGTCGAAGCTGTTGAAGAGCAAAGGTCGAAATCCATGCCACGGTGAGCCGGGAGGGCAGTATACAAGAAGCGCCGTTTGCCCTTCCAGATAGATGTGCTAATGAAAGCCCTTAAAGGGTGATTTGCTTAGTCGGTGTTAATGATGCCCGTGGCGGTGGGTTCTCGCCTGGCTGGCAGTGCTTCCCCTCGGGCCGGTTCAATCGAAGTATCTGATAGACAACTTCCTTTCAGGCCTTTTGTCACTTGCTTGGATGAACTTATCGTAGGCGTTCATCAGTTCGTCAATCTTGGAACTTCTGGTGATAGTCATCAGCAAGCCGTCGCAGTCACAGAGATAGGTTTTGTTGGAGTTTCTCGCCTCTGCTATGACAGACTCTATAGATTCGCAGACCGTTTGAAAACTGGGAACAGGTTCGGTTTTATATGTTTTTGAAATGTCAGTGGACTTTTGTTTTGGCAGGAAGAGACTTGGCTCAACTTTGAAGCGCAGACACAAGGTCATAATTTGCTCTTTTGACAGTTCTCGTTCTCCTCTCACCAGTTCGCTTGCACGGCCTGATGGTACGCCAAGAAGCACTCTCAGATCTTTCTGAATCATGTTGTTTTGTTCCAGGAGTTCTTTCAAAACCTCATGCGGCTTTGCGCTATCTTCAATCTGGTAGAACTTCTGTTCATAAGACTGAATAGCCTGGGTGAGCATCTCAAGGTAGTCTTTCTCGCCTTCGTCTAGTGTCTGGAACTTTTCATTTAACTCTATGGACAATTGCAGGGCGGCATCGAGATCTTGTTCGCTCTTTAGCGGACGTAGCGGGAAACGTCTGATTAATGCCTGGTATTTCTTGCTACTAGCAGCCATTTTAGTCACCTTTATGAGAATGTCTCTTTGTCGCAGTCGGCATGGGTCATGACTTTCAAGATGTGTACTATTCCGTTATGCATCCAGACCATTGCCAATAAGCGATAGTTGTTTCCGGAAATATTGAAAATCCACTTGTTGTTGCCAATCAGGTCGGCACTGGCGAAAGTTTGTTTCACA
>JACRFZ010000038.1 GCA_016212515.1 Candidatus Melainabacteria bacterium
GAAGGCACACGGTAATCTGATCATTACTGAAAGTAGAGCTAAGCACCTACTTTATCTGGCTAGCTTACTGATGTACAAACTCGATGATTCCGGCACAATTCCGTTACCATAATGAGGCAACGGGTTAGCCAGAGTGCGATTCTTAAATGAGGCAATACGAACTCGTGATAAGTGGCAATATCCCAAGTTCCCGGCTCCTTTTCTTGTGATACTGTGGAACCCAGCCCTGCCGGTCATGGTACGATTCCAAGAAATTTCTTGTGATATTAAGACCACCCAGGGCAAACCTTGCACAAATCCCTGTTGAAAGCCGCCGCCGGCCATTTTGATAAGTACCTTGCATGGCTAGAAAAGCAACCTTTATAAGAGCATAGCAAAAGAGCCTACCGCTCCAGGCTAAATCATTTCCTGGGCTGCCTGGGCGCCTCTGACGTGGACTACAAAAACCCGTTCAAAGACGAAAGTGAGCGAGATTACATTCTCAAGGATTACAAGCGGTTCCTAAAACAGAAGCACAAGGCCAGCCCAAACACAGTCAACGCAGCTCTTGCGGCCGCCGACCATTTCTATCAGTTCCTGGGCTTACCTAAAACGAAAGTCAAGAGAGAAGACTTGCCGGCACAAGCCCCCAGAGCTCTGACCAAAAACGAACAAAAAAAGCTCATCCGGGCAGCCGAATGTGCCAGGCGAGCAAAAGACCGGGCGGTCGTCACCCTCCTGCTCTATACGGGAATTCGTATATCCGAGTGCGCCGCCCTGAACCTGGACGATGTTTACGCCCAAGGGCGCAAGTGCAGGATAATTGTCCGCAACGGCAAAGGTGGCAGATACCGCGAAATTCCGCTAAACGGCGATGCCTGTGAAGCGATTCAAGCTTGGCTGCAAGAACGAGCCAAGAGATTCGACGGCAAAAAAACCGACTCCGCCTTGTTTATCAACCAACAAGGCGGCAGGATGTCGACATCGGCTCTGGACCTAATTGTTCGCAAAGTCGGACAAGATGCCGGAGTTGAGCTATCGGCACATGTTCTTCGACACACTCTACTCACTGCCCTCGTGCGCAACGGCAAAGACCTGGTGCTAGTGGCAGAGATCGGGGGGCATAAGCGCCTTGAGACGACTCGGCGATATGCCTTACCCACGAGAGGCGACAAAGAGAAGGCGTTAGAGGAACTTTTATTAGATTAGTTGGAACGAGGAAGAGTTATAAACCGTTCCCAATATCAGGCAGATTGGGGTGGATTTAAGACTGGATGAACTCACTCAATTTTTGCATGACTTGCGGTAACGCTTTGACTGCTGGCACATAACCGGTAGCAGCCGATTCTTTCAACCAGTAAACACCCTGTTCAATGTCACGCTCTGTACCATCTGCATTTAGAAGCATCAAGGCAATATTGAATTGTGATACTTCGTGTCCTTGTGCGGCTGCTTGTTTCCACCATTCAAAAGCTTTTGACATATCCTTGCAACACTGGTCACCATGCTGATGCATTTGTCCAAAAAAAAATTGCGCCATCATGTCGCCACCAAGCGCAGCTCTTTCATAAAGTGCATAGGCCTTTTTTCGATCTTTCGGCCTGCCTTCGCCTTGCATATAGGCGCTGGCAAGCTCTCTTTGTGAATCGGGAAAACCTTGATCTGCGGCCTTCTCATGCCAGTCACAACTTTTCTCCAAAGACTTCTCAACTCCTTTTCCAAGGAAATAGAATGTGCCTAGATCATGTTGAGCTCTTGGCTCGCCTTGTTCAGCAGCGTTAAGCATTAACATTGCCGCTTTACTCAAATCTTGTTTAATCTTCTCGCCTCGTAAATATGCCAATGCGAGCGTTCGCTGAGCGGGAGCAAATCCTTTCTTTGCTGCTGCGTGGTAAAGTCCCATCGATTTAGATTCACTTTGAGCGGTTCCGCACCCAGCTTCATACATTTCAGCAAGTAGAACCTGGAAAAAGGGAAAGCCTGCATCGGAAAGCTTCTTTACGTGCCCGAAAGCTTCTTCATTCCGTCCTTCTCTTAGACAGCGGCGAGCGCTATCCGATTCGACAACAGCGTCGAACTCCGGTTTCCTCTTGCCTTTCCGATTCCCAGCTTTCTCAGCGATGTCTTGCAAAAGATGGACAAAATATGAAATTTGTTCTTGATGATTGGCGGTTTTGTCTTTTATTTTGGCATCATCGAGAAGAGGCCAAACTCCCCCAATTAAGAGGTTCCCCACTCCAGCTTGCCATAAGTCCTTGGCATACTCCTTATCACAATGGTCTCCGATCTCAAATCTAAGAGCCTCTGCCATAGCCCCTGCGAGAAGATCACAAAATTGAATTTGTCTATGCTGTTTTGAGTCTACAAAATGTGTCTCACTGACTTTCAATGGGAATTCCCACTTAAGGTATTCAGATTCGAACGTATGAGCCGGAGCGTCGACTGCTGACATTCCATTCCAGGTCCATTTAGCTTGCTCAAGTTCTGATGCCTTATCATGCAGAAGGATCAGCTCCTCGTTGGTCTGATTTCTCCAGTGCGCAGTTGTTGCCAAAAGGGCCGGAATACATAGGTCGAGAGCTGATTCCGACATGGTTTCTACGTGTTTAAATCCAAGATGTTTTGCCGACGTTATCAAAAGTTCGAAAAATTCCCATGTGTCAGGGTTTATGCTCTCTCTGGCAATCTCAAGCATGTCGAAAAACTTTCTAGCTTCTTCGGGGTCTCTTCGATTCATCATATTCTGGGCAGACAGCAACACTTCTCTGCAAAACGAAGGAGTTTCCAGTGTTGTAAGCGAGTAGAACAACAAAATTGCAAAGGCTCTGTGTCCATTGTTTTGATAGAAATCCATATCAAGTTCATAGAAAGAACTCTCTACCCAAGCATCAACTAATTTTGCAATCAAGGCGTATTTTTTACAAATCGCATATGCAGCGAATTTCTCTGAGAAATCCGCCGCTATCCGTTTAACAAATTCAACAACCATATCTGGATTAGTGCGCCGAAGCTCGGAATGCTTTAACTCTGCATCTTGAGGCAAGGAGCCAAAAATCTCGCCAAAGAGTTGATCGCTTTCGAGATCACTCAAGGTACACGAAGCTAAGACGAACACTGATTCTGCAGATATCAGATTGGTGCCGGAGTAGCCAGACTCATCAAGATAAATTTGCATTGGAAGTATCTCTTTTCAGTGAAGTGAGACTAAATAGTATGTTGACAACAAACATCCACGTGCGATTTCCGAAAAGACCTCAAGGCAGCAGTCCTACGGTTCTCAAAAAAGGCGATGGTTTTTGCTGCCAGACGTCGCCACTTCGTGCAGTCTTTTGCCTAGGATAGGAACAAATTACTATCCTTCTCGCCCGGCTAAAAGCCACAAAAGCATTTCGTCGCTCCTCCTGAAGAGATTGTCCTTTGGCGCGATAGTCAGGGAACGTACCATCTGCCATACCCATAATACACACGACTTCAAATTCCAGACCTTTCGCTGAGTGCACCGTAAGCAGTGCCAACCCTTCTTGGCGAGGAGCTTGAGTTGCTCCGAGAGCGACATTTGTCAGGAATGTGGCAAGACTATGTTCCCCTCCGCGCCGGGATCGCAAGTAAAGATCCCATTGCTTCCTCCAGGCATCCAAGTCCTGGCTCGTAAATTCTCTTTCCCTGGGATCATTTATCTTCTCTGCTACCTCAGTAAGGTGTTCCAGAGCTGGCAGAAGTGACCCACTAGAGGTCCGAGCAATCTCAAGTGCATCCAACACGGCTAGCCGCTCTGGAGTTAATGCAACACTCCGAAGTAGCTCTAACTTGCCAGCAATATCTGTCGGCATTGCGGAGTTTCTAGCTTTCCATCGTCTACAGAGAAGTTCAAAATGCAAGCGATTTGCGGGATTGGCAAGCAAGCGAAGTGCCAGAGAGAAATCGCCCATGAGCATGGACTCATCCTCGGGCTGGGAACTCAGACTTTTGTAATATTGAATCCCTCTTTCTTGTAACTCTTGTTCTATGCGATTTAGCGCATATCTGGTTCTGCCTATCAAGGCACATCTATCCGGCGTCAGAGGACCTTCGACGTCAGGGTGGCCAGTTTCCCACAATTGCTGCAATCGGGAAGCCACCTGCTTGGCTTCATCGGCTTCATCAATACCCTCGACCAGACTGACTTCGCCCCTTATCGGAAAGTGTTCCGTCAACGGATACGGGTTCAGCGCCTGACAGGCATCTATAACCGCTTTGGAGGATCGATAATTTTCATTTAGCTCTATTCGTTGAGCCTTAAACTCTGAACAAAACCTATCGAGATATTGAGGACTCGCCCCATTCCAAACGAATATGGCTTGTTTTGGATCGCCAACAACCATAACGTTTCTGAAATCATCACCGCACAAGGCAGTCAATACACCATACTGAGATTCATTTAAATCCTGCCCCTCATCTACGCAGATATAGGAGTACTGCCTCCTATAGAAATCAGCGATCTTGGGCTTCTCCTGGAAGAGCTGATATACAAGCAGAAGCAAGTCATCGTAATCAATCACATTGGAAGCTCGAAGAGCCTCATTGTATGCTTCATACAGTTTTCGCTGAAGGTCCTCAGAAATCGCCTCAGCGAGATGTAATTTCATTTTATGGTCTCGAATAACTTCAAGCCAGCGTTCCAGTATTTGTCCACGCTCACGGGAGTCCTCGGATTCCATCAGAAGCTCTCTAAGTTCAGGATCTGCCATCACTGCCTGAAACAAAATCTGCTTGCGATCTTCGTATCTTTCTAAAATATGAGGAGTACCATCAATGCCGACAGCCTTTCCTCGATTTGCTAGGACCTCTGTGCAAAAACTATGCATGGTTCCAATGAAAGTTCTTTTTTCAATGTCGGGGAACTCTGACAAACGCTCTTTCATTTCATTGGCAGCTTTGTTGGTAAACGTGAGGCCGAGAACCTTTACACTTTTGTCCTCAGAGCTCAAAAGACGCCTGATTCGCTCAGTAAGAACACGAGTCTTACCAGATCCTGGCCCTGCAACCACCAGCAGTGCTCCTTGCTCATGAAGAACAGCCATTTTTTGGGATTCTGACAGCTTTACTCTCATGTAACTTATACCAAGCCTTTCACTTTCAACACATCAGAAATTCTCTCAAACAGCGTTCGCACCAATGGAGGGATGCATAATGGACCGTCAATACTGCAAATATGCTCTGCCACGCGCCTAGCATATACTGGTTTGTGATACGTCAGTCTTTCTTCTAGGAACTTGAGTAATTCTGCTTTTTGGCTCCACTCAGACAAAAGTGCTGCTTCATGTTGAGAACATTTTGCTTCAATGGAAATCAAAGCTTTTATGAGAGTATCCTTGTATTCGGCAGTTGCCAACATACCTTCCAGTCCCTGATCTTTCGGAATTATCAGAACTCGATCGTCCGGAATACTTATCTTCAATTCACCCAAGTATTTTTTAAGTTTGGAAACTGGCGCTGGTTCGCCATCAGAAAATATAAACCACGGAATATTGAGTCTTTGGGCCAGATTGATAAATGGTTTGTACCATTGCCCCGTGCAACTCACAATGCTAATGCCCAGAGCGCTGGGATCTGTTCCCCAGTAACGCCGAGCACAAATCGGCAGAAATTGCTCTTCTGTCTCACCTTCAGATAGGACTAAGCAGCGTGAGAATAAGATGTCTCCTCTGGTATTCAATACGGCTCTATTGATGGCGGTTTCTTCATCCTCAGTCATTTGTTCAAGACGCCGTATTTCAGTAGAGCCACCAGCGCGCCGAGCGAAGTAGCGAAATGATTTTATGTTTGCCTTTGATGCGATGAAAGGGGAGTGGGTACTCAAAAGCTTTTGCCCAGGCATTTCTTCCAAAATGTTAAATAGGGCTCGCTGAGCTTGCGGATGCAAATGTGCCTCAGGTTCTTCAAGCGCAAGGAGAGCATGAGTCTGCTCAAAACTTGATTGAGCCTTTTTCCAGTTCACAAATGCACGAAAAATCAATATCGCTGATAGGCTCCGCGTTCCGGCTCCATAAGCTTCAATAGGAAATGACGACGCTCCTTTGACAGCAAAGTGAATATCCATTCCTTTGCGTAGGTCTGCCAACTGTCGGGCAATGGAGATGACAGAAACCTTTCCATCAAGGTCTGCAAGCGAACGAATATCCAGAAGCTCCTTCTCAACATGCCTAAGAACTTCGCTTCCATCGATTATCTGTTCATTCAACTTGTTTAGATTCTCCTCAAGTTCATTAACAACTGAGTCATCGAGACTTGGCTCTGAAACTAGCTTATTCCAAAATGAAGATCGTGAAGTCATCTCTGCTTGCACATCACGCTGAGCATCCAAGTAAAAGACAGACAGAGGCTCAACATGTCTTGCAGAAAAGACTCCGGCTTGCTCATTGGGCTTAGCGTTCAACCAATCGGATTTTTCGGGCCACTCCTTGAGAAACTTTCGTTCTGTACCATACTCGGCACGAAGCGGGTCCCATTTCACTGTGGTCCTGAGTGCTACTAGGTCGTCCCCTTCATCGTCCTGCGCGATACCGTTTCCCCAAAGCGTGAGCCAAAAACTCCCTTTAGGGAAGGAGGATATAGGTTTTCCATTTTCAAATGGCCGAATTAGAACATCAATTACGGCCTGCCTATCCTTCGGGGGTTTCTTCTCTCCTGGCGCCAAGTATATATCGGAGAGGGAGGGAACACGGCGACTGGTTCCAATAGCAAAATTGATGGCCTCTAGAAAAGTTGTCTTGCCTACATTGTTTTCTCCTACCAGAAGATTCAAGTCGTCCAGCTCAACCTCAACGTCCCTCAAACAGCGAAAGTTGGAAATGCGGATGGCCAGGACCTTTATATATTCAGACAATTCAGCTATTCCTCAGTGATTTTAATTGACTTCGAACGAGATTCAAGAATGGGCGACTACTTAGTTTCGAGACCCGAAATCAGGAGTTCTATGCCCTGAATGTCATTTGGCGAATTATCTGTCCGACTTTTTGGCGGGCTATTTGGCAAAAATTGGCGAATTATTTGACACTTTCAAGCTCTGTTGGCCTTTCATAGCTTGGCACCTGCCATTTAATTCGCCAAATCTCGCCATTTATTTCGCCAAGTCACAAATAATTCTGCAAATACCGTGCCATTTAATTCTTACATAACAAATAACCTTGCCAACTTGTCATATCTGTAATACACTTAAGACACGTAAGACAGGACAAGGATATGAGCACCTCAGTACGCTTTTCACCAGAAATCGAAGAACGTCTTGAAAGGCTTGCCAGGGAAACAGGGCGATCCAAGAGCTTCTATATCAAGCAGATGGTAGAAGGCAGCATCGACGACGTTGAAGACTGCTACCTGGCAGAGTCTGTGCTTGAACGCATCCGTGCAGGTAAAGAAGCAGTCCACAGCAGCGCAGCAGTGAGAAAAGAGCTTGGCCTGGACGATTAGGTATTCCGATACCGCCTTGAAAGAGCTAAAGAAGCTCGACAAGGGCGCCGACAGAGAAATACTCGACTACCTAGACAAAAAGATAGCCTTTCTCGAAGATGCGACGACGGCCGGGAAAGCTCTCACGGGAAAACTTGCGACCTTGTGGCGTTTCCGAGTGCGCGACATGCGGGTAATCTGCCACATCGACAAAGGCGAGGTGACGGTCCTGGTTTTGCGCGTAGCACACCGCAGTAAGGTGTACGACGACGAGAAACAGATTGCAGAGAAAGCAGCCGATGACGTAGCCAATTTCCAGAAAGAACTCAAGGAAGAAAAAGAGAAAGCTGAGCAGGAAACTGCCCAGGAAAAAACCGACTAGACGGGCAAGACGAACTGGTTAGACCGGCGCGAGTCCCTTGCTTGCAGCTAGGCGGCGCGTGGGTAGCCCCGCGCGAAGCTTGCCCTCCAGCCGAACTGGGCCTGCCCCGAGCCCAGTTCACAGTCGCGCTGCCCGCCAGCTCCGGCAGCACGGCCTGAATACCGCACAGCAGGATCCCCGTCTACTTGAGCCAAGTCAGGATTCAGTAGACCCGAGCCACAAGCCTTAAAACCTGCCTACATGCCCCCAAAAGACTTCAAAAGAGAGAGCCGATGGGATAGAGTATGGACTGTTTCCAAAGGTAAGCACACGTGCAGGTAATTCTGGCGGAGAAGCCCTCCGTAGCCCGAGATATCGCGGCTGTGGTAGGGGCAAAAACGAAAAGAGATGGCTACTTTGAGGGCAATGGCTATGCCGTTACATATGCCTTCGGCCACCTGGTCACCCTGGCTGAACCCGAGGATATGAACCCGGCCTGGGGCAAGCCCTGGCGACTGGCTCAACTGCCCATGGTACCCACGGACTGGAAGTACCGGGTGGTGGAAAAATCGGCCAGCCAGTTCAATGTAATTAAAAAGCTCTTCCTCGACAAAGACACAGCCTCCATAATCTGCGCCCCAGACGCCGGACGGGAGGGGGAACACATATTCAGACTGATTTACAGGCTTTCCGGTACAAACAAACCGGTGGAAAGGCTGTGGATCAGTTCACTGACGGCAGATGCCATCAAGGACGGCATCAAGAAATTGAAGCCCGCCAAAGAGTTCGATAACCTGGCCAGTGCTGCTGCAGCCAGAGCCCATGCCGACTGGGTGGTGGGCTTGAACTTCACCAGAGCCTATACAACCATCAATAATCAGCTCTGCACCATAGGCCGTGTGCAGACACCAACGCTGGCGCTTATTGTTGAAAGACAAAAGACAATAGACAATTTTCAGTCTACGCCTTTCTACGAAATTCTCGCGACCTTTGAGCCGGGGTTTGTGGCCAGGTATATCACACCGGAAGCCGAACCTCAGACCAAACTGAAAGACAAAGCCGTTGCCCAGGCTATTGTCAAAGACATCACGCCTGTAAAAGCAGGGGTGGTAAAGTCGGTGGTCACCAGTGAAAAGAAAGCCAAGGCACCAGCCCTCTACGACCTTTTGACCTTGCAAAAAGAAGCCAACAAGCGCTTCGGCTATACCGCCCAGGAGACCCTGAACCTGGCTCAGAGCCTCTATGAAGAGCACAAACTAATCTCTTATCCGAGAACCGAATCAAGACATCTTTCCAACGATATGGTGGAAGAGCTGCCGCGCATAGTGTCTTCCCTTTTAAAAGCACCAACTATTACCAAGAAGGTAAAAGACGCGTTTGCCGCCGAAGGTATCGTTCCCGGCTCAATTACCGCCAAGCTATTGAGTCCCAAGCTGAGCAAAGCCTACGTGGATGATACCAAGCTCACTGATCACCACGCCATCATTCCTACCTTCAATACGCCGGGTTCCCTGCCTGATAAACAGCGCAATATATACGATCTTGTGGTGGCAAGATTCTTGAGTATCTTCCTGCCCCCGGAAGTGCGCGATGAGACCACAATTATTCTGAGCCTCGACAAACACGACTTCCGCGCCCGGGGCGTAGTCATCAAAGTAGAAGGCTGGACGGTCATGGAGCCGAAAGCCAAGGAAAAAGAAAAGAAGAAAAGCAAAGACGAAGACGAAGAAGCGCAGCAGCTTCCCGCTCTAACAGTGGCTCAAAACGTGCCCAAGCAAAAAGCGGAATTGAAAGAAAGAAAAACCAATCCGCCCAAGCCATACGATGACTCAAGCTTGCTCACAGCCATGAAAAATGCCGGGCAAGAGCTGGACGACGAAGATCTGGCCAGCTACATGAAGCAGAAGGGGCTTGGCACACCGGCTACGCGTGCCGCCATTATCGAGCGGCTTTTACAGACAGGCTATGTAGAGAGGAACAAGAAGAGCCTGGTGCCCACCATTAAAGGTAAGACCTTAATCGAGCAGGTGCACCAGGATCTTAAAGATATTGCGCTCACCGCCAACTGGGAACAGAAACTGGCCGATATGCAAGACGGCAAGATGGAAAGAGAAAGTTTTGAAAAAGACATTGCCGACTTTGTCTGTAGAATTTTGCCTGATGTGACCAGCGACACCGGAGCTATGGTAAGAGCCGGTTCCGGCATAGGGCTTTGCCCTCTGTGCAAAAAAGGAGTGGTGCGCCCCACCCCTAAAGGAGCCGGCTGCAACCGCTGGAAGGAAGGTTGCGCTTTCAATATCTGGAGAGAGCAGCGCGGCAAATCGCTGACCGATGCCCAAATCAAAGAGCTGGTAGAAAAGCACAGCACAAAAGTAATTAAAGGCTTCAAAAAGAAAGACGGCTCCGGTACTTATGATGCGCGGCTGGTGATAAATGAAGAAGGAAAAGTGGTCTTCAGCCTGGACTCAGCAGAAGGACAGGAAGAAGTAGATTTTGGTGCTTGTCCACAGTGCAAAGAAGGCAAGCTGAGGATGTCGCCCAAAGCAGTGGGCTGCAGTCGCTGGAAAGAGGGCTGCAACTTCACCATCTGGCGTACTCAGTACGGTAGAGAACTGAGCGTTGAGATTATCAAGGAACTCTTGGAAAAGAAAGAGACCGGCGTAATAGAAGGTTTTCAAAAGAAGGCCGGAAACGGCAGCTATAGCGCCAGACTGGTCATGGGTGAAGACTTCAAGGTAAAACTGGATTTTGCCGCTCCCCGCGCCAAGGAAAGCAAGAATCAATCAGACGAGCCGGCACCCGCCTTCACCGACGCAAGATCCTGAGCGATGGCGGCAGAGGGTGTGCCGGCAATTACACCAATGCCCTCCGCTTCCATAATGGCCACCACCTTTCCGTCAGCTCTAAGGATCGGTCCCCCGGAGTCACCACTTTGACTGTTGCGATCCTGGGTTATCACGGAAACCATTGATCTGCCGGGGTCTTCACCGGGCAAAAGGGGTAGATGGGCGGCCAACCTTCGCTCAAAATAGGTTTCCACGGCACCGGCAGTAGAACCAACGCTACCGGTGCGGGCGCCCAACTTTAAAACAGAATCGGATGAGCCAAGTGCCCGTTCATCTTCAACCAGTTCCAGGGGCTGACACTGGGAAGAGGGCAGACCTTTCACTTTCAATATTGCCAGATCATTGGCGCTGTCATGCAGCTCAACTTCAAAAGGATAGGATTGTCCGTCAGGGGTAGTCAGCTTGGCCTTATCGGTAACCGTCGAAATCACATGGTTGTCTGTGGCAAAGAGACAATCAACTGAAGTGCCGTCGCCTACTTTATCAATGGCAAAACCGGAGCCCAGCGTCACGGGAATCTGATTGGGACCAAGTGCTACAACATCGGACAAGCCGACCACAGAATCTTTGTGCTCTCGAAAAAGCTTATCCGCGTCAAAAGGCGGTTTATCAACGGAACTGCTAGTTGGGGCTGTACCAGTGAGAACTTCATTCTGTGACATTTGCGCACCTCCGTTTCCCCTATTTTCATAAAGGCAAATATTGGCAGCAATCGTAATTACACGCTATCCAACCTTAACAATCTCTAGGCATCCAGGGGGATGCTTCGGTAAAACCAGGCGCCGGAGAGGCACGCTGCAATTTACCCAGACCGCACCAGGGGCAGTTATAGCAAAACTTAAACCGCAGTACGGTTTGCCACTACGGGCAGAGACACTTCGGCGGCGCCGACCGTCCGTCATTTACTAGCGAACTTTACTAGCGAACCTTAGTAGCGAACCTTAGTAGCGAACTTTAGTAGAGAACTTTAGTAGCGAACTTTGCTGGCGCCAAGATTGGAAAGGAACCATTGCTGACAGCTAAAGGGCTCGCCTTCATGAGCGGAGATGCGAGCGTAAGTGCCGTCAGGGCGCATTTCGCGCGCCTTGGCAGTATCAACCAGGTAAGTCTTCAAGACTGCATCACGCAAGAAGCGAGCAAGCCTCTCATCTTGCACAGGGAAGATAACCTCGACCCGTCTGTTCAAATTACGGGGCATCATATCGGCACTGCCGCAGAAAATTTCTTCCTGCCCGCCGTTTCTAAAGTAATAGACACGACTGTGCTCAAGAAAGCGACCAACCACCGAAACCACGCGAATGTTGTCAGAAACGCCTGGTATACCGGGGCGCAAGCAGCAGATGCCGCGCACCATCAGATCAACTTTAACTCCGGCCTGTGAGGCTTCATATAGAAGTTGAATGATGCGCTCGTCCACAAGGGCATTCATTTTGAAAATGATGCGTCCCTTCTCACCATTTTTGGCCTGCTCGATTTCACGACGAATGAGAAATTCAAAACGCTCGCGCATATTGATTGGAGCAACCAGAAGCCGCTTATAATCGCGTTTGGCAGAGTAACCAGTGAGGTAGTTAAAGAGGTCGGTAACATCGGCCCCGACACTCTCATCACAGGTCAAAAGACCGACGTCGGTATAAAGATGAGCGGTGACGGGGTTATAGTTACCGGTACCCAGGTGCACGTAACGCCTGATGGTATCGCCTTCTTTGCGCACCACAAGAGCCAGTTTGGAGTGAATCTTCAGACCCAGCAAACCATAAACCACATGTACGCCCTGGCTTTCCAGAGCCTTGGCCCATTCAATATTACTTTCTTCATCGAAGCGCGCCTTAAGCTCTACAAGAACAGCTACCTGTTTGCCGTTCTCCTGGGCTTTGAGCAGCGCCTCAACCACCGGCGAATTTCTTCCCACCCGGTATAAAGTAGCTTTGATGGCTAAAACATTGGGGTCTCGGGCAGCTATGTTGAGAAAGTTCACCACCGGCTGAAAAGAATCATAGGGATGGTGCAAGAGAATGTCGCGCTTACTGATGGCGGCAAAGAAGTCTTCGTCTTTATCGAGCAGTTCCGGATCGAGTGGTGGCGGAACGCTGGGAGTAAAGGTGGGGAACTTGAGATCGTAACGATCGATATTAGCCACATACTTGAGAGAACTGAGTGAGATACGACCTTCTACCAGGTACACATCGTAGGGCTCGATCTGCAGATTGCTCATGAGAATTTCGAGTATGTGAGCAGGCATAGCGTGGTGCACCGAGAGTTTAACCACGTCACCGAAACGCCTTTGCTTGACGCCTTCCTCGGTGGTCTCCAGCAAGTCGCCGGCTTCCCACTCTTGTATTTCTACTTCCGCATCTCTGGTGACGTGGAAAGGATAGGCCTCCACCACGGACATACCGGGGAAGAGTTCAGGCAGATTGGAGCGAATCAGATCATCCAGCCACACATAAGTATTGGGACAGCAGGAGATCAAAGTAGAGCGTTGACCGGGCGGCTCGACTTTGCCTATGGGCACCAGTTGGGGCAAGCTATCGGGAATTTTGAGACGGGCAAAGCGTTCTTCACCGTTATGATCACGAATGAGAACGGCCAGGTTGAGAGAAAGATTGGAGATATGCGGGAAAGGATGCCCGGGATCAAAGGCAAGGGGAGTGAGAACCGGGAAAATTTTCTTGAGGAAGTATTCCCTGGCCATTTCCTTCTCATCACTGAGAAGATCATCCACATGGCAGAGCTGGATGCCGGCTTCCTTCAGGGAAGGAATCAGCATTTCAGTCAAACACTCATGGGCACTGGCAAGCAACCTTGTTACTTCGGAGCTGACGGCATCTAGTTGTTCTGATGGTGTGAGACCATCGGGACCGGTGCTGAAAACACCTGATTCGATCTGGCGCTTCAAACCGGCCACGCGCACCATGAAAAACTCGTCTAAGTTGGAACCGACAATGGAGAGGAAACGAAACCGCTCCAGGAGCGGATTCCTGTCATCCATGGCTTCTTCCAGCACGCGCCACTGAAACGCGAGCAAGCTCAGTTCGCGGTTGATGTAATAGCGACTGTCGTTCAAGGGCGCTATATCTACAACGGAAGGAGCATTGAGAGTGAGATGAGGCGGCACCGAGGAGGGAGCACTGCTTGGATTACCAGGCAGATGCATACCCGGCGGCAGGGTGTTTTGAGGAGAGGTAGAGATACCGGCATTGACGGCGGAAGCAAGGGCTTGACCAAGCTGATCGATTGTCTCCACCGACTCGTTCACCGGCACATAGCCACCCTCTAATTGTGACTGCCGCTCGCCCGGGTCGCCGTTATTATCGACGCGAGAGTCGGCATGGCCCTCGCTATGAACGTCACCTTCGTGATGAGAGGCTACTAGAGACTCAAGAGATTCTGAGCGCTTGATTTCAGTCGTTTTGCGACTGTTGGATGGATCTGGTGTTTGCATAGATTAAATTATAAGGCATACAAAGCATATAAAGAATGCACGCCCCTCCCCTTGCCAACCACAAAAGACCTCAGGTCTCCGGCAAGGGCGGCAGATCAAGGTTATACAGTCGCAAAGCATTGTCATAAAAAATACTTCGTTCGAGCTTCTCAATCTCCATTGGGGAGATCGGCAAGCCATCCTCCTTACAACAGCGGTACAAGGAAGCTAGGGCTCGCCGGGTCACCCCGGCCGCCCACCAGAAGCTCTCAGGTTGACTGTGACCATCGGTGCCGGTCAACATCTTTCGATAGGGGGCAAGGGCGAGAGCTTCCTGAAAAATAGAGGAAAAGCTTGGCGCAGAAAGAAAATTTACCAGGGAGAGATCAAAATAGACTTTCTCATAAATAGATGAAAGGTAGGCGGCCTCTTTGTGGAAGGGATAGCAGTGCAGTAAGACAAACGTCGGCAAGGGCTCTCCATCGATATTATCCCGTCGAAAAAGAGCCTGGGCCAGCAGGGGATTGGCATCCTGCAAGAGCGCATCATCGTCGCCAAGTCCGGTGTGCACTTGCACCGGCAAACCTCTGCGGGCGGCGAGATGGAAGGCCAGGGTGAGCAGCCTCAGATAATATCCGCGCCCTTCTATGCGCCCGGAATTGAGAACCTGGCGGCGACACTTCTGGAAAGACTCATCCTCATCTACTTCCGCCTCCGGTTGAGAGTTCTCTTCCGTCAACTGCGAGAGCAAGGAAAGCCCGCCCCGATAAGCACAGATTGTTTTTAAGGCAACACAACCGCTCTCATTAAGATGCCGCTCAAGGGCGCCCTCAAGGCTCCTACGTTGATCATATTGCCGCAACAGCTCTTCAAAGAGAGTCTCCAACCTCAATATACCGAACACCTTCACCCCGGCGGCGAGGGCGAAATCATCGAGCGACAGCAGGTTATGACCAAAGCCCTGATCCAGAAGCACGGCTTTGATGCCGACATCGGCGAAGAGTCGAGAAACCGAGGCAAGGCCAAGTTGCTTCCTAGATGCAAGATAGGCGGAAAGATTGTCTGCACCAGCGTACTGCAACAAGGCTTTCTCAAAGAGCATACCGTTAAGGCTGTGCCTCATTTCAGATCTAAACTGCAGATGCTGGGATTCACTCAAGAAGGAAAAGAAATCAGCTTCACAGGCGGCCAGAAAGTTGGAAGCCAGACTGTGAGCATGGTTGTCGATGAGGGGCAGCAACTTTAGTACCGCTGACGGTGCTGGGAATAAGCAAAGGGTGGATCGTCTTGCATGGCCGCCACTTCGGAAGTCTTGACGATAATGTAAGTATTGACCAGTTCAGCGCCCAGGCTCTTCATCAGGAATAGATCCGCCTCCAATTCGGTAAGGGCGTCGTTCAGACTGCGTGGCAGTGGCTCCAGACCCGAAAGGGCGCAAAGGTCGAAGTCGGCTTCCATTTCAGCGGGATCAACCGTTACCGGTGCAGGCGGACTGAGCTTGCGGCGGATACCTTCAAGACCGCAGGCAAGCACCGCCCCCAGAGCCAGGTAAGGATTAATGGTGCTATCCACACACTTTAGTTCGATATTGGTGCTGCTTTCCCGCCGCCCCCGGTAAACCGAGGGCACCCGAATAGCGGCTTCCCGATTTTCAAAACCCCAGGCCGTGAAAGCCGAGCTCCAGTGGCTGGGTTTGAGGCGCTGGTAAGAATTGACGGAGGGGCAGGTGAGAGCGCAAAGAGCCTTTAAATGCTGATGCACTCCCGCTATGAACGAGAGAGCCAATTGACTTAGACCCATATCGCCATCGGGCGAAGACATGGCATCACCATAGAACAGGTTCTGCTTGCCGTCCGCTGTCCAGAGAGACAGGTGCAAATGGGCACCGTTACCGGGCTCGCTTGCGCTCCGTTTTGGGGCAAAGGTAACACTGAGCCCCTGCGCCTGAGCCAGCGCTCTCACGGTTTCCTTCAAGAGCAAATATTGATCACAAGCAAGCATGGGCTGGGCCGGTGCGATACTCAGTTCATGCTGGCCGGCGCCTAGTTCGGGATAGTACTGCTCCAGTTCAATCCCTTGCGCCTTGAGGGCCTTCACCACCGAGGTAATGAAATGATCGGCGGCGTGCATACTTTCGCTGGAGAAACAAAGCCCCCTGTCGATGGGGCGAAATTCGCCGTCACTCTCCCGTCCCAGGATAAACTCCGGCTCGTAAGCAGCCAGCACTCGAAAGCCCAGCTTCTCCGCCTCCTCAACCTGCCTGCGCAGGAAGGCACGGGGACAGTGAGACCAGGGCCGCCCATCCAGTTCTTCCATACGGCAAAAGACCGAGGCTGAGGCCTCGGCATAGGGCAGAATAGTAAAAGTTTCAGGCTCCGGCACCATTCTTACTTCGCCTACTGCACCAAGACCGGTATCAGTTTGCAATTGGTCGAGCATATTCATGGCCATGGTGCCTTTCACAAGACCGATACCGCTCTCAAAGCGCGGCAGGGCGGAAGAAAGGCTGGATACCTTGCCTCGCAGGTTACCGCAGGCATCGGTAATGAAAAAACGAACCAGCTCAACACCATTATCGGCAGCTTTTTGTAGCAGCCCCGGCAGATCAATATCGGCTTCGTTCATCTCTTCCTTCCTCGGTCGTTACGCCAGGCTAAGCGCGTGGTCCCTTGCTGCGTCCGCCTCTGACGGCACTCTCGGCGGCAGTGGGACCCTCCTTACCGCGTCCCTTGTTGGCAGCAACACGGGCAGAGCGCTCAGGGCTCAGATCTTTACTGGAAATTTTCGAGGATCTTGCCAGACTGCGCACAACCTTGGCCCGCTCCTTCAACTCGCTCATTCCCTCTTTGTTGCCGAAGTGAACGGCGTCATAGACCTCGAAGAAATCTCCGAGAGCAGCCGGCAAGTCTTGCGGCATGGCCAGCCCCTGCTTCGCCCTTTCACTTACGGTATCAGCCACTCTCGCCACGAATTGCTTCTGACTTTCGGTGGGTGCTCGCTCGATTTGCAGCCGCTTCAGATCTTTGATCAGGGCAAGATAAACAGGCCATTCCGGTCCACGGTAGCGATTCTCTTCCTGGCGCTTCTTGAGGAAGCGGCGCAGGAGGATGATACCGTAAACGATACCGACGATGAGGAAGATACAGGATACCGCCAGGGTGACGATGGCAAAGATCTTTTTGGGAGTAAGACCTTCACCTTCGTTCAGCCCAAGCTGCTCTTCCAGAGCCTTGACCAGAGCCGTGAAATTATAGCCCTCGTCGCGCTTTTGCTCGGGGAAGACGCCGTCGGGAGTGGCGTCAAAAGCCACCCAACCATATTCAGGGATGAAGACTTCGGTCCAGGTGAAAGTATCGGAACCGTGCACTTCATAGGTGCCGTTCAACTTGTTGAAAGTACCAGGTTGGAAGCCCACTACCACACGGCTGGGCAAACCCTGTTGCCGACAGAGCACACAGAAGGCTGTAGCAAATCGTCTGCTGTCACCATACTTACGAGCAAAGAGGAAGTCCGACACCTTGTCCACGGGAGCTTCTTCAGCCGTATCGCTTGAACCGGTTTGCGCATCCGTGGCACCGGTTTCCGTGGCACCAGCTTCAGTTGTCGGAGCCTCAGGCTTACCCTCTTGCGGCTGGCTCTTAGCTGCCACGAAATCTTCATTAGAAAGAGTAGAATTGCTGCGCACCGCCATACAAAGCTTCTGAGCCTGCACAAACCAGTTGCCGGTCCCCCCGATGGCCTTATCTCCAAACTCCTTCACTGCCGGATCAATATTTTCCGGCAACTGTAGATAGTTAGCCAGCTTGTCTCTAAGACTTCCTTCTTCTTCGGCAGTAAGGGGAGCAGCTTCGCGCATGGCGTTCAAATCGTTGACCGGCCAGCAGGAAGTCATCTTATAAGTGCTACCCTTCTTCAATTTCTCGGGAAAGGAAATGCGACCATAATCGTCTACGATGGCAGTGCTGCCGCCGTAGCCCAGAGACTGCGGGATCCAGCAAGAGGGCACTTCCTCACCAATATCAATGAGCATTTCATATGACTGGGTCAAGTCTACATAGGGCAACTTGCGAGGCACGCGGAAGGCCTGGGCCTGACGCAGATCGTAGACGGATTTTTCCGATTTGGAGATCAGATAGTGCACACTTTCATCTGCACCAAAGCCGATGTCGGTGGCTGCATCTTTGAAAAACTTCTCGGAAGCCAGTTCTATGTCTGCTTCCTCCTCGGCCGTAAGTTCTTTGAGAGGCTTACCGTTGGCATCAACTTCTACATTGGTACGCAACTTGGGCTTATCGTTAGGACCGCCCTCACTTTTCACTTCTACGATCTTAGAGTTGATGTTGTCTTTGCTACGCTGCCACTTTTCACCATCGAAATAATCAAAAGCGGTCATGCGGGGGAAAAAGAGGCGCGTGCTGGTGACACGGAAGAGCAGCAGCTGGGCCAGTTGATCGTTATGCACCCGGTCTACATTGAGGTCCTTGGGGAAGAGTTCGTCGAAGTTTTCAGATAACAGACGAGCCGCTTCGGCTGAAGAAAGGGGTTTGAGAGGCTTGGGCTTGCCGCTGCGACCCTGACCGCCGGCGCCGCCTTTAGCTTTGAGTTTTTCGTTGGCTTTTTTGGCATCCGCCCTTGCTTGTTCTTCCAGTTTCTTGGGATCTAGCTTGGTAGCCGCTTTTGCAGCATCCTTTTTTGCAGCATCCATTTTAGCAGCGGCTTCCGCCTTAGATTTAGGATCAGACTTCGGCGATTTAGCAGCGTCTTTAGCCGGATCTTTCTTAGGAGGCGCAGGCGGCGTCTTTTTGGCAGCCTTCTCTGCTTCCTTGGCTTTGGCTTCCGGACTGACGGCCTGTGGTTTCTTGTCCTTAGGCTTTTCGCCTTTCTTATCGGCCGGCAGCTCCTTAGGCGGCAGCGTCACCTTCTTCATCTGCTCCGGGTTGTAGGGGTTTTTCTTGACTTCATTCTTCTTGGAAAAATCGGGAAGGAGGCGCATCAAACCGTTCAAGTTCAGACTCTTGAAACTTGAAACAATGACATCGATGAAGTTATCAGAGCGCGGTACGGCCATGAAGACAATCAAAGCTAGAAGTGGCAGAAGGGCCATGGTCATATTAGTGGAGCCGGAAGGACGGCGTTTTTTCTCAGTGCCTGTGGTCAGTATTACCGGTGCCACGAGCATGGGCTTGGTCAGCCAGTTATGTTGAGTGCGCGACATACAATCGAAATAGAGCATGGCGCTGCCCAGGCAGATGTAGGCAAACACCACACCGCCAAAATAGATTCCCCGCACAATGGGCGAAAGAGCACAAAGAATAAGGGCTCCCAGCAAAGCTGAGAGGTTAATGTCGGAGCGACTTTTCAGGTCAAAAGTGTGCAGGGCAAAAATACCGGCCACAAAATGCACCACCGGCCCCCAGAAATCAGCGGCGGCGTTAATCGGATGAAGAAACTCGTTGAGCGCATTAGCCCCAACGGCCAGCACACCAACCAGCACCACCCACTGCATCCAGCCTTGCTTTTCATAGCGGTGCTGATATGCCACCATAGAACCAATCAAAGCCAGGGCCACCAGCAAAATTCCCACACCCCAACTGGTATGAATGAAAAACAAGCTGCTGCCGATGCAGATCATGGTCATACTGAAGACAATCAGTCTCAGTGGGATGGAATCTTCCGGTGCTTCCAGTTCTCTCGTGCTCATAGACTTTCAAAGTCTCCTTCCCACTCCAGTCTGGCCACGGCCATACCGGTGGTCGGTCCCAATTCCGCCGTCTTATTTTTCTTGACGGCCGCTCCCCGGGCACTCTTGAAGTCTACAGACTTATCGACTTTTACTTCTTCTACTTCTTCCTCTTCCGCCCAGTTGGGCGGCACCTCGATGATGTCCACGGGACAGCAGACGACATCGCCCTTGCCCGGAGAATATTTGACTATCTTGTCGCCCGAGGGCACCACTGTGAGGATAGGGCGATCACAGATATGGGACCAGGTTTCCCTGTAGTCTATTTCATCTTCTACTTCGTCAAAGCTCATGCGATTAGCAGCGACTTTGGTGATCGGTTCTACCCGGGCCAGGGTCTCGGCCACAAGACCAAGACCGGGAGGCATCTGCGGCAGGTCGAAAAGGAGAGACTGCACATCTCCTGATTCCAGGGGCGGGTTAAGGAGGAGTCTGGGCATATGCCCGATATTGTGACCGAGATGCACCAGAGAATTTATCAGGCTTACCGTCAATTCAAATTGATCTTCATTGCGGTAATTGGCTCTCAAATTCAACATAACATCAAAAACAGGCAGGGTCTCCGAATCAAATTCGCGCACCAGAAAACGCCCGAGGCGGGCGCTTGAAGCCCAGTGAATGTGGCGCAAACTATCGCCGCTTCTATATTCACGCACACTGCGGAAACTCGATGACTGATGCACAATCACCGAGCTGGAGGTGGCCTGGCCCATGGGAGAGGTGATACCACTCAAGCGATAGAGAAAATTACCAGATATGGCATGCACAGGCGGAAAGACGGTAATGGTGGCACCAGTTTCCTGATTTTCGCCACGCAAGGAAATGGTGCGTGACCACCAGGTAATACCGAAGGGGAAGCAAGTGGAGAGTGTGAGAGACTCCAGAAAATAGATACCGCGCCGCAGTTCTGGCGTAGGAAAGGAGAACCAGTCTTCGGATTTGAGCACTTCCACAAAACAAGGTTCGGGATTGAGGGTAACGGTGGAGGGCTTACCATCGGTACCTCTTTTGACCATGGTCAAAGTCATACGCAAAGCGCGCGTGGGCACAAGCACCGAAAGCGGTCCGAAAGGAAAGCTTCTTACCAGATGTACCTTGAGCGTGGCCGCTTCGTTGGAACCCATTTCCTGAGGCAAGGAATAATCAGCCTTTATACCGCTCAAGGAAACAAAAGGGATAATTACCCCAAGAACCACGGCGACGAGAAAGGCGGCCGAGAGTAAATAAATCCACTCGCTGGCCACAAAAGCAGCAAAGAGATAAAGCAAAAACGATAGAACCAGCAAGCCTACCTGACGTCCCTCGAAGAACATGGTAAAGCCCTTACCCAGGGGAATCTTCAGGTACTTGCCACCGGTGGAAAATGGTCTTTCCACCTCGCTGGTGGCCGTGTGAGGACGCTCGCGGCGAGGTTCCTTACCAGCCGCTTTCTTCCCTTTACCATCCTTGAAATCAGGCTGGGACGGAGATGGTCTCGACGACTTTTTCGATGAGTTCACCATGGCTAACCCGGTTTGTTCTTACTTTAGGCACGATACGATGCCCAAATACACTGGGCGCCAGCACTTTGATATCGTCAGGGGTGACGAAATCACGTCCATCAACAAAGGCAAGAGCCTGGGCAGCTCTTACCAAAAGTCCGCTTCCCCTGGGGCTGACACCCAGCAGGATGGATGGATGCTTACGGGTGGCCTGCACTATTTGCACAATGTAATTGACGAGAGCATCATGAACGAAAATACGCTTGGCCCCCTGCCTGGCAGCCAGCACATCATCGGTGGAAAGTATGGAATCCACATGAAAACCACCTTCCTGAATGGACTTTTTGATAATCTCGCTTTCCTTGTCGGCCTGGGGATATCCAAGGGACATGGAAATCATAAAGCGGTCAAGTTGCGCTTCAGGCAGCGGAAAGGTGCCATGATGCTCAATTGGGTTCTGGGTAGCGATGACGAAAAAGAGAGGCGGCAGCGGTCTGGTGGTACCGTCGGTGGTCACCTGACCTTCCTCCATAGCTTCCAGAAGCGCCGACTGGGTTCTGGGCGTGGCCCGGTTAATCTCGTCTACCAGAAGAATATTGGTAAAAATGGGACCGGGCACAAACTTGAAGACGCCTTCCTTCTGGTCGTAGACGTTCACGCCGGACACGTCTGAGGGCAAGAGGTCGGGGGTACACTGAATACGTTTGAAGTTGCCCTTGATGGAGTTGGATAAACTCTTAGCCAGGAGGGTTTTCCCCACACCCGGTACGTCTTCCAGGAGCACGTGCCCCCCGGCAATCAAGGCTACCACTGCCAGTTTCGCCGATTTTGCCTGTCCTACCAGTGCTTTGCCCATGTTCTGCACGAGGGCCTGAGCTGCGCCACTCAATGCTTGCCCCTGGGGGGCTACCGATGGGGGTCTATTCACGTAATGCTTCCCTCATGTCATGCACAATTCCAGATCGCTTTAGATCATACCCTTACCACAGTTGAAGTTAAACCGCGTGGCAACAAAACCGGCATTTATCAGTCTCAGGATAGGTCCGCCTCTGGGTATGTGAATAAATAAGGTAGTAAAGCGCAAAAAACACCTATGCATCCAGATAGTGATTCTCCTATAATCGGAGAAGCTTTATAATCCTAATAAGTAGCGACTAAAAGCCATCGATGGTGACAGCGGTCAAGCAGGTAGGTCAGGTAGGTAATTAAAATGTCCAACAGTACCAAGTTGATACTTCTAGGTTTAGGCATTTGTGTTGTCTTGGGCATAGTCCTGCAGGGCATTGTGGCCAACAACCTGCAGAGCTCTATGAGCGGCTCGGAGCTTCTGACGCCCGACCAGGCGGCTAAAAAGGCTCAAAAAGATGCGCTCAAACTGCAAAAAGAGCGGTCGCAGCAAAAATAAGGTCATTTAGTTCAGATTTCAGATTTAGATTTGCCCGTCGGCGGCATCAACTAATGGGGAGGCAGGCTCGGAAAGAGAGTTTGCCTCTTTCTTTTGCCTGTAAGCCAGAGTCAACTGCTGGTAAACCACGTTGACAACACTGGCGGCCGGGATGGCAAAGACAATTCCGAGAATGCCGTCCATACGGGCGCCAATCATGATGGAGATGAAGATGATGACTGGATGCAAATTGACGGCGTTTCCGATATAGCGAGGCGCAATCAGGTTGTCCTTAATCCATTGCCCTACATTGAATATGACCACAATCAAGAGCACCTGCCAGAGCCGCTCCAGGGGCACATTATCCATGCCGTTTATGAGCACTACCAGGGCAGCGGGCAGAAACCCCAGAAGGGGACCAATCACCGGCACGATTTCCCAGGCGGCCAGAATCAATCCGAGCACTAGGGCGTACTGCACCCCCAGAAGGAAATACAAACCCATCATGACCAGACCAAAACCTACCCCCATCACAATCTGACCGCGAAAGAAAGACTGCATATTGAGGTCGATGTCCCTGGCCATCCCATGCAGAACTCCCTGAGAGCGAGAAGGCAGGGAGGCGATGATGCGGTCTTTCATGCGATGCCCCTCCAGCAGGAAGTAGAAGGTCAAAACCAATATTGAAAGACCATAGAGCACCCAGGTCATAGTGGACATGGCCACATCGGTCATACGACTGACCATGGCCGAGCTATCGATGCTGGGTAGACTCTCAGCCATCTTACTGATCATATCGATGGCTCGAATCTGCAGTTTAGCCGCCGCCAGTCGCTCATCAAGGGGAGTCAGAGATCGCAAGAAGCTCTCCATCACATGCGGTACCTGCTTGAAGGTACTTGTGAAAAAGAGGTTGAGCTGGTACACCAGTGACGGTACTATGGTCAAGAAACCCACTACTACTACAACAGCGCAAATACTGTAGATAATTACAATCGAAAGTGCGCGATTTTTGATATAGCGGCTCAACCAATCTACCGGGTTGATGAAAAGATAGGAAAGCAAGATGGAAATGCCGAGGATTCTCAATATATCGGCAAATATGAAACCCAGATAAAGCAGCGCCAGCACCAAAAGTACCGATAGCAAAGCGATGGTCAATCGCCGCTGCATAAGCAAAAGGTGCTCGCCCTGATCGAGCTTCATGTCACTCATTGCCCATGACCAGCCTTATTCTTGACGGAGTTCAGGACGAATTCAAGCTTGTTTCGCAATTCACCGCTTACGGTGGCACTGGTCAGTCCGCCGGCCTCCATGACCTGCTTGTACTGGTAAAGGGCTTCATCGAACCGACCCGTCTTCATGTAGATATCGCCAAGCAACTCCTGATATTCCTTTTTATCTGGTTTGAGAAGCAGGGCCAGCTTCAATTCATCAAGGGCCTGGTCATAGGCTTCGCGACTGAAAAAGATCTGAGCCAGTCGGTAACGGCAATCCGTATCCCCGGAGTCAAGCTTCAAGGCCTCGTTGAAAGCAGCTTCCGCCTCGGTTAAACGCTTGAGGCGCTGCAAAATAATACCCAGGTTGAAATGATAATCAGCCCGACCCGGTCTGAGGCGTAAAGCCAGCCTGGCCTCACTTTCCGCTTCATTCCATTCCCCCAGATCCTTGAGAGCCAGAGCCAGATTATTGTGATATCCGGCCCCCTGAGGATTGATCTTGATGGCCTGCCGGTAACATTCAACCGCCTCCTTGAGTTTTCCCGCCGACTGAAACTCAATGCCCTGCCGGTTTAGTTGCCGGGCTGCTTCCTGGGGGGGAAGAGCGCCGGTGACCTGGGCCCGGTTCTGGGCCGGCACAGGGCTGCCAAGACAAAACAGGCACATCAATACCAGCAGGTAATAAATGAAATCAGGGGTAAGCCGCATTTACTTTTCGTGACCGCAAAATATCTAAAGAACGCCTTGAGTTTAGCATCATGGCAAGCTTTCAGTCTTTCTTACGGGCCACTTGCCTTGAGACACTTGCCTTCTCGGGAAACACTGGTTTAAGCTAGTCTGCGGAGACTTCAGTGAACAAGGTTTTCCGATGTTAGATCTGACCAGCATTAAAACCTATTACGACCTGGCCACAAGCAAAGACTTCTGGCTGCAAATGAACCCCGATTTTACAATCTCCAACCGCCGCAAAAAGGTACAGGCCTTTAAGCTGGAACCGCAAAAATTGCGCCTGGTGGAAGAACAGCTCAAGGAAGAAGGCTACTTCAAGATCGATGAAGTATTGCCCCTGGACGAAATGAAGCGTCTGGCTTCCCTGGTAACAAAGGTGCGCAATGAAAACTGGCCAAGCGCCTTCGCTTTTGTCTACGATGAGAGCTGGGAACTTTTTTACCACTTGAACGAACTGGTCAGTCGCTTGCTGGGCCAGGGCTACCATGTTCTGCCGGCCTTCTATGCCTTCTATGTGGAGCCGGGAGCCGGTAATACCGGCTGGTGCCCGCACCGGGACCGCACCAGACAGGTGACCGTAGATAAACAAGGCAACTCCATTTCCCTCAATGCCTGGATTCCCATCACAGATGCCGATCCCATGAACGGCTGTATGTATATTTTGCCCGCCCATCAAGACATAAACTATCCCAACAATCTGGCGACTATGGGCGTAAACAACCTGCAAGACGTGCGCGCCATCCCCTGTAAGGCAGGCTCGGTAGTGATGTGGAATGAAGCCGTCTATCACTGGGGCGGCCGCAGCAGTAAATATGCCAGCCACACCAGGCTGGCTATGGCCCTGGCATTTCAACGCTCTGACCATGAGCCGTTTGAGACGCCCTTGCTAAAAGCACTCAGTCTACCCAGCTTCGAAGCGCGGCTCTCCCTGATTGCCTACCAGATGCTGCGCTACCAGGCCCAGGGGGCGTTGTCACCGGTGCTGAGAGAGTTATGCGTGCAACTGGCGGCCCTGGGCGAGCCCCTGGTCGTCCACGATCAAGGTGGTCCCTACTTCTATGATGGCATGGGTGAATACACCGGTAGCCGGAGGAAGGCACCATAGGCAAGAAAATACTCATAGTGGCCCTGGTCGTAGCTGTCTTAATTGATGTTGCCGGACTGGTTTTCTTCATACTCTACCTGAATAGCGCCGGGAAAATGAAGGGTCTGAAGAAACAGCGGGACGTGCTCACCAGTAATATTCAGCAGTATCGCAACACCTCAGCCTTCGGCACCGGCGAGAGCGATCCTAATGTGCCGGAGAAAGAGACCTTTGTGTCAAGCTTTGATGGTCAGCAAGGCTTTTATGCGCTCTCGCCGCCCTTTATGCCCAGTAAGGCGGAAGATTCCACCCTGATAGTTTATTTCCACGGTATGGGCTCCACCTATATGGAACCATATCTAGTACCAAAGGATAAGAGCATCGCTCAGGTTTGCCGGGATCAATTAAGACAGGGAGCCTTTCTTTCCGTAGACTATCGGGGCAAGGCCTCCTGGCTGAACCAGGCCGCCCTTGCCGATGTGGACCAGAATGTGCAGGCGGCACTATTACGATTTCCGGCCCGCAAGATCATTTTAGTCGGCACCTCCATGGGCGGCTGCTCGGCCCTTTCTTACTCTTATCTGGCAGCACCGGACATCAAGGAAAAGATTGTAGGCGTGCTTGCTTGCGAAGGAGCCGGCGACCTTGTGGCTCTCTACAAACAGACCGATTCGGACCTGGTTAGAAAAGGCTTGATCGAAGCCTTCGGTGGTCTTCCCGAAATCATGGGCAATGAATATGCCCATCACTCTATCTTGAGCAATCTGGCCATGGTCAACCGCAAAGTACGCTATGTCTTGCTTTCCGCCAGCCAGGACGACGTGGTGCCCAGCGCCCTGCAAAAATCCATGGCGGAAAAACTGAAGGGAGCCGTTGACTCCGTAGAGCTAATCGAATTTCCAGACCGTCATGGGGTGCCGGAGGCGGCCGTCTACCAAAAAGGTCTGCAGTCCCTGGTCAAATAAGTGCAGAGGAGTTAAGAATGGGCATAGCGGCTTGCCGGGTAACCGTGGATGTAGTGGCTCTGAAAGCGGTGCCGGGTGATCTGGCGCTGCTACTCATAGAAAGGAAACATCCGCCCCATCAAGGCTGCTACGCCCTGCCCGGCGGCTTCCTTGATGACGAAGACGAATCACTGGAGCAGGCGGCCAAACGGGAATTGCAGGAAGAAACCAATGTGCTGGTGGGGCTCGAACAATTGAGCAATTTCGGCACTTACGGCGATAAAGGACGCGATCCGCGGGGACGCACTGTGACTGCTGCTTTTCTGGTGGAACTGACTGAAAGCCAGGCGGAAGCCATGAAAGCAGGTGACGATGCCGCCCATGCGCACTTCTACGCCCTGTCGGCTCTACCGGAACTAGCCTTTGATCACAAACAGATATTGGCAGATGCGCTCAAGCACAGAGCCCTGCTCAGGAGTCGAGACGGGGGCTGACCTTTTTCCAACTGCCCCGGTAATGCAGCTTCTTCCACTTACCATCGTGTTTTACAAAAACATCGGTGCTATGTGATTCGAGACAGACAGGTGTCTTGCCGCTTATGGTCTTACGCAGCAAGAAGGTAACTGTGGCCCTATCGCCGCTCACCTGGGCATAAGGTTGTTCGATATGATAAGAAACAGCACCGCCGCCGGCCTGTGCTACGGACTTTTCATAGCGCTTCTTCATCTCAGCCAGAACGGCTTCCCTACCGCATAGAAGCTTCTTACTATCTTCATCGAAGGTGGTGACATTTTCATCCATGTATTCACCGACAGTGGAGAAATCACCTTCGTTCATGGCTTTCACCAGATGATTGAGGGTGTCGATTACCTTCTGGGATTCCTCACAGGCCGCATGGGGGTCGGTGCACTTCACATGGCAGAGTTGCTTGCCCTTAGCCTCAGTGGCATCGGCCGCCGACACCGATGACCAACCGAGAAGGCAGGCCGCCAGACTGAGCAGAAGTGCTGAATCAATGTATGTGTTTCTTACCATTCTCTTCCTCCGGCAATGCCAGTCTCATGAATACTTACTGTGCCTGTCTCATGGCGGTTTCCACATCGCGTAAAGCTCGGTCGTTGTCGCGCATATAGGCGTTGACGCGATCTAGCTTCTGCTGCAAAAGCTGCACCTGTTGGCTGAGCCTATCGGCTTCACTTTGCAGATATTTGCGTTGATCAAGCAACGCATCACGGCTTTTGGCCAGACTGTTGTAGACCTGCTGCGAGGACTGCCCATAGGCCAGGCTGCTGACTGCAGCTATGAACATAAGCTGCACGATCAAAACCAAGACACCCAGGGCTCGATTTGCAAATCTGAGGGAACGCATACAAACTCCAAACTAGTTCTAGATCCGGTTCAAACAAAACTTGCCTGAATTGCTTGCTTAACTAAATTAGTTAGGAAAGCCAGCCTGACAAGATTACTGTAAGTACCGGAGAAGTACCGGAGAAATAGAACCGAGAAAACATATATTAACCGAGGTTCACTAGATTTCAAAGTATTGTTTCCCCTCTCTCTGTAAACTAAAGGCGAAGACTCTAAAGATGAGCACAGACCGCATAGGAAAATGATGAGCAAGGAAGTGGAAGAGAAGAGGCCCCAGGCAAGTGACCTGGGCCAGAAACTGGTAGACACCGTCATCGCTCTTGGTTTTCTGGAAGACTTTGGCGGTTTGCCCGAAGCAGCCAAGTTATCCCTCAAGGATAGTCTGCTAAGCCTTCCGCAAGGTGAAGAGGAAGATTGGCGAGCCTTTGACATAACCACAATGGCCACCATCGACGCCGACGCCGTCAGCGAGGCCAGGCTGGTACTGAAGGAACCGGCTGTAATTGCCGGTCTTGATCTCTTTACCCTGGTCTTGAAGAGTCTGGACGAAAAAATCGAAGTGGAAATTCTGGCCCGGGAAGGTACCTATATAAGTAAGGATGCAATTCCCCAGACCGTGGCCGTGGTGAGAGGGCACGCTCGCACCTTGCTCATGGGCGAACGCCTCTCCCTCAATTTGACCCAGAGAATGTGCGGCATTGCCACCCTCACTCGCAAATACACCGAGAAAGCCGGCGCCAAAGGCATCCAAATTCTGGACACCAGGAAGACCACTCCCGGTCTGCGCATGATGGAAAAAGCCGCGGTCAAAGCCGCCGGCGGCACCAATCACCGCATGGGTCTATACGACGCCGTCTTGATCAAGGACAACCACATCAAAGCGGCCGGTTCCATAACCTGCGCTCTCATGCGCGTCAGAGACTTCCTCAAGGCCAATCCCCAGTGCCGTCCAAGAAAAATCCAGGTGGAAGTATGCACCCTCGAACAACTGGCCGAAGCCCTGGAACAATCTGTGGAAGCCGTTCTACTTGATAACATGGAGCCGGCTCTCGTGAAAAAAGCTATCGAAAAGATATCGAGTACTAAGAAGAATTGCTTTGTAGAGGTATCAGGCGGAGTAAATCTATCCAATCTGGACGGATATCTCATAGAGGGCGTAACGGCTATATCCATTGGTGCCCTCACCCATTCAGCCGCCAACATTGATTTGTCCCTGGAGTTTTGACGGGTTTCCGAGTGATTAAGTTTACTCCATGTTGCATACTGACAACCGGCATAAATCCTGGTCCCTGCAGGGTTTCAACTTAAATGTTATAAGAAGCTTTACTAAAACGCTTTACATTCCAAAACACTAGCTAAGGGTATACACTTAGATACATCTTCAGTTTGTTTTTATATTTTCAAAAGTCCATTAAGTGACTTGGGTTAGACCAGGCCGCCTCTTTTTTGTAGATTTATCTCCTAAAGGAAAGTGTCATGAAAGACCACCCTCCTCAAAACGGCCTAAGGGTACTGGAAGGAAACAAAATGACCCCCCCGACCAAAATCTTCATCATCGACAGCGACAGGCTATCGCTTGTGACGCTAAGTCTCTGGCTTGATCAGGTGAGAGATTTCGAAATAGTCGGTACCTCCTTGCCCACCGGAAATCTAGAAAGAAGAACGGCAGACGCCCAGGCTGATCTGGTCATCCTCAATATCTCATCGCCTTCCATCGACGCTCTGTCAGTCTTGCGCCGGCTCAAGCAAATGAAACAAGATATGCCGGTCATCCTCCTTTATGACGGCGAGAAGCACGACCTTGATGGTCCTCTCACACTTGAGTCCGATGCTCAACTATCTCCGGAAGTCTCATTGAAAGAACTGGTAGACGTAATAAAAAAGTTCGGACACCGGCAAAAGGTTATGAGTGTGCCCATGTTTATGGTCAAGGCGGGCTAGTAACCCTCCTTAGATAGACAATTGCCATTCGAACTATATTTTATTTTGATGGTGGTCTTACTGATCACCCTTACCCTGTGTAAACCCCTGGCCCGAGCCACGTCCCGCAAGAAAAAACCGGGGGCAGGCGATAATTTACTGCCCGTGGAAGCAGCTTATTTAAGCCGCCATGGTGATACCAACTTCGCGGTGCTGGTGCTGCTCTTCGACCTGGTGCACCGGGAAGTGAAGGAACCGCAGACCACTCTGCTTATCAGTGCAAGTGGCAATTCTGCTTCTAGTTCCGGTGATGCCAATAGCTACTATACCGGCTCTATCAAAGAGCAGGTGAAAAGAGCCATAACCGATTGGGGCAAGAAAAAGGTGGAAGAGGTTCTGGAAATCGATCTAAAAAAGAACCCTCTCGGTCTTTTCAAGCGTATCCCATTTCTGTATCGAGTAATTCGTGACGGTCTTCTGGAGACCATCAAGGAGCTTCTGAAAGACCCTCGCAGCATCAAAAAATATATTTCTTTGCACGGACTTATGCGCCTGGCTACGGAGATAGGAGCCACCGGCTATAAGCAACAACTAGCCAATGCGCTCAGGCAGAATCTGCTTCAGCGAGGCTACATATTTCAGGAAGCCGAGCGACAACGGGCAGGGCAATTGCTCTGCCTTCTGGCCATATTAGCTGAGCTTTTCGCAGCCATTCTGGTCTTTACGACCATCAAAAATCCCATCGACGCCGCTTTGATCTTCCTGAGCGCCCTTATAGGTGCCGGCTTCATTAAGGTCACTCTGGGAGCCAGGGAATTCATTCCCTATTACAGCGAGCTAATGGCCGTTCTTGAGCATACCCATAATGCCAATCTAAGGGTAAGGGCCCTGCAGTTCTTCCTCAAGGTCGTGAACGGACTCCTCTTTACAGTCTCCTATGCAGCCTTTGCCCTGGTGCTGGCATTTGGTTCCTTTCTGCTCTATGTAGTGCACGCCGTCAGCGACCTGGGCACCTACCTGGCCCTTCTCGCTCAATTATTGACACAGCTTGCCATCCTCACCTGCTTCATAGAAGCCCATTTGCTCTATTTTCACGATAGCCCCACCCCGGAAGGACAGGCAGCTTTGCAGGCTCTTAAAGATACATACAAAGGCAAATCCACCATAGATACCTTAAAATCAATGCTCACAGGTTCCACCTACGAAAGCGATATGAGTTATATGCTCGCCATCTATGGTCCCGAGTCGCTGCTATTTCTATAGCACTACCGGCAATACCAGTATTTTTGCGCCACCACCAATAGAGAATCAATAAAATCAAATGAATCTTCCTCAGGGTATGACAGCCATAATCACCGGTGCCTCTACCGGTATAGGCAGGGGTCTGGCACTATCTCTTACCAAGATCTACAAGGCCAAACTGGTCTTGACGGCAAGAAGCCGGGAAGACCTGGAGACACTGGCCCAGGAGGTCAAGCGACTGGGTGGCGATGCCGTGGTGCTGGCCGCCGATATCGCCGATGCAGGAGTGACGGAGAGCCTGGTCAATCTGGCCGTTAAGAACTTCGGCAAGCTAAATATGGTAGTCAATAACGCCGGCATGGGTATCTCAGGCAGCTTTGCCAAACTATCGGAAGAAGACTGGCGCCGCATCTTCGAAGTCAATTTTTTCAGCGCCCTTACTCTCACCCAGCATGCTCTGCCGCACTTACGCGCCGAAGAAGTAGCGAAACTGGTTAATATCTCCTCCGTAGCAGGCAAAGTATCAATTCCCGGCTCAGTCAGCTACTGTTCCACTAAGTTTGCTCTCACGGCTTTATCAGAAGGTCTGGCTGCGGAGCTGGCTCCAGATAACATCGATGTGCTGACTGTCTGTCCCGGTTGGGTGAGGACGGAGTTCTTCCAGAAAAACGACCTGCCCGATACCAGAAACCCTACTGAAATAGCCAGACGCAACGACCTGAAAGGCTTCCTCATGAAGAATGTGCTCAGCATCAGCACCGAGGAATGCGTCAAGGAGATCATCGAAGCCCTGGAAAAAGGCGGTTCCAGAGAGCTAATTTTGACCCTGCCCGGTAAGGTAGCCGAACGCCTTCAAGGTACGGCACCAGGGGTGATGCGTTTCCTGGCCAGGCAAATCAGACCGGAATACAAATAGAATAAAGGTTCTCAGGGCTGTTCAAGCAACTGCACTTTTACAACGCTTTCAACCGGCGTGGTAAAGTGGCAGAAAAAAGTGCCCGGCAAAAGGTTGGTGAGCAGGTCCTGGTAAAACTTATCATGATCCTGATCAGAGAAAAAGCGAGGTTTTTCACCGGCTCCCACAAACAAGCTCCGAGCAGTTGGAGCTTGTATACGCAGGCCCAGGCTGGGAAAGATTCGCCGCCCTAACTGAGAGGAATCTCTTCGCCCGACCGCAAAGGATATGAGCAAATTAGCCCGATCAAGCAAGCGCTCCGGCAAATCGGCGTGCATCCAACTGAGACTCTGCATAGAAGCCAGGTAGAAAAGACCCGGGCAGCCGCAGGCAGCAGCACTAAATTCAAGGGTACCGGCATCCAGGGTCCGGTCAGCGCCGTCAATATAGACCGACAGATTACTGGAGATATGACCGGCTAATTTCAGCCTGACTACAAAGCGGTTCAAGAAACAGGCAAGATAGGCAGTCTGAGACTGCAATATGTGCAGGGGCAATTTCACACACAGCCCGCCGGTCTCGACGGCCCTGACACAGCCGGGAAGCAGGGCGGGTAGGCAGGCCAAGCACGGCAGCGCCAGAAGCGACAAGATAAGGGACGAACTCTCACTGCCAATACCTGAAGCTTGCAGCCGGGAAGGAAGTTCATCCACCTTGATCTTCTCAAGGAAGAAACCCTCCAGGACCTCAGTAAGAGCCATATCCTTATCTTTGGACAAGCCGGGCAAATTGACCTTTTGCATTAGCGAGACGCCAGCGAGAGCCTCAACCATGCACTGGGCGGCAAGCAGGCTGAGCTGCTCTTTTGAAGCGGATGGAGAGCGCGCCGAAGCAGTCAGCTCCGGTGCGGTAGCGGAGAAATCCCAAAAGCAGAAAGTATCCGCCTGCGAAAACTCCGACTGCAAACCATCAAATAATGCCCCCTGCGTGTCAAGAACAAAGATACTGCCGTTTACCCGCTCCTGTCTGATCAGGCGCCGCAACAACCGGGTCTTACCCTTGCCGCTCTTGCCCAACACCAGTGCAAATGACAGACCGGCTCTCACAGAAGGCGGTACAACGATAGTCTGACGCCGGGGCCATAGAAGGTTGAAATCCAGATATGAACCAAGTTCCAGTGCGCCTTTCACACCAGAGACGGGAGCCAACTGCCGCAATAAGAGGCGGTGCGCTGCCTCACTTTCACCCACATAACGATTCTGAACCGACCTGAAGAGCAAACCTCCGGGTCCGAAGACCAGTTGACTGAGGAAAACCAATCCAACTCCCACCACTATCAGCCCGAGGGCTGCATAGAGGGGCTTGAACATAAACAACTGCAAGAAAAGAGGGAAGGCCAGGCCAATGCAAGCCACGCTGACGAGCACTGCCAGTAGTATCAGCCTATGGCCAGACCGCCAATCCCGTATCACCGTCTTAGACGAGGCAGGCGAGGCATCGTCGTCGGCAAGCGCTATGTCAAAAGACGACCGGAGAGCGCTTATGAGGTCGGCTTGAAACTGCTCAAGACTTTGATAGCGTGCCTCTCGGCTTTTAGCAAGCCCTATCTCTATAACCTCTTCCAATTGCAAGCCGAAATTCAAGTCGGGGCGACTAAAGGCAAGAGATGCCGGAGTGCGGTTTACATGCATGGTCATGGTCTCAAAGGCGTTCTTCCCCTTGAAGGGCGGCTCACCGGTCAGAGCTTCATACAAACAGCAGCTGAGCGAGTAGATATCGGATCTAAAATCGACGTCCTCGCCAAGACACTGCTCCGGACTCATATATAGAGGACTACCAAGAATTTCACCGGTCTGGGTAAGATTCAAGACACCACTGTTCTCACCTTCGCCTGAACCCACTTTGGCGATGCCGAAGTCGAGAAGCAAAGCCTCTTGCTCGTCGGCATCTGTCAGCATAATATTGCCCGGTTTCAAGTCTCGGTGCACAACCCCCTCAGCGTGCGCCTGCTTCAACCCCTCAATCACTCTGGTAAAAACCTGCTCTATTTCAACAAAGCTTAGCTGACCCCGCTCTTCGATGAGCTGCTTGAGGGTCTTTCCTTCAATCAAATCCATTACCAGAAAAGGCTGCCCGCTTTCGGTCAAGCCAAAATCATGCACTGTCACAACGGCCGGATGCCTGATGCCGGCCGCCGCTCTTGCCTCTCGCTGAAATCTGGCCAGGGCGGCCGCATTCTCGGTCAGATGAGCAGGTAAAAGCTTCAAAGCCACGTCGCGATCAAGCAGCAGGTCGCGGGCCCGAAAAACACTGCCCATGCCCCCCTTGCCAATCAACTCTTTCAGGGAATAACGCCCGGAAACAAGCTCGCAAGCACTGTCCGCCCGGTCAACCGGAGCGGACTCCGGCGTACTTCCGTCCACCAGCGTTTCGTCTTTGGCCGGGCTGAACTCGCCATTCATAGGCGCTCCTCTTACCTGGCAGGCAGTAAATTTATACCTTCTACCCGCTGTGTTCATTTGTATGATGCCCAAAGGTCTGGATTTTGAAAGCTACCACCGGTCAAATCACTTTCTTGAAAGGTAACCAATATAGATTTCGAAGGGAAGTTTATCGGTCACGAAAGCGACCAATGCGGCTGCCAAGCAGCGCTTTGGGGGCAGGCAAGGCTAAAATGTGAGCATCCTGTCGAAAGAACCATATGGAAGCCGAAGCCATCTCCGCTAAAAACGATATCAGCCTCAAGGCTATGGTAATAGCCAGAGCCGTCGGCATCGTGGTCATAGCAGCCACAGCCTTCTTCTCCCGCAGCCAGGGCGAAAGCCCCCTGTCAGCCTTACTATTTTTGCTGCTTTTGCCTCTGGAACTCGTAAAAGGGAAAGCGCTTCTGCACTTTTTCATTGACCTGACCCTGGCCGCCGCACTCTTTGCCTACCCCAATGCCAACCAGGCAGCCTATCTTTATTTGCTACCCTTTTCTCTCGCGCGCCTCACCCTCAGTGCCGGCGGCACACTCCCTAAACTGGGCTTTCTAATTTGTGTGACGGCAGTGGCCGGACTCTCGCTCTGGCAAAGCGCCTTAGAAACCACCCGGGCAAGCGGCGCCGCCCTCCTTTTCCAAATGTTTGCCGGTTCCGACTGTATAAATCTTCTTGCCGCCGCCACCGCATTCTATCTGACTGCCCTGGCCCTGCGCTCTTACACGCAGACCCGGAACAAGGAGAGTCTCTTCCTGGAACTGCAAGCCAATCCGAAGAATCAGGACCTGCAAAAAGAGTGCGTAAAAAACAGCTCCTTTGATATGGCCTTCATACTGAACGCCTGTCTGGTAGCGGTGGCTGCCTCACTCGTGCTCATCAATAACTTGGCCAACGATATGCGCTATCGAGGTGAATTGATTACCGAAACCAATATGCATAATGTGCCGCTCGCTCTGGCCGTAGCATTGCTTTTGCCCCTGCACCGCTGCAAAAATTCCCTGGTCTTTCTAGTGCTTTCGGCCCTTTCCGCCTTTTTCCTGACCGTGGCCGCCTCTTATAGTTTCCTGAATGGTTTTCAGCTAATTTACTTCCTGGCCCTGGCCCGAATTTCCGTCTTGCGCAAAGGGCTAACGGGCAAAGCGGCCATGGTCTTTATACTGACAGGCTTCCTCCTATCCACCCAGATAAACCCTGCCGGCGTCTTTCCCCATGCCACTACCTGCAGTGCGCAGCTATTCCTGCTGAAATCCTTTACTTATCCGCAAACAATGGGCTGCCTGACAGCGCTACTTTTGCTGTCGGTCTTAGGCATGGCCGGCTATCAAGAAAAACTGTTGAAAGACCAACAAAAGCAAATCTTGAAACTTGCTTTGCAGTCTAGCAAGCAAGAGAAGGCCGATCCGACTGCATAAACTTACTCCATAAACTTGGCGCGGATTTCCTGCACCCGGGCATCTAGAGAAAGGGCTTCACCGGTGCGATTGGTCTTGCGCAGAAGATCGGCGTAATTTTCCAGACAGGCCGCCACGAAGGAGTGATCAGGGCCAAGGGCCCGTTCCCAGATTTCAATGGCTCGTTTGTAGAGACTCTCAGCCCGGGCATGATTGCCGTGCTGATGGTAGAGCCAACCCAAGTTGTTCAGGCTCTCCGCCACCTTGGGATGATCTGGGCTCAAAACCTTTTCTCTTATGGCCAGGGCCCGCCTGTGCAATGGTTCCGCCTGGTCAAACTGTTCCCTGTCGGTAAAGAGAGCAGCCAGGTTATTGAGGGCATTGGCCACATTGGGATGGTCGTGACCGTGAATACGCTCCTCTATCTTGAGCACCCGGCGAAACAAAGGCTCAGCATCGCTATTGCGGCCCTGTTCATAATAAATATTAGCGAGGCTGTTGAGCACCTCCACCAGGCCGCTGTCCTCCAGACCGAGGTAACGCTCTCTTATCTTGATGGCTCGCTTTATGACCTCTTCTGCTTCACCGTAGCGGTTCAAGGTTATGTAGAGATCGCCCATATTGGAAAGAGCCGAGGCAATGGATAAATGCTCCGGCCCGAGCGTTTTTTCCTGTACGGAAAGGGCTCTTTTGAAGAGCGGTTCGGCTTCGGCATAGCGCCCCTGGGCCAGATAGACCAGACCCAGATGATTGAGGGCGGCGGCCACATCGGGATGGTCCACGGCCAGAAGGCGCTCTCGCATGGCCAGGGCCCGGGCGAAGAGGTTCTCTGCCTCGTCGAAGCGACTGTCGTGATAGAGCAAAAGCCCCAGCGAGATAAGGTAATCAGCCAGATCGGGATGTTCCAGACCCAGCGATTGCTCCATTTCCGGCAGCAATCGCAAAAGTGCATCCACATTTTCGTCAATGGACATCTAGCCAGTGACCTTTCCCTAAAAGACCAAGCTAATACTTAATTACCAGGCTGAGGCTCTTGTCTAACCTATGTACGAGAGAATTGTCATTAACTAACAATTTGCCTACTTGTCGCGCTCATGCATCTTCAGGTTGGCCTGGGCGGCCGCCAGGCGCGCTACCGGCAGGCGGAAGGGCGAGCAGCTTACATAGGAGAGCCCCAGTTCATGGGCAAAGGCAATGGAACTGGGTTCCCCGCCATGCTCGCCGCAAATACCTAGTTTCAGGTCGGGACGAGTCTTAAGCCCAAGTTCCACGGCGATCTTCATCAGTTGACCCACCCCTTCCCGGTCCAGCACCTCGAAAGGATTATTGAGCAGCACTTTGTGCTTGGAGCCGCCGAATTCAACACCTTCCAGATAGCGCTGCAGGAATTTGCCTTCGGCATCATCCCGGGAATAACCGAAAGTCATCTGGGTCAGGTCATTGGTGCCGAAGCTGAAGAACTCGGCATGCCTGGCGATGGCATCGGCGGTGAGGGCCGCCCGGGGAATCTCGATCATGGTGCCGAACTTGTAGGAGATTTCCACCTTCTCCCGGTCCATCACTTCTCGAGCAACACTTTCCAGTTGCTGGCGGGCAAAATCAAGCTCGTTTACATGGCCCACAAGGGGAATCATGATCTCAGGCAAGACCTCGATGCCGTCGCGCTTGACGGCAATGGCCGCTTCGAAAATAGCCTGCACCTGCATCTTGTTGATCTGGGGATAAACCAGACCCAGTCGACAGCCCCGCAATCCCATCATGGGATTGGATTCTTTCAGTTCCCGCACCTTACGCAGAAGCACTTCCTTCTCCCGCAGTTCGGCACCACTCTGCCCTTTGGCCTTCATGGTAGCCACTTCTTCAATGAGGTGCTCTTCTTTGGGCAGAAACTCGTGCAGGGGCGGATCCAGGAGGCGAATCGTCACAGGCAGCCCGCTCATGGCCCGGAAAATACCGTCAAAGTCTTGACGCTGCATGGGCAGAAGTTTATCGAGAGCAGTCTGGCGCTCGGCATCATTCACCGACATAATCATCTGCTGCACCACAGGCAGGCGGTCATGATTCATGAACATGTGCTCGGTGCGGCAAAGACCAATGCCCTGGGCCCCGAAGCCCCGAGCCACACGGGCGTCTTCCGGAGTATCGGCATTGGTTCGCACCATAAGCTTGCGCACGGCGTCTGCCCATCCAAGCAGGGTCTCGAAATCTTCGGAGAACTTGGGATCGGAAGTTTCGATGGCACCTTCGAAAATTTCACCGGTGGTACCGTCGATGGAAATAACGTCGCCTTTCTTGAAGGTTTTACCGTTCACCACCATTTCTTCCTTCTCAAGATCAATCTTGAGCACTTCACAGCCTGCCACGCAGGGTTTACCCATGCCTCTGGCCACCACGGCGGCATGGCTGGTCATGCCACCGCGACTGGTGACAACCCCCTGGGCCGGTACCAGACCGTGAATGTCGTCGGGACAGGTTTCAATCCGCACCAGAATTATTTTCTCGCCGGAAGTAGCCCGTTTCTCCGACTCGTCCGGATTGAAGACGATTTTGCCTATAGCGGCACCAGGAGAAGCGTTCAATCCTTGAGCCAGGAGCCGTCCTTCCTTTTTAGCCCGCGCCATATCTTCCACCACAAAGGATGGCAGAAGCAGTTGATTGAGCTGGTTCGGCTCTACCCGGCCAAGGGCTTCTTCCTTGGAAATAATGCCTTCTTTGACCATATCAACGGCCACCTTAACAGCGGCAGCCGCCGTGCGCTTGCCGGTGCGAGTCTGCAAAAGGTAGAGTTTGCCCTGTTCGATGGTGAACTCGATATCTTGCATATCACGGTAATATTGCTCCAGACGTCCGACGTTAGCCAGAAGCTCGTCGTAAATGGCCTGGTTCTCACCGGCCATTTCGGAGATCTTCAGGGGGGTACGCACACCCGCCACAACATCCTCACCCTGGGCATTGATCAGGTATTCTCCGTAGAGAAGCTTTTCGCCGGTGCTGGGATTGCGCGTAAAACAAACACCGGTGGCCGAGCTATCATCGAAGTTGCCGAAAACCATCGACTGCACATTAACGGCCGTACCGAGGTTGTGGTCTATTTTGTTGAGGTTGCGATAATAGACGGCCCGGGGATTGTTCCAGGAGCGAAAAACCGCTTCGATGGAATCATGCAGTTGTTGTTTAGGATCCTGGGGGAAGGGCTTGCCCTTCTTTTTCTCGACCAGGGCTTTGTACTCCAGCACAAGCTTCTTCAAATTCTCAACGGTAAGTTCGTTATCGTTCGAGACTTTCAGCTCATCCTTCATATCATCGAGAATGTCCTCAAACTTGTCCTTGCCAATCTCCAGAACTACATTGGAAAACATCTGAATGAAGCGCCGGTAGCTGTCCCAGGCAAAGCGAGGGTTCTTGGTGAGAGTGGCAATGGATTCCACGGTCTGATCATTGAGACCCAGATTCAAGACCGTATCCATCATGCCCGGCATGGAAAACTTGGCACCGGAGCGCACCGATAGAAGCAAGGGTTTGTTCAAATCACCCAGCTTACGATCGAGCTTCTTCTCAACATGAGCCAGCTCGCTCAAAATTTCATCGAAGAGACCGGCGGGCATCTTCTCACCACCGGCGGTGTACTCCCGGCAGCAGCTTGTGAGAATGGTCAAACCAGGCGGCACATTTACTCCCGAGCGAGTCATCTCAGCCAGACCGGCGCCCTTGCCCCCCAGCAGTTCCTTCATCGCCTCGCGATCCCCGCCCATGGCCTCAAAACCTTCCTCAAAGAGATAGACTCTCTTTTTCAGATTGAGTTCTTTGCCGGAGGCTTTGGAAGTTGTACCTGCGCCTGTCATGACCATTTTTCGTACCTCTACTGTGTTTGTTCTCTCAGTAACAGAAAAATCTCCGAGGATGTCTCCTCAATAGCCTTAGCGGACACATCGATGATGTGGCACTTCAGCTCGCGGAAAAGCTTGCGCGCATGGCGCACTTCTTGCATGATGCGATCGGGATCGGCGTAGTCGGTGGAACCGGGCATCCCCAGCACTAAGGCACGGGTGCTGCGAATCTCTTGCAAAAGATAGGGGTCGATATGAAGTCCGAAAATCTTGCGAGGATTGACCTGGAAGAGAGAAAGCGGCGGCTCCACACCATAAACCAGGGGCACATTGGCCGCCTTCAATCCATAATGATGAGCCAGGTACATGCAATTTGGCGTCTTGCTGGTGCGGGACACACCTATCAAGACCACATCTGCCTGCAAAATGCCGTCGGGATTCTTGCCGTCATCAAATCTGATGGCAAAGTCTACGGCTTCGATGCGGCGGAAATAGGTTTCATCCAGTAAGTGCAGACGACCAGGCTGTGACAGCGGACTGGCGCCGGTCAGATGGGAAATTCGATTGATGAGGGGGCTCAGGAGATCTATGGTAGGAATCTTGAACTTGTTGGCCTCGGCTTCCAGGGTCTCCCTGTACTCGGGCAAAACCAGAGTGTAGGCAATAATGGCGCGACCATGGGAGATTTCCTTGACCATAGCCGGTATTTGCAAGGAGTTGCGCACCTGCGGCAGGCGATATATGGAAGCCTGCCCCGGTTCAAACTGCACCAGAGCAGCCCGCGCCACCGACTCCGCCGTCTCCCCAGAAGAATCGGACATAGTAAAAATGATCAGTTCATTGGTGCCCTGAGGCAGCCTGAACTCGCCCGCACTTCCGTCCGCCAACTTCGACATAGCCACCCAGGGAAGAAACTCTCCAGAGCCAACTTTTAACATATTTGAAGGGCAAAGTGGTCCAGCTACATATATGTTTTATTACTTGGCTACCGCCACGTCGATACCGAACTCGGCCATGCACTTATAGAGCGCCAGCAAGTCCACTCCCGACTCAGTCATTTTGATGAGATTGCCCTGATTTACCCGCTGCACATTAATGGAAGGCGAGTACTTGATACAGCCAAGGTAAGGGGCCTGGCTGCGCGTCTTGAACACCTGTTCCACATCCTGACGACTGTAGCGGTTCTCGAGAACCTGTCCTTCCCCACTCTGGGTCTCCACGGTGAGAAGCCCCAGCACATCAAGACCACGGTTCTGAGCCAGGGCAGCTGCGGAAAGCAAGCGCTCAGGCGCATCCTCCCTGTGATTCGCCACAAGCAATACGGGAAAACTCAACCGCCTGACAAAGTCGGCGGTGTCAGAAACCAAAACGGCGCCGTCGCTATCCTCGACGAAGATAGGCGAGCCAACGGCCCCAAAGGTCTCCACAATAGTCAGTTCGATACTGGAGTGCACGGCTGAAACAGCAGAGAGCCACTGGCTGCGAGTCAATCGGGCCGGTCTTTCGCTGAAGCAGAAAGCATAGCCCCGGGGAGAACCGCTGATGGCCGATATGAAGGAAACTTCCGCCTCGGCTTTCTGCCTTGAACCGCTCAAAATCGGTTTCAAAGCCCGCACGGAATTGCTGCGGGCCAGTATATGAGCGATGGCAGCCGTCACTACCGTCTTGCCGCAACCGAAATCACTGCCGACCACGGCAATACCACCGCCGCTAAAATTCGACTGTCCCTTACTGCTGCTGGCGAACTGGTCTGGATCAGGCTTGTTCAATTTAGACCTATGAGACCTTTGACTTCCCTAAGTATGACTTGCTCAGGGTGTCCACAATAGCAAGGAATCGTCTAAATTTCACTTGCCTCAATGCACCTCGGAGGCAAGTTTTTCAGCCTCCTCGATTTTCTTGTGCAGCACTTCGGCAGCACTCTTCAACTGCAGGTCCTTGCCATCCAGGGGGCTTCTTAGGACGCCAGGCGTGTGCTCATTCCACCAGGGTCCCTGGCTTTCATCCTCAGATTTTACCTCCACTACAACATCAGGTTTGATGCCCTTTTTGTGGATATTGGTATCCGCAGGCGTCAGGTATTGGGCGATGGTGATATTGATACCGGACCCGTCTTCCAGACGGTTAATACCCTGCACCAGTCCTTTGCCGAAAGAATTCTGCCCCACCAGGGTGGCGCGGCCGTTATCGTGCAGGGCACCGGCTGTTATCTCGGAGGCGGAAGCACTGTTTTTATTAATCAAAACCACCAGGGGCTTACGCCAGAGCGGATGCCCTTCACACATGGCAGGGGTCTTGTAACCGTCCCGGTCTACCGTCGAAACAACATTGCCGGACTCCAGGAACATATTGGAAATTTCAATAGCATTGGACAAGAGCCCCCCGGGATTGTCGCGTAAGTCGAGAATCAACCCCTTGGCTTTCATTTTGTCGATTTTATCGATAGCCGTCTGCATCTCCAGATTAGCCTTCTGGGAAATAAAACTGGAGAGCCGCACATAGCCCACATCGGAGTCAATCATCTTGACCGACTGCACAGCCTTGATGGGAATCTCCCGGCGCACAATGTCTTTCTTCACCCTGGCGCCGGCTCGACCAAGCACCAGATGAACGGGAGTATTGACCGGACCACGAATCAACTTGGCAGCGTCTTCCACTGTGAAGCCCTTGGTGGACTTACCGTTGATTTCCAGAATTTCGTCGGATGGCTGCACACCGGCGTCGGAGGCCGGCGTGTCCTCAATGGGAGTAATGACAATGACACGCTTGCTGGACTTATCGAGACCGATTTGCACACCGATGCCGCAAAGTTTGGCGTCAATCTGCGATTTCTCGTCGTCGAAGGCATCGTGGTCGAGAAAGCGAGTATAGCGATCTCCAAGGCTGGCCACCATAGTCTCCACAGCCTTATGAGCATCCTCCAGAGTTTTTAGCTTGCCGTCATAGCGATGCTCCCAACGGTCCCAGCTCTGATTGTTGTACTTGCTGTCGTAATATTCGTCCTTGATCAGGTTCCAGACCCGTTTGTAAAGGGACTGAGGATTGACTTCGCTGCGCAGCACCAGGCGATGGGCGAGCAGGTCTTTATCGGAAAGGGAAGCCAGGCAATCATCCTTTGAAGCTTGCGGAGAGGACCCTCCCAGTAAGAAAGATAGAGCCACCGGCATAACCAAAAATTGTTTCCACCACATGATGCGAGTTCCTGCCCCTGAATCTGTATTCCTGTCTAACCTGTGCCGCCGGCTCTAAAACCGAATAAATACGCACGCTGTGAATCTCTTATACCCACCAATACCAGGCTTTACGCAGTCCAGGCAAATATTTTTTCAGGCGAATTCCTGATTTCAAGCCAGGGTAAAGCCTGAATGCACCGGAATCAAGCAGGTCTACATCAGCCAAACCCAGGTCCCTCTGCCGCTTTCGCTCATTTCTAACAACAAGAAGCGGACCCGATGGGCACGCCCCCCTCTGGCGCCGCACGGACTTCGGTGGGGAAAATCCCCCGCAAAAGCAAAACTGTCGGTAGATGTTAGGATATGCTTTTCGACGGCGGCGTTTTCCCTTTGCAACAATGGAAAACTCTGCCGTTCAGGCTACACCAACCCTAATCGCGATAAGAGGTACACCTTGGCAGACGAAGTTCTTGCAGATATCGGCATTTTCGGAGGCTCCGGCTTCTACAAACTCTTCGACGAGTACGAAGAGAAAATGGTGGAGACACCCTACGGAGCACCGGCAGCCCCGGTAGCTATCGGCAAAATGGGCGGCAAGCGCGTGGCCTTCCTGCCCAGACACGGTGAGAAGCATCAATTTCCACCCCATAAAGTGCCTTACCGGGCCAATGTCTATGCTATGAAAAAGCTCGGCGTCAGCCGCATAATCTCCCCCTGCGCCGCTGGCTCCCTGCAAACCGATGTCAAACCAGGTGAATTTGTAGTTTGCGACCAGTTTGTAGACCGCACCTCCGGTCGCACCGACACATTCTATGACGGTCCCATCGCCACCCATGTCTCGGCAGCCGAACTCTATTGCCCTGAAATGCGTGCGTTGGCCGTCGCCGCCGGCGAAAAGTCAGGCATCAAGATGCACCCGAAGGGCACCGTGGTCGTCATCCAGGGTCCCCGTTTCTCCTCCAAAGCCGAATCCCGCTGGTTTACCTCCATGGGCTGGGAAGTTATCAACATGACCCAGTACCCGGAAGCCTTCCTGGCCAGAGAACTGGAGATGTGCGTCGTCAATGTCTCCCTTATAACCGACTACGACAGCGGTCTGGTCGGCAACGTGGAACCGGTTTCCCATTCGGAAGTGGTAAAAGTCTTCGGACAAAACATCAGCAAACTACAGTCGCTGCTGAAAAACTTGATCGGGACAATCCCGGACACGAGAGTCAAGTGCGACTGCGCCAACACCCTCAAGCACGCCCGCGTATGAGGAACTGAGAACTGATGTGGCGCAACTTCACTATCAATCATGTAGTCGCGCTCCTGGCTCTGGTTCTTTCCATTGCCTCATACCTGGTATTGCGCCGTTATCACTTCCCCGACAAAATCTGCGTCGGGGGAGCGATACTGTGCATACTCGTGGTAGCAATTTTCTGGTCCTGTGTGCTCTTGGGCACAGAGGAAGATGACGAAGAGTAAGAAAGAAACTCCCCACCCCTGAGGACAGCAAGTGTTCAAACGCACATCACAACTTTGTTTTTCCTTGTGTTCATCCTTAGCCTTCCTCGCTCTGGCAACTGCCGGCGCCCAGGCCGAACCCGCAACCGAGACTGGTAAATCCTCTCCGATTACTATCAAGAAGCCGCTCATACCGGTGACAAAAGACCACACTCTCAAAAACGGTCTCAGGCTGATTGTCTCCGAAGACCACTCAGCGCCGGTAGCCTCCCTGGCCATCGTCTACGACGTCGGTGCCCGCGATGAACAAAAGGGCCGATCCGGCTTTGCCCACCTCTTTGAACACATGATGTTCCAGGGCTCCGAAAACGTAGGCAAAGTCGAGCATTTCAAATATATAGAGAACGTGGGCGGCTCACTAAATGCCTCTACCCATGCCGACTTCACCAACTATTTCGAGAAAGTGCCCAGCAATCAAATTGAGATGTGTCTCTGGTTGGAATCTGATCGTATGCGCTCCCTCAAGGTCACCCCGGACAATTTCAAGAATCAGCTCGATACCGTCAAGGAAGAAAAACGCATGCGGGTGGACAACCAGCCCTATGCACCTTCTTCGGTGAGACTGGAGGAACTGGCCTTCGACAACTGGGGCAACGGTCACCCGACCATCGGTTACTTCGAAGACCTGGAAGCCTCTTCCGTCAAAGACGTCAAACAATTCTTCGATACTTATTACGCTCCCAACAACGCCACCATGGCCATAGTCGGCGATGTAAACGCCGATGAGATGGTCAAACTGGTTGAGAAATACTTTGCTTCCATTCCCCGGGTGGATGCACCGAAGCGCCCGGATTTATCGGAGCCCAAGCAGACCAAGGCCAAGTATGAACTGATGGAAGACAAACAAGCCCAGGTTCCGGCTTTCTGGATGGCCTGGAAAGCGCCCGGGCGCCGGGAAAAAGATTTCTACGCCCTCAATCTTCTGCAAAACATTCTCTCAACGGGCGACTCTTCCAGACTATATCAGCGCATGATCAAAGGCGACAAAGTGGCTCTCTCCGTTTCTTGCTCCTACGAAGAACGCCGCGGACCTTCCCTTTTTGAAACCTTTGTGGTTCTAAAGCCAGGCAACCCGCCGGAAAAAGTGAGAGAAATTCTGGAGAGTGAGCTGGAAAAAGTCAAGACCGAGAAAGTCAGCGAAGAAGAATTGCAGAAAGCCAAGAACCAGATCTTGCGCGGTCTATTCTCTTCCGGCAGCTACACATCTTTGCAAAGAAGCCTGGGCCGAGCCGAACTTCTCGCTGAGTACGCCTCCTTCTTCAAAGATCCTACCCTCATAGACAAAGACCTGGACACCTATATGAGTGTCACCGCCGACGATATCAAAGATTTGGCGGGCAGAATCTTCATTAAAGAGGGTGCCACCACCATCGATGTAAAACCGGCAAAGAAAGATGACGGTAAGACCGAGTCCTGAAGCAGCCATTCGCTTTTACTTATAAATTTTCCGGAGTAAATATGAAAGCCCTCGTAAAACGCAACAACTTGCAAGACCTCCTGCCTCTGGCAGCTCTCTCTCTGGTTCTGTCAGCACAACTGCCCGCCCTGGCAGCAGGAAAAGGCGCCAAGCCTGAGGAGAAAGCGCCTACCATTGCCGAGGAAGCCTGGCGCAAGAATCCACCTCAATTGCCGGCGCCAAGGCCATTCAATATGCCGAAGGTGGAAACCTTCAAACTTTCCAACGGTCTGGAAGTACAGTTTTTAGAAGACCACCGCTTTCCTTTCACCTCGATAAACCTGGGCTTCCGTTCCGGCTCGGCCCAGGAACCGGCCGACTTGACCGGCGTAGCCGAGATGACATCGGCAATGCTCACCCAGGGCACCGCCAAGCTGAGCAGCAAGGAGCTGGCTTCCCAGGTAGAATTCATCGGCGGCGCCCTCAAGGCCAGCACCGACTACGACTACAGCCTGCTGAGCGGCTCCTGCCTCTCGGGCTACAGCGATAAAATGCTCAGTCTCATGAGTGAAGTATTGCTTTCCCCCAGTTTTCCCGAAGACGAGTTGAAGCTGAAGAAGGTCAACACCATCCAGGCCCTCACCATCAAGCGCTCCGACCCCGACTTTCTCATCGAAGAGCGCTTTTCAAAAGTAGTCTTCGGTGCTCACCCCTACTCCCTGGTCTCACCCACGGAAGCAGATATAAACAAGCTCACCCGTGCCGACCTGGTCAACTACCATGCCTCGCATTACGTACCCAACAGTGCCGTGCTGATTGTGGTGGGCGACTTCGACCCCGCCAAAATGAAGACGGCCCTGGAAGAAAAATTCGGCAAGGTCTGGCAGCCCAAAGATCTGCCCACCGTGCAAGAAGCTAAGGTGCCCACCCACAAAGGACGCAAAATCTACCTGGTGGACAGGCCCGGTTCGGTGCAAACCTCAATCAAAGTCGGCAACCTGGGCATCAAGCGCAATGACCCCGACTACTATGCCATGCTCGTCACAAACCAGATCCTGGGCGGCACGGCCCATGCCCGACTCTTCCTCAATATAAGAGAAGCAAAGGGCTTTACCTACGGCGCCTACAGCAAGCTGGCCGCCCGCAAAGAGCCAGGCGCCTTCTTTGCCGAAGCCGATGTAAGAACCGAGGTAACCAATCCTTCGCTGCAGGAATTCTTCTATGAATTGGAGCGTATGCGCTCTACCAAAGTCAAAGAAGAGGAAATAAAGGCTGCCAAAAACTACCTGGCCGGCTCCTTCCAACTGGGACTGGAAACCCAGGCCGGCATTGCCCAGAGACTTTTGGAAGCAAAACTCTTCGACCTGCCAGCCGACTACCTGCAAACTTATGCAGACAAAGTAATGGCGGTAAATGTTGAAGATGTGCAAAAATCTGCCCGCAAACTGATAGACGCTCAGAATCTGGTAGTTTGCATAGTGGGAGACGCCAAGAAAATCAAATCGGAGCTGGCTGTTTTCGCCCCTGTGGCAGTTTATGACAGTGACGGCAAACTATCATCGGAAGAAGCGGAGAAGAGCCTACACTAAGTGCCGAACCCTCTCTCAGTTTTCTTTCAAGTCAACTGGTTGCTAACTCCTTTGCTAGCCGGCACCGTATTCAGTGCGGCGCTGGCGGCAAAGCCTACCGGCGAACCATATAAAGCCGCGCCACCTTCGAAGGTAGAAAACCTGGCCGGCTACAAGTTGAGCCAGAAGGATGACCACCTGGGTGAGGTGACGGTCTACTTAACTGACTCAGCCCTCCGCATTGAAGACAAACGCATCGGAATCGTGCTTCTCAGCAAAGCCCCGGATTGGTCGGTGGTAGCCTTCAATAGCAGAGCCCGCAAGAAAAAAACAGCAGCGCTTTCCAAATTCGAAGGCTTCAGCAAAATTGGGCTGGCCGTATCAGGTGGACACTACTTCGCCGGCGTGCCCCTGACAAAAACAGCAAAGCAATCCAAATTCGATAAATACCCTACGTCATTCTACGTAAGCACAAGAGAATTTGATCTGGAGTCGGCTAGAGCCTTTCGGCTGCACCCGGAAGATCCCGGCGCCATAAAATGTGCCACCATGGAAGTAACCACCTTAAATTTGAAGCAGACAGAAAAGCAAGCCGCACTTCTATGCAAAGTATTCAGTCTGACTCGGGTAAAAGAGATTCCCCTCAAGTACACCTGCACCGACCACGATGGCAGCAAAACTGACGCCATGTCCACCAGCAAAATTGAAAAGGCTACATTTGCAGCTTCACTCTTTCAGATTCCGCAAGGCTATAAGGAAGTGACCAGCATGGAGGCAGTGCGCATGGACAGTGAAGGCGAAGGCGCCCTTGAGAGCATGCTGGAAGGCCTCGATGATAATCTCGGCAAGCACCGCAAGCATTGAAAAGCAGAAAATCTCCGGGGCGCGAACCCCTTGGGAAGCAAGCATACCATCATGTTAATACTGTTATCACCACGGTATCCTTCAGACTTGCAACCAGTTTACTGCTATTCCCTCACGCAGTCGAAGCAATCGTTAAATCCTGACTTGCTGCGATAATATACTTGGATGTAAGGGCGCCCCATGTGGTCCAATCCACGATAGACGCTTTTGCGAATCACCCAGCCTTCGGGCAAACCAGTAATGCCCGCCGACCAGACAATATTTCCGCCGCTAACTGAAAATGGCGCCATGCCACCACCGGCGATTCCGCGATAACTGTTACCACGAATCTCCAAATTACCCAGCCCCATCAACTGGCCGCCAGGAGAGATTTTCTGAGCTACATATTTTCCACTGGGCGGAGCGCCTTTACCTTCCGGTAGACCCTCGCCTTCATCTCCGGCCGCCTTTGTAGATATCTTTGTCGCAGGTGGAGTGTGAGGTATTGCTTGCACCGGTGCTGACTTATGCGCTCCAGTCTGAGGTCCGGCGTTGACATCAGTTTTGGGTGGGGACAAATTGTCAGCGGCCTTTATAAATCCTTCCGTGATCACTGTCGGCTCATACCGCCCTATCTCATCGTCAAACTGAACCCGAAATCTGCCATAGGGCAACAGTTCAGTTATTGTTCCAGGCTTGAAATTTCCTATGCGAGTCGCATCGGCCATGACGCGCTGCCCAACCTTAAACTGTCCACTTAGCGCTGCCCCGCCCGTGTATGAAGTTTTGGGCGCGGCATCCTTGTTAGCCTGGCTACCGCCGGCGCCGGCTCTGATAAAACGCTCCAGGCATACCGTCGGCTCATAACGACCCACTTCTTCGTCCAACTGCACTCTATAGCGCTCGAACGGCAATACCTCAGTAATGACCCCGGATTTCCAAATGCCAATGTGCATCACGTCTGCATCGACTCGGTCTCCAACTTTGAAATGTTCGGCAAAGGCTGGTGAAGCAACTTGTAATAAAGTCGATGAAACGGCAAATATGATGATGTTGCGCATAGACTCTCCGGTTAGTTGGGTTCAAACACTAAATATAACATGCAGAAAAGTTCTGCCTCTGCCAGGAAAGAGGCCGTGAGCCGTCTCTAGCGAATAGCTTCCTCAGTTCTCACTAAAAAAGGAAAGAGTTCTCTCACTATCATCCAGGAAGTTGTTGACTATTTTCGTGAACGGACTCCAATTTCCTGGTCCATCATTGATCCAGGAGAGCTAAAAATTGGGACACCTCTTCACAAGTACGGAAACACTTCTCGACACACCAAAAGTTGGCTCGCTTCGAAGCCGCAATGAAGCAGTAGCTCTAAGGTCATAGCTATCTTTGAGCCGGCAATAATTCTCAGGCCGCTGCAAAATCGCCTTAGCCTGGGAACAAATCTTTTCCCATAGCAGTTTCTCAAAACTCTCTATCATAGTAAGCCCCTAACTCACCCTACCAAATAGGAACACTGTTTTGGTACACCACTCAATTTATCACCTCCACCCAAATAGAATCTGCCACCCCGTCTTAGATAGACAAGGTCTATTTTGTAGTTGTAGCTCTGATATGATTCTAATTGCCTAACCAAAGTGATTTCCATGAGCTTCGACATTCTCATACATACCAGACCACTTAGAACAGATTCTTACTCTCCTGATGCAGTATGGTCTTCTGATTATTCCAACTTGGAAAACAATCAGGTAGGTATTTACGCCTTCCTCCAGGAAATTTTTGCACTCTTTCCAGAAGAAGACAGTGAATGTGTTTGGGCGAGTAATCCTTACTTTGATCGTTACAAAGTCGAGTTATCACTTTCTGGCTCATCAATTTCTGTGGCGTTGCCATCTGTCCTCGCGATTGCCGAAAAGAACAACCTCCTAGTCTATCTTCCAGCAGATGATGAAACACGCTGGCCGCTCTCATCCGGTCATCACGAGAAGGCAAGTGCAGATGAAGTAGACCAATTTTTCAAGGACAATGATGATTTACAAGAGTTTGAAAAACATTTTCTATCACTTCCTAGGGAAAGAACTGAGAGATTCAAGGCTGTTGAAGAGCTAGCCAGCACTGGAGTTGGTCCTGCAATAGCATGCTTCATCAGATTGAAATGCAGTGCCTATAGAAACACCCCTCTTGCGAAGCAAGAGTTTCTCAAACTAATTGATGAGTTGGAATCGAAAGCCAAGCAAATTGAAGGAAAGCGTTATTCGCTTTCCGCTATCAGAGAAATTGAAGCTTTAAAAGCAATGAAAATAGACTAGTTCGCCGCCAAAATATTCTCAGCCTAAAGTCCCTTGTCGAATTCGGACAACTTCTCTCTATCGACACGCTCGCCCAGTTTGTCGTTCAGTTTGGCACAGACCATCATATGATCCACCAGGGTCGGCCGGTCCAGAGGCATGATACGCAAAACCCTTTCAAGACAGGTCTTAGCTTCCGACCAGCGCGCCAGCTTCATATAGCCTTTGGCCTGGTGACTCAAGCAGCGTGCAAAAATAACAGAGTCTTTCACGGCAGGTTTACCGGCAGTTACAGGTACGGCAGAGGCAGCCTTCTCCATGAGCTTGCCGCTCTCCACCAGAGACTGCCATTTTCCCTGCTTCTCTTGCGCATCCATTAGATTCAACCAGTTCATGAAACTGCTCGGACTTTCCCGACAAAGAGGCTGAAAGATAGCCTCACTCTTAGCCGGTTCGCCTCTCCTGAGGTAGTTCTCGCCCAACAAAAAGCGCAGACTTCGATTGGCGGGAAAATCTTTCAAACCGGTCTCAAGCACCTGGATGGACTTATCATAGGCATCCAATTGCCTGAATACGTTCGCCAGCCAGTAGGTTGTTTCAGCATCCCAGGGCTTTGCCTTAAATGCCTTTGCCGCATAGAGACTGGCTTCTTCGTCTTTTTCCTGGTAAATGCAAATCTGAGCAGCCTGAGCCAGTAACCATGGTTCACGGGGGTAGAGCTTGAGAGACTTGGTTACGGCAGCATAGGCATCATCAAACTTCTTATGTCTCAAACTCTCTTCTACCTGCTTTCGACAGCCAGCCAGACTTTCAGCCGCTAGAGAGACAGACGAAAAGCACAGCATGGTCAAGCAAAAAAGTCCGATAGAATAATGCTTTCCTGTCATTCTCCATCTTATCAACGCAGACCGCCTTGATTAATCAAATTGAGCATCTCATTGGTTTTCGCCACTTCCTCAGCCAGGGGATCAAGCTTGACCATGCGCTCCAGATGCTTTTCCATTTTCTCAATTTGCCAGGCGGCAAGTTCCACGGTGGCAAGCATGGACCAACCGGGCAGAAAGTCTGGGTTTTGCCTGAGCACGCGGGCAAGTAAATCTCTGGCTCTTTCTTCATTGCCCGAGACCAGTTCCATAAAAGCCAGTCGCGGATAGATCCAGTCAAAGCCCGGCTCGTCGCGCAAAAGCTCCAACAATAATTCCTTGCCCTGACTCTCTTTCTTTGTATAGATAAATTTGAGAGCATCCACAAATTTGCTCATACTCTCCGGTCTCACCACGGTGCGGCAGACCCTGGTGGCGAGCAAAACCCGGGCGCGATCGCCGCTGCCGGCTGCCACGGCCTTATTGAGGGCTGCTCGCATGGGCTCAACATAGCCGATTTTTTCAAAGCGCAGGGCCATGGTCAAATACTGTTCGCCTGTACCACCCTCCGGCACATAGTGTACGGGCAGTCCCACATGGGGCAAAACTACGTCTTCCAGCACTTTGTGCACGGCGTCGTTAGCGAGCTGAGTGACAAAACCAAAGGCGCTGGCGGCTTTATCTTTAGCCTTTTTCGTCAATTCGTTTTTATCAAGCAATTTGCCGCCTTCGCTGGCGGCGAATTTCACCACGTCGGCGGCGGTGTCTTGCACCCCGGTGATGGTGTCGGTTACAAAAACACTGGCCTGCACAGCCGTCATAAGAGCCAGCATTTTGCGACGATCAGACTCGTTCATGGCGTCTTCCGGCGACATTTGCAAGATTATCTTGGACACCTGGGACATCTGCGCCAACCAGGTGAGAGACTGATAGCGAATCAGCAGGCGCTGGTACTCCACCACCGACTTTTCGCCGGGCACTACCTTCGGTGGCAACATTGCCGCTTAGAACCTCGCTGGGCGAACTAACTTAATGCCAGGTATATTCTGTTATTGTACCGTCAGAGTAAGTAATGCTGCCACCATTGGGGTGGTCGGCTGACCAATAGGAATAGGGGGAATAGCGCCTGGCCACCTTGACCCGAGATTGGTTCCGGCGGGCATTGCGGCGTTCCTTAAGACTGTTGCGGCTGCGACTGCGGCTGGCGGTGCGAACTTTCTCGGTTGGTGCCGGCGTCTCCGGCGGAGTCGAAACCACGGGCTCCGAATTGCTGGGACTGCTGTTCAAGCCATTGAGCACCGGAAAAATTTTCGCTAAGGAGCTTTTCACGGTCTGTGGATTTATCTGCCTGACCTTATCGAAACCCCAGAGCACGGAAAATCCAACCACGGCAAGCACGACAAAACCGGCAAAACCCTTGCCCGAAAGCACCAGGAAATCACGCACCATAGCCTGGCGGGCAATGCGCCAACCTTCATCAGCGCCGGAGGCAGGGGCAGCAGCAGAGGCATCGGCTTGGGGAGGATGGAAATCCATAGCTTCCGGCTCTTCCGGCAGGGGCTTTTCCACAACATCCAACCTGGTCATTTCCAGCGTTGATGTAAGAGACTTCAGCTCCAGAGCCAGTTCAGCCTCAAGCTCGCTATCGTCCAGCTCCAGCGTGGAAGCTATGTCTTCCGCTTTGCTATCGAGGGTAATTGTCATTGCAACCTTATATATGGACTCGAAAGAAGAAAATTAGTTCGGCTGCTAAGGTGTCATAGATGTCTTCCGATGTCAACATTTAGCCAGGCTAATACTGGCTGCAGCACCTTTCACCCCGGTCAGAGAGGTGCACCTTTTCACTTTCAGACAGGAAGCTTGTCAGGGATAAATCGTAACTCATCAAGTTTTACGAAGAAATCCACCCTCTTGTAAACCGATTTACAGCGGAGCTGCCGATAAACACGGAGCAATAGCGCCGGTTTCCGGTTACTGTCCTTATCTCCTGACAAGGTTCAGGGTTTTTCCTATTATCGACGGCTGAGGCGGTGGAAGAATGGGAAAAGTTGCTGTTCGGTCTTGGCCAGGAGCCTAGGTCGGCGGCACTAGAAATGGCGTTGCGCAAAAGAATATTTAGTACTGCACCGTTAATGGTGCAGTGCTCGGCAGTGCTCGGCAGTGCGCGGCAACGCCCAGCTTCGTCAATATCTACATAACCAGGAGGCAGTAATGAATCCATTACGAACCCTATTTCTCATGCTCTCTCGCACACCTCCAGCACTGATGCTGCTTGCCATAATCGGACTGGCCGTCCTCATCACTTTCACAGTCACAAGTACAAATGACAGTCAAAAAGCAGCTCTGGAAGCCAGACTCAAGGAAGCCCAGGAAAAGGCCGGTGCCAAAACCAAAGTTGTCTTTGTCACCAGAGACATTATGGAAGGTGCCGTCATTGAAGCCGATGCCCTAACGGAAAAGGATATGGAAGTGGGAAGAGTGCCCATGGATGCCCTGCCGGTGGCCAGCAATGCCATAGGTCGAAGAGCCAAGTTTCCTGTGGCAGCAGGTCAGATTCTCTCTTCACACGACCTGGCCCCCATCGGTCTCAGCCTTGATTTCAACTCTCGTCTGCCCGAAGGCATGAGAGCCGTAACCTTTGCTGTCGATGCCAATTCCGGTGTGGCAGGCTTCGTCTCGCCCCAGAGTCACGTGGATGTGCTCTCCATGGTGGGCAGTGGTCAGGAGACGAAAGTAGCGCCGATACTTTCAGATGTGGAAGTGGTAGCCGTGGGCCAGCAGTTTGAAAGAGAAGCCAAAGGTCAGGTCACTCCGGCCAGTTCGGTCACCGTAGCCGTGTCACCGGAGGACACCAACAAGCTAATCAAGGCGGTGGCAGCCAGCAAACTCTATCTATCATTGCGCAACGATAAAGACCACATGCCGGTCACCACAGTTGATGTCACGGCCCTCTTCGCCGCTCCCAAAAGAACAGCACAGGATCCTCTCGGTGTGCCGGTGACTGCCCTGGAACCGCCTCCGCTGCCAAACCCCTTGCAAATGGAGAATCTCCCGATTCCCTCCGGTGCAGTGAACACTTCCGCTTCCGCCTCCGTGCCTATGCCCCCGCCTCTTCATGAGATTGAAGTGTGGTCAGGCAGCCGCAAAGATGTGATTCAGGTAACTCAAAAATAATTCCCCAGGCCAAAGCCACCACAGGTTGAGAGAGAGCCGCAAACCGGGCTCTCTCTCAATTTGTATTTTTGTCTTTTTGCTGCTTTCTTTTTTTGGAGGTCGGCTCTTGAATCTCAATCATCTCGATGGCCGCACCACCGGATGGCGGCAAGACTTTGTGGGTACCCTGACAGTTCTTCGGATTCTTCAAGTTGAAAACACAAGTGGTGTGATAAACCAGGTGTTGCCCGTCGCTTTCTAAGGCGCTGGGATTGAAAAGCAGTACCGGCACCGGCACGAGAGCCCTGGTACTCATGGTAATGGTCAGTTTGCGCAGGGAGGGCGTGATGTTATCGTCAAAAGACGTAATCATAGGTCTTTCGATAAAGAGCCCGGGCAGGGCGCAGCGATCAAGATAATGCAGGGAAGAATACCAGATGCTGGGAGTGTCCTTACCTTCGGTGGCGGCCTGACCGGCAAACATAATAGCCTGCTTGCAGCAGCGCTTGTTGTAATCACGTGCCAGAGCCAGTATGGAAACATTCATTACCAATACGGCAAAGACCGAGAGCACAAGCACCCCACAAACCAGTTCAAAGAGTGAAAATTTGGTAGCTGATTTGGAGTTGGGGACGTTGTTAGCTGCTTGCCCCGCAGGAGTTGCCGGCTCAGACGTTTCCTGCACCGGCGGTGCAGCGGCAGCCGCTACCGACTCCGTGGCGGTTTCGACCTTAGAATCAGAGGGGGATGCGGCGACTTCCGCGGGCGCAGCCGTAGCCTCGGTCTCTTGTTCTTTTTTTGATTGCTCAGGCTCTTGCAAAAAAGTCTCTCCCGGGGGAATTAAGGAATTTAGCCGCCACCCAGTTTCAGTTCACCAAGATAGGGCAATTCCCTGTACTTCTCAGCATAGTCGAGACCGTAGCCAACTACAAACAAGTCTTCAATTGTAAAGCCTACATAATCGGCTTCCATGGGTACGACCCGGCGCGAAGGCTTATCAAGAAAAACCGCCATCTTCAGTGTGGCGGGATTGAACTGATCTTTCAAGTAATCCATAAAGAAGCGGGCAGTGCGGCCGGAGTCGATGATGTCTTCCACCACCAGGATGTTGCGGCGGGCGATATTGGGCAGTTCCAGATAAGGGGTTTGCACCGAGCCGGAACTTTCGGTGGCACTGCCGTAGCTGGCCAGTCGCACAAATTCTATCTGTAGAGGATCGGGGGTGGATATCTGCCTGACAATATCGGCAAGGAAGCAAAAAGCCCCTTTCATAACACCAATCACCACCGGGTGCTCAAGCTTGGCATAATCGCTGGAGATTTGCTGTCCCATCTCTTTGATTCTCTCTTGAATCTCGGGCTGGGAATAGATAGTCCGAATAGAATCTACTTGAGTTGCCACTTAAACCGCCTTTTCACCTGGGCCAAAGATCCTAGCAGGTAACCTTACCCGGCTAAATTAACTGACGCCAAATTGCCGGTTTCTTGTAGCGCTTTGCTAAATATTAGACGTCCCCGCACATAGGTGCGCTCCACAATCCGATCATCCCCCAGGAAAACCAGGCAAGAGAGAATCTCATCGGTGGGCTGATCAAGGATATCGTCCACTACGCCGGTCTTGGCAGAGGGGTCGAGGACTACGAAGTCGGCCTCCTTGCCTACTTCCAGGCTACCCACGACACCATCCATATAGAGTGCGCGGGCACCGCCCAGGGTGGAACGATAAATCAGTTCACGGGGCTCAATCCAGTCGTCCGGTTGAATGAAATTGGCATCCTTCATGACTTCAAAGAGCGACATATGTGGTCCGGCCGCCACATCAGAACCCAGACCGAACAAGCAACCACACTGCCTGACCCGGTTGTAGGCAAAAACACCGCTCTTGAGAAAGAAGTTGGAGCTGGGGCAATGGGCAAGGGCTGCTCCTCTCTGCTTAATGCAGTCCAGATCGCCGTCGTCCAGGTGGATGGCATGGGCAAAGACACTGCGCTCGCCGGCCAGACCAAAGCGGTCATACATATCCATGTAACTGCGTGCTTCCGGAAAGAGTCCGGCCACGGTCTGAATTTCTTCTCTCGCCTCGGCTAGATGCGTATGCATATAGGTCCCGGGGAAGCGCTTCCAGAGTTCACCGGTGCCGGACAAAAGTTCAGGAGTAGAGGTCACCCCGAAGCGAGGAGTGAAGGCGTATTGCAATAAACCATCATGGGCGCCGTGCCATTTCCGGGCCATTTCCATGGAGCCTGTAAGAGACTCTTGGGTTACTTCGCATAAGGCTGCGGGCGCATTCAGATCCATCATTACTTTGCCCATGATGACGCGGCTGTGGGTGCGAGCCGCTTCCTCAAAGGCAACGTTGCAGGCTTCCTTATGAATGGTGGTGAAGACCACCGATAAAGTGGTGCCGTTGGCGGCCAGTTCGGCAAAAAACCAGCGGGCGATTCGGCGAGCATAGTCGATATCGGAAAACTTGGACTCGGCAGGAAAAATGTAACGGTTCAGCCAGGCCAATAAGTGTTGACCCGACTTGGCGGTCTGGGTCACCTGAGGCAGATGCAAGTGCATATCGATGAGACCGGGCATGATGAGCCGCTTTCCGAAATCCTCAATCTTCACCTGACTGAGAATGGTTCCCAGGTCGGAGCGCTCGCTCAACTGGTCAAAATCACCCAGTGCGGTCAGCTTTCCATCAGTGACAACCATCAGGCCGCGAGGATAATCTATAAAGGAGTAATCGCCACTCCCGCTTGTGGAGATCGGGCTGACTATATGACCTTTGTAGGCAGTGATTGAGCTCATGAAAGCCTGTACCCTGTAAGATGTTGAACAACCAAAAGAGCGGCGAACAAGACGACCGGCAAAATGCCAAGCCTACCACCTGAGACAATGTGCAAGCAAGAATCTCCCTCTGGAGGGCACGACGGAGAGCTAATCAGACCTGGTTTTCTTAGTTTTCTTAGCTTCCCCGAGGTTCTCAAGATACTAAAAGAGACCCACCGAATCTGGTCGGGGGGTCTTACTTATTACAGCTACCTTGACTACCTACAAAGACAGGCAAGCAGTGCCTGGGGCCGTCGCAATCTCAGAATGAGAGCCCTACAACTGGCGGTACCGACAAAAGCCGAGACAGTTAGCATCGGCTCCTCCTGCAAAACTTACAACCTTACATTGAGAGCCCGAAACCAGGCCGGCAAGGCTTGCCACCTGAACTTTGTCGGTCTCGGGGCCATCTACACTCCGGAGGCTTACCGGGGCAGAGGCTATGCCCGAGTGCTTCTAAAGTTACTGGAAGAGGAGGCAACGGCGCAGGGTAAGGACGGGCTATTGCTTTTCTCGGACATCGGTAGCGATTTCTATAGTAGCTGCGGCTTCCAGGAAATGAGCGCTGCTACATTCACCCTCGAACTGCGACCGACAGGCAGCGTCGATGACTGCGATTACCAGGTTGTCAGCCTGAGCGATTACCCCTCCGGCACCCTGCAGCGCCACTACAGCCGGTGGCTTGCCAGAGAAAGACTGGCAGTGGAGAGGAGTGAGGATTACTTCAATTACAAGATAATGAAAGAGAGTTACTTACACCGCCACTCAAAACTCAGTTGGCCTGAATTGCTCGTGCTTACCGCTCCCGAGATGAACGGCTATGCCATACTGGAATTAGGCGGCGCCACGGTGCGCGTACTGGAGATCATTGCTCAGGAGCCGGAACCTTTCTTCAAAGCCATTCTGCATTTTGCCATGAGCCGGAAAGCAAGGCGCATCAGAGGCTGGGAGAGTGTTCTTGCCGCACTGGCACCCGGCTTTGATCTGAGGCGCTACCTCTTGAGCAGTGTCGAAAAAAATCGCAAGATTCTCACCGACTTCTATTTCGAGGAAAGGACCTGGGGCTGCCCTATGATTTTGCCACTAAAACCAGGTCTGGAAGCCGAATTTTCAGAGTGGAGCAATTTTTCTCCCTGCCCTATTTTGGAGCTCGATCACCTTTAAAAACGCTTGTGGGCAAAGTAAGCTAGGATAAACACGTTGAGAGACTGAGTATTCAATGACAACCGCGACAAAATTAACCAGCCATCTGATTCTGGAACAACTGCTTTTGGAAGGAGCCTCAGCCGTATTCCACGGACCGCGCTGCAATCCTTCGCCTCTGGTGCAACTTTTGAACACCTCCCAGGTCTTGAAATGTGCCCGGGCCCTCTCTGAAAGAGCCGCCAGTTTCATGGCCATCGGACACAGCCAGAGCACAGCCAGACCGCCGGTGCTGATTCTCTCGCCCGGGCAGGGAGCCCTCAACGCCCTGCCGGCAATTTATACGGCAAAACAAATTCAGGTGCCGCTGATTGTGCTTTGCGAACAGCAGAGCACTCAGATTATGAACGACGACCCCGTGCTGGCTCTAGATAACCTGGCCCTGGTGTCGAAACTTACCAAATGGTCAGCGGAAGCCCGCTCCCCCGTGGAAGTAACCAGGCTTATTAGACGTGCTTTCACGGAAGCGCTGGCGCCGCCCAAAGGGCCGGTGATGTTGTCACTGCCCCTGGACATCCTCTACCAGTATGCCCAATGCGAAGTGATCAACCCGCCCCATGTAAGTCCCCTCGGGGCTGCCGCCGACAACTTTTTGAAGAAAACAGCCAAATCACTGGTCACCGCCAAGAACCCGTGCATTATTGCCGGCAACGAAGTCAATCAATTTCGAGCCCGTAAAGAAGTAGTGGTTTTGGCCGAAGTACTGGGATGCCCGGTTTATACGGAGCCCATGCCCACAGGCGTTAATTTTCCCAATCGCCACCCGCAGTTCGGAGGCGTCCTTCACTTTGGTCTCAGTACCATCAAAGAAAAACTGAAGGAGCACGATCTGGTGCTGGCCCTGGGCATGCAAACCAGACTCTCGGCGGAAGCGGACAAAATGTCCCTCTTCAACCCCCGTGCGGCTATCATCCAGGTCAATGTGGAGCCTACCCTGGCCGGCAAGAGCTTGCCCTGCATTGCAGCGGCTACAGCCGATATTGCTGAAACCATGACGCGCCTGCGTGCTGAAATTCAGCTTCTCGCCGACGCTAAATGCCTGGCCGTGGCAAAAATCAGAGCCCAGGAAACCATCAAGCAGATTACGGAAGAGCGTATGAAGCTGGAAGAGGAGCTGGTTTACCCATCCCACAATGATCCCATTTCCCTTTTCTGGCTGCTGCGCACCCTGGACGGAGTGCGCCCCACCGGCTCCATTATCGTCAACGACATCCTCTCCATCCATGCCGACCCCTGCTCGGTAATGAGCCTGGAAACAAGCTCTTCCTATGTTTCCTCCAATGCTTGCATAGATGGCTACGGGCTACCGGCCGGTCTCGGAGTGCAGCTATCGCTGACGGCCCAGGAACTGCCGGTAATAGTGCTCACCAGCGACGAATCCTTCATGCAATGCAGCGAGGCACTCTGGTCGGTGGCCCATTATCAGCTCCCCATCAAGATAGTCATCGTTTCAGCCGGCGGTGCCGCCCTGCTCATTCAGCCGCAAACACCGGCCCAAATCGGATTCCCGTTCAACAGTCCCACCATCGACTTTCAACAAATGGGACAGGCTATGGGGCTGAAGGTATTTACGGCCAAAGTCATGGAAGAAATGGAAGAGGCCATCACGCGCCTCTTTGAAGAAGAAGGCCCCTGCGTTCTCAATGTCAAGGTATCCGGCTGAGGCAACTTCCCAGCTCCGCTCTTCTTTCATTTTTAATTTCCCTCTAATGGTTAAGTGCCGGCTCTCTTCAGTCAGTACCTGTTTGACTTGCAAAGTATCTCGAAAAGCTTAGCGAAATTGGTATTTACAGGCACTTCTGCAAGAAGAACGGCTAAACTTTAGTTCTGTGCCCAAGGAGCAGCAGGCTTGGGGAATACTAGCCCGGACTTAACCTGAAACTGCGCCTGTAAGACAGGTACAAGAAAGCACCCAAGGGTACAGACCAAGAACACCAGAAAAATAGGATACGCACAGTGAAAACGCTAGTTGCAGACAGCAAAGAAAAACTGGGGAAAGGAAAGATAGTCAACGACTTTTCCATCCAGGTAGCCACCGTAAACGGCTCCGGGAGCCAATCCTCTAATAACGTGCTCATGCGTTCCATCTTCCAGATGGGCATTCCGGTGAGCGGCAAAAACCTCTTCCCCTCCAATATTGCCGGTCTACCGACCTGGTTCACCATCAGAGTGAATAAAGACGGCTATATTGCCCGCAAGGCAGAAATCGACATCCTCGTGGCCATGAATCCACAGACCGCCATCGACGACGTCAAGGCCCTTACACCGGGAAGCGTCTGCGTAAGCCCTGTGGAACTGAAACTGGATGCCATTCGTAGCGACGTCAAACATTATCAGGTGCCTTTCAGTGAGTTGGCGGCCAAAGCCAGCGACAATCTGAAACTGCGCAAACTTCTCACCAACATGATTTACGTCGGTGTCGTGGCTGAACTTCTCAATATCTCCCATCCGGAAATTGAAAATGCCATCACCAAGCAGTTCGAAGGCAAAGCCAAAGCCATCGATCTCAACTTGAACGCCGTCAAACTGGGCAGAGAATGGGCCAAAGAAAATCTCAAGAAAGAAGATGCCTATACAGTCGAGCCCATGGATAAAACCCAGGGCAAAATCATCATCGACGGCAACGCCGCTGCCGCTCTCGGTTGCCTCTTTGCCGGTGTGACTGTGGTTTCATGGTATCCCATTACACCTTCATCGAGCCTTTGCGAACAGCTCATCGATTATTTGAAAGAGTATCGCATCGATAAAGAAACAGGCAAAGCGACCTTTGCCGTCGTGCAGGCGGAAGACGAGCTGGCGGCCATCGGTATGTCCCTGGGCGCCGGCTGGGCCGGAGCACGCTCCATGACTTCCACCAGCGGACCCGGCATCTCACTCATGTCGGAATTTGCAGGCTACGGTTATTTCACTGAAATTCCCACCGTTGTCTTCGACGTACAGCGAGTCGGTCCCTCCACAGGCATGCCCACCCGCACCTCGCAGGCCGACCTGACCAGCACCTATATGCTCTCTCACGGCGATACCAAGCACATCATCCTCTTGCCCGGCTCCGTCAGTGAATGTTATGAGTTGTCGCTGGAAGCCTTCGAACTGGCCGAAAAATTCCAGACACCGGTCTTTGTACTCACCGACCTCGACCTGGGCATGAACAACTGGATGTCCGATCCTTTTGAGTATCCAACCAAGCCCATAAACCGCGGCAAAGTACTGGACGCAGCCGCCCTTGAAAAAGCCGGCAAGTTCGAGCGCTACAAAGATGTGGACGGCGACGGTATTCCTTACCGCACCCTGCCCGGTACCGATCATCCGCTGGCGGCCTACTTCACCCGTGGCTCCGGTCACACCGAAAAGGCCACCTACACGGAAAAACCGGAAGATTACGTCAACTTGATGAATCGCCTGGAGAAGAAGTTCAACACCGCCCGGCAATTTGTACCGAAGCCGATTCTCTCCCAAAGCAAAGATGCCAAAGTGGGCATCATCGCTTTCGGCTCCAGCCACTTCGCTGTGGAAGAGTCTAGAGACGAACTGAAAGCAGCCGGTATCAATTCCAGCTACCTGCGCATCAGAGCTCTACCTTTCACGGACGAGCTTAAAAAATTCGTCACCGACCATGAGCGGGTTTATGTTGTAGAACAAAACCGTGACGGTCAAATGCGTGACCTGATTGCACTGGAAATGCCTGAACTAGCCACCAAACTGCGCTCGATCAGACACTACGACGGACTGCCCCTGGACGCCTCGTTTGTCACCGAAGCCGTGATCCGGGAGGAGAAAAAATAATGACCACGTCAGCACCTAAAACTAACCGCATCGGCTTGACCCTGGCCGACTACAAAGGTTCCCCTTCGACCCTTTGTGACGGCTGCGGACACGACGCCATCACCAGCCAGATCATCAAGTCGTTTTTCGAACTTGGTTTGTCACCACACCAGGTGGCAAAGCTATCCGGCATCGGTTGCTCCTCGAAGACACCGGCCTACTTCTTGAACCAGGCCCACGGCTTCAACGCCGTGCACGGACGCATGCCTTCCATCGCTACAGGCGTCAGCATGGCCAATCACAACTTGACCATGATCGCCGTATCAGGCGACGGCGACACCGCCTCCATCGGACTGGGACAGTTCTGCCACCTGGTCAGACGTAACGTGCCCATGATCTACATCGTGGAAAACAACGGCGTCTACGGTCTCACCAAAGGACAGTTCTCGGCCACCGCCGATCTCGGCTCCAAGCTGAAAACAGGTGTTCTGAACGAACTGCCTCCCATCGACCTCTGTGGTCTGGCCATCGAACTGGGTTGCGGCTTCGTAGGCCGTTCCTTCGCAGGCGATCCCAAACAGTTGACGGCTCTCATCAAAGCAGCCGCCTCCCACAAAGGCACCGCCGTATTGGACGTGATCAGCCCTTGTGTCACCTTCAACAACCACGAAGGCTCCACCAAGAGCTACAAGTACGCCAAAGAAATGGAAACTCCCTTGCATGAGCTGGGTTACATACCTTTCTTCGAGCAAATCAACGTCGAGTACGAACCGGGTTCCGTGCAAGAAGTGGAATTGCATGACGGCTCCAAAATCACCCTCAAGAAAACCGAGCATGATTACGATCCGACTTGCGCCATTAATGCTATGAAGACCATCAAGCAAGCCCACATCGACAAGCAGTTCCTCACCGGTCTGCTCTATATCGATGAGCAAAAGCCTGATTTCACCTCGCTCTTGCGCGTTGGTGAAGCACCGCTTGCCACCTTGCCTGAAGAGAAAACCAGACCGAGCAAGGAAGTACTCAAAGAAATCATGGAAGCTCTCATGTAACTCGGTAACTACCTGTACGTTCTGAAAGGGAGGGAGACTTGGTCTCCCTCCCTTTTCTCAAAGCTTCAGATATTGCCCTTCATGGTCAAGTAGAGGCAAACGGAAAAGAGAAAGAGGGTCATAGCCATGCAGATCTTAGCCAGGGTCCAGAGCACGGCTATCCATTGAGGCGGTAGAAAAATACCGAAGAAAGATATCAAAACCGGCAAAACCACAAAGCAAATCGGACCGACAATCATGAAAAGAGTCCAGAGAGCCTTTTTGAACAAATAGTCGTCTGAGGTGGTGGCAAGTTCAGCAAGGCGTTCGGGTTTTCCGCTGCAAGCCCGCTCCTCCTGTTGCCTTACAAATTTAAGCGCCTTGCGGCGCATCTGCTCCAGATCCACTTTTGCCCTACCTCCCCTTTAATCTTATAGTATCCGACGGCAACAGGTAGCCAAGGGATCGAGGAAGCGAACCGGCGCAGCTCTATGACTATTGAACTCGACAAAACCCAAACCGATAACGGTTGAACTTTCGAATTATCAGTCTTGAACAGAAGCCGGAAAAGGCGCCAAAAAGAAATCTTGTCTTTTTCCAGGCTGCGAAAGGCCCAGAATTGCTGGGAAATCGGCTCCAGCTCTTGTCAAGGGGCGGGTGCGCAAGTTTTAGACTGCTACCCCAGGGGCACATTAAGAATGTAGGGCTAAATGCATCCATTTCTCATACCAACCAAACTTGAGCTAAAAGTCTGGTGTTAGTGTGGTGCACCGGCCTGAAACGCTATCCATGAAAAAGACCAGGGTAATTTCTCATGAGACCGTCAAGGGCATTACGTTTGTACTACGGCGCCACCTTCAGCCTGGGGCTACTCCTGACAGTACCCCTGGCCCACTGGGTGAGAGCCGACGATGTCGGGATGAGAGGGGCGGCCATTCTCATTCTTTCGGTCAACGTTCTCTTCGTTATGATCTTGCCACTGGTCATGGACTGGGCCGAAAGCCGCTACTTCAAAGCCAGATTTCTAGCCATGGAAGATGTGGCTAAAGACAATCCCGAACTGGCCACCTTGCTGACCAATCAGTGTGAAAAGCTGTCACTGCCGGGATTAAAATTGGCCGTCGTAGATGAAGGCAATCAGGAAGAGCTTTTCAGTTATGGACTCTGGCGCAACAATCCACGCCTGATCCTGTCCAATCAATTTCTCAAGGGTTCTATCGAAAAAGAAGTGGCACCGAGTGTGGAGGCGGAGTTGACCCGCTTCGCCAACCAGGATCATACTCTCGTCTTTCTGCTCTTCGCCGGCTTCCAGGTGATGGTGCAGAACCTGCTGGTCTATTTCATGAGCCTTGGAACTTCTACTGTTCCATTCATCAACTAGATTATTCAATCATTTCGCTACGAAAGACTTCAAATTTGGCATCACCCTTGTAAGCATCCTCACTGAGCCCGGCTTTCAATGACAATTGCTTGAGCGTCTCGTGGAGCCCCCAGCCGTACTCAGTGGCTACGGAAGGTAAGAAGACTGCCTGCCGTCCACGGCATTTGAGCAATATACCGTCTTCGCCAATCTTGATGTCCTCATAGCGGGCTATCTTATGGGGAGGCGTCAGCACGCTCACCTCCACTTCCAGACTCTTGAGTTCGGAAGCTGCCACCGGCAGGAAACGCGGATCGCGGCTGGCTGCCGAAATGGTATTTTCGATTACTCCCTGATAGAGGGGCTTGATGGGGAAAATATAGCCGATGCAACCGCGCAAGCTCCGTTCGCCCTTCTCGCTTTTGTGCAAAGTGACGAAGACACCGTGGGGCAACTTGAGACGCTCACTCAAGACAATGCCGTGTTCTCCGGTCAGTTCGGCAAGTGCCGGAGTCTTGCCGGTACGAACGAAAATATCCAGGGTAGTCCGGGCTAACTTGAGAAGGTTCTTGCGCTCTTCCTTGGTAAGCGGTTCCGGCGCGAGAGCGGTTTCTCTCAGCTTATTCCAACTACTCTCAGGCGAACGAAATTCTACGGCCATATAAGAAACGCTATGGGGATCATCTGCAGAGGGTAAATCCAAATCCAATTCAGGCCCGCCTGCCAGAACATCACGGGATGTCTTGTAATCAAGCAAATAACCTCTGCTGTCTTCCGGCAAAAGAGCCAGGAGCACGCAGAGTGCATACACACCACAGATAGTATCATCGGTGCGCTTATAAAACTGCATGAAACCTTCCAGATCATTGCGCTCAAGATAGCGCAAGGCTTCCATATCGAGAGCTTTCAGCTTCTCTCTGAAACGACCGCCGCTTTCATAAGGAAAAGGCTCATACTCAAAGCGCGGACCAAAATGGGTAAAGTCGGATGAGACTACTACAAGATCGCCATCCTCAAGATGCTGCCTCAGTTCTCTAGCTATAAAGCGGGCTTCAAACGAATCGTCCAGTTGCCCGACCAATACGGGCACGATTTTCACATCACCAAAACAAGCCTTGATAAAGGCCAATTGCAGTTCAAGGGAATGCTCCTGCTGATGTGCTTTGGTGGACTCCTGAAAGAGGATATTCTGCCGCAATTCTTCCACTACTTCAGTATCTACGGACAGTTCGCCCAGCACGGTCTGAAAGCTCTTGTCGAGGGTGAGAGCGGCACCATGGAAGCCCTTGTAATGAGAGGGACCGAGCAAAAACACGCGCTTGATTTTCTGTCCGCTCATGGCACTTTTACTGGCTGCTAAATAAGAATATGCAGCCGTCTTTCCGGAGAACATATAACCGGCATGAGGTGCCACCACGGCCAGTACCTGCCCCTGGGGCACCGGAATCTTGCTCTCTTTCTCACCGGCAGCGGCAAGAAAGCCTTCAATTTGCTTGGAAAGCTTGGCAGGCTCAGCCTCATACCAGGTACCGGCGAAGCGCAGCGATCGTTTACCGGTGGAGCCGAAAAGAAACAACTTACCCTCCTTGAAGTCCACCCCGCATGCGGTCAGACCAAGACTAATTACCACCAGCCAGAGGATCAAGGCGGACCGAACCGCCCGAGGAACAGTCTCCATGTGGATCCGCCTTAGAATCAAAGGTAATGGTCATCTTACCCCGGGCCATACCGGTGGGCAAGAGGTCCAGGGGCTTGGACTGATCGAGGGCGGTCATAGCCGCCGCTTCCGCTTCCTGGTTCTTAGGGGAACTTGTCACGGAGATGTCTCCGTAGGAGCCGTCTGAAGCTAGTTCTGTTGTGATTACCACATGATTGTTGCCGTCCGGTACCAGCCATTTACTGGCTACCTTGCCCCAGACCCGGCCACAATAGGCCCCGATGGCAGCCTGAGAAGCGCCGCCTTGAACCGGGCGCGCAGCCTTCGCCGGCACTTTGCCGGCCGCGGCGCCCTTAGCAGAAGTCGCCTTTTGAGGCGCCGCCTCAACCTGGCTAACCATTAAGAAGCTACAGGAGAGTGAAAGAAGTGAGAAAGCCGTGCCGATGACTGGTGCATTGAATCTAAAAGCGTCGCCCAAAAGCTTCATCTAAATTACTCCTCTAATGTTCATGCGTAAATTTAGTGTTTCTCCTGCTTCGATTTCTCTCTGAAGATACCAAAACTGGAAGTGTATCCGTGCAAAAAAGTTGACTTCCCCACAGGTCCGATTTCACCGTTGCCGAAGAACCCGCCGATTGGAATCTCACCCAGATAGTGCCTGAGACAATCACTATCGTGATTGCTCTTGCCGTACAAATCCTCACCGCGGCCCAGGCAGGAAAATAATAGAGCGCCTTTGACGCCGGCATCCTCAGGGCCGGCACTACCCCCCTTCTCTTGAGCATAGCGCGAAAAGAGGTCATTGATATCCTGAGCCGAAGACTGTGCATCACGCAAATGAAACTGCACGGTCCGCTCCGGTCGCAAGACCTCTCCCACAAGCAAAGCTCCGCTCATGGGTTCTATACCAATAATGGAGCGTACCAGGAAGTCACCGGAAACAAGTTTGTCCTTAAACTCATCCATGGCCACACCGATAAAGAGCTGATCCTTAGCCAGCTTTTGATCTTTTTCCGAGAGCTTCTCGACGGCCTCCTTGAGCACGGCCACTGCCGGTTTGCCGTCCAGTTCATATAAGAGATTGCGATCACAGCGAGTTACCCGGCTGACTTTACCGAAAGCCCTGCAGCCCTGGGCTACCACCGAGTCAACCGTGACATTGCCGACCATGGAGACCCCCACCAGACCTGACCGAAAAACGCGGTCACCGGCCAGCAAGCGATTTTCCCCCGCCTTGTGCCCGCCCGAGGCCAGTCCGCCCACCTTAACCGAACGGCTGAAGGCATAATCGAGCCCCTGCACAAAAGCGTCGATGCGGAAGCTAAAAGGATCTGCCAGAATGACGAAATTGGGCTCATCCAGACCTTTCACCTGGAGCAATTTTTCCCAGGCATCCGGTGCGTCGTCAAGATCGGGAATAGCTTCATTGGCGATATGAAAGGCCTTTAGTTGCACCCCCGGCATGGTAGCACCGGTAAGGGCTATGGCCGACTTGTGCTCGACCTCCTGCCCGCCGCCGATTAAACCGCCGCCGGTACACCCGATAAAGGCCTTAGGTGAGAGGGTCTCCTGCAGGAAAGCGGAAAGCAACTCCATCTTGTCCTTGAAATCAGGCGAAACAAAGAGCACGAGGAAGTCGGGCTTCACGCCACCCAACTTGAAGAGTAAGGTCTTAACCAGCGACTGCCCGAGGCGCAATGCCAACTCGGGCACATTCCCCTGTCCCTCATCGCCGCTGTCCGAAAGATCCGCTGGTGTTTCCAAAACGGAAGCCCACTTCACAATTAAATCTCCCGTCCATTCCAAGAAGACAACAAATTAGATCTTAACTGAATTTACCTGCCCTGACCAAGCAAACTGTAAACCGGGGGAAGCTTGGCAACAAGACGCTGCCATGGCTCAACTGAGCAGTCGCTTTAGGACCTTGCCGGTGGAATTGCGGGGCAGAGCCGGAAGAAAGTCGATGGTGCGAGGCATCTTGTAATCGGCGAGATGCTCGCCGCAATAGCTCTGCACTTCCTCGGCAGTAAGACAGAGATTGGGTTTGAGAACGATACAAGCCTTGACTCTCTCACCCATATAGCGGTCTGGTATGCCAAGAACAGCAACCTCAGCCACTTGCGGCAGTTGACTGATAACATTCTCCACTTCCCGCGGGTAAATATTCATGCCGCCCCGGACGATCAACTCCTTTGATCTTCCAACGATATATAGATAACCGTCTTCGTCCAGATAGCCCAGATCACCAGTGTGCAAGAAACCATCTACAATGGTCGCCGCAGTGGCCTCGGAGTTTTGCCAATAACCGCTCATGACACAGGGACCGGCGATACACACCTCTCCCACATTGGTCTTGCCAGGGGAAAGCGCTGCACCGTCTTCATCTTGAATCATGATCGTCAGTCCGTCAAAACCGGGGCCGACACTACCTGCTTTGCGGCAATCGACCGGATTGAGAGTGGCAATGACACTGGTTTCGGTCAGGGCATAACCCTCAAGCACAGGCACGGAAAAGGTCTCTTCCACTTGCCTGAGCAACTCCAGCGAGATTGCCGCACCACCAGTGGTGACAAGCCGCAAATCAGGCAGTGAAATACCTGTTTTTTCCAGAGAAAGGAGTATGAACTGATGCATGGTCGGCACCGCCGACAATACCGTAATGCGGCGCTCCCGCAAAAGCAGGGCCGCCTTATCGGCATCGAACTGCCTCATCAAAGTAATGGAGGCGCCCGCTCTCAGTGCACCGGCCAGCACCACCAGTAGACCATAGAGATGACAGAGCGGCAGAATTCCGAGCAACCGATCTGTCTCAAGCAGATGAAAGCGCGTGGGATATGTAGAGACCGTATAAGCCACATTACCGAAGCTCAATACCGCCCCTTTCGGCTTGCCCGTGGTACCACTGGTATAGACGATAAGAGCGGCGTCACCAGCTCGGGAAAGAGCCAGCGAAGGTCTCGGCAAAGTAACGTCTAATTGTTCGAGCGCCGCCACATTTATTCTGCCGGAACCGGCTTTCGAATTAGAAGCAGCCTCGACCGAGGTCTCTACATTGAACACGAGATGAAAGTGCAAACTCTCGAGGGTCTCCGGCGCCACATGGGCAAGCAAATGACTTTCCGTCAAAAGGGCGAACGCCGAGGCATCATGGACGATATGGCTGATTTCATCTTTCTTGAGCAGGGGATTGACCGGTACTACCACCGCACCCAGATAATTCAGGGCCAGAAGCGAAACAACAAACTCAGGACTGTTATATAGATAGACAGCCACCCTCTCGCCCCGGGCTACCCCCTCTCGAGCAAGAAGCGCGGCCAGGCGCAAAGACAGTTCGTGAACCTGGGCAAAACTATAACTTCTGCCCTCGAAATAGAGAAATTCTCTATCGCTATGTCCTCCCGCCAGTGACTCCTGCAAAAGTCCAAAAAGCGGACTGCTAAAGGGCAATTCAGCGGGTCCCGGCTCACCGAGACCGGTTTCATTCTCTGTAGGCATAAATACTGACATAACCTGCAAAACCGCATTCAGAAGGGGGATCGAGGTTTCCTCCAGGTTTGCCCTGGACCCAGGGGAAGGGCACGACTGCTTGGGGCAGCCAATCCTGCTCTTCAGACCTGGCAAACTGTGAGCCCTTCCATAAAGGGCTAGAGAATCATACTATTTAAGATGCTGGAGTTCCACTGCGGCCGAAATCGTTGCCTTCTTCCTGGAAGAAACCACCAGAAGACCCGGTCCGGCCAGAGCTTTGCCCCTGTCACCGTTCAGGGGCACCTGGAGCTGGGAGATATCGGATAAGGGCACTAGCTCAGGCTTGGCATCCGTGAGAAGCCGCAAGTGTCGAAACTTCAATTGCCCGCCCCCGCTCCGGGCGCCTGCTACCACGGTACGCACCGGCAGACGTTTTCCTTCGCCCCGCTCCACTATTTTTTGCAAGAAGGCAGTCTTGAGCGGCTTACCACTGAAAATCATCACGAGTTGCTCGGTGCCGGGGTTCTCATCAAACTGCAAAGCTCCCTGCGTAGGGACTGTGCAATCGGTGCCGGCCTTGACCAGATTATCCATACCGGTCAAAGCTTGAGGGAAAAGCAGGCAACTGGCGCCTGAAGTTCCACGCATGAGCACGTAAGCATAACGATCTTGATTGGGAATGATGTGAAAGCGGATCTGATCGCCGCTTCTGAACTGCACCAGGTTATTGCAGCGATAAACGGCGGTAAGGCCGTTTTCCTGACGCAAAAGTTCGATGTACATGACGACGCCCGGTTCTGCCTTTGCCGCTTCGGTCCGGTCTGCCTCGCCAGGTGCAGTGCGGGAGAAATTCTCGAACATCGGCTCACCGACTTCCAGGGCGAAGCAACCCTTACCGCCTGACCAGCACAGACAAGCAAAGAATATGGCAAGCAATCGGCGCATTAATTAGTGCCACTTCCACTGGTGGCAGTTATCTTGCTCAGACCATCACGCACGGCATGCTCCCCGGAAAAGCCCACCGAATAGGAAACCACTTCGCCTTCACTGTTGAGAAAGACCACGGTGGGAATGGGGCTGACTTCGTACTGATCGAGCAGAGCCTGGCTGTTTGGATCATCCACATCCACGCGCATGTACTTTACCTTGTCCGAATAACTGTCCTTGAGCAAGCGACCCATGACACCATCGAGTTGCTTGCAGGGCTGACACCAACTGGCGTAAAAGTCGATAACTGTCGGTCTGGCAGCACCACCGGCGCCCCTGGTACGGCCTAGGCCCAACATGGAGGCAATCATTCTGGTTTCGGCTCCGGTCTTAGGTTTGAGCAGAGCATGCGGCAAGGCCATCAGGGCTTGATTGGCGCGCTGAGAATCAGGCGAGCCTTTGCCGAGCCGCACGGCCAAGCGTAACTGCTCCCTGGCTTTTAAATAATCTTTGGCGGACAAATAGGCCTGGCCCAGAGCCAGTCTGGCAGCCGCTGAAGTAGGACTAGCCTGAACTTCCTGATTCAATTGCTCGATGCTCTTGGCGGGAATACTGCTGGGAGCCTTGGCGGGAGCCTTGACTGTAGTAGCTCCCCCCTGGCTCATGGCCAGTGCCCTCAACTTATTAGACGGGGCGGTCGGAGCAGCCTCTCCGGGCACGAAACCAGTGCCCGCCAGACCCAGACCAACCACGACCACCAGTAAGTTCAACTTTCCAGTCTTCAATTTCTACTCCTTAATAATTGCACTCGCATCATTTTTGCGATGTAGTTCAACCCAGGCAACGAGTTTCTCTACCACTTGATTCGAGAACTGGTTTTCTTCAAAAATTAGGTGCTCGCCATTGGGGATTAAAGCAATTTCCTTATCGGGAGTGGAAAGCTTGTTGAATAGCTCCACAGTCCCTTCGGGTCTTACCAGCTTGTCAAGCACGCCTTGCACAATCAAAACCGGCTTATCCTTGATTTCCCTGGCGCTCTCGTGATTCTGATTCATAAATGATTGGAATTGAATCAGCTCCTTAGGTGAAAGCTTCATTCTGGCCAGCGGATCATTTTGCCAGGCCGCTCTCAGTTCCGGCTTATCAGTAGCTTGTTTGATGACACTCTCCCCTACATTCATGGGGCGATCCGGCCCGGCCAGGAAGTGCAAAGCAACTTTCAAGCTTGTCTGTCCTTGCTTGAAGCGATCACCAGCCGGCACGGAGGAAACAAGCCCGTCCACCAACTCCGGATAGCGAGCCACCGCCCGAAGAGCAATGGCACCACCCATAGACTCACCGAGCAAAAACACAGGCTTACCGGGATGGGCTCGACGTATGACTTTGAGCGTACTCTTTATGTCGGCCAGACAGCCTTCGAAGTCCACGCACTCCCTTCCTTTGGCTTCCATCCAGGAGCCGAAGCCCCGCACATCGATGGCATAGACCGGATAACCAAGGGAGGAAAGCTGCTTGCCGAGCGGCTCATAGGTGCCGTTATGCAAACCCAGACCATGGACACAAAGGAAGACGGCCTTAATAGGCACCGCCGGATCATTCCAACTCAAACAGGGGGCATTACCACGGCGCACCCGTCCCTGATTGTGTGCATTTTCTCTGGGCTTAAACGCTGCCGCCACTTGCTTTTCGGCTTTTGGGCTTTCACTCTCAGCCTGTGCCGGTAAAAACGCAGAAAGAATCAGAAACAAACAGAACACTACCGCAACCGCCATACCACCCTTGAGGGTGGAGAATCTATACCGGTCGGCAATACCTATACCGGTACTCGAAACAACGGCAGTTAAAACAGAGGCGCTCGGCTTTCTCATGCCCTGAATTGTCTCACTCTTTGGCAGAGTCTGTAAGCGCAGGATTTTAACCAAGAGCAACCGCACGGCTCGCAGATAGCTTCTGCCCCTGGCGCCTGCTGAAGCCGGACAGAAAGTCGACATATACACTGGATAAGCCGTCGCACTCCAATGGCTGTCAGGTCACCATAAGCACCGACAAGCCTCCCGCCCCTGCAAAAGTTTGAATGAATTAATATGGGTGAGGCAGTAGTCTGTAGTCCGGGCTCCACATCGAAAAGTCCGTGAAGATCTACTGCGGTCACTTCACGGCTAAAAAACCGAAGCCACAAAAACTCTTCAAAAATAATTTAGAGAAGCCGGCCTTTGCCTTCAAAATAAGCAAATGTCCAAGAGTCTCTCCCCAAAGCTTGATATATACGACAGTAGCAGAGTCGGCACTAAGGCTTTAGCCCTGCCGCGTCTACCCGTGCGCCAGGCTCTCCTGAGTTCGGTTTTTTTAACGGCCCTGGCGGATTGGCTCTTCATTCTTTGCCTCGGCTCCACCATCGTATTCACTGGACCCGGCAGCGATGCCAGCGGCTGCCTGCTCCTGCTTGTGCCGCTGTACATATTCTCGATCTTCATGGTCATCGCTCAGATGATCAAAGAGAAGTTGAATGAGATGCAAGGCAAGGCAGCTCTGCCTGAGACTTCCAGCGCCAAAATGCGCCTGGACAAGGCCAAGCTCTTGCGCCTGGTCTTCGCCCTGACCATGACGCAGCCTCAGATGCGACAATTTTTCCTTTCCTCACCTCAGACTACAATCTGCATTCTCTGCCTCTATATGCTCTCGGCGCAGTGGTCGCTTTTATTTGTGCTGCATCACGTCCGACCCTGGCAAGGGCTGAGCACCGGTGCCCTCTCCTACCTGATTGCCGCCTGGGGAGCGGGCCAGGCCCTGGCCTTCAAACTGGCACCAGCCATGGTGAATAGTTATCCCGGGCTCTGGCCGTCGCAAGCGGCGGCCTTGCTCTACAGCCTGGGAATTTGCCTGGTCTACTTCGCCGACCGAGAAAGTCCAGTTGCCCAAGCCACTGATGGCAGTATCATCGCCGGAAGCAAGGGGAATAAGCCGGATTTCTATCCGCACGGACTGATGGTCGGGCTCATGTCCATGCCCACACTCTGCCTGCTCATAATCACAGCCTTCCTGTCGGTGCAAAACCTCAGCATGCAATTGAGCGGTCAACAATGCCAGCCTCTCACGGAGTTGGCTGCTAAATTGATCACAGCCTTCAGCCTGGGAGCCCTCATTGCCCCAATCATTGAAAATCGCGTCGAGCAGAAGAAACTCTGGCTTTTCTCAGCCCTGCTCACACTTTCCCTCTACCTGGCCGGCGCCCTGGCCAGGGAAAGCGCTCTTTCCAGTTTCAGCCTGGTGACGGCAGCCGCCCTGACAGGCAGCCTGGCCACCATTGAAGAAGCCCGCTTCTTGAGGAACTTGCCCCGCCGCAGGCAAGCTTCCGTGCTCTGCTTGAGAAACGCCCATGTTTTGCTCTTCGCAGCCGTGCCTGCCGTCTTTCTGGAGCGCAGCCTGCCCCTTGTCTCCCACCTCTACTTCCTGAAAGAGCTGAACGTGGTCAGTGCCGTCATTGCCACAATAGCTCTGGCCGGTACCCCCATGGCGATAGTGCTTTGCATGCATATAAAAAAACGGCTGGCTAGATTTGAAGCCCTCAAGGGCAAGCCCCTGCACTCAGGCGGCGCTGAGAACAACGATATTTGCGTTGCGCTGCCGGGCGCAGCGATAAACGCTTGGCAACACAAGAGGGCAGCCGGTACAGAAAATCAATAACTATTATATTTGGTTGTAAGTTGCGCTATCATAGTCGGCGAAATGTGGCGACAGGCTAATAAACACTGAAAGCTTTTCAGCAGTTGAAACACTTAGTACTGATTGTGAATTAATTCAATAGAAGGATAGGTCAGATGCATCAATCCCGTGCTTGCAGCGCAGACTTGCAGAAGGCAATGGGCCATAAAGTCAAGAAAACCAGTTTTGACTTCGCCCGTCCTATCCTTCTTGCCCTTTTGACTCCGCTTGTCATAGGCGCTTCACTGACCGGTTGTACTCCAAGCGGTGACGATGGTAAGCAACCTACCAGCACCAGCACTAACACAAGCACGGGAACCGGAAAACAGCCTGTGAGCGGCACGGAAGAAACCTTCGCCACGGAAGCGGAAATCGCAAAATACGTGGAAGCGCAGCCGGACAGCAAGTTCACCTTCCCGGAAACGGAATTCAGCGAAGCCCGCCCCTATATCTTCAATCAGAACAAACCGGCCATCGGCGAGAAGATTCTCAAAGAGAAACTGGAAGACGCCGTCAAATCACAGGCTGGACAAACAAAACTGGGTCAATACTGCGTCAGACTGGGAGTCAGTCTCTGGAACCAGGGTCCCAGCAAACAAAAAGAAGCCATGAAGTACTTCCTGCTGGCACAGCGTATCTTTTACAAACAACCACAAGAAAAGCGCCCGATGCCTAACTGGTTCTTCAATGCGCATATGCATCCGGGGCTCTATTACAACGGCGAACGCAAGTTTGCCCTGGCGGAAACCGAGTGGAGAAAGTGCGTCAACATCTCCGCCGGCGCGCCCCTCAAGTTAATTCCAAAGGAATGGCGGAAAATTTCTTTGCAACAATTGAGTATTGCCCTCAAAGGCCAGGGTAAGACGGAACAAGCGAAGCAAGTTGACGAGCAAGCCAAAAAGATCTAACTAAGGCCGGCAGTTGCTTCAGATTTCCGGCTAAAAGGGGAATAAACCTTGGCCCCATCTGAGGAAAACCAAAAAGTACGCAAGAGTAACTTTCAATTTTTCACCAGCCTTCTGGTAACGGAGAAGGAGTGGGCGAAAGTTAGGAAGCCTGTCATTTCGGCTTTCATACTTTTTCACGGTATGCTCAACTTCTGCTACATGTTCAATCATCATCCTTATACGCAAGCACTCAACTATTTTTTTCACAACTACTATTTCTTCTTAGGTCTTGATCAAGATTTCGGAGTCTTTGCCCCGGTACCAAGAAACAGTAATCCGCACTTGGTGGCCATAGTACGCTACAAAGACGGCACAACCAGAATCTGGAATTCACCACGGATGGAAAGACTTGGTTTTCTGGAAAAAATTCCCAAGGAACGGTTCCGCAAATTTTTCGACGACAATTGTGCCTGGGAAAAAGCGCCCATGGCCTGGCCAGACATAGCTCGGTATGTGGCCAGAACCTCAATGGTGGAAAAAAGCAATCCACCCGAAACGGTTTCCCTGATCCGCTTTTCCAGCAGAATTCCGCCGCCGCCTATGCCTGACGATTTGCCGCCGCCTCCAGGTCAGGACCGGCAAAAGCAAGAAAAACCGAAATGGGAAGCCAATCCCCCTCACTACGAAAGCAAACTGCTCATCACCCTCAAAATTCATCCGCAAGATCTGGAGGGGGTAAAGTAATTGTCCATCAAGACTCTCTTTAAGCTCTGGGACGAGTTCTGGTTCAGCGAGACTTCACCACTGGCGGTGGCAGTCTTTCGTATCTTGATGGGCTTCATCATGATACTTTTCGTATTGCTGCTCACCCAGGACATGTTGGTCTGGTTCGGACAATATGGACTGATCTCCAATCAGACAGAGCGCAATTTCGCCCAGGTAGTCGGCTTGAATTTGCTCAACCTGGCTAGAGACAACGATACTTTTTTGCTTGCCTTCTTCGTCGTATTTTTCGCAGCCAGCTTGTGCATGACCATAGGCTACAAAACCAGAGTATCGGTGCTGGTGGTCTTTCTTTGCCTGAACTCTCTTTACCATCGCAACGCCTTTCTCTTCAATTCCGGTGATACCTATATGAGGGTCATGTCGTTCTGGCTTTTCTTTGCCGCCAGCGGCAACGCTCTCTCAATTGATCATCTTCTTAACCTGAAGAGGAATCGAGCGCCTGAAAGCAGAGAAGAGGCGGAGAAATTCAATTACAAGAGTGTCAGCATATGGCCCATGCGTCTCTTGCAGTTACAACTGGCTCTTGTTTACTTCCATACCTTTGTGGCCAAGTTCTGGGGCGACACCTGGGTAAACGGCACTTCCGTCTACTACAGTTCGCGCATAGAAGACCTGGTCAGGGTAAAACTCCCCTACGTCTTCGACAATCTCTGGACTTGCCAATTGCTTACCTGGGGCACACTGGTCATTGAACTGGCTCTCTTCACCTTAATCTGGATCAAGGAATTTCGTTACTATGTAATAGCCCTGGCCATAGTCTTCCATCTCACCATCGATTTACACATGAACATCCCACTTTTCGAATGGATCATGATGTTCTCCTACGTTCTCTTTATAGATAACCAGGATCTGCAAAAAGGCTTGCTCAGAATCAGGCAAAAATTTCCGGCTCTCTTCCCAACCCTCAGGGACTGAGATAGGTCAACTTCTCATACTTTTGATCATCTCTAAGCTGCCTGAGGTTATCAGCAATTGCAGTCTCAAGGCTGCGATTTTCCACTGGAGACCGAGTCAGAATCTTACCGGCCTTGAGGAAACAATCAGCGGCTACATCGTATCGCTGACTACGCTCCGCAAGTTCTCTGGTGGAGCCGGCCCAGAGGTAATACATAACTCCTTCATCGTTGAGTAACTTGGCCTTGGCCATGCCGGCCGCATTTTTATCAAGCGCTTCCAGACGAGAAACAATGCGACCGGCCTGACGAAAGAGCGGCTCCGCCTCCTGGAAAAGCGTACAATCACACATCACAAGAGCAGCCTGCCGCTTCAGGTCAATGCGCAGGAGCAAATGCGCTTGATCATCATGCTCGAGGGCCACCAACTTCTCGGCACTGAGAAGTGTATCTCTGGCGGCAGCGAAATTACGGCTCTCTTGATAATAAATTGCCAGTTCCTTCATAGCACGGGCTTTCTCAAGAGCTGATTTGCCGCTTTCTTCGTTGAAACGCACCTCTTCCCGGGCCCTGGTTTCGGCCAACTTAAGACGCTCAGACTGAAGCGTCTCGTTGTCATAGGCAACCAGACCACCGTAGGAAACCATGTAGAGCGTGGTAAATATAGAAGCGATAAAAGCCAGGCTCACCATCCAGGCGAATACCCTGGCAAAGAGCTTTCTCTTTGCATCAATCTTGCCGACTGTAGCCAAAATCAATCACCTTAGCTAATAAAAAGCAGAGCGATAAATATACCAGCGCCTCAAATTTCATGCCCTGAAAAACTGCGCCACAAACGTCAGTAATCGCAGCCTTGACCCAACCAGATTAATGTTAAAATCAAAAAGTTTTTTAAGGCAACCATCGTCACCCAAGCAAGGAGTAATGAATGTCTATCGGACATAGCCTGAATCTCAAAACGACATTGGCAGTTCTGGCTGCAGTTTTAATGACCGGCTCAGCTTCGGCTCAAAATGGTGCCCCCACCCCTGGTGCCGCGAAAGACAGTGCCAAAAAGGAAGAAGCAAAGACAGCTGCTTCCTCCGAACAAAATCCGGCCCTGAAGCCGGTCAATGAGAAAATCCTCCCCCTTCTGAATAATGGCTATGAGCTCCTCAGCAAAGGGCAGTACGAGAAAGCCACCCAGGTTCTGGAAAAGGCAGTCAAGGCCGACGGCGAATCAATTTCTGCCAGAAGGTACCTGGCATTCGCCCAGGTCAGGAACGGCGACAACCTGAAAGCCCTCTCCAACCTGCAGGCTCTTTCCCGCTTGGTCACCCCCGGAGCCCTTGATTGGTACGTCTTCGGTGAAGCTTATATGGGCGCCGGTGGTCTCCAACACGCCAAGTCCTGTTTCAATCAGGCCCTCACCTTCAGTCCCGACTATGCCGCCGCCCGGGGAGGCCTGGTAAAGAGCCAGATCAGACTCAAGGAGTTTGACGAAGCCCTGAGCACGGTTCAGGACGGTATTAATAAGACCCGCGACCCTCAGATTCGTAAATATTTCTCCGCCCTCTATCAAAATGCGGCGGCCCAGAAGGAAGCCGCCAAACGAGCCCTGATGCCCTCTCCCGTGCCGGAATCCAGCACCACCGCCACCCAGGAAGAGACCGGACCGGTTCTAATTAAGCCATCCAATGACAGCTAGTCTGTAGATTATTTATTTGCAGACCGGGCGGACAAGACAAGTGCCCTGTTGACAACACTTTTTTTGCCGTGATAGGTTTGTAAATAGATTAAACTCGCCCTCTTACGTCAACTTTTCCAGGTTGCGTAACAGGTGTTACTACATTGCTCGAATCGGGAAGAATCGAAACAGATTCTAATTGGGGTTGGGAAAATCACTGATGGTGAATGGGAATGTTTAAATACAGACGCGGCACTCGAAAAACGAAAGGGGCCATGGCAGCTGAATATGTAGCTACCATGTACGTACTCTTTCTATTTATATTTTTTCCAGTCTTGAACCTGGGCACCGTCTGCTTGCGTGCCTTTTTCCTCTGGTTCGCCTGTAACCAGTCGGTTATGCTGGCAGCCAAAGCCAAGACCTTCAACACCCTGATCAAAGTCCCCGACATCCCCACCGGTACACCCTACCCTGGCGCATACGCCACTGCCCAGCAGCGGGCCGCCCAGATCAGAGACATGTTCCCCGGCGTTAATTTCGCCATGAGCGCTACCAACCCGGAAGTAGACATCATCGTCACGCCCATTCCAAACGTCGTCCCGTCCCCCGGCCCGGGCTTCAAGGTAATTGGACCGGCCACCTTGCAAAGTGTGTCCCACGTACCCGACATTGACTCTTTTGTCTACAGTATCAGGGTTACAATCAGAGGCTCGGTGGATCCCCTCATTCCCGTGCCCTGGTTCAATATAGAAGGGCTCTCCGCCCCCATGAATATGAACGTTGCCTGTCAGGCCCAATTTGAAAACCCTCCAGGTTTGCAGTTCTAACCGGCTCGTGAAATTGACTAATTTAAATTGACTCCGTATAGCATGCTCGATACTCCCAGGAAAGATTAAACAGGACGAACTACAGATATGATTGATTCCAAACTGAGGCGACAGAAAGGAGCAGCAGTCACAGGACTGGTCCTCGCCCTCTTCATATTTATTATGATGATCGGCTTTTTCACCTTTGACACCTGCCGCTTGCAGATGGCTCAAAGGGAGTTGACGGCTACCTGTGACGCCGCCGCCCTGGCCGGTACAGCCATGCTCACCTCCCAGGACATAAGCGACGACGATGCCAGCGACACCAAGCTGTTAGCCGCCCAGCAGAATGCTGCCGGCTACGCCCGCAACATGTTTCAGGCTGGCAACATGCTCGGTCAGCCGCTCAATAACGCCATGATCGTCAGCCCCTACTCGGCCACCAAAGTGGTTGGTAACCCGGGCGAGACGAGAGTGATGATCTCCCTGGCCGACCCCCAGAACAATTATGTGGGTGTGCCGCCGGTTTCGCCGGCTTGCCGCAACGGGCGCGCCATCATGGTCTACGCCGGCTACACCTATGCGCCGGTCTTCATGGGCTTGATCGGAGTGCAGAAGGTTGGTCTCAACGCTTCCTCCGGCGGCGGTCTACCTCAGGTTGACGCCGTACTGGTCTTCGACTATTCCGGCTCTATGGATGACGCCACCTCGGTCACCTTCGTGAGCCGGGCCTGGAATCCGAACCTGGTTCCGGCGGCAGGCTCCGCATCGAGCGCTCTGCAGGAGATGCAGACCTCTGCCTCCCCTGGTGTAGCTGTGGCCAACCGCGGTCGCATTGCCTATTACGAAATTCCTTCTGCTACCGTGGGCTCTGACGGTAACCGTCTATCGAACTACCTGCAGCACAATTACTCAGCCAACCCCAACGGTTTGCAGGTGAACGTGTTGCCTCCCATGAACATGCAACTGGTGGACAACGGCGACTCGCAAGCCACACCTCACTTCCACTTCGACGACAGACTGAGAGTCAACACCATCCTCTACACACCGGGTCTGACCATCAGCCCCAACTCCTTCGATTCCCACTTCCGCGCCGATTACGGTACACCGCCAGGAAACTGCTCCTTGCAGCCCGCCTACGGCTCTCCCGGCATTGGCGGCTACGGCAAGTACTGGGATTCCACGACCACTATCAACACCACCAACGCCACTACCTGTGCAGCGGCCTACAAGCCTAACTACCAGAACAACAGTATGCCTGGCGACATGCTCCAGGGTCCCAGACCCTTCAGCCCTTACGATCCAAACGATATCCCCAACCTCTCCGCCGGCCGGTGGATCACCGATATGGTGGTCAATATCGCCAGCCCCGGTACTTATCCTTATGTTCAACCTCTGAACGGTCCCAATACCTTTGTTAGCTTCTCCTACACCTTCCCTGCCGAAGAACCTGATTCCACCATCCGTGGACAGAGCTACACCTTCGAAAACCTGGGCGTGCTGGTAGAAGCCGCCAGGGGCAACTTGGACCCCGATCCGGTCAGCACCAACCGCCGCTTCCAGCAGGCCCTGCTCGACAGAGGCTCCACCCTCTACCTGGCACCTGGCTATTCGGCTACTGATTCCAGCATGACCACCGCTCATATCAAGGCCGGCTACCAGCTCGCCTACCAGAGACTGGCCATGCTCTTCTCCCAACCCATCGCCACAGCGGTAGATGGAGCCGACGGAGGTTTCTTCCAGAAGATCAATACCCTCACTGACTGCCGCTTCGGTCTGGTCGGCTTCTCCAACCGGGACGGTGCCGGCGGCGCCTCCTACACCTTCAACTCCCTGGGTACAGCCCACGGCACCGGTGACTACAACTCCTACTTCGTATCACCCAAGTACGCCACCTTCCAGGTGAGACACTTCGAAAGGGGGTACCCCACCAACAGTAGTGCGCCAAACCGAGGGAACGGGGCGAACCCATCGGAGAACAACACATCCCTGCCGTCCGGAAGCGGATTCCGCACACCTCGCCATATTCTCAACAAGAACGAAGCGCAGGCCACTGCAGTATCCTCCATCACCGGCGGTCGCAAAGCCTCCACCATCAGCGCCGGCGTCTCTACCGCCTGGTCGGCCTTCGACAATAATGCCGCCGCCGATGGACTCGAAAATGGACGCCCCATCGACAACACCGATTGCGGCGAAGCCATGACCACGGCCTACCACATGTTCATCAACGCCGGCGTCTACAACGTCAACGTGTTGAGCGAGTGTCGTCCTGCCGGTAAGCATGCCGTGGTGTTCTTCACTGACGGTGTACCCACAGGCGGAGACGGAGGCGCAGAGGCCACCGAGTGCCGCTCCCGTGCTGATGACTGCCGCAACGAGGGTATCGCCATCTTCACCATCGGTCTGGACGTGACCAACAACCCGGTTCTCCAGAGCACACAGTCCCTCTTCCTCGGTAACGGCTCCAACGGCCTGGCCGGTAGAGCCAAGAACGGCGGTAAGTTCTTCCCCTGCGCCAGTGCCTCCACTGTTAAGCAGGCGTTCTCCGCCGTGGCAAGAAGACTGACTCAGTCCCAACGCTAACTTTCTTTCAGAAATTCCTGTAAGGAAGGAAATACGGGGCTAGAGAGCCAGAAAACTGAGGAGCCGGTTTCAGATTTGAAACCGGTTCCTTTTTTTCCTTCACTCATACTTCACATTCAAATGGGAAGATAGTTTGTGAGTAAGTGTGCCCCATCCTTGTAATTGGAGGAGGTTAGGTGGTTAAAAACACGAGTGAGATGCCACGCAATCGTAAATCGCTCAAGGAGCGGTTGCGCGGTATCACAGCCATTGAATTGGGAGCTGTGGTTTCTATCCTTATTGTGATATGTGCCCTGGCCCTCAATATTGCCGTTCTGATATTCGCGGCTGATATGTGCGACAGAGCCTGTAAGGACTGCGCCAGATCAGCGGGTCAGATGGGAAGGGTAGGTCAGGCCGTCGATGCAATGCAGGCATCACTGAGCACCCACCCCGTAGACGGTACGGTCATCCAGAGTCTGAATGCAGAGCTAATCACCTATGAAGATTATCTAGCTGCTCCGAATAACGGCTCACCCACAACGACCAGCACAAATGGTCCGATTGGTACCACAACCGGTGGTACTCCGGGTGTGCCTCTGCCTGGCGCAGGTGGTCTGGGAAGTTCCCCGGGTCCCTTCGTTTCCGTAAGAACCACTCTCGTTGCCCGTATTCCGGCTCCGATTGTATTCTTCCAGGCTAATTTCGGTGCCGCTCCGAATAACCAGCAAGGTTCTCTCGCCGCAGGCAACGGCTTGATCACATTCCAGAGCTTGTATACATATCCGATTACCAACACGGCGGGTCCGCTCACCCTTGGTAGTTCGGGCGGAGGTACCCTCCCCGGAGCCACAACCGGCACCGGCACGGGTGGTCCCGGTGGTCCCGGCGGCCCTGGTGGTCCAGGCGGTCCCGGCGGTGGTCCCGGCACCAGCACAACCGGCGTTCTCGGCAGCACCGATGCCGGACCCACAGGTCCTATTGGTCCCGGTGGTCCCCTTGGTCCTGCCGGTCCTAACGGTCCCGGCGGTCCTCAAGGCCCCGGCGGTCCTCTCGGTCCCGGCGGTCCTTCCGGCCCCGGTGGTCCCCTTGGTCCCGGCGGTCCTTCCGGTCCCGGCGGTCCTCTCGGTCCTGGCGGTCCTGGTGGTCCCGGCGGTCCTGCCGGTCCCGGCGGTCCCTTAGGTCCCGGCGGTCCTTCCGGCCCCGGTGGTCCTGGCGGTCCTGGCGGTCCCGGTGGTCCCGGTGGTCCTTCCGGTCCCGGTGGTCCGGAAGGTCCGGGCGGTCCCGGGGGGCCTGCTGGTCCCGGGGGTC
>JACRFZ010000040.1 GCA_016212515.1 Candidatus Melainabacteria bacterium
CACCAGGTTTGGGGGCGACCGTAGTAGACGCACTTTTTGCCTACAGCCGTTTTGGGCAGGTGGGCTGTCTCAAGATAGGTTGCGAAGCTCTCTCTCTCTGTTGTATCCATCGATGAGAGGTCGAGGTAGACCACATATAGCTTGTTAGTGCTGTTTGACTGGGGGCTGTCCTCGCGGTTCTGTTTCTGTCCGGCGAATGCGGCAGTGCTCTGCAACAGGTAAGTCAGAAGGAGCAAGAGCGGCAGCGTCCTTCTCAGGCGGGAAAGCGATCTTTTTGAGGCGTTTCTTGATCTAAGCATAGGGAACCCCGCTTTATTTGTTGATGAAAGTCTTTAGGTCTGCGGCATTCACGGCAATGCCGGGACCCTCCTTGCGGCTCTGCCTTGATTTCATGACGGCTCGGTTTAAGCCAATCAGCTCACCGTCTTGGTCAAGAAGAGGTCCGCCCGAGTCTCCAGGCTTGAGCGCGCCAGGTTGGATTTCAACCTCGCCTTTGCTGTTCACTTTCAGTACCGTGGTCTCCATCACTCTTAGCGGTGCACCGAAGGGGGAACCGATCAGGCAGGCGCGCGAGCCGGGAGGAGGTGGTGGTGCTGATTGGATCTTGAGTGGTTCGGTGCCGGGTTTTGGGGATGCGGTCCTCAGTAATGCCAGATCCCTGGCACTATCTTTTCGCACTTAGATAAGGGGTATTGAAGACCCGTCCGGGAAGTTTCCAATCAGGAGGTTGTGATTCTTAATCACATGCAAGGCGGTGAGTATTGTTGATTCATCTATGTAGAAGCCGCTACCTATCTCTCTTTTGCCGCGCTGGGTGGTATTGCGAATTTGCACGGTGGATTTAGCCAGCGCTCTTCGGCAGTTGCCTGTTAAGTCTGGCTCTCTGGCTTTGCTTGCAGCGCCGGAGGGCTTCTGCGGGGGCTGTGCGGGCGGCCTTGGCTGCGGACTGGATGGTTGAATGGAGTTATCGGCTCCGTCTATTTTCGTTGCATCTTTTGTTGCTGTTTGTACATCGGCAGCCTGGCGCCAGGCTGGTGCCTTGGAACTGGGAACAGGGGTCTCTTCCTGGCGGTCTATAAGCACTTGCAAAAGTCTTGTGCCGGCCAGGTACAGCAGAAGCAGCTTTATGTGGGCTTTGTATTGCATCTCATGTTTCACTGATATCGATGAATCCGACAGAGCAGTCAGACTGGCTCCGTCGGATTCTTGGTTGGCGGGAGGCAAACGGTCTAATTAGTCGGAGTCTTCCTGATTGGCCGAGTCCGCCTCGGTGGAGTCGCCCGTAAGCAGCATAAGACCGCCGGCTAGTATCACCAGAACAAGGATTCCTGCTACCAGGTAGAAGACAGGATTGTCGAGGATGCTTGTCTTTTCGGGTGCGGACGCTCTGGCGGGTGTGCCTGTCTGCGGCGGGTTTGCGGCCACCGCTGGTGGTGGCGGTGCGGCTGCCGGGTGGAGAGAAGGTGAGGGAACTGGGTCTGCTGTGCTCGGAGCTTCCGTTTTAACGGCAGTGATGGGAGCCACCGGTGGTGACGGCAGTTTGGCGGGCTCATTGCTCACCGGCGCTGGTTGCGGACTGGCACTGGGGAGAACAGTCGGTAGCGGAGGTAGGGCTGTTGTTGGGCTGTTTGAGGCCGGTAGGTTTGGTAAGCCGTTGAGCAAGCCGGGGATGAGGTATTTTCCTCCGCCTGGCCCGCACATGAATTGACTGAGTGAGTCTCCTGGTTCCGGTGTAATAAATTGGTTGCAGTTTTCATGCGGCTTACTGCCCGTGAGCGAACTCTGTGACAGGTCGGAACCCAATCCGGAGCCGAAGGTGGCTCCCAATAGGGAATTGTCAGGTCTCGATGGGCTGGTTGGATTGGCTGAGAATGTGAAGGGAGAAATACTGGCGGCATTTGGATTGGAGCCGGGTATGGCGCTTGGGTAGGTGCCGCCGCCTGGTCCGCACATGAAGCGACTGAGGTCATCTTGCTGCTCGGCACTGGGAAAGAGTAAGGAGTTTGGAATGCATTTTGGGTCGGCTGCTCCGGCCGGGGTAGGGGCGGATATGCTAACAATCACCAGTGAAATGATGGTCAGGGTTGTTGAAATTTGGTGTGACATATCAAATACCTGTGTGGTTTGTGTTTTGGTCTTGACTTGCTGTAGGCACCCTGAACGTATTGCTTTCGCCAGCCGGTGCTGGTTAGAAATTGGTTTGGTTTCGTGAGTGTGGTTTTGATCTTGAGGTGATGGTCTTTTAGTTTGTCTGATTGAATGAGTTGATTCACTTAAGCAGAGGCGTTGGGTGCTTCTCAAACTCTTTCAGGGATTTTCGGCAAGGATTTATCGGAATGATTACCAGCCGCGTTTGAGGAATCATGCTGCTTTGGGAGTTTTGGGTTCTTGCCAAGGGTCTTCTGCCGGTTCTTCCAAAAATGTTAGCTCTTTAAATTTTGACACTAGCCGTTGTGCACGTGCGCGAACCTTCGGTTGAGGTTCTCTCAAGTGTTTGATAGTAGCCAAGGTCTGCTAGCCGAGGCAGCCAGGACGGCTTCGCTGAGAGATTCGTCATTTAATGTCCATTTCTAGTTCATACGTAAGGATAGCTATGAAACTTCAAATCAATAGAATGAGTGTTCTATTTTCACTCTTCTTTGTCGGTGTGCCTTCGACTGCCTATCTGCTTCTCCTCCAGCGCAGCCATGGGCTTGACGATGATTTCTTACCGGAGGGTGGTCTGGAACTGAGTCTGCCTGCGGGGCAGGCGTATTACGGTGTGGAGAAGAGTTTTGGTATTGTCACCCTCGGTGGTGGCGCTAGCTCCGGCTCTACAGTGGCGGCGGTCGCTCCCACGCCTCTTGCCTTATTCAGACTGGTGGCTGGCGCCGGCGGCGGTGTCACCGGGCAATTCGTCAAGATTGCTGATGGGCTTGTTTATCTCAAGGGCGGAATGGCTATAGATGCCGATGGCTCTCCAAGAGCCACTGCTATTGATCCCTATGGTCAATTGGAGACCAGTCTTACCTATCCCGACGGCAAGTTCGTAAATTCCGAGGTCGTCAATTACATTGCCCTGCCGATGGGAATCTACAGTCGATACGGTATCTCCCCTGGGGACTTTGCCGTGGTCAAGTACGGCAACCGATATGCCTACGCTATTTTTGCCGATGTTGCTCCGCCGCAAGTGCGTGGTGAGGGGTCTATGGCTCTTGCCGCCGCTCTCGGTATCAACAATTCACCCACCGGTGGCGGCGTTTCTCAGGGCGTGGAGTATCTTATCTTTGCTGGTTCCGGCACCGGTAAGGCGGTCTCCCCGGCTGAGATAAACAGCCGAGGAGATGCGTTATTCCGTCAATTTTTACACAGGTTCAAGAAATAGCCGGCTTAGAGGAGCCCCTGACGGGCTTTGAGAGTGAGCACTCGTGTAACGGCATTGTCAATCGTTGTTTGACTCACGATGCCGCTTTTGACTGCATTCTCCAAATGGTTGAACATGGCCGCAAACTGTCTTGGATTGCAGCTTGTAGTTTCTTCCTTCCTTATGCAGACTACGATGTCGACGCCGGCGTTTAATGCCAGGGTGACAACCTCTTCATCGGTATATGAGCGCTTCAGTGCTCCCATGCCGGCATCATCGGTGAGCACGACCCCCTTGTAACCTAGCTGACCGCGCAGAACGTCTTGCACCATGGTCCTGGAAATGGATGCCGGCAAGCCACTTCCGTCTATGTTTGGAAACGCAATGGAACCTACCATTATTGAGTCTGCCAGACCACGCCTGATGTTGTTCATGAAAGGTGCTAGATCTTGCTCACTCAGCTCAGAGAGAGTCTTGTGCACCACGGGTAATTCCCGATGGGAATCGGTGCCGGTGCTGCCGTGGCCGGGAAAGTGCTTGAGGGTTGACACTATGCCGCTTGCTCGAGCGCCCTTAAGGTATTGACTGGTGGCCGTGTCGACGCTTGCCGCTGTTTCTCCGAAGGCTCTGGTGCCGATTACTTGTGAGAGTCCGTAGTCGATATCCAACACAGGCGCTAGATTCATATTCACACCAAGTGCAACTAAGTCGGCGCTGAGAGCCCTTGCATAGGCTTCAAGGTCCCGATTGAGAGCCGCTTCCTTCGCCGAAGGTAAAGCCGGAAAGCCGTTCCTCAGCCTCTGCACGCTGCCGCCTTCCTGATCAACTGCAATGAGCAAGCCGATGTCGTTATTGCTGGACCGGGCGCGCCCTTGAAGATGTGTGAGCGTTTCTCTTATAGTCTCAGGTGGACCGTCGTTGTGCCCCATGAGTACCAGGTTGCCTGCATTGTACAGGCGTATGAGTTCGTCTGCATCCCGTGCATCTGTATAGCCGACCATGAAGAGCTGTCCTAGTTTCTGCCTCAGGGTCATAGTGCTCAGTTTTTCACTGACCCTGAGAGCGATTTGATCCGTTGGCCTTGTTTGTGCCTGTGGTGTCGGGACTGGAATGGCGGATTCTGACTGGCCGGTGTTACCAGAGCTGGCTTGACCTTGAATAATCAGTCCGTCCAGGTTTTGCTCCGCCTGGTCCGGTGTGGCGGTTTTCTCAGCGGTCTGGCAGGACGAGAGTGTAGCTAAGACCAGAAGAAGGAAAAGCGTCTGGAAAGCACGATTGATTGCCATATTCTTACGCTCCTGATGCATAAGTTATCGAGTTTGGATTGTGCGGGCTAGATTTATTTAGTTGGAATTCCGAATTAGGTCTGGGTGATTCTTTCTTCTTGAAGCAGGTTTGCCCACGCGGATTCAATTGCTGCAAGGGGCAAAGGGCTGATCAGACCTTAAGAGAAAGCGAAATGCGGCCGCGAGCCGGGCGATCTTGGCATCGTCGAAAGGGAGGCGTGTGTTGGTGTGAGCTGGATTAGCTGGAGGTAAAGTCTAAGGAAATGGGGTGGCAAGCTAGCGCGAGGGGTTGCTCGCCTCTCTGCCTCAACCTTAGCGCAGCTATATGTTTGCTTCTCTTGCGCTAGCTTGCCATGCCTTAATTTGATTAACAGCCGCAATTCAGAATTCCGAGGGCGGAATTTTCTTGCGCGGCTGCCAAGTGAACGCTAGGTTGAAAGTATCTTTCGTCTCATAAAAACTCATTCGGTGCAAATCGCTCAGGCAATTCCCTTCACCCTCTCGGCAATATTTCCCTCCCACTATGTGGGAGCCTTGCCTGATGGTCTTTCTCTGATAGTCATCTGGTGCTGGTTTGGTACGGAGGCAAAGTGCTTTAGTGCAGTGCTTGTCTCTTTCGGTTCGAATCCGAATTGTGCCTTTCGGTAAGGTCGTGCTTCTCTCCTGGCCGCTTTATCAACAAGCTTCCCTCAAAAGGAAGGGCAGTCTCCTCCCCTGGAGCTGTCGTCTTTTCATCTTCATAGTTCAAGGAGAATTTCGTTATGTCTTTGCCAATTTTCACTCTTACCTATGTTGTCTCTGCCGGTATCGGTGCTGCTGCTTTAGCTCGCTTCGGTTCTACTCTTGCCACGTCCTGGACTGGTGGTAATACCAAGCAAATGAGCGAGGCTCGGAAGTATGCAACGGGGCTTGCCCTGGTAGGTGGTTCGCTGGCTGCTTGCTCGCCGGTTAATCCTCTTTATGCGGTCTTCCTTTCGCTTTGCGTCGGTGCCTTCACACCGTTCGTAATGGGTTTGTGGTTCGCCGGGCTACGGGTGCCTCAATACTTTGGAAAGTTGCTCAACGCCGTGGACAAGGCTGCCGATGTGACTAACACCACTCTGGCAGATGCTGATAAGCGCGGTGAGATTACTGCTCAGGTAGTAGGCACTTTGGGTGTTGCAAAGGAAAAAGTAGAAGGGTTGCTCGGTAGCAAGACCGATGCGGCTTCTGTGAACTATTTCCCGACGACTCCAGTGGAAGCAGTTACCTCTGATGCTGATGCAAGCGATTTGAATGCGAGCATTGAAGCGGAAGCAGGTGACGGTGGTGGTTCCAATGGTGGCGGCAACGCTCCTGCGGATTTCACTAAAGGTGGTGCCGGCGACGGTGGCTCAACTCAACCTCCTGCTTCCCCTAAGCTCGTCAATCGCAAGAACAACAAAAAGTAAGTAGTTTGCCCAATATCTAGAGGAAGGAGCGGCCGCTCAATCGGTGAAACCGTTCCTTTCTTAGTGGGTGTTTTGTAAAAGGCGAAATACCCTCTTGCGGGAGGGTATTCGCAGGAGATGGTCTACCTGCGCTGATGAAAAGCAACTTGCAAAAGTTGTGCCAGACCAAACTTTCTAACAACTTGAAATATAGGAGACATCCCATGAACGCACCAATTTTCGTGTTAATTGAATTGGCGTTGGCAGGACTCCTGTCCGCCACCGTCACCCGCTTTAACTTACAGTTGGTAGGTGCCAACCTGCCTGTCAAAGACGAGTCTGAGTTGGAAATTACCGTCCGCCAGACCACCGGTTTTGCCTTGATTGCCGGAGCCCTCTCCGTGCAAGCCGGTGACAATCTTTTCTCTTGTGGCTTCCACGCCTTTCAAACTGCCCTTCTCGTTTCGGGCATCATGGCAGTAGTTCTCTTCTGGAAGAGCGTGCCGACAGTTTGTGCCAAGGCTTGTGACTATGTAGATGAGAAGGCTGAGACCTTCGTGACCCGCGCGCAAGAGACTGTCTCCCGGCTGACTGCTCCCCGCCCTCGCCCTCAGGTGAGCGCCGCCCCTTCAGAAATGGTCAATACCGACGGCGAGAAGGCTGAACATCGTTTCTCTTTCGAGCCTGTTAAGCAGTATGTGAGCGGCTGCTACAAGTACCTGGTTAAGCAATGGTCCGCTCGCAATAAAAAGGATGTAAGTACATTTACGCAACCCTCTCAACCAGCTTCCAGCCTTCTCACCGAACTAAATACCAAGGAACCAACTACAGACGCAGCGACTACCGAGACTCAACCTTTAGTAACAGCCGGCTTGAATCCAACCACTGCTGATAGCGCCTCTTCTGACCCAGATTCGCAATCACTCTCTACATCGGCGCCACTCAACTTGTTGCCGCCTGTCGAATCTGCCGAACTCTCTGCCCGTGATGGCGCTGGTCCCGGCGGTGGTCTTAAGTCTTGATTGTCTTTCATCCCATCAATAGCGGAGTGTGTTTCTGCATCGCCCTGTTCGTCGCGATGTGCACTCCGCCCTTCCAGTTCTTTATTCTTCAAATTCACTTAGTAACCGCGAGGTCTATCATGTCCAACAACTTCAATAACAACAATAGCTCCAACAAGTACGGGCTGGGCGCTTCGGGCTTTGCCATTGCTCTCACCGGAACCGTGTTTTTCTGTCTGGCTACTGGTACCGCTATCATCGGCTTGACCGGCTATAGTGCGGAAGCCTTCCGCTTGTCCAGCTTTTGGACTATGGGCTTTGGCTCACTAACCTGGTTTGCCGTATTCTTCTCGCCCAAGAAGTAACATCGCACGCAAACTCAGTTAGGCACCGGACCCACTGTTCGGTGCCGAGTCCAGCTATTTTTATTCAATATAAGGCCCTCAGCAAATGAATACTTCTACAACCACGAAAATTCCTTCTTACGATCAATTCGTTTTAGCCCATGCCCGGGATAATGCTGCCACTGAGGCTCTGTATGAGGCTTTCCTGGCTCAATGTTTGAAGGAATTACAGCAGAAAGCAAATCAGTTAATCGCCGGTGAGTTGGTGTACCTGATTATCCCGACAGCCGTACCATTAAGTGTTGCCGAGCGTATCGCCTCGGAATTTAATCAAGCAGGAGGCTGGAGTTGTGCCGTCCATGATGCCATAGATGAGCCGTGGATAGAGTTCAAGAAAGCCATTGCATAGGCGGTTAGGACTCGTTCCATACTCTCGCCTTTCCAGTTTGTCTGATACCTCACTTTGTTGGTGCTGTAGCTAGAGGAGCGCCCGGTCGAAAGATTGGGAGGGTGGTTCGAGTCCCCGCAGCTTACCTTTGGCAGATGGCTGCCAAACCCTGGGACCTCTCCCGGGGTGTCTCGTGTC
>JACRFZ010000042.1 GCA_016212515.1 Candidatus Melainabacteria bacterium
TCTAGCCGCCTACAAATTCCTTTGTAGTCGTGGCGTCAAGGGCGAATCTATTGTTCATTTTGGATTATCGCTTGGAACGGGCGCTGCCAGTCAAGTTGCTTCTTCCAAGCCCTGTGCCGGTTTAATCCTGGTCAGTCCCTATATGTCCTTAAGCAGAGTGGCCGCCCATCACTTGCCGTATCTGAAGTTCTATCCGGACTGGCTCTATCCTCAGCCCAATTTAGGTGGGCAGTGTCTCAATTCCTTCAAGCAACCGGTAATGATCTTTCATGCCGCCGGAGATCGCTTATTGCCTGTCGGGCAAGCCGATGAGCTTGCTCAAAAGTTACTGAAGCAGGGCTGCCGTGTCGAGTATTTTCGTATAGAACAAGATGGGCATCTAGGCGCTCTCTCCGGTGCGCATTCGGATACCGCCGGCGGTGTTGTTGATATTTGCCGGAGATTCTTGAAGCATCTAGAAAATCCCACCAGTGAACCTTCTCTTACTTCGCTGCCTTGCGGTAAATGAGGGAACCTTCGATGGCCTTCATTCGATTTTTGAGTTTGATGGTGCCAAGATCAAAGACTGTTACACAGAACTCCGCAGGCATCTGTAAATTATCCAGAAGGGCCCGTGCCATTTCAACCTTGTCGCTGTCGTCTGTGCCGGAGAAGGCACCGGACGGCATCTCAATACCCAGAACCAGGTATGGATATTCGGGCATGTGTACGAGAATGCGTTGCACCAGGTAGACCTCATGCACCGCCGGTAATGCGCGGAATACCTCTTGCAGATATTCCAAATGGGATTGCTCCAGTTCGTAAGCCTGAATTGGAGAGTCGTTGTTCAGGTTGTTGCGCTCCTTTCTGGCCAGGTCGGCGCATTTGTAATAAATGTCCAGTTCTTGCTTAAGTTTCTCGGCTTCGGCTACTCTTCCCTGTTCGGTCAGATAGCTGTGCCAGAGCGGATAGGCGTCGGGCAGAAGCGCATAGCGGGCCCTAATGGCGGCGCGGATATGCTCAATGCCTTCCTCATCTTTTTTCTCCAGCAGCCACATACCCAGGTTATAGCTGGCGGCCGGCTCCTGTGGTTGCAAAGCCAGCACCTGTCTGTAAATTGGAATGCAGTCTTCGATTTCATGCAACTGGTAGGTCAGGTAGGCGCGCTCCTTCAGATCCTCCACAGAGAGAGCTTCCCGACCTTCTTTCTCGGCAAGTTCCTGCAAGCGTTTCTTGGCCTCACTCAGTTCTGCATGTTTGGCCTGCCAGTAGGGCTCTATTTTTGCATTCCAGTCCCGGGCCAGATTCTCCATGGCTGTGGGCAGCCAGGAGCCAAGATAGGCTGTAGCAGCACTTTCCTCCGGGCTAATGGGCTTTTCCATGATTTCCAGATTGGACTGATCGAGCATGCCTTCTTCCGTGAGGCTTACCACCGGGGTGAAATGTCCATGCAAGATGCGAGTCTTGAGAGGAGGATGGGTATCTGCGCCGGAACCCTCTTCTTCTATGGCTTTTCTCAGCGTCTCTTCCAATTCATGGCGGGGCGGCGAGTAGCCGGCCAGTTCCCTTTGCAGGCGGTGAAAGACATCGGCCGGCGGCTTATCCGTATCGGCGGCTTCTTTGTAGATACCGGGCCAGAACTGGTTGTACAAATACCGCCCGCGCACCGGCAGAAGCATCATGCTCTCACTGAAGGGATGCGCGCCGGCTATGGCAACGGCTTCTCTGTCCGCTTCCAGTTCGTGGGCTCTGGCCATGGCCAGGGTATAGGCGTTAAAACGGGGCGCAAGCCAGCTAAAGAAGGTATAGAAGAGCATGAAAAACAGGTCCTGTCCCATGTTCTTAAGCAGGTTGGACCATCTGATACGCAAGTTGTAAATCCATTCGGATGATTTACTGTGGTTTCCGGACAGATGACCAAGTTCATGGGCCAGCACCGCTTTAAACTGGTCGGCATTTTGACTGAGCATGAGGGGAAGACCGAGGTTCAAATAGTTTTCGTAGACATCCAGGAAGCCCAGTTTTGAAATTTGAATCACCGAGGCGTTGAGTTCGTCGTTCAATAAAACTTTGTCTACTCTGGTGTTGAGCTTTTCGCAGAGGTCATCGATCATCTCAAAAAGAGCAGGGGCCTCTTGCCTGGTGATGGGGAGACCTTCAGGCGGCGTTGACTTGACCCAGAGTGCTTTCAGAATGACGAAGAGCAAAACTGCAAGCAAAAGCAGGATTTTCAATCCGTAGACGCGAAGGTGGTGCATGATCGTCGTCTGGATCAGCCAGATCATAGTCAGGATGAGGGTGCCCACCACTATGAAAATAAAGGCGTAGCCAAGGATGGCCATCAGCTTCACCTTGGTCATATATAAAGAGGGGTTCTCACGCAGTTCCTGTTCAGCCTTTTTAGAAGTCTGTTCGAACTGTTCGTCAGTCAGGCTCAACTTGTCGCAGAATTTGTAGAAGCCTTCCAGAAATTGATTCTGCGAGTGAAGGATGGCCATCAAATACTCCCCCCTGAGTTAAGACATGGGAAACCGGAGGATATTATATCTGGCTAAAAATGCTCGCAGGACCGGTGCCGCCCACGGTAAGGTTCATCACTGCCCTTCTCACTGGAGTACCTGCAAGGTACGTGAATTGCTTCTAATAATAATGTCCCACAAAAAGCGCCGCTGTGCACAGTTTTCCCGGCATTTCTTTGCGGGTAATGGGAATTATCTGACGTAGCTGAGAGGGTTCTGAGGCTTACCGTTTACCCTCACCTCGAAGTGCAGGTGGGGACCGGTGGAGAAACCGGTAGTACCTTCGTAGGCAATCACATCGCCTTTGGAGACGTTATCGCCCACTGATACGGCGATGCGCGAGAGGTGAGCGTAGAGAGTGGCCATATTGTTGCCGTGGCTGACAATTACAACTTTGCCGTAGCCGCCGTACCAGCCGGTGAAGAGCACATTACCGCCGTCGGCGGCACGAATGGGAGAGCGGTTCGGACCGGCCAGGTCGACGCCGGTATGGAATTTCCTGACGCCGAAGATGGGATGGGAGCGCCAGCCGAAGGGAGAAGTGACAGGCGCACGCAAGGGCATGCACATATTGCCGCTGCCCACCGTGATGGGACCGCCGCGCTTGCGGTTGCTGCTTTCCATGTGGAAGATCTGGCTTTCCAGCCTGGCCGATTCGTTGGCCAATTCTCGTTCAGCTTGCTCGTAGAAGGCACGCTGACTGCGCAGTTGCGCAGCCACTTGTTGCTGGCTCATCTTTTCTTTGGCTATGGCCATGGCTTTCTGGGCAATTTGAGATACCATCTCGCCGAGGGCATTTTTCTTCTGCGATAGGGCCTGCTTGTGCTGGGAAAGTTGTGTTTCTCTGGCGCGCAGTTCTTGAATCAGTTTTTTGTCTTGCTCGGCTACACGCTCCTGGTAGTAGAGGCGGTCCAGGAGCGATTGCAGATTATCGACTTGAAACAACATTTCCACGAAGGAGAGTCTTTCGCCGCAATAGATTTCCTTCAAGCGGCGGCTGGCACAAGAGCGCAAGCTGCCTTCCTTATGTTGAACGGTGACGAGCTTATTCTCGGTTTCCACCATTTTGTGCTCGGTCACTTCAACGGCTTTCTTGGTATGGCAGAGTTCGCCGGTGGTCTGATTGAGCTGCTTTTGAATGACGTTGAGCTTCTTGAGGGCTTTGCCTTCCGCCTTGCGCAATTGCATGGCTTTTTCGTGCAGGCTACGTTTTTCCTTCTCCAGTTTCTGGCGTTCCTGTTGCAGAAGGCGCTTTTTGGCATCGGAGGAGGAGGCATGGGTTTCGTAGAAGGCAGCCTGCGTGGTGGCAGACAGTGCGTGCTCCCGACCCTGTGCGGGCAGACCGGCCAGGAAAGGCGCCGTCATTACCAGGACCGTCAAGACCGGCTGTAAGAGCGCGCCGCTCGCCAATTTACTCAGTTTTGCTTGGCAGTTGAATTCTTTGCAGTTGACCATGGCTTCCACTTGGCTTACACCGGCGGCAAGTTTACCATTGAAAACCGGAGCAGGCACCTAAATCTGAATATGCTTTAAGCGCTTATCAAGGGGAGGCATGTTAGAAGTTCTTCCTCTTTGCAGCATGGTCAATTGCTTAGCTTGTCCATTCGATATAATTTTAGTCCAGCTGTTCCGCCTGCCGTGCCCTTAGAGGATAGTGCCTGGCTATATCCGTTTCTAAAGCCTCCCCCTGGAGAACAACTGATAAATCCTGGTTAATAAAGGAAGAGTCATCATGTTGAAAGAGATTGTCAAGTATCCGCTGAACATTAAAGGCGCCGGCACAAAGGAATTTGCCGATGTGAAAAGTCCCTTTAGCGGAGAGGTGGTTGCTTCCATCGAACAGGCAGACGAAAAGGCTATTGATGCGGCGCTCAATCTGGCTACCGAGACTTTCCACAAAGTAATGAAAGTGATGCCGGCCAATAAGCGTTCCGAGATTCTGGCAGGCACCAGTGCTCTAATCAAAGAAAATCTGGAGGACCTGGCCGCCACCATCGCCCTGGAAGGCGGCAAGCCTATTAAGGATGCGCGTCTGGAAGTGAGTCGCGCCGCCAATACCTTTGCCATTGCCGCCCGGGAAGCCTTGCGTCTGGATGGTGAACAACTGGCTATGGACAACTTGCCGGGAAACGAAGCGCGCATCGGCATGGTGCTGCGTGAGCCACTGGGAGTAGTGGCAGCAGTGACGCCCTTCAATTTCCCTCTCAATCTGGTGGCACACAAGTTGGCACCGGCTATTGCTGCTGGTAATACGGTTGTTCTCAAGCCTTCTTCCAATACGCCCGTGTCCAGTTTTAAGCTAGCTGAGTTGATGAGAAGGGCCGGCTTGCCGGAAGGTGCTTTAATCGTCACGCCCTGTCGGGGCTCCAAGGGTAATGCCCTTGTGAAAGACCGTCGCATTGCGCTTCTTACTTTCACCGGCAGCCAGGAAGTGGGTTGGCGTTTGCGCGGTGAAGTACATCCGGGTGTGCGGGTGATCCTGGAACTGGGCGGTAATGCCGGTATAGTGGTGCATTCCGACGCCGATCTGACCGCTGCCGCCAGGGCCGCTTGCCGTGGCGGCTATGCTCATGCCGGGCAGATTTGCATTTCCGTTCAGCGTGTCTATGTGCAGAGTTCGGTCTATGAAGCCTTCCTTGCCCAGTTCAAAGATTGCGTGAGCGCCCTTAACGTAGGTGATCCCTTGAGTGAGGGTACTGATGTTGGTCCCCTCATAGATCAGGGTTCGGTGGACAAGACCAGCCAGTGGGTCGATGAAGCTGTTAAACAAGGTGCCAGGTTGGTGGCTGGTGGAGCCAAACCCGGTAATAACTGCCTCACTCCCGTGATTCTTGCCGACACCAGACCGGACATGAATGTGATTTGTCAGGAAGTCTTCGGACCGGTGGTTTCCGTTATGAAATATGACACCATTGACGATGCGCTCAGCCAGATGAACGACTCTCGTTATGGACTGCAGGCGGCCGTCTTTACCTCCAGTCTTGATGTGGCTTTCAAGCTGGCCCGGGGCATCGATGCCGGCGGTGTAATTGTCAATGACACTCCTACTTTCCGGGCCGATCACATGCCTTACGGTGGTCGCAAAGAGTCCGGCTTGGGATTGGAAGGGGTCCGTTATGCTCTGGCGGAAATGACCCAGCCCAAGTTCATCTGCTTGAACCTCAATCCTCAAGTACAATAAGGCGGTGGCAGCCGGGAGCTAGGCAGTGGAAGACTTGGGTTTTGAAAGGATAATTGAAGATCTGAAGGGGAATTTGATTGTCTCCTGCCAGGCTTCCAAGGGTGAGCCCCTCTGCGATAAGTCTCATATCCTTGCCCTCTCGCTCTCGGCTCTCAATGGCGGCGCCGGCGGCTTGCGCTTGGAAGGTGTTGAGAATGTGGCATATGTGCGGCAATGCACCGCCGCCTGTATCCAGGGACGCTTGCCCATAGTCGGCTTAACCAAGGCCGAGGTGCCGGCGGCGGATCGTTTGAGTACGGTCTATATCACAGCCACCTTCGAAGATGCTCGCGCTCTGGCCGAGGCCGGCGCGGATATCATCGCCCTTGACGCCACGGGGCGCAAGCGCCTTGATGACATGAGTCTTGCCGCCACCATTTCCAGGATACACAGTGAGCTTAAGAAACCGGTCTGGGCCGATTGCTCGACCTTTTCGGAAGGATTGAATGCCGCCGAGTGCGGTGCCGATATCGTATCCACAACCTTGTTCGGCTATACGGCGGAAACTGCCTTGCCGAAGGAACACGGTCCAGGCCTCGATTTGTTGAAGGAGTTTGTCAATCATTTAGCGGTACCGGTAATTCTGGAGGGTCGTGTCTGGACCCCTGAGGAACTGACCAGGGCATTTGAACTGGGGGCCCATGCGGTAGTTGTGGGTTCTGCCATCACCAGACCGCAACTTATTACCGAACGCTTTGTCAAGGCTATACCTTCCCACCTTGCTCGTACTCCAGCCTTCCACAGTCAGAAGGGCGGCAGTGAAGCGTCACGCTCCCTCACCGGCAATAGCTGAAGCAATGCCCCAAATTCTCATTTTTCGTCTCTTCTTCCTGCTCAGTCTGGCTTGTATATCTCTCGGGATCCGCCTGATGCAGCCCCTGCCCTGGGCAATTTTGAGCATTTTGCAGCCTCTGATTGTGATAGCCGGTGTGGTAGTGCCCCTGGTGACTGTCAAAGATGGGCAGTTGGCTTTGTGGACGGGTTGGTGCCTGCTTCTCTTCTTCCATGTACCGGCCATCATCGCCAACATACAGGTGGGTAAGGCCATGGCCCGCATGGATGCCGATAGTCTCGAAACCTGGGCCAAGATTGAGCAGTGGCTGCTCTGGGGCAGACCAGGTCAATTCTGGCATGACATGCACCTCTCTTATGCCCTCGTCTTAAGGGAAAGGCAGGCGGATGCCAATCGCTTGCTTGATAAATGGGACCCGGCTTGTCAGCCTGAGGGCAAGGAGAAAGGCAAGATCGAACTGCCCAAGGCCTTTCGCGACACCCCTTCCAATTACAGACTCTATGGGCAGGCCGTCATGTGGCAGTGGCCGGAGGTTACAGCCACTTACGAAATGCTCAAGAAAAAGCAGGCAAACACTGCCGCTATTTCATTTCTAGCGGCCCGGGCCTACCTGGAAAATCAGGAGCCGCTGGAGGCTGCTACCTGCCTTCGGCAAGTACACTTCGACGAGACGATTTATCCTCTTGATACACTGGCCACCAACTTGATGCCCTTCTTTAGTTTGACCGGGGCAAGAGATGAACTTGAGCGACTGACGAGAGTTCTCAAAGCCACCAATGCTTCCGTGCCGCAATCCCTGATTGACCTCTGGCGTGGACGCTGTGAAATTACTCTGGGAGCGGCTGATAAGGCCGCCTCGGTGCTGGCGGCAGCCCAGACCGGTACTGCCGTGCCTCTCTTGCGCAAGCGTATTGATCGCTTCCTGGAGCCGCTCAATTCCGGCGAAACTGTGCAGCGGTCGCCTCTGGTTGACGATCCTGCCGTGCGTAAAGAAGTGCAGGAAATTTGGCAACTATTCAGGCGAGCGGCCTTCATTCAGGAAATTCTTTCTCCAAGACGGAAGTCCATTTGTGTCAACGTCATTTGCCTGCTCTCGGTTTTCACGTTTCTGGCTTCGGCTAATTTTCTCTTGCCCCTTGGACTGACCATAGATTGTCCAGTTAATCCCCTCACCATGGGGGCCAGCTATGAAGGGGTGGTCAAGCAAGGTCAGTACTGGCGTTTGATCAGTTATCTCTTTTATCACAGCGATTTGCTGCATATCGGCTCCAACCTGGTGGGGCTCTATATTTTCGGGCGCATTGCCGAGAACATCTTTGGCTCCAGCCGCTTTCTGGCCATCTATTTTGTGGGCGGCGTCTTGAGCGGCCTCACACATATCTTTCTCTCCGACAAGATAGCCGTAGGTGCATCCGGCGCCATTCAGGCCGTCTTTGCCGCCTGTGCCGTGGGTATCATCAAATTGAAAGGACTCCCTCCCAGCCTCAGATCGCGCTACTTGAGTTTCATGGGCGGCATCACCCTCTTCCAGATCTTGCTTGATCAATTCGTTCCTTTCATTGCTGTCTTTGCTCACCTGGGCGGGTTACTGGCCGGTCTGGCCCTTGGCACCATTACCAACGTGCGCGATCCCAGCCGCCTGGACGGCCTCGATGATGAAGTGGATGGCACCCAGCAGTTTATTTGACGGGCCGCTAGGCTGTGGGCGACAGAAAGTGCTAGATTTATAAGGTCCCTACAGTGAGACAGCTATGCACGATTGTCCGACTTGCAAAGTACCGCTCCATGATCACGAACAAGTATGCCCTTCCTGCGGCACCCCTCAAAAGGTCAGGCGCAGTTACAGCAAGATGCTGGGCGAAGAGCATCGCAAACCACCCGTGAATTTGTTGCCGATTGTAGGCGCCATAATGGCTGTAATCATCGGCTTCATTGTCATGGCCCAGGGGTCCTGGGTGGGAAAATTGATGAACCGCGCACCGCAACCGGAAGATCCCATGGCTAAGCTGACCTATCTGGATGCCAGGCAGATTGTGGAGAGCAAGATTACGGAAGGGGTCACCGCTGCTGGCGGCACGGCCGAGTTTAAATGGCAAAGAGGCGGTACTGACGTCGAAAAGACCAGTGAAGGTCCGGTTGAAGTCACCTGCCAGGTGGGCTTGCAGAGTGCCGAGCAGATCAAGCCGATTGTTGATCCGGTGAAAGATTATTTCGAGAAGGCCCAGATCACTACTCTCACCGTCAGTGACGAGAAACTTCACACCACGCGTACTTATACAGTGACGCCGCCTGCTCCCGGTGCCGGCGCTGCCCCTGAGCCGGAAGCCGCTCCGGCACAGTAAGTAATCGTCGTCAGGGCTTATCCGGACGGTTTTCATAGAGCAGGCGCTCCCTCAGAGGCATACTCTCAGTCCCTTTTGAAAAGCCGCCCGGTTTGTAAATGAAGTCGTGGGGAAATGAACAATAACCCTGGGGTTGGTTGTCTTTGCCTAAGGCAATGATTCTGACCTGGTAACGTCCAGGCTTTAACGTACCTGGATCTATGATCACTTGTCCCGGTTTTACTATGGCTCTCCGGCTGCCGTCCCGGCTGCTCCACAAGTCGCCTTCCTTAGCAGTTTCCATCAAGGTACCGGCAGTATGAATAAAGGCCGCTTCCCGTTCAGCCAGAACCACGAGAAGCTTTTCCACACCGGCCATGGTGCGGATATCGGTGCTGTAGATTAACTTGTCACCGCCGGTAGTGACGGCACCGAAGCGCAACTCTTCCTCAGCCTGGTCTGCATCTTGCAATTGGAAGGAAGGCATTAGTGTGCTTCCATCTTGCAGGCGAATGTTCTCAACTTTGTATGATTGCGGCACGTTTAAGAGAGTAAGGTCTTTGAGCGTTTGGGCGCATTTGAAGCTGAACTTGTCTGCCATGGGAAAGCGGTAAACAAGGCTAGCGCCCTCGGGTCTGGCTGCGGCCAGGCTGGCACAGGGGTAGAGCAGGTAGGATAGATCGCTATGCCAGACTAAAGTAAGACGGTCCGGACTGAGGGCTTCCCGGGCAAAGCGCCGGTAAGCTTCTACCACTATTGGTTTGGCTGAAGCGCTGCCGTCTTTTACTAGAGAAACTTCGATGAAGTCTGTGCTTTGAAAGGGTAATTGCAGTAGACCTTCGCCAAGGTGCAAGTTCCAGGTTCCCGGCTCCGTGTTGGCAAAACAACTGCCGGCAAGGGATATGTCAATGGGGCGGGACCAGCTATCGGCAATTGCTGGGTCCAGATACTGGAAGGCGTCGGCGCGACCCGGCAATACCATGGCTGCTTTCGAACCTTTCAATTGAAGTTGGGCCGCCGTCCTTTCCGGGTTGAAAATTTCAGGGTGAGGATGGAAGGAGAGGCTGGTTGTGACGGCGGTTACCCTGTCTAAAGTGAGTGCGGCTGTATCTTTGACCGTACCCATGATCATGAGGCGGGTCTGCCAGGCGTCGGCCAGGGCGGCGCCGCATCGGTAATTAAATGGAATGTTGAGTATGGTGAGCATTGCCGGTGGCAATGTTTGGTTGAGATAGCTTCTGCATCCTTTCTTCAAATCATTCATAGCAGTTGAATGGGATTGAAAAGCAAGGGTATTCAGGTTGGCCGTGAAGGCCCAGACCGCAGTCAGCAAAACGACAAAAAGAGTTGCCCGCCCCGGCTTGAGCCTTTGAGCCAGGAAGATTGAAATGGCCATTATGGCAAAGCAGAGGGGCCAGTAAATAGTGCGACTACCGAAGAGAGTCGGTAAGATCATGAATACCTGCAAAGCCGGAAGGAAGCTGAAAAGACTGGCTAATGCCAAAAAACTGAAGAGTTTTGCCGATTCACTGTTGGGCCTGCCGCAACTTGGCTTGATTGCCTCTAGAGTCAGCAGAGTGGCAAGCAGAAGATAAAGAGTGGTGTATAACAGGGGCAAGAAGGTGAGTTGTTCAAAGGCCGCTATGTTGTATGGAAATGCCAGTCTGAGCCAGTCGGTGCTGGTAAATATGTGGTCTAAAATACTACCGTTCAAAAGCCTGGCCAGGCTGGTCTGGTAACCGCCGATGCCCTTCAGCACCAGGTAGCGCGTCGCCAGAAAGAGGATAGTTAGTGTGGCGAAGGGAGCCAGCTCCTTCAGTCTGAGAATCACTCTCTTGTCCTGCATGAGCAAGATTTCCAGGGCTAGCAAAACCAGTGGCATGGTCAGACTGGTTTCCTTGGCACCGAGAGCGAGAAGATACGAGAGCAGGGCCGCCCCTCTAAACAAGCGGCCGCCCCTGGTCCGGTAGAATAAATAGAAGGTCAGGCAGAGGCTGCTCAGGCATGTATTGAGCCCGTCGCAGCGGCATGTAATCCAGAGCAGGGTCTCCTGGGCCAGAGGACAGACGGCAAAGAGAGCGCCGGCAAATAAGGCCGATCGAGTTGCCTGTCTGCCTCCTGTTAGCTGGACCAGGCAATAGGTTATTAATCCGGTGCAAAAGCTGGTGACGATATGAAAGTTGAGATTGCTGAGCCGGAAAATAAAGGCTGCTTCCCCCGGCTCAGCGGAAAAATTATTGACTAGCTGCCGAAGCATCACATCGAAAAGGAAGGAAAGATCGATGAGCGGACGATAGAAGATGCCCACCCTGGAAGTTTGCAGCCAGGGTCGAGTGAAGCTGTCTATCAATAGTTGGACTTGACCCTGGCTGATTTCTTGAGCTAGATAGACATGAATCCAGTCTTCGCTAATGAGGGTGACTGTAAGGCTTGTTCCATAGGCAAGCCAGGAAAGCACACCGGCCAGACCTGCTAAGACCAGGAGCAGTCGCAGCTTAATCAAAGAGCTCTGGTAGAGGGCAGGGTGGATTTGTTGAGACTAACCGGACTTGGCTTGGACGAGGCCATGCTCTTGTCCATTTTTACCATCAGCCACTGTTCGGTATTGCTCTTGCCCTTATGCACCAGGGCCGTGCATTGAGGGTGCAACAGATTGGATAGCCCGGCTTCATAGATGATGGTGGAATTACCCTCCACCATCCAGGCGGCGCGCATAGTCTTCTTATCGACCTTGCCCTTGATGGGCTTCTCGTCTTCGGTCAAGCTGTTGTAATAGTTGCCGCGGATGGTTCCGTCTTTATTTACCGCCAGTTGGAAGAGCGTCGTGGACGGCTCTCCGTTCTGGCTGAGGGCGTAAACTCCCAGGGGTTTCCAACTGGAAGCCGGGCCTGTATTGGTAGGCTGCCCGTTCTTAAATGATACCGGCGGCGGTGCGGTAGCCAGGCTCTGGGCTTGATAATAGTAGTTTTCTGTTGTGGCTACAGGCTGAGAGCCGTAGTAGACATTGTCGCCGTTGTAGTAGATGTTGTCGCCGTAATCATAATCTGTGGGTGTATCTACAACGGGCACGTCCCAGAAGCCGGCCAGGTCCGACCAGCCGGCGGCGCCCCAGGGATACCAGTCGCCCCAGCCGCGGTACCACCAGGCGTTGGGGTAGCGGTTCCAGAAGTTGTTGCGGAAGGCATCATAACGATTGAAGTCTCTGCGCAAGTCGGAGCCCCGGCCGGTCAGGTAGGCTGGCGATAGATTGCGCGTGATAGCCGAATCTCTAGCCCCAAAAGCGAGACCGTCACTGGCCAAACCGCGACCGGTGAGGTCTCCCGGGCTCCACAAACGATCTGCTCCGCTGCGCAGAGCATCTTCCGATACCCGGCTCAAAGGCCCGTCGTCTCTGCGGAAGCCGTCATCGCCGAAACGTCCGTCTCCCAATCCTCGGTCACCGTCAAAACCGCGACCAATACCACCGAAGTCGCGACCGCCGAAATCACGACCGACTCCGCCCATGCCGCCAAAATCGCGACCACCACCGCCCATGCCGCCGCCTCGACCGCCGCCGCCACGGGCGTCAGCCCCGTTTGCCAGCAGGATGCCGGCTACCAGGGTCAGGGCCAGTTTACCGGCGAGGTTGATTTTTCTCTGCATTTTCATTTGCCAATTTCCTCGCCGTTGGAGCCGTCTTTCTCAAGCAGTAGTTCGTTGCCGTTAGGCAAGCGAGATCCGGCCAGATAGCGAGATGAGGAGTTGAAGGTGAAAGCATTGCCGTTAAGTTTTTTGAGAATATAAACGGCGCCGCCTTTTAGACCGTCGGCTTCATAGCTTTCAGCTACCTTGGTCCAGCTATTGTCCTCATTTACAAAGTAGCCTGTGCCAACGCCGCCGCTCTTATGAAATGACCAGGAAGATATAAGCTTATTCTTTGGATTGACTCCGATTGTTTCAGTTGCTTGAATCTGTCCGTCTTTGTTCATATAGGTCAGGCAAAGGAAGTTGGCTGGTTTCTCTTCCACTTTCAGCTTCATTGCAATATCGGCATTGGCTCCCTGTCCTCGAGCCGTCCACTGCCCAAGTAACCAGCGTAGATCGTCGATGCCGCTCTGCCTGTCCGGAGCGGCACTTTCCACTACGTCGTACATAGACCAGTGCCCGTCGGTTTTCGACTTTGTGTGGACGGCCAGATACCGAGTGCCTCTGGAGTTGTCGCTGCTCCTGGCATGTCCTTCTTCGATAGCTACATTTTCACTGGGAAAGCGCAAGGAGTCGATGGTCAAATTGACTTTGACCGCAGAATTCATCTTGAAAAGGTTTTGAAAATAGGCGGCGATCTCGTTTCGTCCTTTGTAGCGTTTGCCTGAAAGATCGCTGAAGGTGCCGTTTTCATCCCAGAAGGAGGCCAGTGCCTGGCTGTCTCCCCTGTTAAAGGCTTGCACATACTGGTTTGCCTGGGTTCTAATCAGGGCTTCATCGCTTTCGGCAGCAGTAGCTGCCAGTATCGATAGTTGAGCCGAGAGAGCCAGAATCAGGACTTTGCCGGGGCGAAAGGGCATGGTTAAATCCTCGAGTGCGAGCCCCTATTCTACATCAGGGACAAAAGGCATTGAGCAGGGAGCCCAAAACAAGAGCCAGACTGATAAGAGCAAAAATGCCGGTCATTTTGCGCCCCCGGCAGTCTTCTTTGTAGGCCTGCCACAAAAAGGCGAAATAGCCTGTCAGGATAAGATAGAGAGCGGCGCCCCGGTAGCGCAGGAACTCAAGGGGTAAGCCGCAGTCGCAGGAGAGAAGGCACATGAAGGCCGGGCGGAACTGCATGTTCTTGCCCAGACCGAAGAATGATCGACCTAAAGGGCTATCCGGACGCTCAAAGTGAATATCCACTCCATTCTGGCTGGCAGCCAGGAAAGTCTTTCTCACGCCATCAGTGCTGATCAACTGACCGTCTTCACCACAGCCGTGCACGGCTAGTATTTTTGTCTCAGCGTCCGTCCCCTTGATCTGGTAGAGGCAGGCATCGACGCAGCCCGGATAAAGCACTGGTTCAAAAGGAAATTTGCCGGCCTGCTCCAGTTCCAGAAGCACTTTTCTAGCCATGCTCGCAGCAGTATTGCGCTTACTGTCGTCAAGAATTGCCAGTCTCAACAAGGGTTTATCCTTTCGGCCGGTGAAGGGGTTGAGATAAGAGAAGCGTATCTCCTCCATGTTTTCTAACTCTTCCGGATAATGCCCCTTTTCCAGGCAGTAGCGCTGCATGCTGTCTGCCACGTGTTTGATGATGCCGATAATGGTAGATTCCGGCGAACTTTCGGCGAAATAGGTAGTGCCCAGTTCGTCGCGAAGAAACTTACCCTTGTCCAACACCCAGTATTCTCGTCTTAGAAGTGCCGACGAAAACGCACTGGCCCACACAGAGAAAGCGTCTTTGAAGCGAAAGCAGGAGAATTGCCGACTTTTGTTGTTGGAGATAAGCTCCACTTGTTTATTTGAGAGGAAGCGAATGTTTGAACCCTGGCCGGCTGAAGTGAGCGGCTTAGTGTTCTGGTACTTTATTTCCGGTTCGAAAGTGGGGGCATAAGTGTAATAGACGAAACATAGTAAAACCAGGAAGGCTGCCAGGATTGAGTAACCTGATATAAGCTCGTTGATATGTTCATTGAGGCGCTTTCGCAAATGAAGACCGGTGCCGGGCAGTCCTAGTTTCTGCCAGAGGGTTTGCTCACCTGTCTGCCGACGCAGGAATTTCTTGGGGTCCAGCGGTTCATCATCAAGTTTGGCTGGTGCCGGTTCATCAACTATAAGCTCATCAACCGATGAACCGGCACTGAGCAAACTTTCTTCAAGGCTTTCATCGACCTGTTGCTCCCTTATTTGTTCTATAAAACCAGGAAGGGATGCTCGCACGAAGTCGGCGTCCTCGGTGCGCCCGAGCTCTAAGTAAACGGCTATGAGTTCATGCTTCCACTGGTTGACATCATGGTGTCCCCCTCCCAGGTAGTCTTCACCCAGTCTGATGAGCCGCACCATCAGTGGTACCAACTCCGGAACTTTGTTCTGCACTCTTTTGACGACGATCAATCGCTCAAGGCACTCCCGGTATTCCGGTGCCTCACCTGGTAACTGAGAAAGCAACTGTCCATAAAGCCGCTCACAGACTGCGGCATCACGTCTGTCAAAGGCTTTTCGGGCTTCGGCTAGTTGAGAAAGAAGATCTTCAGACATAAAGTAAAAGAGGGACTGCCGACTTTAGTCTAGCATTCCCTCTTTTGCCGTTAGTGGCTTGAGCTATTTCTTGGCCTTTTTCTTGTCCACGCCGAGAACGCCGCGAATGAATTTGCCTATGGGATCATAGAATTCATCAACTACTCGTTCTTTCAACGGGATGATGGCATTATCGGTAATGTGAATGTCCTCAGGGCAGACTTCGGTGCAACACTTGGTGATGTTGCAATAGCCGATATGACCTTCTTCCTTCAAGAATTTGAGGCGATCGGCTTCGTCCAGCGGATGCATTTCCAGACCGGCGGTACGAACCATGAAGCGCGGACCCATGAAGGTGTCTTTGCGGTCATGATCTCTGAGAACGTGGCAGACGTTCTGGCAGAGGAAACACTCGATGCACTTTCTGAATTCCTGCACCCTGTCGATGTCTTCCTGATAGAAGGTCCAGTTGGCATCTTCAGCCGGTGTGAAGGGGGTGATTCTCTTGTTCACCTCATAGTTCCAGGATACATCCGTAACCAGGTCTTTGATGATGGGGAAGGTTTTGATGGGCTGCACCATGATTTCTTCATCAGGACGGAACTTGTCCATCCTGGTCTTGCACATCAAGGAAGGCATCCCGTTCACTTCACCGCTACAGGAGCCGCATTTGGCAGCTTTACAGTTCCACCGTACAGCCAGCTCCGGATCGAAATTTTGCTGAATGTAGTGGATGGCGTCCAGAACTACCATGCCGGCTTCCACCGGAACCTTGTAGGTCTTGAACTCGCCCTTCTCCCTGTCGCCTCTATAGACTTTCAGGGTGGCGGTGCGGGTTGAGGCTTCAGGCATGGCTGGGCTCCTTCTTCTTAAACAGCTCTTTCAATTCGCTGGGCATTTCAGGCAAGGGAGTATGTTCGAGTTTCATGCCGCCTTCCGATCTTTCTACGGCGGTATTACAGGTACTCCACTCGGCCTCGGTGTTGGGATAATCAAGACGGCTGTGGGCGCCGCGGCTTTCCTTGCGGGAAAGGGCGCTTCTGGCGATAGCTTCCGAACAGATCATCATATTGTGCAGGTCGCGGCAGAGGTGCCAGCCCGGGTTATAGGATTTACTGCCGGTGGCTTTGGCTTTCTTGGCCATCTCCTTCAGCTCTTCCAACTTGGCTACACCTGTCTTCAGGTCGCCCTCTTCTCTAAAGATGCCTACATAAGTGGACATGACTTTGTTCAGCTCTTTGGCTACATCATAAGGATTGACGCCTTCACTGCGCTTGAAGGGGGCTTCCATTTCCTCGATGGCTTCTTCGATCTGACCTTTGTCTATTTCGGGATGACCGGTGAGATTCTTCACGTATGAAGCGGCACCGGCGCCGGCCCGTTGACCGAAGACGATCAGGTCGGACAGGGAATTACCGCCGAGGCGGTTGGCTCCGTGCATGCCTCCGCTGCATTCGCCGGCGGCAAAAAGTCCGGGCACTCTCGTCATGCAGGTATCGGCTTCCACTCTCACGCCGCCCATGATGTAGTGCATGGTCGGACCCACTTCCATGGGACCGGCTGTGATGTCTACGTCAGCCAGATCTTTGAACTGGTGATACATGGAGGGCAATTTTTTCTTGACCCGCTCCGAATCCTGATAGCTGATGTCCAGGAATACCCCACCATGAGGCGAGCCTCTGCCCTCTTTTACTTCCGTGTAGATGGCTCTGGCTACGTTGTCTCTGGTGGACAGTTCGGGAGGACGGCGGGCATCGGTTTTTTCACCGGCCACGGCCGCATTGGTCCACTTGATGGCTTCTTCTTCGTTTGCCGCGTAATCGTTTTTGGTGGCTTCCGGCAAATACTTGAACATGAAGCGCTCACCGAGGCTGTTGCGCAGGATGCCGCCTTCGCCTCTCACCCCTTCCGTAACCAGGATGCCGCGTACGCCCGGCGGCCAGACCATGCCGGTGGGGTGGAATTGAACGAATTCCATGTCGATCAAGTCGGCGCCTGTGTCATAAGCAAGGGCATGACCGTCGCCTGTGTACTCCCAGCTATTGGAAGTGACGGTGAAGGATTTGCCCACACCGCCCGTGGCCAGTACTATGGCCTTGGCTTTGAAAAGGATGTAGCGACCATCTTCTCTGTAGTAGCCGAAGGCGCCGCAAATGCGATCGCCGTCTTTGAAGAGTTTGGTGATGGTGCATTCCATGTACACTTCGATGCCCTGGTGCACGCCGCGGTCTTGCAGGGTGCGGATCATCTCCAGACCGGTGCGGTCTCCCACGTGGCAAAGTCGCTTCCAGGTATGGCCGCCGAAGGCGCGCTGCAGAATCTTGCCGTCTTTGGTACGGTCGAAAACGGCGCCCCAGCGCTCAAGCTCTTTGACGCGTTCCGGTGCTTCCTGGGCATGAAGCTGAGCCATGCGCCAGTTGTTCAACATCTTGCCACCATTCATGGTGTCGCGGAAATGTGTCTGCCAGCCGTCCTGTGCGTCCACGTTTGCCAGGGCTGCGGCGACACCGCCTTCGGCCATGACGGTGTGGGCTTTGCCCAGAAGCGACTTACACACCAGGCCGACATTGACACCCAGAGACGAAGCTTCGATTGCTGCTCTTAAACCGGCTCCGCCGGCTCCTATGACGAGTACGTCATGTTCTTTGATTTCGTATTGACTCATGATTAAAACAACTGGAATGCGAGTGAGGGATTAGTACAGGCCATGCGGATGTAGATATCCGTGATGGCTACGGATATGAGGGAAGTCCAGGCCCATTCCTGGTGCTTCTCATTGAGAGCGGTGACCCGCTGCCATTTTTTGTAGCTGTGTTTGTTCTCCGGGCAGGAGAAGCTATCCAGGTGACCGCCCACCAGGTGGCGGCAAGCATGGCAGCCGAATGTGTAGCCGGAAAGGAGTGCACAGTTAGCCAGCATGACCAGGGTCAGCACGCTCAAGTGCAAGCCGCCGTCATACCAGAGAGTCTTGAGGGCGTCGTACCAGAGAATTAAAACGATCGGTACGGCGAAGTAGAAGGCATAACGGTGCAGGTTCTGGAGATTGAAGGGAAAATCGAATTCGCCCGTATAACCTTTGCGTTTGAACCAGGTGACGGCGCAGCCGGGCGGATGAGCAAAGTAAGAGCGGTAGTAGGCCTTGCGGTAGTAGTAGCAAGTTGCCCTGAAAGCTAGAGGGAAAGGCAGAATTAAGAGGGCCGCGGAAAATGGCAGGTCCGGGAAGAATTCCTTCATATTGGGCGAATAGAAGGGTGAGAGGTAGGGGCCGAACTCGTAATACTGATTCTCAAAGGCCCGGTATGTTGCATAAATACCAAAGGCAGTGAAAACAATGGCTACGAGCAAGGGCTCAACCCACCAGTTATCGGTGCGAGCCGTAGCGCCGGAGTAAGCCGGTTCGCTGTTCGAGGTCGGCACCTTCTCCGTCAATTTTGATTGGGTCATTTTCTGTGTCCTTAGTCCTGTCTGTCAGCTTTCTAAGTCCTGGAAAGGCTTATCAAGAGTTTTCCACTATCTGACATAAGCAATTATAGCCACGCTAAATAGACGCTTGAACTATGGTTCTCTCATATGACTTACGTCTGCACCGCGCCTACCCCTGCGTCTTGATAACCAGCTTTAAAGGCTAGTTATAGGTATTTTTTAGATCCGGTGGCCGGCAATCTCGTTGACAAGAGTAGGAAATGGAAAAATTAAAATCGAATTATCTAAATCTCGGGCAGTATTGCCTCTCCCGGCTCACTTTCAGGGGAACTTAAGCTACGTTCCTCCTGTCTATCCCTCTAAATTGCCACAGTCAGCAGTTGTGTTTGTGCCGGTGAATCGGTGCATAGGTTCTCAGTAGAGGAACGGGAATTAGTCATGGACAACTCTTTTGATGGCAAGCCAAGAGCAAGCAGGAAATCCTCCGCCCTCAAGCGTTCGGACCGTCCGTCCAAGCGAGCCTTGGCGGCACCGATTTCAGTCAATTCCCGACTAGACCAGGGCATGCCCCTGGACACTGCCGAATGGACCAAAGTAGAGCAGAAGCTGATCAGGTTGCTTGAATTTGTGCCGGTGGAAATGGTCTTCGAACTGGTTCAGCAAGTTGCTGCTTACGGCGACGATCAAGCCAGGCGGGGTTATATACTTGGGCAGGAAGATCCGCTGCGGACTACAAAAATAGAGGAAATTGCCTGATTTACGGCATTGCTTCGGTCTTGCACCTTCCCTGAGAACTGGTAATGGTGGCTAAGGAGAAGCTCATGACCTCTGATTCAAGCAGGTACTCACTGGCGAACTTGAGCCAGGAGGTGCTTATCCGTGAGGCTATTCTCGACGATGCCCAACCCTTGAGCTCGCTCTACAACTTCTATGTCAAATCCTCCACGGCCACTTTTGCCGTGCAAGAAGAAACGGCTGAGGAAAGACGGGCCTGGTTGTTGCACCATGAGGCCCGTAAAATGCCCGTCTTTGTAGCCGATCTGAATGGTCGTGTGCTGGGTTTCGCCTCCGTATCGCCCTATCATGACCGCTGCGCTTATGCCGGTACTTGTGAGCTTTCCGTATATGTAGATCCCAACTGCCTGGGCAAAGGTCTCGGCAAGGCCCTTATCGATCGTCTTATGGAACATTGTCGAACTCGCTATCATGCGGTTCTGGCTCTCATATGCTCGGAAAATGACGCCAGCCTCAAACTCTTTGCCTCCCGCGGTTTCAAACAAGTGGGTCGCTTGCAGGAAGTCGGCTACAAGTTCGATCGCTACCTGGACGTATCAATACTTCAGCTCATACTGCCGAATTCAAATGGATCAAAGCGCTAGGTTTAAGACCGTCGATTTAGGAAGTTTTGTGATCAGGGCTGCCAGGCTCGAAGATGTACCTGCCATTTCTTCTATTTATAACTATTATGTGAAGACCTCCAGCGCCAGCTTTTCCGTGGAGGAAGAAACCCCCGAGAAGCGTATTCACTGGTTTCTTGAGCAAAAGAAACGAAAAATGCCAGTGCTGGTGGCTGTATCTAAGGTCGATGGGCAGGTTTGTGGTTACGCCTTTGCGGCACCGTTTCGCGACAGACCGGCTTACAGCACTACGGTGGAAGTGTCTATCGGCTTTGCAAAACAGTTTACCGGCCAGGGGCTGGGGCGTCCTTTGCTGCAGCAACTGAGCGAACTATGCAAAAGTCACTACCGGTTGATGCTTGCCCTGGTTGCTTCAGACAACGAAGGCAGTCTGCGCTTTTTTCAGTCATGCGGCTTTAGAAAAGTAGGTGTTATGACAGGTGCCGTGCACAAATTTGATCGGTATTTAGATCTAGCCATTTTCGAACTCGATCTGACCGGCGGGAAGCTCTCATCATGAAATTCAAGCCGCCCTTAAACTCCATGACCGCCAAAGTATTCTATGCGGCCTTTCTGCCGGCTTTTTTCTACTGGCTGCTCTCACCCCGGCAGTCCATGGCTCTCTACCGACCGCTGCTCTTTCATCCCAACCCCCTGCCTCAGTCGCTTGATAGTGAAACACTTCTGACCGCCTATGGTCGGATGCCCGAAGAGGTCTGGCTTAAATGCGGTAGGCAGCGCCTGCACGGCTACTACTTCCCTCTGCCTGAAGCAGAGCACACGGTTTTGATTCATCACGGCAATTCCGGCAATATGCTTGATCGCGCCAAGCTGGTACGCTGGCTTTTGTCCTTGAATCTTTCGGTATTCATTTATGACTATCGCGGCTTCGGCGGAAGTTCCGGAAGAACCTCGGTCAAGACCATAGTTGAAGACGGGCTTTGTGCCTTCGACTATCTCACCGGTCGCGGTATACCCGAAAGCTCCATACTCCTTTATGGAGAGTCTCTCGGTGTGGCTGTTTCGGCTAACGTAGCAAGCCTGCGCAAGCCGGCAGCCATGTTCTTGCAGTCGGGCTTCAGCTCCCTCAGGCAGGTGGCCCTTGAAACCTTCCCTCTCCTTGGCCTTTATCCCCAGAAGCTTTACCCCAAGCCCACCCTCAATAGTGCGGCTTTGCTTGCCAAAGGACATCCGCCCCTTTTGATTGCTCACGGTAAGCTTGATCCCTCCGTTTCCGTCAGCCATGCCTACAGGCTCTATGATGCCGCCATCGGTGACAAAGAACTGCTCATCGTAGAGGACGGTCTCCATAACGATCTGGTGGCAAACTATCCCGGGCTTATGACTGATGCCTTAAACCGGTTACTGGCAAGAGCCCGGTCCTGTAAAGATATGGGGTAGCACCGGATAAGTTATCTGCTCACCCCGCTTGGCAAGAAGCGATTTTGGCCGTTTACTTAAGATGTCAGTTCCCTTGGGGCCGGCCGGGAGGGTCATATGCAAACGGGAGACACTGCGCCTGAAGACGGCGGCGGTGCCGGTGGAGCCACCGGTAATCTAAGTAGCCTCGGTCTGATCAAAGATGCCAGTTCGTCTTGTTCTTACCTGATCAGGGGCCTATACAAGGTGGCTCGCGGCTGGCAGGAGCGCGGCGAGCTAAACGCCGCCAGGCGAATCTACAAGTTTATTTTGAAAATCAAAGAGCGCTCCCAGATCAATTGCCAGGAAGTGGTGATGAGTCAGGCTAACCTGGCTCTTATCTATCTTAAAGAAGAAGCCTATCCCGAGGCGGAAGAGTTCTTCAAAAGAGCGCTTTCAGCCTGCTATGAGCTCTTGGGCGAAGAAAGCGAGGTCTTCAACACGCTTTTAAACGATTATGCAGCGCTCCTTAGAAAAATGGGCCTGCCGGAGCAGGCCCATTGCCTGGAAGCGCGCAACTGGTCTAAACCAGGCGGGCTGCCTTTCCTTCTTAGCTCTTAGCCATCTGTTTCTCACGAATCAGGTTGAGGGCCGAACCGGCTTTGAACCAGCCTATCTGCTCTTCCGTCATGGTGTGCTTCACTTCGATGGTTTCGCTCTGACCGCCCTCGTGTTCGATTAGCATTTCCACCGTCTTGCCCGGGGCAAGAGCAGAAAGTCCAAGCAAGCTGATGCGGTCTTTCTCTTGAATTTTGTCGTAGTCGGAAGGATTGACAAAAGTAAGAGCAAGGATGCCCTGCTTCTTCAAGTTGGTTTCGTGGATTCTGGCAAAGCTCTTCACGATGACGGCCTTACAACCGAGGAAGCGCGGCGACATGGCCGCATGCTCACGGCTGGAGCCTTCACCGTAGTTGGTATCGCCTATGGCCACCCAGCCCATGCCCTCGGCTTTATAGTGGCGAGCCACTTGCGGGTAAGAGCCCTTCTCGCCGGACAATACATCCAGCCCGACGCCGGTTTCCTTTGTGAAGGCATTGGTGGCGCCGATGAACATATTGTCGGAGATGCGGTCCAGATGACCACGGTAACGCAGCCAGGGACCAGCGGCGGAAATATGGTCGGTGGTGCACTTACCGAGGGCCTTCATGAGCACCGGCAGTTGCTTGTAGTCTTTACCGTTCCAGGCTGTGAAGGGCTCGAGCAGTTGCAGCCTTTCAGAGTCTTTGTTGACGATGACCGATACTTTGTCGCCGTCGGCAGCTGGAGCAAGGTAGCCTTTGTTTTCGCAGACGAAGCCTTTGGCCGGCAGTTCGTCGGCGGTGGGGGGCGCCAACTTGACCTTCTTACCGCTTTCGGTGGTGATTGTGTCGGTCATGGGATTGAAGGAAAGGGAACCGGCCAGAGCGAAAGCCGTGACTATCTCGGGGCTGCCGATGAAGGCCAGGGTTTCGGCATTGCCGTCGTTACGCTTCTGGAAGTTGCGGTTGAAAGAAGTGATGATGGAGTTCTTCTCTCCGGTCTTGATGTCTTCACGCTTCCACTGACCGATGCAGGGTCCACAGGCGTTGGCCATGACCACGGCACCGATGTCGTTCAGGGTCTTCATCTGACCATCACGCTGAATGGTCTCGTAAATTTGCTCGGAACCGGGTGTGACCAGAAAACCGCAAGTGCTCTTGATGCCCGCTTCAACACCTTGCTTGGCCACATGGGCCGCTCTGCTCATATCTTCATAGGAAGAGTTTGTGCAACTGCCTATCAAGGCGTAGGAGAGTTTGTCCGGATAGCCTTTCTCTTTGATCTCGGCAGCGAATGCCGAAATAGGACGGGCCAGGTCGGGGGTGTGGGGACCCACCACATAGGGTTCCAGTGTGTCCAGGTCGATCTCGACAACTTGATCGAAGAACTTGTTGGGCTCTTTGGCTACTTCCGCATCGGCAGTCAATTCGTCTTTGTGAGCGTCGGCTAGTTTGGCGATTTCCTCACGGCCGGTAATCTTCAGATAAGCGGCCATGCGCTCGTCATAAGGGAAGATGGAGGTGGTAGCACCCAGTTCGGCACCCATATTGGTGATTGTGCCTTTGCCGGTGCAGGAAATGGACTTGGTGCCTTCGCCGAAATACTCGATGATGGCCCCTGTGCCACCAGCTACGGTGAGGATGCCGGCCAGCTTGAGAATGACGTCTTTGGGGGAAGTCCAGCCGTTCAATTTGCCTTTCAGATGCACGCCTATGAGCTTGGGCCATCTCACGCCCCAGGCTTCTCCGGCCATCACATCCACAGCGTCGGCGCCGCCCACTCCGATGGCGATCATCCCCAGACCACCGGCATTAGGGGTGTGAGAGTCGGTACCGATCATCATGCCGCCCGGGAAAGCGTAGTTTTCCAGCACTACCTGGTGGATAATGCCGGCGCCCGGCTGCCAGAAACCGATGCCATGCTTGTTGGAGGCGGAAGCCAGGAAGTCGTAGACTTCTTTGTTCTCGTCGCAAGCCCGCTCCATGTCTTTGTCGGCGCCGTCTCTGGCCTGAATCAAGTGGTCGCAATGTACGGTGCTGGGTACGGCAACTTTCTTCAACTGGGCTTGCATGAACTGCAGAAGGGCCATTTGAGCAGTGGCATCTTGCATGGCGACGCGGTCGGGACGCAAGAGGGCATAGCTTTCACCCCGCTTCAATTCGCCTTCCGGATAGTGATCCAGGTGGGCCGTCAGTACTTTCTCCGCCAGAGTCAGGGGGCGACCCAGTTTCTTTCTGGCTTCGGCATGCTTGGCAGCAAAAGAGTTATAGAGGGCTTTTACATCTGAGGCGTTTAATTGAGGCATTGGCTTTCTCGATATAGCTGAATTAACACATGACTGCGCTTCCCTGGGAAGCGCTTGATGACGGGTCTGCGCCAGAAACTGGCAGCATCCATATTTTACAGCTATTGAGAACCTGCTCCGGTACTCTTATCAACAGTTTCAGATTTGGCAACCAGGCGTATGGCTTCCTTGATAGCAACTTCCAATTGGTTCTGATAGCCCTTTGCATCCAGGCTTTCGTTCAGGACCTTGATCTCGGGTTCTACTCCCACGCCCTCCATGCGTTTGCCGTCTATGGTGCAGTCGGATAGTGGCTTTCTCAATTAGATAAAGTTTCTCTGCAGTCGCGCGTCAATTAAGCTGTTAGCTCGGGTGGTCTGGAAGATATTTCCCTTGATGTAAAACATGGCAGGCAGCCAAAGAGGGTATATGAAAGTCTATAAGCCTGGAGCTGCCGGCATGCCTGAAGAATGTGACAAGAAAAAGGAACTGGCCAAACCACAAGTCGCGCCTGAGACTGTATTTTACAGCGGCGTGATCAAGAATCAGTCATTGCAGAAAGATTGGCGTGAAACCCAGAAGCAGCATATGTTAGGGCAGGATCAATCAGCCACAGACTTGTTCTGCAAGCCAGGAGCAGCAAATGAGGCATCCCAAAAGTTTGAACTGTTCGAAGGCAGCCAGGAGCCAACTCTATTAGCGTCTAATGTAGCTCCTGGTGCCGCTTCAGTTGAGACGATTCCTCAAGTGCAGGCGGCATCCTCTGAAGTAGATGCCGTCATAGCTCGCGATTTTAAACAGGATTATTGTGGATTTCGAAATCTTGGACTTGGTAGCGATGTTGTTCGCGTGACCTCTCCTGGCTCAGATCGGCTTATATTTCCGTATCGAGGAACTGAAGACATCCGATTGGCTGAATGCACAAAAGCCAATCCAGCAGCTTGGAACGAAGCCTTTCAGGCCTTTCCGGAACTGGGCAAGTATTTGTCAGCCGAAGCCGCCAGTAAGCTAATGAGGGCTCTTGTTAGAAATGAGCTTCACAACTACGATGTGAAAGACAGTATGGGCGACAACAGATCAGAGCATGGCTATGTCAATCCTTGTGAGACTCTTGGGTATGCTCAGATCGCCCCAATAGGAGTTGTAACCTTTTGCGCTAAGTATCCGCAGCTCAGAAAGTTTTTGAACGAACAGGGGCATTTGGGTCCAAATGCGGAAGCCACTGCTCTTTTGGATCCGGCATGCCTGCCAATGATCATGGCAGCCAAGTTGCAGTCAGAAGTAGATGACTTTAAGCACGTACAGGACAAAATGCTTCCAGGTAAGTGCGTTGAAATCAACGCTAGATCATTGGCATATGCCTACAATGCAGATGTTTACTACAATCCAAAAACACCAGAGAACCCAGACTTACATGCCAATATCATTCCAAAAGCAAAAGAGCTAGAGCATTTGCGAGGCTATGAAAAGGCTTATCCAACGAGCGATGAACGAGTGTTAATCAAGTCGGAGCATCTAAAAAACGTCGAAAGACAGCTACAGTTTCTACATTGAATTGTCGCCTTGTTTAGACTTGCCAAATACAACCAAGCCGCAACCTAAGCCAATCAGACCAGCTGGAATTGCAAAGACGAAGGAGTCTTTGAATGAATTGAGAAATATTTGCTGATTAGAGATGGTTGGTTGCGGTCCACCCCGCCCTTTCTCAAGACCATCTGAAATGTCAAAGTAATCCCAAAGAGTCCAAATGGACATGATTGCTATAAAAGGAATCACAAAAGATAGAATCAGATTCTTTCTCTTGGATTTGCTTGGATCCGTTTCTTTCTTAGCCATTGGTGCGGTGCCTCTGGAAGGCATAATTATATGACTATCGGCCTGATAGTTCGGTAGTAACGCCTGGAGAGGTTCTTGGCGCTGAGCTGGGGAACCAAGCGGCAAACTTCAAATCTATTGAGAACCTGCTCCGGTACTCTTGTCAACAGTTTCAGATTTGGCAACCAGGCGCAGGGCTTCCTTGATCGCAACTTCCAATTGGTTCTGATAGCCCTTTGCATCCCGGCTTTCGTTCAGGATCTTAATGTCAGGTTCTACTCCTACGCCCTCCAGTCGCTTACCGTCGATGGTGCAGTCGGCGCAGGCGATATAGAGGGCACAATGCTGGTCGATTTTTTGGAAGCAGCCCGCTACCACATATCCGGCTGTACACTCTCCCACCAGGGTGGCCCGCCCGGTTTTCTTCAGTGTGTAAGCCAGAAGCTCTTTGCCGCTTCTGCTGCCTGAATTGATCAGTGCCACCACCGGTCTGGTAAAGCAGAGGTTTTGCACATACTTTGCACCGCTAGCGGCCCGCTGTTCAAAAACCGGGTAGTTGGCAGGGTTGCGGAAGAGGCAGTCGATATCAGTGAGGCTGGCACCGCCATAGCCGTCTCGCAGGTCCAGTATGAGGGCATCGCTTGCCCCTCTGTCATTGAGCAAAGACTCCAGGGTTTCCCTTACCTGGGGACCACCGCTGTACATATGGATATAAGTAAGGGTGACCTCTCTTTTCTTGCCGCCTATCTCTACTTCTCTAGTGATTGTCTTGAGGCTGTCTTCCATGGCTTGGAGGTAGGCCTTGAAATGATCTATTTGTTTGGGTTTGAGCCTGGCTGTTTTATCTAAGCCCTGCCTCTTGTAAGTGATGGTCAGTTCCGTACCGGCAGCCGCCAGGCAATCTTTATAGGTATACTCAGTTTTGCCGTTAACTGAGGTGATTTCGTCGCCTACCTCAATGCCTGCTTTGTCGGCGGCGCTGCCGGCCAGCACGTAGCGTACGGTTTTTTCCGGAAAGCCAGCCCCGCCGGTGACAAAACCAGGTAGTCCATACTCTTTCTGATTGCCCTTCTGCTGCAGAGAGTCGAAGAGGGACTCTAGATAATAGAAGCTTTCGTCTTCATCGGTGGTGAAAAGGCAATGGCTGGTGCCCAGCTTTGAAAGGTAGAAATTGATGATGGGTTTAAGTACGGTTGTGCTTTTGGCTTGAGCTGTAGCTTTGAGCATGGCGTCTCTGTTTTGTAACCATATTCTCTTCAACTTGTCCTGGTCAAAAAATAGCTTTCTGACCTGACGATCTACAGCAAGAGCCTCTGCCAGTTCCTTGTTCTTAAGTATGCTGGTCGGCTCACGAAAGTCTCTCTTTTCCAATAGAGTCGAGTCAAGGACCGGCTTTCGCTTCTCAGCCAGAGCCGGTGCTATCGAAAGTAAGCCTGATAGTGCAACAAGAATTACTGCATTTCTGGAGTACATATATAGATATCCATGGAAGCGGAAATATCAGTAGAATAAACCTTTACTCTAACCAAGAAGATAAATGACCAACAAGCCGTCCTTATATATACCGACTCTGTATTTTATTGAGGGCCTACCCTACGCCATAGTTTGTTCGGTCTCCATCATCGTCTTTCAAAACCTTGATTATTCCAAAGACTTCATGGCTCAAGTCACCAGTCTCCTGGCCTTACCCTGGACTTTGAAATTCGCCTGGGCGCCTCTAGTGGATATGCTCGGTCTCAAGCGGCAATGGATTCTGGTGTCGCATGTGGTGCTGGCTGTTTGTGCCGTGCTCCTGGCCTTGAGTCTTCAGCTTGAAGGCGGCATTAATTTTATCATTCTGGCCTTTGCCCTCATGGCTTTTACTTCCGCCACTCAAGACGTGGCCATGGACGGCTACTACCTGGAAGTACTCGACAAAGAGCAGCAGTCTGTCTTTGTGGGTGTGCGCAATGCTGCTTACCGAATCGCCATGCTCTTTGGCCAGGGCTTTCTCGTCTATCTGGCCGGTACCCTTTCTCATCAGTATGGGATAAGAGCCGGTTGGGGTGCGGCCTTTGCCCTGGCAGCCGTCATCTTTGCTCTTGCCTTTGCCCTACATGCCTGGCTTCTGCCCAAGCCGACCGACACTGCCAGTAAGACTCTCAGTAAGGTCGACGGCAGTGAGTTCCTAACAGTTTTCGGTAGTTTTTTTAAGCGCCCCGGAATTTTTGTAATTGTCTTTTACATGTTGTTCTTTCGCCTGGGCGATGCCCTCATGCTCAAGATGGCCCAACCGTTCTTGCTTGATAAGGCAGGCTCTGGCGGTCTGCAAATAGCTACTGAGACCGTGGGGCTTATCTATGGCGGCGTCGGTGTGGGCTTCCTTTTATTGGGTGGTATCGTAGGTGGTTATGTTGTCAGCAAACTGGGACTTAAGCGCACTCTAATGCCCACTGCCCTGATTCAAAATAGCGCCATATTGCTTTATTACATTCTTTCAATTCTTAAACCTGGCGTAGTACTTGTGGCTGTCTTCAACGCTTTTGAACAGTTTGCCTACGGGCTTGGTTTGACTGCATACACTGTCTTTCTTTTAAGCTTGGCATCACCGCGTTATCGTAGCGGGCATTACGCCATAGCTACGGCAATTATGGCACTGGGGCTTTTGTTGCCCGGCTATGTAAGCGGCAAGCTATGTACCATGCTTGGATATCAGAATTTCTTTCTCCTAAGCTTTCTTCTATCCATCCCTGGTATGATCGCTATATTGTTTCTGCCTCTGGGCTCGTCATCCCAGGAGGCGGCTAAGGACAAACAAGACTGAGATAAGGTCTTTTAGTTTGTTGCCTTGATTTAGTAAAAGACCATCTCTAAATTCAGAGGATTCTTCAGTGCAGTACCGAAAAGTCGGCAAGTGGGGCGTGAAAGTTTCGGAAGTCGCCCTTGGTAGTTGGCTCACCTATGGTGGAACGGTTGAAGAGAAGAATGCCGTCAAGCAGATTCACAAGGCTTTTGAATTGGGCGTCAATTTCTTTGATACGGCCAACGTTTATGCTCAGGGGCAGTCGGAAGTGGTTGTGGGTAAGGCCCTCAAGACCATGAAAAGAGAAGCCTGTTTCGTGGCCACCAAAGTCTTTTTCCCCATGGGCGAAGGACCGAACGACAAGGGGCTTTCTCGCAAGCATGTTTTTGAGCAGTGCAATGCCAGTTTAAAAAGACTGGGGCAAGACTACGTAGATCTCTACCAGTGCCATCGCTTTGATCCGGAGACGCCCATGGAAGAACTGGTGCGAACCATGGATGATTTGACCAGGCAGGGCAAGATCCTCTACTGGGGAGTCAGTGAGTGGAGCGGTTCTCAAATAGAGGATGCCTACCGGGTAGCGGCAGAACTCAATGCCGTGCCTCCCATTTCCAACCAGCCCTGCTACAACATGCTGACCAGAAACATCGAAGCTTCGGTAATTCCTGTTTGCGAAAGGCTGGGAGTTGGTCAAGTTGTATTTTCGCCCCTGGCTCAGGGTGTCTTGACCGGTAAATATGCGCCGGGTAAACCTTTGCCGGAGGGCAGCAGAGCCGCCGACAGTCGGGTCAATATGTTTATGATGGGTAGAAGTCTTATGTCGGACGAAACCCTGATGAAAGTGGAAAGACTGAAGACTATTGCCCAGGATGAAGGACTGACTCTCGGGCAGATGGCTCTGGCCTGGTGCCTGCGTGAAGCTAATGTTGCCAGCGTCATCATCGGTGCCACAAAACCCCAGCAGATTGAAGAAAACGTCACGGCTGCCGGACTGAAGCTTTCCGGTGAGGCTCTGGCAAAAATAGAGACGATCCTGGCTACCCCTGTGGGTGCTAGAGCCTGAGACAGAAGCGACCATATTGTTACTCTTTCTTGGCCCGTTGGGTAGACTGGCCTGGAAGCGGGCACAACTAAAGATGCAGCTACTATTCAGGGGGTCGGTATGAAACTGAAAAAGGGTGGGGCTTGCCTTTCGGCGCTCTTGCTATTGGCTTCAAGCCTACCTGTGGCTCAGGTTTTTCTGGCCTTGCCCTGTCTGGCTGATGACCCGCAAGTGCAGAGCGACTGGGCGGTGGACGACCCCAATCGCAAGCCTGCCGTCACTGAAGAGAAGCCCAAGAGCGAAGAGAGCGGCGGCACTTCTTTGGTTCCTCCCGTTGTACCTCCCGTCAGCGGTGAAAGCGCTAAGTCCGATATCCCGGCATCCTCCACAGATGCCATCGATATGCCGATGGTGGCGCCGGTCATGAGCCCGGCAACCCAGGCCGTGATCAAGAGTAACGCCAAGGAAACCATTGAAAAAGGTGCGGTGACGGCCACTGCTACCGTTAAACCGGCCGCTCCCAGTCAGACCATTCAAGCTTCGGCTTCCTCTGCCAAACTGTATGGACGTATTGAACAGATTGCCGGTGGCAAGGGGGCCAACTTCCCGATTGTCTTCAAGGCTGCTGTCCCTTCCCTTGATACCTCTCTCGCCAAACCGGCCTTGAAAGGCGGCGCGCAAGATCTTACGGTTTATTCGGGCACTGTGGCCAGGAGTTTTCCCGAGGATTATCGAGGCACCTGGGGTGGTTCTCTCAAGGTCTGGACGGTTGAGCAAGCTCCGATTTGCTTCCAGATTGATCCTGAAGAGGCCGGTAAGGTGCAGCGCATCTTCAAAAGTGGTGCCGAAGGTTCCGTTAATTTCATGTTCGCAAACGACACAAAGGGCGGTATCTACCTGGCTCCTGCCCAGATTATGTTTCAAGTAGCCGGTAAAGAAGTCGGTCTTGAAAAACAAATGACTCAGATGATGGGTGGACAGAGTCTCTCGGCCATGGGACCGATGGGGCAGATGATGGCCCAGATGGCTCAGTCTATGCCGGTTCCAATTATCTTTTCTTTCGGAGACATCCAGACCAATTCCATGGCCAAGGGGCTCTCCGGCAATGAATTTGTGCAGCGTACCTTGCGCAATACGGTGCGGCAGTTGACTCCGCAAGTAATTGAGCAGCAGATCATTGCTCAGATGAATGAAGTAATGAAATCCACCGGCAGACCACGCCTTCGTTATGAAGAGTCGGTAATTCGTTTCACTAAAGTGAATGCTCAGCAGATGTATGTGCAAGCGGCTCAGGTTGTGTATGGTCCTGATCGCAAGTTTCAGCAGAAAATTATCATGTATGGTTACGTGACAAAAGGGCAGGTGGTCAATACCAATCCCTACTCTGGTATGATGCAGATGCCCGGCATGATGCAAATTCCGGGACAAGCTCCAGGTACAATGCCGCAGATGCGTCCCGGTACCATTCCAAGCATACCGGGGCTGACGCCTGGACAAAATCCATTCGGCGGCGGTGGCAATGGGTCCATACCAGGACTGCCACCAGGTTTCAATCCCTTCCAGGGACTTTTTGGTCAATAAGCCTTAGATAAATAACATGAGCACCACCTATTCTTCAGAGCTTTTAAGTGAGCTTGCCCAGTTCGTTTCCGATTTGATCTCCCAGAGCGATTATCCCGGTTTTGAGTCTCGCGCCTTTCGCATCGGTTTGCCCGATCGCTTCAACCAGGCATCGAGCAAACTCTTTGGTGAGTGTCTTGACCACGAATCAGTCTATATGCGCCTGGTGGCTCTGCGCTGGTTTCAGGACAAGCCCGGCACCATCAAGCCTTTTGTCAAACAGATTCTAGCCCACTTGCTCGATGGGGACGAATGGGTGCGAATAGAGGCCCTGGGTGCCCTGGAGCGCTTCCATTCTCCCACCAGCGGTAATGCGCAAGCGTGCGCGCTACTCCTCAAAGACGAGAACGTGCAGGTGCGTAAGGCCAGTGCTAAAGCGCTCACTAAGATGTTGCCGCGGGTACACGAGAAGCTGGCTAAGGAACTTGACGACGTGCGCCAGGAAAACCTCAAGCAGGTGGAGACGCTCTTAACGGAAGCCCTTTGCGACAGCGACGTGCAGGTGAGGCAGAAAGCCGAGAAGGCATTGCGCAAGAGCGGCAACCTGGACGGCTAATTTTTCAACTTTCGCCGGTGAGACGTCTTTCTAGAAGCTTCAGGGCTTCCAGACAGTTGTCGTCGTTATTGATTCTGGTGTAGAAGCCGTACTCAAAATATTGCTCCATGAAATTCAGGTTGTATGCCAGTACTTTCAGCAAATCTGCCAGTTGAACCGAGATCTTCTCTTGTAAGCCCCTGAGGTCCTCTAGAGCGGTGGCAAGTTCCGTTAGCCCCTCTTCTATCTCCTTTATTCTTCCGGCGTCTTGCCGGGGGGCAGAGGGCTCTTTCCTGGCGTTTTGTTTTCCTGCACTTGTATAGATTTGAGACATCTGTCTGTGCACTGTTGCATTTATGACAAAGAGTACGGCAGCCATCTCATGGAAATAGCTACGAATCATCTTTTCTTCCAGTGTGACGCGCTTTTCCGAGAAGCGTTCGATCACCTCGTGGATTTTGACGGTGAGCGCTTGATTGGCGTCAAGGCAAGAGACAATCTGCTTGACGATCTCTTCTTCTTTGATGTTGTGTAAAGTCATAATCCCTGAGCCTTCTACTTGTCGCTCTACAAAGAAAAACAGCCGCCCGGCCGGGCGACTGTTTTCTTAAGGTTGGTTTTCGTTTCCGCTTTGCCAAGTCTTATGTGGAAGAACCGCTGGTGCTGCCGGCTACGGGTGCGGCCTGGAAGGAATCGGACATTTCCATGGTGCTGACGGAAAGGTGAGTGCCTCCCTGCTGTCTTCTGAAGTTGTCCAGATATCTACGCAGAGCTTCGCGTATCAGATCTGAGCGGGTGCGGTGCTCGCACTGGGCAATAAAATCGACTTGTTCGAGCATAGCAGGGGGTAGTGCAATCAAGACCTTCTTGGGCATATTCGATTCCTCATGGAGACGTTTTGGGGTGACGAAATTCGCCTCTTTCAAAGCCACACGCTTTGTGAGAGGGAACTTTATCAACGGTTCTTTACGATAGGTAACCGCTTTTTGGGTGGCGAGTGGATTTATCAACCACCTTCAACGGCTATTCAATTTACACATGAAAGTCGATATCGTAAAGGTCTAAAAGGGGCATAAATACCCAAGTTCCTAGAAATACACTTAAAAGGTTTTTTGGAAAGTCGCAATCCTTGACCAGGTAAGACTCAAGGGGGATCAGCCTAAAATCCGTATAGATACTAGGGTGGACAAAGGACATATCCTGCTCTTGAACTTCTAAAAAATTGTGCTAGAGATTCCGATTGTTTGGCGCATTTTGCCCGGTGCTTCTGCCGAAAGTGGCTTGTGCAGCCAGTTGTAATACGATATTTAGCGTTTTATCTGGTACAGAGGTGACAGGCTTTTGATCGGCGAAATAAGCGATATGCATGTTATGTCCTAGACGTAAGCCGGACGGCATCTACTTATCATTAAATAGTATCAGTGGTGATACCACTACTGTATATGCGTTTTTCGAGACGGGCGTAATAGCCCTTTCTTCAGCTCTTAAAACGGCATGGCCTGCGCGTTTGGAGCCAGAGATTGGGCAGACTGCCCAGACGTGTGAGTTTTCTACAGGATTTGAACTGTCAGGGTGTTTGCTCTTGGTTTTAAAAAGTCAAGGCTTGGTAAAACGGTACGATACATTGCATCATTGATAAGGTTGTCGGAAGAGGGAAAAAGTGATGCTCATCGCCAGTTGGAATGTCAACTCCATTGCCGTTCGTTTGCCCCATGTTTTGAACTATTTGAAGGAGTCAAAGGTAGACCATCTGGGCTTGCAGGAGTTAAAGACTACCGATGATAAATTTCCGTACACCGAATTTTCGGAGGCCGGCTATAGTTGTCTAATCAAGGGTGAGAAAACCTATAACGGTGTGGCCCTGGTTTCTCAAAAAGAGACTTCATGCCGCTTGGTGGCAGATGTCTTGCCTGGTGCGCCGGAACCTTTGCAAAGTCGGCTTATTGACGTGCTTTTGCCTGAGGCGAAATTGCGCATTCTCAATCTCTATGTGCCGAACGGCTCCCAGGTAGATTCAGATAAGTATGAATACAAGCTCAAGTGGTTCGATGCGCTTCTAACCTATGTAGATAAAGCGCAAGAGAGTGGTGAGCACTTGCTCATTATGGGTGATTTCAATATCGCCCCTGAAGACAAGGATGTGCATGACCCGGCCCAGTGGGAAGGGCAGGTTTTAGTTTCGGAGCGGGAAAGGCAGTGTTTTCAACGCCTTCTGTCTCTGGGCTTCACAGACAGCTTCAGGCACCTGCACGAGGAGGGCGGAGTGTTTTCCTGGTGGGATTACAGGCAGATGGCTTTTCGCCGCAATATGGGGCTGAGAATCGACCACATATTGCTTTCTAAGTCGCTGCTTCCTTTTCTCAAGCGAGCCTGGATCGACAAAAGTCCGCGCAAACTTGAGAAGCCCTCTGATCACGCTCCGGTATTGGTGGAACTAGACTTGTAAGTTCTAGTATTTGAAGAGTATCTCTTCAGTCTCAACTTCCGAAAGACCGGGGAACTGCCCGGCTACTACCATGTCGGCCAGTTTGCCGGCGGCTTTGAAATAGCTGTCGGAAGGTCTTTCGCCGGTTAGCTTCCGTCTCAAGTCCTGACAGAGTATGTCGGCGGCGGCAATCAAAGTAGGATTTTGCTCGGCGTGTGCATAAAGGCTTGTGACCAGGATGATCACGGCATCTTGAATGCGCGAGGACATCTCGGCGATGCGGCACTGTCTGTCTGCCAGTTTGAGCTGGTGCTTGACCATGTTCTGTGAAAGCTCAAGAGGAGACTCGGAGAGGAACTCCAGGGCGTAGTCCACATGGGCCTTGAGGTCGGCGTCCATGCCCGGTACTTCGTGCTGATCTACGCCTTCCAACTGCTTGCCAATCCACCACATGGAATAGGGGATTAACTCGTTGCGCAAGGCAAAGGCATGGGCAGGGTTGAAAGGATTGAAAACCTTGATACCGGCTTGTGCAACTTTTTTGCCGATGGGCTCGAAGTAGGCTACGCCATGTTGTTTGGCCAGCGACTTGAAGAAGGCCATGCCCAGCATTTCTCCTTCGCCTTCGTAAATGCAAGGGGCCAGGAAGTCATGAATGTTGTCGCCCAGGAGGTGGCCCGAGAGAAACGACCGGCCGCCGTGGGTTTTCATGAAAAGCTCGATGGCGCATTCTTTCTCTGCCTCAGAACCAAAGATTTTGGCGATGATGCATTCCAGTTCGCCGCGGAAACCCTGGTCAAGCAACCAGGAACCCCAGGCAACCAGAGCTTCGGCACCGACAATCAAGGCCGCTGCTCGGGCTATACGGCGCTTGACCAGTTCTCTGGTTTCAATGGCCTGACCGTAGGTTTGTCTGAACTTGGCCCAGGGCAACATGTTGGCCAGCATGATTCTCATGACACCGGCGGCTGTGGCGCACAATGCCAGTCGTCCCATATTCAGTCCGTGGTAGGCCACGGTCAAGCCGTCACCGGCTGTGGGAACGAGCAGGTTTTCTTTGGGGACTTTGAAGTCTTTGAACTTGAGACCGTTATTGAAGGCATGCTTGAGGGCGTGCAGGGAGTAAGGCACAACCTGGAAGTGTTCGTCTTCTTTCTCGGGCAATTCGGTGATAAGGGCCGCCGGTTTGTTGTTGACAAGGCAGACCAGA
>JACRFZ010000041.1 GCA_016212515.1 Candidatus Melainabacteria bacterium
ATTGCTCAAAACATCGAATTTCTGGCGTTTCTTGAAAAACAGACCCGACTTTTGCGACCCCCTCAGGCTGTTAAAGGTAGAAAAGGAGCCGAAAACAAGGAAAACCATCTCTTAACAACTATATGCATGAATAGATGCGGTGAAAGAGAAACGGATACAGCTCCAGCACAAACAAGGCTGAAGCTGTATCCGTTCTGAGTGCGGGCGCTGGAGCGAGAGCGCTAGCGGATGTTACTCCACCTTTGCCTGCAAGTGACTTTCAAGGCATTGCAGCAACGGCTCAAGTCCCGAGCCACGCAAAAGCACCTTCTTGTCTGAGGCAATGGCTTGGGCCATTTGCGGAAGCTCTTGCACGAACCGGCGCAGGCTCTTGGCGTTCACCGTTCTATCCTGGAGCCCGAAGCCGTTCGCCCGGATCACCTCGGCGTTCATCACCTGCTCATACACCGCAAGCGGTATCACATAGGCCGGCAGCCCCAGGTACATGGCTTCCGAGAGCAGGGTGTGGCCGGCGGTGGTGACGATGCCGTCAGCCGACGCCAACACCGTATCGAAGGCGGTATCGCCGTGCTGGTAAATTTGCACATTGGCAAAGCCTGATGCTGCCTGCAAAGGTTGTGCGTCCTTTGCCGGCAGGAAAACCTGGAACTGTACCTCAGGCAGAAGGGCGAGCTGGGCGAGCATGTCCGGAATGGCCTGGGGGAAGTCTTTCTGGGATGAGGCGTAGACCAAAAGCGAAAGCCCCTTGGCGGCAGACTCGCACTCGTTCCGGCTGCGTCTTTCCTTGACGGCTTCCACTGAGGCTTTGATCACCGGCGGCAAGATTTTCACCTGGGAGCCAAGTTGGGATTGATTGGAGTCACCCGCAGCCGGAAGCGGCTCAGCCACATCGAAGAAGGAGACGGCCAGGCGGTCTTGGGCAGCCGGGAAGAAGAGCTTGAGGCGGGCGATCTCGTCGGCGTAGTAGTGTCCGTCAAGCTCTTCAGGAAAGCTTTCCCGCAGATACTTGCTCTGCTGGTCGATGGTCACCAGCGGTGCACCCGTACCATAGGCATACTGTGCACTGACCGGCTCGTAGTCGCTCACGACCAGATCCGGCTTGCCGACCAGTTCTTGCACTCTTGCCAGGGTCTTGAGGTTGAGCGAGAGGTCCAGGGTTTTGTTGGCTTCCAGGTTGGCGGTGGCTTCGAAATCGAGACCCTGACGAGAGCCGACATAGAAGGGCACCACCACCGGTAGCACATAGACATGCCTGTGACCGGCAAAGCGACCCTGGTAAAACTTGAGGCTTTCCCCGTAGGCAAGAATGACCACAGTGCAACTGCGGCTGAAATGCTCGATGAGAGGAAGCTGGCGAAAGGTGTGGCCGTTACCGATGCCGCACACCCCCCAGACAATTTTGCGGCGTGGGCAGAGTTCTGCCTCCGCCTCATTGTGCTTGGATTTCATAGATGACTCCCGGTCTAGAGTTTTCCACAGAGGGCGCTTGCCACGAAGTGCAGACTGCCGCTTACAGCCAGGCAGCGGCAGCTCTTCAGGGCCCCGGCCAGATCGTTCGACAGCTTAGCACGTTGGGCTTTCATGAGGGCCGAGCCTGTGCTGCCCACGAAGACGAGGGCTCCGCCAGAGAGCACGGTGTCGGCACCGAAGGCATCGGTGAAGTAGGGGAAGAGCCGGTGCAGGGCGCTGAGGCTCTCCAGCTCTTCAATCTGGGCGGCGCCGTCGTTGAGGCGGGCCAGTGCGATGGTGGCGATTGTGACCTGGGTGCGACTCTCGTAGGCATCCGGGGCCAGGCTGTAGGCGCGCCGCTCTAAGTAGTCGGTGGGCGCCCGGGCACAGACGGCGCTTACTTCGGAAGCAGGAGGAGCGGCTGATTCAAACTGCTCCTCCGTCTGGCGACTGCGTGTCATGGTGCGGGTGCCGGCCAGGGCCACCAGTCTGCCGTCGCGTATGGCCACCAGGGTTCGGTTGCCCGAGAAAATCTTGCCGCTACGGCGGGCAAGCTCCAGCGCCAGGCTGGTCTTACCTGTGCCGGAGTGGCCGACGAGGAGGGTGGCGGCGCCGCCTTCCCGGTCGGCGTTACTCAGGCAGGCACTGTGCAGGCTGTAGATGCCCTGCTCATGCCAGAGCAGACGGCAGGCCGAGTAGATCAAGTTGATCAGATCCAGACAGGATGCCTGTCCCTGAAAGCGATCGAAGAGGGTGATGTGACGGCGGGTGACTCGCAGGGAGGGCGAGGGTGATTCCACCCAGGTGACAGTGAGCGTCACATTGCTGTGCGCCTGGTCTTGCGCCTCGTCCGCCGGTATGCGGATTTGCAGACCGGGCAGATAGTTGTGGGCGATCATCTGCATCTCAGGCTGCTGGAAGACCGCTACCGGGGTTTCCACTTTTACCGTGAGATCACCGGGCAGGAGCATTATGCAACTGTGGGCACCTTGCTGCCCTTCGCGTTTTTTAGCTTGGGTTTTCATAAACAGTCCTGTGGTAAGGTTGCAATAGAGCAAGTTTGCAGTTACTAGCGCTGAATCCTGCTTACGGATGCTTTTTTCGAGCCAGTTGCAGGATTTCTTCGGCGACGTGAGCAGCCCCGCCGCTTCCGAACTTTGCGATCAAGTCGGCGCAGGCGCACTTGTCCGTGAGGCGGGAGGCGGCTTCAGCCATGGCTGAAGCAAAGTTTTCCAGGAGCTGCTCGCTTCTGCAAACACGTGTGGTCAGCCCTGCCAGCTCCTGCAGCAGGGCCTCTTGGTCGTGGCGGTAGTCGATGGCAAGCGGCTTACCATCTGCTTCCTGGATGAAGCTTGACCAGTCCAGGTGCGCATCGTCCATACCCGCCTGCCTGAGCAAGTCGAGCTGTTGGCCCTGGCTGTCGTTAGCCGGGGGCAGCCAGATGGTGGGCAAGTTGAAGCGGGCGGCGTCGTAGATGTTGCCCAGACCAGGTGTCATCAGGGCCAGATCGGCCTGCCGCATCACCTCTTGCAGTTGTGACTTGCTATAGGTGCGGGCACCGGCTCCCATGAATTCCGATTCGATGCGGGAATTGCCGGCAATGACCAGGTCTTTGCCTGTGGCGATGCCGCTTCTGGCCACGGTTGTAATCACCAGGCGGGCATAGTCGAGGGTCTCGCTATCGCTCCAGTAGGGGTTGGCCAGTCCGCCCAGGTTGAGCAGCACAAGCGGCTTTCCGGTGCGTGAGCTTTTTGCGGCAACCTCAGCTTCGGTGTTCTCGCTCGGCTGAGCCGGCACCAGGGGCGGTACTGCTACCGTGGCGGCGGGGAAGGCTTGACGGCAGGCGTCCAGTCTCTCCTGCACGCCCAGGAAGTTCTGGCTCAGGTAGAGATGGCAGTCTTTCACTACATCGGGAATTTCACGCCAGTACCAGGTGAGCGGGTCATAGATGATGACCGTGAGCCCTTGGGCGAGAGCCTTCCCGGCCATCTCGAAATCAAGGGCGGTGAAGAAGATGTCGTAGTTGGCAAAGACTGCTTCCGGGCTTTCCTCCCTGGCCAGGTCGTGGATGCGGTCGTAGGGCAGGGGCTTCTGCAGGTCGAGGGTGTGACCCTTGCCCAGGTAGCCGATGGTTTGGAAGAGCGGGCGCAGATGAAGGAAACACTCGGCAATAGCCGCAGTGGGGCCGAAGCCGAAGGGCTCGGCGTTGAGTAGAAGTCTTGCCTTAGAGGCTGTCGTAGCGGGTTTTTCCATAGAGCAGGTTCCCCAAGAAGGTGAGGGTTTCAACCTGGCGCACGGCTTGGAGCCGCTCCGGGTCGGTAAAACGAGGCGGCTTGGAAGCGTGCATGAGAGCGTCGCGCACGTTCTTGCCGATGCCTGTTTGCAGGGCTTCGGCGCGAGCGGCGACGGCCTCCTGGTTGTCTTCGGCGGCGGGACCGGCGCAGATGTAAGCCACGTAGCGCGTCTCATTGGAGAGGTTGGCGCTATTGGCGTGAGTGGTGCGGCTATCCCATGAAATCAGATCACCCTGGGCGAGCGGGCAGAGCTGTGCAGCCTGGCTCAGCGCCTCGTAATGCGGGTGGTTGGGGTCCAGTTCCACATACTCGCCCTGGTTTTTGGCCATTTCCCCGTAGGCATGAAAGTGCCTGGGGGAGCCGGGTACACCCACAAAGGTGCCGCGTTCGGCCGGGCAGTCACGCAGGGCCAGCACGCCCTGGACGGTGCGGAAATGGGGGTGCACATTGGGATTCTGGTCTACGTGCAGGGGTAGAGCTTCGGCTCCTTCCTGCCCGGGACGTTTGATGCCGAGCCGGTCGAAGGTGGTCCAGAGATCGGCGCGCCCCCAGAGTAGCACGTGATGCAGATAGACCCTGAGCGCCTGCCTGAGAGCCGCGATGGCATCATCGTGATACAGCTCGAAGAAGCCCCGGGTCATGATGGCTACGCCGGTTGCATCCACGGGCAGGTGGGCGTGGTCATTGTCTGTGCTGTTGTCCAGACTGAACTTACCCTCGGAAAGCTGCAGGCAGACTTCCTGCATGCGGGCAATGACCCTCTCGCACAGAGCCGCACTGACCACGCTCTTGCTTACGACAATGCCGTAGGTCTGCCAGAACTGAATGAATTCCGCTTCCTGGGTGAGTGGGTCAAAGCCTTTCAGGTAGCCATTATCGTCCAGGGGCATGGGCGGCAGGTCGAGGGCGGCGGTGTGACTGGTCTGTCTGTAGGCTTCGTAGCGAGCCTGCACTTCCGGCTTGGCACAGTTGACCTGCAGGGCTCGAACCAGCTCAGCCTTGAGTTGGGCGCTCTGGGGCGAACAGTTTTCAATTTCTTGAACCAGTTGCCTGATTCGGTCGTCGATTATGTACATTTAGGGCTCCGTTGTTTACGTGCAGAAAGATTGAGAAGCCGCTCGGGGCTCCACTCTCGATTGAGAATCGGCGGTGGGCGAATGCTTCTTGGTCGACTACGGCAAGCTGCTTTTGACTTGCTGTGCCGTTTAGATGTGGTGCGAGACTATGTTTGAGACTTCTTCAAAAAGAACGAAAAGAGATATACCTCTGCTTAACAAAGAGCGGCGCGATAACTCAATTTAGATAGTTGTCAGGTGAATGTGTCGGCGCTCATTTGTACCGTAGCGCTGCTCTCTCAGGGCTGCTCCGGTCGGGGAAGAAGTGCCGTTCTATGCGGGTTTAACGACCTCTGTTGGAGACATATTTCTTAAAGTGCCAAAATAGCAAAAAGTACTTAAAGTGCAAAAAGCCGTGGAAAAAGGCCTTAAAGCTAAAAAAGTCCCGAAGATTTGGCGAAATTTTGGCAGGTCTTCAGGAAAACAATCTCCTCTTGAAGGGCGCTTTTGCGCCGACAGGTTGGGGACCAAAAAGCAAAAAAAGGAAGAAAGGAAGTCGCCTTCCCTTCTTCCTGCAGAAGAACTCCCGGGGGATTATTGCCGACCAGTGGTCTCAGACCTCAGTGCCGGTCGGTCCCTCGTGTCAGTTGGTGACGACTCAGGTGAGCACACCGAGCAGCACCAGAATGCCCTCGATGAAGCCGACCGGCGGCAAGAGCGAGACCAGACCGATGATGATGCCCTTGGAGAAGCCGAACATCACACCGGTGAACCAGGTGTAGACGACGGCAAAGGCGATGGCGCCCCAGATGAGAAAGTAGAGAAGAACGCCAATAGCGCCCAGGGAGAGAAAGAATGCCTTCATTGTGCACCTCGTGCGGAAAAGGTGAAGGTGGCGGCCGGAATAATGTTGCACTTGAGGGTCTCGAAAGACCCCCAAGTGCAACTAAAGCGATGGGCCGACTTCAGCACAGGCGCAATGGCAAGGGAGCCGCAGCGACTTGCCGAAGACGGCAGTGGCTGATTACTTGCGGTTGGGCATCTTGACCGGCATCCAGGTACGTCCCTTCCAGGGAATTTCGCCACGCAGGTAGCCCCAGCCGAAAGCCATGGCAAAGATAGCCAGCGAAGCGAAAAGCCCGCTGGAAACTGCCAGTGCCGTGCCGAGAAGCGTGTTGAAAACCCAGGCGGCGGCGCTCAGACCTGCCCAGGTGGACAGAATGAAGGCCGGCCACTGGATCACTCTGCCGGTCTGCATGAGACCGAAGAGGGAACGGCTGTAGATGGTGATGCCCATGCCGCCGCCCAGGGCGAACAGTCCCACCATCGCCGAGGAGGCGACAGCGACGAAAGCAGCCTGAGCCAGGCTACCGCCCAGAGAGACGCCCAGCCCCAGGGTCATGGTGACCGCCGAAGCAACGACGAAGAAAAGAAACACCTTGAGAGGGTGCATCATGATTTTGCTCCTACAGATTCTTGTTGGCGCCGGAGTTTCCGACCGCTTGCTTGAGAGCAAGGGCCGGACCGGCGCAGGATAGTTTGGAGAAAAGTCGGCCGGGCAGACAACCCCGGTGAGGGGGTTGTCTACCGAGAGCCTTCATGTCCGGCGTTTGCCGAAGACTGGCTTCAGCTCTTCTTGCCGGAGGTGGCGCGCGGCTTGCGGCGGGCCGGACGGCTGGCGCCGCAGGTACCACCGGTGGTGCCGATGCCGGAGAGTGCCATGTCCCGCTGACGGATCAGGCGGTTGATGGCGTTCTCCTGCGCGTCGCGCCAGTTCGCCACCTTGAACACCTTGAAGCCGGTGTTTTCGGGAAGCTTGTCGCCGTCCTTGGAAAGCGAGGTCTCGAAGGGAACGTGGATGAAGTTCATCACGTTCAGGCAGACACCGTCCGAGCGAACACTGTTGCCGATGAAGGCAGAGTATTCCGGGTCGATGTTGTAGTCTTCGATGAGCTGTGCGACCAGCTTGTCCTTGCCCTCGGTCAGGGTGATGATGCGATCGTCGAAAAGCTTCTCCAGACCGCTCTGGCGGATCTTGAAGAGCTGAGCTTCGTAGTCGCCCACGGTCACCGCCACAAGCAGGAAGCGCTCATGAGCTTGGGTGAGCACCTGGATGCAGTCGGTGAAGAGCTTGGGGCGACGGAAGAACGGCGCAGAGCCGATGCCCTTCAGCAGCGAGCGGAAATGCTCGGCCTGCTGGTCGGGAACCTGGGTCAGGTTGAAGCGCTTGCGCAGGTCTTCGTAGGTCTCGACCAGGGCTTCCGGGAAGCGATGGCGTTCGAAACCACGATGCGGCATGCTGCCGTAGTAAATACGCTTGAGAGCGTTGGTCGACTCTTCATGGGGAACACCCAGAAGACTCATGAGCAGGGCGAACTCCTCGAAGGCTTCGTCGAAATACGGCTGACATTCGATGGTGGTTCCGTCCATGTCGATGCAGAGCACGGCCAACTTGCCGTTGGGGGTGATCAGATCGCGCTGCTCGGCGAAACACTTAAGATTGAGTTTTTGTGCCATACACACCTCACGTTGTTAGGCGTCGACGTCACAGGAGCGTCGTACGCGGTTGATTTGAGGGCTCTATCGTTGGATTGGCGTTTCCGGGGCAATATCATCCAGCCAAGAAGAGTCAGTGGTGCTGACAGTCTCGGAACAGTCGAGGATGGGATTGGAGCGGGGGTGGCTATCGGTTCGAAAGGGCTCTCAAGTAAGAAAAGTAATTTAGTTACACCAAGATCCCTAATGGTTCTGAACTGTGCCAGTAAAGAGAACGATGAATCAAAGAAGAGTTTATGAACGAGTATTTAGTCGATGAAGCAAGTTATAAGAGGCTAGTTGAACTTCGCTAGCTTGAATACCTTTCGCTAGTCCGGATGTCAAGCACAGGCGCTCTTGCGGTTGGGATCGAGCAAATCGCCTATTGGCACATTGTTTTCGAATTTTTCCCAGAGAGCGTCGGCACCCTGCTCCACTTTCAGGTTCATTTCGTCGGCGTGCAGAGGCAGCAGTTGATAGAAGTGAACTGTTTTTTCGTCGGAGACCTTCAGTTCACAAAATTCCTCGTCAAAAAACATCGGCGGAACCAGCATGAATCCGATCATCTCAGAGCCCTGGCAGACAGGCTCCGGTGGGTCGCCCAGGGGAATTGTATGATTCATGCCCAGCCAGGTATCGGCATTGTAGGGATAGCGAGCCAGGGTCTTTAGCCAGCGCACCGGCCAGTAGTTTTTTTCGTCCTGAAAGGCTTCCATGGACAATGGCCAGTCAGGCGGCAAGCAGATGAGCAGTTCTGCGTATTTGTATTCATCCAGCTCTTCCGGCACATTCATGGGCAGATCGCTCATACCGGTGGTAACCAGGGTGAGAAAAGGGCGATCTTCCGTGGCCGGAATTACATGAACATCCACGTGCAGATGATCGGAGACTGTTTCATGCAAAACAACATCGATTTCTCCGATGAAAGTTTCTATGTGCTCTTGTGCCAGGTCAATAACCTGGGGGGAACCATCCGAAATATTGAACATGTCGGGGCTGTTGCCCTCTTGTTGTTTCATCGCGCAGCTCGCTCTTACGGTAGACCTTGAATTTATACCCGGAAAACTCAAGCGACGGAGCTACCAGAGTTCAATGGAATCGAGAAACTTCTGTGTGATGGGTGACTTAATATCTTTGTCGCTGCCGATAACGGCTGCCATGACCATGGAGGTTCGATTGAAATTGCAAAAAACTCTCAACTTGTATTTTTGTACCTGGTCTTTCATGGTGCCGGTTATTTCACGACCGTAAAAGATGCGGTTTTTGCAGATTACCTTCTTACCGTCCAGGGATGAGGCATGCTCTCGCACCCATCTTTCGGTAAATTGGGCCAGAGCTGTTTCTACCAGACGCGCATCGGCAGCGGCGGAAGCAGCCGATGCTACGCTGTCGCGACCAATGGCGCCGCGCTCGCTGACCAGGGTGCCGCCGAAGACATTGCCGATTGATTCGGCAGTTGGTAAGCCGTTATCGCCGCCGTCTGGCTGAGCGCTTAGATCGAAAGAGGGGAGCGCAAATTCAGCCATGGAAAACTGTCTGGTTTTGTCGGCCAGAAAATAGGTCTGACCGAACTCAGCGTAAGCCGGGAAGAGCTTTCGATCGTTGCTGGCACGGTGAGGTTTGCCGGGGAAGGATGCTTTGCTCTGACTGCCCGGCAAAATGAAGGGTTCTAATGGTACTTTCTCCAGACTTTCTGCATCGATAACGTTGCTGTCCAGGTTTCCTTTGAAGGGGTCTTCCATCAGTCCCTTCGAGATGAGCACCTGGCAAAATATGCCGGCACCAACCAAGAAAATCAAGAAAATTACTATGGTCCTGGCCATGCCATCACCCCTTTCCAGGGAGAAGTGTATCCCATTTTTGATTGAAGTTGCCTTCAGCCCCTTGTCTTCTGTATAATCATGTGACTTCGAGGTGCTTATGAAGGCGCGAATCTTCCCACCGGAGCCTGAAAAGAGAAAGATAGCCGTCGGGTTGGCCATGGCTTCGGCTCTCTGTTTGTCGCTTGCAGCGGTGGTTGAAGCTGCGCCCATGAAGGTATTGCCGGCAAAAACTTCCGGCGATGCCGTCTTTTCCCTCATGATTGATTTTGCTCGTCGCCCTGAATTGCTTGAGGGTGCTTATCTAAGACGTATTCTTGGGGGAGCCGACGATCGTGGGCGCAACATCATGGGACGCCTCAATATGCATTATTCTCGGCTTGTAGAGCCTGGAACGAGTTACGATTTTGTTGATAGTGATACTGTTGCTGCCACTGCCTATGGTGTGCCACCGCGCACCTGCTCTCACCGTCAGCTTGTCTGTCACCTCAAGTCTTCCGGCTTGACTCTGGCTGAGGTTCGCCGTCGCCTCGGGCAGCCCGAGAGACGCTACTTCGATCGTAATTCGCATCCAGTCGATGTTTATAGATTCTCACCCCATGCTTCATTGAGCATAACTGAACCTGTCAACAGTTTTGATGTCAACCAAATCGAGGTTAACTACGTCGGAGACGACCTGCCCGCACCTTCTTTGCAGGACATGGCTCTGGCCGACACCTATCGCCTTGAGAAAGCCAGGCTTCTGCTTGCCAGCGGCGGCAGTCGCATCGACACGGCCTGTCAACTTCTTACCGAGCATCTGCAAGACAATCCAAATGATCGACAGGCTCATCTCATATACGCCTCCATATTGCGCCGCCTGTCCGATGTAAACGGCGCCATGGATCATTATCGTACTGCTCTATCACTGTCCAGGCAGGCTGGCGATTCGCAAGCCGAACAAAGGGCTTTGAATGGGCTCAGTGAGTTTGGCGTAGTTGTGGCCGCCGACACCGGCAAGCCATTGAACGGTACCTATAAAACTTCGGCTGCGCCGGTTAGACAGCCTACCTATTCCGGCAGCGTGGTGCCGAAGCACAGCCCGGCAGGCAAAAAGCCTGAAATCAGTCCGGATGCGGCGCGAGCCATGCTTGCCGGTACCCAGCAGCCGTTTTAGCAAAGTAGAGGTTTGTTTTGGCACCAGTGAAAATTGAATATGAAAGGCTCATTGAATTGGCGGTCTCGGCTGCCGACAGGGCTTATGCACCTTACTCCCGCTACAAGGTGGGAGCAGCGGTGTTGGCTTCAGACGGGCGTATCTTCACCGGCTGCAATGTCGAGAACAAGAACATCGGCTCGGGTATTTGTGCCGAGCGCACAGCCATTGTCAAAGCCGTTTCGGAAGGTGCTGATTCTTTCATAGCTTGCGCCGTGGCCTGTGCCACCGACTACCGCTGTTATCCTTGCGGGCTGTGTCGGCAGTTCCTCAGTGAGTTCGGACCTGATCTGCAAATTGTCGTGAGAGAAGAAAACGGCTATTCCATCAAAACTATCGGTGAGCTTTTGCCTGCGCCGAGCTTAAAATAGCTCAGGGCAGTCAGTCCGTAATTTTTTGGTAGATAAAATAACAACCGCCCATTGAACTTTTTGACCCTGGCTTACGTATTAGATCCTGTAGGTTCCAAACGGTAAGGCAGGTGCAGTTGAACAAGCTAAATTCGTGCTTTAGAAAGGCCGTGTCGACCTTGCTTGTGGCTGGCCTGGCAGTTGCCGCTCTTCCTAATTGCACATTAGCGGTACAGGCTCAATCGGGTCCCACTGATCTGTCCGCTCCAGGTGCTAATCAGGAGGCAACGGGCAAGCTAAGACTGCGCCGGGAGCCCTTTCAGCTTTCCGTAGAAAGTCGGGGCGAAGGTTCCCTCTCCGGACGCAAGCGGGCCTCCCGAGAGGGGTTGAACGGCCGTATTAATGAAAGCGGCTTGGGCTCTGAGGCAAAGAGTGCGTCCCAGTCGCCGCTGCGCGGTCAGGCCCAAAGCATTGACCCGACTGTTGCTGCCGGGTTGTTCAGCGCCGACCAGAAGGCTGCTTTTGATACTTTGCCGTCCTCTCGCCTGAAGGGAAAGGCTGAGCTTGAGCTGCTTGCAAACTTTGACGTAGAAGTGATCATCGATAGTTCCAATTCCATGGGTAAGAGAGATTGCCCGGGCGGGCTGTCCCGCTGGCAGTGGTGCGGACAGCAGGCGCGGGGGCTGGCTGACGGCTTATCGGCCTATGTTCCGGGCGGTTTGACTCTGACTACATTTGCCTCCGGTTATGACGTTTGGGAGGGAGCTACTGCCTCAGACGTTGCCAGAGTCTTTCAGACCGGCAGTTTGAGCCGTGGCACTAAATTGTCGCGACCACTTAAAGAAAGGTTGGACAAGCATTTTGGCGGCAAAAGCAGCGGGCGCAAGCCGGTTTTGCTGGCCGTAATCACTGATGGTGTGCCGGTGCCTATGACCGAGCCAAGGCTGGTGGCCGATATCCTTGTGGATGCTACGCGCAAGATGAAGGGGCCTGGGGATGTAACTGTGGTTTTCTTGCAGGTAGGCGCCAACAGCTTCAAAGGGCGGCGCTTCCTGGGGCTCTTAGATCATCAACTGGTGAGCTATGGTGCCAAGTACGACTGTGTCACCACCGTAGAGTTTGAAGAACTGCAGCGTGTCGGCTTGAGCCAGAGCCTTGTAGCGGCCTTGAAGAGGGCTCCTAGAAAGATGCGTGATTAATTGAGCGATAGGTGCCGGTTGGCTCAGGGTCTCGTGGCAGAGCCCTCAAACTCGGCAATGAGCCGCCTTGAGCTTTCGCTGTTCTCGACAATCGTGCCGTCTGGTCTTCTCAGGTAGCGCGAACTTCCGTCCGGGTTCGTACCATAAGCCCGATCCAGTTCCATCTGGTCGTATCTCTGGATGACCCGATAAAGTTCAGGCGAGCGCTGCAAGAATGAAGCTCGTTCCGATTGGTTCAGCCTGTAATAGGTAACCCCTTCGGCAAATACTTCGTTGGGATTGGTTGTGTAATGACTGGAGGGAGCTACAGCGACGTGCTCTGCCAGGTTTTCGGGTGCAACTCTAAATGCGCCCTTGGGGTCGGTTGACTGGCCGTTTTCATCTATAGAGGTGCCCTGGGAATCCACTCTGTGCCAGCCGTCGGCATATTGCTCGTAGTAATAACCATCTCTGCCTATCAAAGACCATCGTTCTCTTTCTGCGCCTGAACCTGCGTTTGCAGCAGGTGAGGGCAGGCGATGGAAGCCAAGCTCTCTGGCGATGTCTGAATTCTCCTGTGAGAGGATATCCAGGTCATCAGCCAGCCTGTGTCCGTATTCGTGGGTGATGATTTCCTCCAGGGAGCCTCGAATTAGACCCCTCTGGCGGTCGATGTTTTCAGGATTTCTCGTGTCGTCGCTCTGGGTGGCTGGAAATCTCATGGATGCAGGCCAGACATGAATGGCTGGTCCACCCATTGGTTCGGGCAGGTAGCTGGCGCGTGTGTTGCCTCTGCCGCTTTCTTGCATGAAGCTGACGGGAATTCTGTCGGCATTTATGGCCAGGCTGGTGGGCTGAGAACGCATCAGCGCCGCTTCCAGACCAGCTAGTTCATCAAAGCCTGGTGCGCGGGTGTGGTAATTAGATGATTCTGTTTCGCTTTGAGGAATGATTACCTGGCTGCCTGCCGGCAGAATGTCCACTGCAAAGTTGCTTTCGATATGCCGTATCTGGTTTTCTCTCAGTTGGGCAAGTCGCCTTTCAATTTCTGCAGGCGGAGTGTCTGCCGGAAGGGTGAGCAGTGTTCTTTCTGCCCCGCCGACCGGTAAACTTACGGCCACTTCTTGACCGTAGGAAATTGTTACTCCAAACTGCTCCTGCAATCTGCGGGTAGATTCGTCTCTCTGTTCGAGAGCGGTGCTTTCACTATTCTCAGCGGCGCTTTCTGGTGCTGCCTGATGGGGCGCCTCGTTGAGCGTGCTTGTCTCGAAGTCCACCAGTTGCAGATTACTGAGCAGATTGCGCCTGATCAGTCCATCCATATTCTGCTCTGGATTTTCATTGAAAGAGTTTCGTGCCGAGGGCAAGCCTGGATTTCCATCCTGCCAGATAGCGGCCAGGTTTAACTTGGTTTCTGGTGCCAGCTCTGCCTCGCGCGGCGCTGCGGCGATGGAAGCGTTGTCGAAATCTCGGGTGGGAGTGTTCATTTTATTGGTTTTGGTTTCGGGGTTTTGTTTGTCGGTTTTCTCTACGGACCGGCTCATTTTGGCTTGAACTTGAAGAGGTTTATCGACGAGGATTGAGGGTGACCTGGCTGTAAATATGGAGCAGGAACATAACATGGTCATAAAAATCCATGGTCAACAGTCGGCGTACTTGGTAAAGGTTGGTTCGGAGTGTGAATGGCGCTGGTTGCAAAGTGGGGCTTCTGTATATAGATGCCCTGGCTCAATTTTTCGCTTGATTTTCCGCGCTTTCCATCTGTATTGCGGCACCGGTGGGGCTTTGCCGAGAGGGCTGGCTTAGATAAAATCTGCTTGACAATGACCGGCGGATCACATCTAATAGTGAGGTATCTTTATCCAGGTTGCATTTACCAGGACTCTCCCCATGGCAGTAAACGACAACATTCCGAAACACGGCGATAGGGCTCACGAATCCCAGAATGTCGATTGGGCAGGTAATGATACCCGCGTCAATCTGATGAGCGACGTTATGAAGACGGTAGAGTCCGGCAAAATGTCCAATGCCATCAGTGATGCTGGCAAGAGCGTCAAAGATAACTCTCTGGTCGGCAGTGAAGTTGAAAAAACTATAGTCGGCGCCGATAACGATGTCCAAAGAGCCTTCGGCGGCAAGGGCGATTCGATCACTCTTGATGAAGCCGCTAAAGCCGAGAGAGAAAAGGCAATGGACGGTAAATCCTTTGATGCCGCCAATCTCTACAGCAAAAAAGATTCTGCCAACATGGCTGTAGATCCTGAGAGAGACAAGTACGCCGCCGCTTACTATGCAGCTAATGTCATGGGTGACGCCAGCCGCCAGGCCGAGCTATCCAAAGCTTTCGATAACGCATTTACCAATAACCCGCACTTGCAGCAGCAGAATCAGCAGCGCGAATACGCACACGCCTGATCTTTGACTGGCCGCTTGCTTGTTCTACCTTAACCGGTGGGTATTTCGGCTTGGGCTATTTTATCTGAGCATCTTACTTGGCTGAGGGTGCTTTCTTGTCGTCGCCCAGGGTCTGGCTAATAACTGACTTGAGGTGGTCGCATAGGTAGTCTGAGCAGATCTTCGGCTTGATTTCCTGAATGGTGCACTGGCGCTGTTCCCCGAGAAATGGGCAGGGGTAAATAGCTTCCGGGTCCAAAAGCACTCTCAAAGCCGGATAGTGCTTGGGATTTTGCCAGGTGGCTTTATCGGGAAAGAGCTTGTGCCCTTCTTTGTAATCGATGAAGACTTCGTCGTAGCGAAAGTCTCGTCCGAAGTGGCTGCGGAGGCGCTTGAGAAAGTCCTTCGGGTCGGTAATAGGTCCGATGATCCAGTCTCGGTCTTGAATGGTACAGCAAGCACCGGCGTTACCCTTCTTGCCGTAGCAGTTCTTCAGGCAGGTATAGTGAATGATCTGGTCGCGCAGTTCTTGCTCGCTGGGTGGTTCGCTCATTGTTTGAGTGCCTTCTGCTTTCTATCGGCGTTCGCTTTTGCGTCGGTTTAGGCTTTGGTTTAGACAGTTTGGCGCGGCACTGCTCTGTGCATTTGATGCCGACCGCTGCTACCTCAGGGTGTTGGTTTTGCCGGAGTATTCTCCAGAAATGCCTTGATTGTCCTTGCCGTTAATTCATGCCCCTCTTTGGAAAAGTGAAACTGCAGGAATAATCCTGATGGGTTCTTATCTTTTCTAAAGGGCGGTTGCAAGTCTATCACGCCGAAGTTGTCAGCGCTTGCCTGGGCTTTGATGGCGGTGATGGTGTCGGCCCAGTCTTTGTCGGAGGCGGTGACGTCGGGAAAGAGGGTCATGGCAAACTGACTACCGGCGGCCCGGGCTGTCTTCTGAAACTCTTTTATAAGGGCCAGGGTGACCTGGCGGTTGTTCTGTACGCCGTAAAGCGGTACTGCTATTGCTTCCTTCTGTGTAGCCAGGCGCTTGCCCATGTCTTGTGCAAAACGGGTGAGGCGGAAATAGGCCTTATCGGAGAGGAAGAGGTTGAAATTGGTGCGATTGACGGCGCCATAGAGGTTGCTATTGGCTCTCAACCAGTTGAGCACTTTGTTGGTGGGGCTATCGAGGCTGAGTTTGTCTTTGTTTTCCTGCAAGATGCTGGTATCGAGTTCCAGTTTGCCTGTTTGATCAAGGTAGAAATATGGCTTGGGTTCTGCCTTGCCGCGCTGAGTGACATCGATATTGTTTTCCAGGGTGTCGCCCTTGCAGATCATCACTATGGTCAGATCCGGCTTGTACTGAGCCACTTCCTTCTTGAACTGCAAAAGCTCCTGCCCGGTTGAATAACTGGAGCAGCCAAAGTTTATGACTTCAAAGTGCTTGATGGCGCCTGCTTGAGAGTGGGAGGCAGCGGCTGCAGTTGGTGCGAAATTATGCTGAATTTCTTGCATGAACAGTTTCTTTGCAAGAGAGCCTCCGGCTTGCAGGTCGTCATTTAGAAGCTGCTCCAGACGGCGGGCATAGGTTTCGTTCAAGGCTACCTGCAGGCCCTCGGCGGCTGAATCGCCCATGATGGCGATGCGGTAGGTGCCTGGTGGTTTGCTGATGCTGTGTTCCACATCACGCAAGCCTGCTGAACTGAGGTGTTCGCGGCTGTATCCTTCCATGCGCCAGGTCACCAGTTTACCCGGGAGGTGTACGCAACCTAGCTCAGGATCCGGCCTGACAATCTCTTGTTGACCCACGCCCATGAAACCAAGCAGACCTTCCAGTGCCAGAATGGAAAGAGGCAGAAGGGCTATCATTTCCAGGGCAAAGCGCAGCTTGCCGCGTCCGGAACCTCTGCCCATCCGTGTTTCTCCGCCTGGCTGGGCGCTCACGGGCTTGTTCTCAACGGCTTGGCCGCTGAGCTTTTCTGCAGTGCTGGCGCTGCTATTTTGATTTTCAGCTGTGCTTGTACTCATTTTTTAAGCACCTAAAACTGGAAGTAAATGAAGGGGGAAAGCTGACTGGGTGCCATGCACGATATGAAAAGAGCCAGCATGGCGCTGGTTGTCAGTCTCAGGGCTTTAGATGACTGCCAGCAGCTTTGGGCCAGGCGGGCTAGGGACGGCAGTGCCACACCGTTTTTGGCCATGGTGAGGGAGCGCTGGTGCAGCCAGGCATAGAGCAAATAGACCGGCAGCGTATAGACAACCGTGGATTGCAAAAGGGCCGTGGAAACATCGCCGGTGATACCGTTTATGCCGAAACCAAAGAACTTACCTACCAGACAGAGAGCCTGATCGAGATTGGGTGCCCGCATAAATATGGAAACCTGGCAGATGAACAGACAAACGAAGGCGACGCCGCACCAGTGCCAGACCCTGGTTTGACGCAGGGGTTTGAGCCAGCTTGTGCGGGCGGCAAAGTCCGTCCATTCCTTGGAAAGGATGAGACCTGCTCCGTGCAAGATTCCCCAGATAACAAAGGTCCAGTCGGCGCCGTGCCAGAGACCGCCCAGAACCATGGTCAAAAAGGTGTTGCGCCTGGTTTGCCAGGCTGATCCGCGTGAGCCTCCCAGCGGAATGAAGAGATAGTCTCTCAGCCAGGTGGAAAGCGAAATGTGCCAGCGGTGCCAGAAGTTTGTCAGGTTGTGAGCCAGGAAGGGCAGGTTGAAGTTTTCCGGAACCTTGTAGCCGAGCAAGAGGGCTGAGCCTCTGCCGATGTCGGTATAACCGGAGAAGTCAAAGAAAATCTGGAAGGTGAAACCGATGGCCGTCACCCAGGCATCACAGAGGGAGAGGTTTTGCAGATTGTGAAAGCCCTGCCCGACCAAAAGACCGATGTTATCGCCCAAGACGATCTTCTTGAAGAAGCCCTGCAAAATGAGAAAGAGACCTTCGTTGAAGTATTCCGCTTTCAGGGTGGGCTTTTCTTCAAGCTGGTGCATGAAGTCTTGACAGCGCTTGATCTGACCGGCAATCTGCGAGGGGAAGAAAGAGGCAAAGAGCGCGAAATCCAGTGGGCTTTTCACCGGCTTGCTGCCACGGTAAACATCCACTATGTAGTGGATGAATTCAAAAGTGAAGAAGGAAATGCCCAGAGGCAAAATGATATTGATAGCCGGGCTTTGAGCTGTTTCCAGGGCTTTGATGTGGGCGATGCTGCCACCATAGGTAATGGCGGAGAAGAAAGACTGTAACAAAAAGTTTGTGTACTTGTAGAAACAAAGGCAACCCAGGTTGAAGACCAGACCTACGCTGAGCCAGTTCTTAGCCTTCTGTGGCTGTTCCGAGAGTAGATTGCCGATTTTGAGACCAAGCCAGTAGTTGACCACGGTCAGGGCCAGGATTAAAAGCCCGTACTCGGGCTTCCAGCTCATATAGAAAAAGTAGCTAGCTAGAAGCAGGAAGAGTCTGCGGTGCTTGTCCGGCATTACCCAGTAAAGGGTGAAAACCAGCAGGAAGAAGGCCAGGTAAGAAAAACTGTTGAATAGCATCGAGTAGTTGCAGTGGGTTCCTGGGTGGAGTCCTGGGTAGAATCCTGGGTAGATTCCTGGGTAGATTCCAAGCGATGCTACCATGCCCTCCAAAGGGGCTACATTGATGTAATCTAATTTACTTATATAGGCAATTCAACGCTGCTCCGTCGGCGCGGTTTGCCCGTTAGAAACGGCGTTGATTCTGGTTCAGGAAAGCCACCAGTTTTACCCAGTCCTGGCAGTCGTCCGGCAAGCTGGCAATACCTACGCTCATAGAGAAGATCTCTCCGGGCTGCAGGTTGATACCCACCGGTTGGGGGCCGGGCTTGAGGGCTTCCACCAGGCGCCCGGCAAAGGACCGCACGCCTTCGGGAGTGGTCTGGGGAAGAAGCAGGGCAAAGTCATCTTGCTGGAAGTGAGCGAGCAGGTCGGCTTTGCGTTTTGTGGCCGAAAGCCCAGCCAGCACCGCTGCCCGCTGTTCCTGGCTGATAGGGAAGTCTTGACCGCCTCTTACTATGCGGGGTTTGATCATGACCAGGGAAAAGGGGCTCTGGAAACATTCGTAGCGGTAAAATTCCTGCTCGATGAAGTAGAGCAAGGCTACGAAGGTAACGATGCCTGTGTCGGAGTAAATGTGGCTTTTGGCAAATTGTTCTACGGTGCTTCTGTCGATGCCGATGGTGAGGTTGCCGGTGGTGTTCTGGTGCTCCACCATCTCTTCCTCGGCTGTGACCAGGGAGCCGCTCATCAAATTGTAGAGAGCCGGAATCCAATGACAGCGGTTGAATTTGCCTTTGTCGATAATCTCTAAAAGGGCGCTTTTGTTGTCGATAAGCTGGTAGAAGCGCTTCTGTATCTCCAGATCTAGTGGTACCAGCGGTGATACCGCCGCTTCGAATTCCTGCTCGCTCAGGCTGGCATGGTTGCGGGTGAGTCTGGTATTTAGTTTGATACCAGCTCGTTCCAGAAAGGTGCCGAGATCGATAATGCTTTTGGCTTTCCCTGAGAGTTCTTCCGTGCGGCGGAAGATGGAGCGTGGCTCGGTGCTGACGGAAGGTACAAAGCGAAAGTTACCTTCCAGGGCGGTCATCAGTTCAATGAGCGCGTCTTCTCCTCTGGCGGTGGGGCTGGCCGCATGCCTGGCGTTGCCGTTTTCGAAAATTACTTCCAGCTTGTCGCCGCGCACATGGCATTCCAGCCGGCCCGTCAATTTGCCCCTGGTGATGGAATCCAGCACGGAGTCTATGGAGAGTTTGCTCAGATCTCCTTCCATGGGCGGTTGTGCCAGCCCCCTGGTGCCCAGTGGAACCGGATCGGCGACCCGAGGGCGCTCCTGTCCATGGGCCGGTAATCCGTAGCCTATGGGAGCGAGCCCGCCCTGGCTGGTAGTTGGTTGTGGCTCCGGCAGAGAAGGCGAGATAAGGGAATTATTGGTGCTGGCCGCAGCGATGGAGGCAATTGAGCTGAGCACCTGGTTGATGTCGGCGGTTTGTAAGATCCACTCCAGTTTGTTCTTGTTTTCGCCCGAGTACAGATACCAGGTCGGGTCTTCTTCCCCGACCCGGCGTCCAATCACGGTTTGCAAGCAGAAGCGGTGTGAGCCGAACAAGACGAACATTTGTTCGATGAGAACGCCCCTCTGATTCTTGGACAGTTCCACCATCACCAGCAGGTCTTCTTCTTTAGGCAGGGACGCAAGAATGGGTCTTGTCTGGCTAAAATTGGACTGACCTGTCATGTTTTTCCTTGCCTCAGTGGAAGTATGGAAGATGTGGTTTTAGTGCTTGCCGAGCAATTGCTCGACACTCTCTCTGAATACCCGAGTATGCTTGTCTATATCGGCTTCACAGGTCTGGGGCGAGATCAGGGCCATGTTGTGGAAGGGCGTCATGAGGATGCCGCGATTGAGAGCACACAGGTGCATGTAACGGTCCAAGTCCGAATCTACGGCGTGGGCCGCCTCCGAGCCGTTTTTGGGCGGAGTGGGGCGGAACCAGTATTCGGCCCGGCAGCCCAGTTGTTTGACAATCCAGGGTAATTTGTATTCAGCTATTACTTGTTCTACACCGGCGGTGAAGCGATCGGCAAGGGGGATTGTCTTTTTGTAAGCCTCTTCGGTCAACACCTTTTCCAGGGTGGCGCGCATGGCAGCCATAGCCAGGCTGTTGCCGGCCAGGGTGCCGCCTATACCGCCGGTGTCACAGTCTTCCACTGAGGTGTTGGCGGCAATCAAGTCGGCTACACTCTGGGAGAAGCCATAGGCGGAAGCGGGAATGCCGCTGGCAATCGGCTTGCCGATGGTGATAAAGTCTGGTTCGAGATTATAGGCTTTGGTGTAGCCACCAGGGCCGGTGCAAATCGTGTGGGTTTCGTCAATTACTAGAAGCGTGCCGTATTTGCGGGTCAGCTCCCTTAAAGCCTTGTGGTATCCCGGATCCGGATGGATGATGCCGATATTGGTCATGGCCGGTTCAGCCAGCACACAGGCTACTTGCTTGTCTTTGAGAGCTTCCTCCAGGGCGGCTAAATCGTTGAATTCCACTACCCTTGTGGTCTCTTTCGGATCGACCGGGGCGCCGATGTTGCCTTTTCTCGGTGCAACACCGTGCTCGGTGAGAGTGGCAAAAGTTTCGTCTACTGTGCCGTGATAGCACCAGTTCATGACGAGAACGTATTTGCGACCGGTTATTTGTCTGGCCAGGCGAATCACGAAACGGTTGGCGTCAGTGGCTGTCAGTGCGGTTTGCCAGTAGGGAAGATGGAAGCGGCGCTTCAATTCTTCCGCCACATAAATGCTGTCTTCCGAGGGCAGCATAAAGGTGGTGCCTCGACGGATACGATCGATAATGGCTTCTACTGAGGCTTCCGGCGCATGGCCGGTCATGGCGCCGGTATCTCCCAGGCAGAGATCCAGGTAAGTGATATCGTCGGCATCGGTGAAATGTGCGCCCTTTCCTTCTTTGACAAAGAGGGGGAAGGGGGAAGCCCATTTCACCATCCAGTTCATGGGAACGCCGCCGTGCAGGGTCTTCTGGGCTTTCTGGAAGAGAGCCAGAGACTGCGGATGTTTTTCGGTGAAGAGTTGGTCTTCTTTGGCCAGTAAATCTTTCAGGCGCTTGCGATCGATGATTTCACTCTCTGCGCCGCTCTTTTCCAGGTCTTTGCCGGTGCCGGTCTGCATGTAAGTTCCTCTTGGATACTCGGGGCTTCCTATCTAGCCACTTATAGGGCCGTCTCATTATGCCATGGTTCATTTACTATGGAATCGCCGCGAGCACCTGACAGCTCTCTTTGTCCTGAATTTGCTGCCGTCGCCCTACTGGGGTGGGGGCGGAAAACCTTGCCTGAATTGGCTTTGTCTGAATTGTCCCTGGTTGAATTGGGATGGATCGTTGAGGGGTTGATAATTGAAGCCGAGCACACCACTTTCCTCCAGGCTGGGATAGGTGGCGTATAGCCTGGCCATGGTGGCTTTGTCCCGCTTGGTCAGGGCTGGAAGCTGGCGGAAGGACTGGTTGAAGTACATGATGTCGCTACTATTGTCGGAATGTCCGCGCAAGCCGAGGGCATGTCCCAGTTCGTGCAGGGCGATTTCCTTTACTTCGTCGGGGGAAAGCGGCTTGCCGGAAGTTGGCCTGAGAAGAAGCAGTTGCACCTGGGCCCTAAGTATTTTGCGGAACTGATCGCCTCTGGCGTTTTCCAGATAAAAGCGGGTAATGCCCTGTTCCACCGGTGCTTCACCCTTGACCTGGGCCACATCGGCCGGAGTCTGGCTGAAACTAATGTGTAGGTCAGCCTGGGTTGGGTCTTGCACCAGTATGAAACTGAGTTTGCCGCCGGAGGCTTTGGACCAGATATTGAGGGCATCTATGACGGTAGTTTGATAGGCCGGGCGAAATAGCGGTAGGGGCCGCCCCGCCAGATCGTGGCTTGCCGCCAGAAATACTTTCAGGGGCATCTTCTCCAGGGCCCAGAGATTGGCTTCCTGGGTGCTCATCAGGAGGTCGAGATAGTCGGTGCGGCTGCCGCTGTCGCTACTACTGGCGGTGGCGCCGGCCTGTCCCTGCTGTTGTTTTTCGCTGCGGGCAATTTTCTCTTGCATCTCTTTGATGAAGCGTTCGGCTTGCAGGCGGGAAGCGGCCGGCAGCTCTTGTTTCATAGCCAGTCTTGCTTGCTCTATGGCGGTTTGATAGTTGCCCAGGTGCATATTGGAGAGGGCCGAATTCCAGAAAAGGCGCCAGTCTTTGCCACCGAATTTGATGGCAAGCTGGTAGTCTTTCACGGCTTCTTTGTAGTTGCCCAGAAAATAACAAGATTCAGCCAGTAAACCGTGAATTTCAGCCGAGTAGGAATTGGGGTCGAGGCGGCAGAGATCTATGAGTAAGAGGCGGGCGTCCACCATTTTGCCGCTTTTCATGAGCAGGTCTACCCGGGCCAGGCCGTTGAAGGCCGACTGGTCGCGCTCCAGGCTGTTACCGTTGGCGCTCTTTTGGGTCTGAGGTTTGGGCGGCGCGGAATTGTACTTGTTGTGGTTGTCCTGGCGGGTCTGAGCGAACGCGGCATTGCCGGGCCAGAGAGCCGAAACGAGAGCCGGCAAAAGAGCTGGAAGGCAGGCTAGAACGAGGGCCGGAACCGGTCTGCTTGGTTTGCATCGTTTTGGAGATGGAATTCTGCCCAGGAAAGTCATGATCAAGCCTCTTTTCTTGATCTGCCCGCTCAAGCCTGATTTTACTTGCGGGGCGGCATGATTGACATTTTCTTGATGTTGCAGCCGGCGGCACCGTCCATTACAGCTACCACCCACTTTTGCAGGGCGTCTTCGTCGGAATTGAGGATGAGGGGCAGGTCTTTTTTGCCGGCTTCAGCTTGAATACCCTGGATGGCGGCCATGACGGCTGCCGTGTCGGCTTGCACGACTTTGCCGTTGATTTTGATTTCGCCGCTCTTGGAGACGTCCACGTTTATCTTGGTGTCTTTGTCTTCCTGTGTCTTATTGGGTGGGGGACTGCCCGGCGGGTCCACCTTCAATACCGCCTGATTGACCAGGGGCGCAATCAAGATCATGATTACAAGAAGCACCAGGAACACGTCTGTGAGCGGCGTCACATTGATTTCGGTGAAAACCTCACCGGCCTTGCCTCCCATTGCCATTGAAAACGTGCCTCCGCTTGGCTTCTTCTGCGAAACTGTACCAGAGCTTTATATTAGCGCCTTTTCGTTCTTAATATGCCTATCAAAAACCCTGGACTTTACAAGCAGGGCAAAGGCGCCTGTTCCAGGGCGGAAAGTGTGCACCGGATGTGGCGCCATATTTTATCAAGGGTGAGCCCGGCAAGCCTCTGCTTTTACCGGAACATCAATTAGCCGTTTTCTGATAGCCGTTTTCTGAAGAGACGGCGCAAATGCGTAGTAGTGTAAAGGCGTGAGCTAAGCGCGCTAGCTTTAATTCACTTAGTTATTAAAAGCTGTATTGCCGCGGAGTAGCTCGTTTACAGTTCCTCAGGGCGCACCCGTGCGACATTCTAACCTTAACAGATCACCGTTTCTTATTGATCTTGTCAAGATAAAATCTATAGGGTCGGGATACTTTCTGCACCAAATTTGATCACAAGGACACTTATCTCCAGACATCCCTCCTGTCTAACTCTTTTGACTTAGAGGTTGCTCTTCAGGCGACAAGTGTTCAGCCGCATCGAATTCCCCTTTCCCCGGGGACGGTATTACTGCAAACGGAGCGCCTGGCAGAAGGGGCGTTCTCAAACAAAAACAAGCTGTATAAGCTAGAAAGGTATCTTATGACTGCAAAAGTAAAGCCAATCAGCTACTACCGGGGCCTGCCCAAGCTGCAACTGCACGAACACATCGACTGCAGTCTGCGCCCCTACACCATGCTCGACCTCTGGTCGCGCATCGGCTTCGAGAAGGCTTCCATGCCTTTCCCCGACGAGGTGGTCAAGCTCTGGCAGGCCGACGAGGCACGCCGCGCCGACCCCGCCTCTCGCGGCGGTAAGGTGGCTGCCAGCCGTCGTCGCGCTGCCGCCAAGTACGGCGACTGGGTTGCCGACTTCGCTCAGGAATCGCTCAAGAACTACCTGGACGCCATCGGGTTGCACGTGTTGCCGCTCATGCACGACATGGACAACCTGAGCCGCATTGTGGCGGAACGCATGGAGGATGCCGTCAAGGACGGGCACATTGCCATCGAACTGCGTTTTGCGCCGCAACTGCACCTGGGTCGCTACTGGGCGGAACTGGACAAGACCACGCGCCTCGAGCGGCTCGACACCGTCATGCAGGCCACCATCAGGGGTCTGAAGGCGGCTTCCGCCTGCGGCTCCCCGCACGCTGCCGATATCCCGGTGAAGCTTATTATCTGCTGTCTGCGCCATGAAAACGGCGAGCTGGCTGATGAACTGGCTGATCTGGCCATCAAGTATCGGCACATCGTCGGCGGTTTCGACCTGGCCGGTGATGAAAGCGGCTTCCCGGGCGTGCTCGACTGGTGGATTCCGGCTGCCCGCAAGGTGCAGCGCCACGGCATTCGCCTCACCATGCACGGTTGGGAGACCAACGAGCCCACCGCTCGCGACATCGAACTGCTCGATGAGCTGGGCATCAACCAGGTCGGCCACGGTGTGCGGGGTAATCTCCAGGGGGAACGCTTCCTGGAAAATTGCCCCACCTCCAACGTGGTCACCGGTCAGTACAAGAGCTTCAAGGACCACCCGGTGGACCGGCTCTACCGTGCGGGGCGCAAGGTGACCGTCAACACCGACGGCACGCTCTTCACCCGCACCACGCTGTCGCGCGAGTATCAGCTTCTGGCTGAGAACTTCGGCTGGACGGCCCGTGACTTCCTGGCGGTGAATCTCACTGCTCTGGATGCCATGTCTGTCTGCCCGACCGTGCGGCGCAAGCTCAAGAAGGCGCTCAAGGACGGCTACAAGAGCCTGATCTGAGTCTCGGCGAGTATTAGTAAAGCGGTATCGGGCAGTCGTCCGGTATCGAACAGCGCTCTCACCATGCCGGTGGGGGCGCTTTTCTCTGTCAACCAAAACTCTGAAAGTGAGAACATCATGAAACAAGTTACTGCTACCGCTCTGCTGGCCAGCCCCGAAGATACTGGTCACCGCCTCAACACCGAACAAGGTGAGGGTCACATCTACACCGACGGTTCGGTGATCGTGCCCGCCACCGGCGCCATCTTTGCTCCCGAGAGCACCGACGGCGATCTCTGGCGCATGCGCCAGGAGTTCGACAAGCGTCATGGCATCACCGTCACCCAGCGGGTGATGTTGCCGGTCATCGTCATGCATCAGGGTGCCCTGTCGGACCGCCCCACCGGCAACTATGCCTGATGCAAGGGTCTGGGTGCCGGTCGGTTGCGAATTTGCCTGTCAAGTTCAAGACCGGCCGGTGCTGTCTTTCACCTGCAAATACAGGAGGTATCTATGAAGAAAAAGGCAACCAATGAGCCGATTGTGCTCTCGGGCCGTGTTTATTTCGAGGGCTTCCTGGCGGAAGTGGCCGGCTCGGCTCTGCCCTCCGCAGAAAAGCTCTTGCGTGGCGATCTGCGCCTGCACAACGTGAACAAGCCCGGCAGCCGTGCTCGCTTCGGCGAGACGGTGGAGTTTTCGGGTTTCTTCAGCGGCAGCGTCTTCGACGGCAAGAAGTGGCGTCGGCTCTTGATGCGCCAGCATGCCGCGGTGGATGCCAGCTATGTGGGCACCATCGCCCGGCGCGACAAGGCCCAGGCCTGCAAGCGGCACCTGGCTACTCTGGCCGGGAAAACGGCGGTCTGGGTGGAGAAGGACAGCGGTTATGCGGTGACCTACGCCGACAACCGCGCCGGAACCACCGTCAAGACTGCCGCTGCCTCCGGTTCTGTTGCGACGGCGCCCGATAAGGGGCCCGCCACAACTGATGCCGGCACGAAGGCGGCCAATGCTTCTGTGGCAGAGCCCGACAAGGGGGCTGCCGACAAGACCGCCGCCGACAAGACTGCCAGCGATGGAGTTGCAACAACTCAGCCCTCGACTGCTGCCGCCCGGGTGGACGGCGCAGGGGCTGAGACTGTCGTCACCAGGACGGTGAAGACGGTGACGACAAGGACGGTCAAGACTGTCACCACTACCTGCAAGAGCGTCGCTGCCAAGCCCCGGCGGCGGCGTCGCAAGGAGAATCCGAACCAGATGAAGCTGTTCTAGCAGAACTGGCTGATTTGGGTTCGGTGGATGGCTGTGAGCCATTCAGTGAGCACCATGGGAGGAGCAGCCACGGGGCTGCTCCTCTCTCATTTCAATTCCAACAAACAAAACCAAGGTGCAAATCCATATGACCGATATCAACTCCATCTGCATGGCGGCAGGAGCCATTCTTGCTCTTGTCGCCACTGTCACACTCCTCTTCAAGAACGAAGGGGTGCGCGGTGCAGGACGCATCGTATCCGGTCTGGCCTGGTTGGCAATGGGAGCGGGAGTGCTCTCCACCAACTCCAACGAAGTGACAGCCTGGGGCTTGCTCCTGGCTGGTCTCGTCACCACCCTCTCCGGGGTGCGCAAGTACAGACGCCGTCACCTGGCGTAAGCCTGATTTTTTTCCTACCAAAACGAGGTATCTATGACAACAAAAAACAGAGAGACCCCAACGAGCGGCGGCTACACCCAGCGTTTCGAGCGGCGACCGGAGTTTGAACTCTGGGGTTCGCTTGTGAAAGACGTGGTGGATGCCGGCGGCGTTCGCCAGCGCACCGTGGACGACCTCAAGATTTTCAAAATCTCCGATGTCTTCGCCGGCAACGATGAAATCTTCATCGGCTTCGGCAAGCCCAATGCCTATCTGGTGGTTCCGGACGGCCAGGGCGGCTATCAGAAGTTCGCCGGTAAGAGCCTCAGGCGCGCTCCGTCTCGCATCGAGGATACCCGCGGCTTTGTGCAGTCGGGTGTGCTGGTCAGGCTGAAGAATCTGCCGCAAGGCGCTGCGGAAGCGCTGCGGCAGGCCATGCTGGTGCACAACAACGTCAAGTTCTGGACCTGCGTCAATGCCATCCTGCACGTCATGTCCACGGCCGGCTTCACCTCGCCCACCAAGCCGCTCACCAAGCGCTACATGCCCTACTCCTTCATGCACGACATCTTGCATGCGGGCATCATGTATGAAGGCAAGCCGGTGGAATTCGAGATCATTCGCACCACCCCCGAGCCGCTGCAGCGCTATGCCTCGCAGGTGGTGAGGGCCGAGCTTCTCACCTTCTGTCGCCATGCCGACCGCTCCCTGCAAGGCGCGGCCAAGAAGAACCGTCTGGCAGCATTCGTCTACGGACTGGCTGCCAAGCCGCTGTCCTTCGTCAGTGCCGACGGTAAGACGAAAGCAGCGCCGAAGGCTCCTGTTGCTCCGGCTCTGCCTGACGGAATCGACTACGCCGGCGGCATTGATGTGCGCGTCACCGGCGCTTCCATGCTGGTGGCTTTCATGCGTCAGTTCTGGGGTCCCCATGCCTTCTTCGAGGCTACCCAGCGACGCGTCGATGTGAACAGCTTCCTGCAGGAAGACCTGCGTCCCTTCCCCAACCCCAAGCCAAACCTGGTTACTCGCTTGAAGAAAGCGGTGCTCTTCTCACCACTGGTGGTGCGAGGTATCCGTGCTCTTCTGGCGACTGAGTACCTGAGCGTGGGCGAGCGGCGGGAATGCGACATCTACGACATGCTGCGTACTGATTCGGACAAGGCGCCGAATAAGTACAACCTGGTCATCACCGACGAAAGCATCTCGGTGGCTCGCATCAGCGTGCGCGCCAAGGTGGTGGACTGGATTCTGGCCAAGCATGTGCTCATGTCCGGCTATCACCCACGTGTGCGCTTCGCCGGCGAGATCTGGAAGGACGAGGAGGGTGTCATTCACCTGAACCGCAATTCCGGTACGTACCAGCCTTCGGCAGAGCAACTGCAAGCGGCTGCGGCTTTCTTGCGGGCAATCTTCCCGAATCTGAAGGTCGTCGTAGACGACAAACTCTAAGAACCGAACCTGTAAGTGGTGCCGGTGTTGGTGGCATTTCTTGCTGCCCGCCGGCGCCTCCCGCGGGTTTTCTTTTCAATTTGGAAGCCGGTTTTTCTAAGTAGAAAACCGGCTGGGAGATTTCTATAAGATGTACCAACACACCTATCAGTCCATCGACTACGCCTTCGCTTCGTTCTTCGCCATGCTCCTCTTCATGGTGGGCTTGCTTTTCGGCATGATTGCCATGACTGCCTACGAGAGCGGTCGCAAGCCCCTCATCACCACAGTAATTGTCACAAACCTGGTGGTGGGCGTCATTTGCAGTGTGATCTTGTATCACTTGTTCGACAACGGACCCTTCGTCATGTGGCCGGCGGCTTACTGGCTAGGCTTTCTCATCTGCTCGGTATCCATAGCTCTCACGGCTGCCCGCGAGATCGAGAAAGAGCTGGCTCTGGGCAAGGAGATTTCGGCGCAAGCCAGTCGCCTGCAGGAACTGCTCGACAACGACCGGGACGGCGTCATTTCCACCAAGGATATCGATGCCGCCGGTGAAACGGCGGTTCGCCACGGTATCCGTCAGGCGGTGGTGAAACACATGCGCGGCAACATGAGCTCCATCGGACACGAGGTGGGTTCCAGCGTCTATGTGGCCAGTCTCATCGACCTGACCTCGCTCGAGACCCGGCTTCTGGACAAGTACAAAGCCTGGCTCTGAGCGGCTCCCGTGCTTTCCTGAAGGAAGCACACCAAAAGATGCCGACGAGACTACTTCACGGGTGATCACGGCCTGCGTCATGGAGGCTTCGGCGGCCGAAGGCAAGCCCATCGAGCCCGGTAGTCTCAAGTTCACCTACCAGCCGGGCCGCGGCTTCGGAGGTGGGCCCAGTGTTTCGGCCGAGTGCAAGCCGGCTGCCAAGCCGGTATTGACCGAGCCCGTGAGCGCACCTGCCGGTACGGTTGCTTTCCCCGGCACTTGCACGGTGCTTTTCGGCCCCGGCGAGTTTACGGAACTGCTCAAGAGTGCGGCGCGCAAGAGCGGCCTCGAGCCCACTTACGCCAGCGTCTCCTTCAACAAGGAGGACAGCACGGCGTCGGCCAGTATCTCCGTAAAGGGCGGCAGTGTCGCTCTCAGCAGCGAGGAAGTCAACCAGACCCTGGCGGAAATTCTGGCTCACCGCGGCTACACCGTGGTGGCCGGCGGTTTCAAGTACAGCTACCAGAGCGCCGGCTTCGGCGGCTCGGGCGGCACCAGCGTTAAGGTGACCGTCACCGGGGTGCCCACGCGCCTCTAAGAACGGCTGCCTGATGGCATTTTAAACAGGTGCCGTGAGCGATGGCCTGGCCGTCGCCCTCGGCGCCTATCTTTCCGTTCCGCCTGGATAGGCGATACAGTCTGGTTCCATGGCTTTTTTCTTTTTTTTAAGCATACAAAATGAAGTAGGAGAAATCTGCATGGCACCATTTTTGGTGGCAGGCTTGCATGTTCAGATGACGGTAGAGAAATCGAAAGAACCCTGGTTTTCCCAGAAGACCAGTCGGTCGCCGGACCAACGCACGAACTGGACATTGCCTTCCTGCGAAACAACGATAGCAAGAGCGTCTTTGAGCTCGTGGCAGATGCGATAAGCCGATCTGTGTCTGGTGCCCACGCCCAGGGTAGATTCGGTGCGACACTTGTTGCCTTCCAGATCGAGCGATTTGGTTATGGTACCGACTTCAGTGGTTTCGCAGTGTATCTCCGCTCCAAACCCTATTATCTCGAAGCGCTTGGTGAGCACCACGGCACCGTCGGCCACGGAGAGGCTGGAGATGAGGTGAGACATCTCGAAGATCGATTCATCCAGGGGTATGATTCTGGGGTCCATGGTCTGCTGATATTCTTCCCAGCCCACCAGGTGGCTGTTGGCTGAAGGCAGGCTGGCAAGCGTATTCATGATCTCAATAATCAAGGTGCGAAAGCGAGCGCGCCCTTCCCCTTCGGCGAATTTGTATTTCATGGTCAGGTAGGGATTGGATCTTGTTAACTCAGCCGCTCTATCAGGCGGAATAAAGATCAAGGTGCCGCCGTGACGGAAGGCGCGCATGGCGGCGATGACTCGCTTCATCATCTGCTGGTCGATGATTTTGGTCAATTCCGGGTCCAGTTCGGACCATTCTTCATCAGTGCCCTGGCTGGCTTTTCGGTGTATTTCCAGGCGTTCCTGACGGATTGGTTCAAACCATTCTTGCAGCCAGGCGGAGCTGAAAACATTGAGAGATTGTCCCAGCACTTTGCCTTCCGAGAGGCTGACCAGAGTTTTGTTGCCTCTGGATACTTCCAGGATACCCGGACCCATTACCTTGATGACCAGTGAAGGCGGCAGTTTGGGCGGGGCGCCCCGCCCGCCGTGGCTGCGATGCAACCAGCGCGGACCGGTATGGATGATGCCCCAGATTTCTAGACCGACTTCGGCGTCGAAACGAATGCCGATCATTGACCTTGAATAACTGGCTGCCGGAGAGAGTCTTCGCAGGGTGGAAGTGGAAAAGGGAAGATAGTCGGCGAATTCCAATTTCTGCACCCCTTCAGGCAGACCTTCGAAGGCGGCAAACTGATCGGGATCAGCCAGAATCAAGCGAAAGGCAACGTTCTCACCTTCATGGGTCATGAGGCTGGCCTGGTAGCAAGTGGAGAGCAAATCTTCCAGGGCTTCTTTATCGGGCAGGGCCAGCGATTCCCAGACGGAATCAGTGGCGCGCTTTCCATCTCTGGCTTTGTCCAGGCTTTGCCAGTGATTGGTTATGTAGTTGGCCAGGTCTTTAGGGTACAGGTATTTCAATTGGGGCTCCGAGCTTGGGACTCTTCAGTTTATTTTAGGGCTCTCCTTTTTCCTACATACCCAGGGGGACGATGTCACTGTCTAGCTGTTTGAGTTTGGCTTGCAGTCTTTGTACCATTTCTTTGTCGCCTGTTTCGGCGAAGAACTTTTGAGCTGAGCTTGCCACGGTTCGATCACTGTTAAAGAGCCGCAGGGCATCCTCGTAGCATTTGCGAGCTCTACCGTAGTCTTTCAGTTGCCGGTAAGCTTCGGCGCGCAGTAAAAGCATGCGTCTGTGTACGGTTATCATCGGTGCCAGATTTGTTTTCATAGCAGTGTCTGTATCTGCCAGAACACCCTTGTAATTCTTACTTTGCATGCGCAGATCGGCTCTAACAGACAGGGAATCTATGTCTTCTGGTTTGATTTTGAGAGCCGTATCGAGATTGTTTTCGGCCTCTTTGTATTGCCCCATCTTCTTGAGCAGTTGCGCTTTGTCGTAATAACAGTGCGCTTCCGGACTTAAGGTGATGGCGGTATTGACGGCGCTCAGAGCCTCTTTGTTGCGGTTCAGGCGTCCTAAAAACTTGGCTTTCAGAAGCCACGGATATGCAACCACCGGGTTTAGTGCAATGGCTTTTTCGGCTGACTCCAGACCAAGTTTGTCATCATCTTCCAAATTCCAGAGCCATTGTGCTTTGAGAGTATAGAATTCCGCACGCTTGGGGTTCAGTTTGATTGCTTTGTCTAAAGTCTTCAGGGCCTGGTCGTCCACCTGGCGCCCCCTTTTCCACTGCTCTTTGGCCTCGGTGAAAAGTTTGTCTTCCATCGATTGGTTTTTTGCCGCAATCGTATTTGGAAGAGCAAGCATGCCAATCAGTAGAAAAGCCCCAAGCAGGCAAAATTTCATTTTCGTTTTCAACTTCTACCTTGAACCTGACTCTCACATTAGCACCGGCGCTTGAGGCTGGCAACTTTACTGTCGACAGATGTGGGGTTCTATTTGCTTCTTTATGGTGTTCTTTTGTGGAGATAGCAAATAGACCGGTCTAATATTGGCTTGCAAAAAAATATTGCAGGTAGGTAAGAGCCATCCAGCGCAAGCGTCCTTGCTTGCGCCTTTGGAAGTGCGTTATTTAGCGCTTGTGTTTTGCGCGTTTACGGTTGCTTCTGGTTTTCTGGAAGCCGACCAGGCGCCTTATATCGGGATGTGTCGGGCGGCTGTGGGCGGACTTGCTGTTCCGCTGGGTGTAGGCGAAGTGTAAGTCCACAGCCCGCTCCTGTCCGCAACCAGTGGCTATGTCGCTTCTCACGATGCAGTCGAAGACGGTTTCTTCCAGATGTCGTTCTTCGTCTGTTAATTCCACAGGAGTAAATACAGTGCGTGGCGGCATGAAATTGAGCTGTCCATGCAGGGCCATTGCATAGCCATGGGCAGCGGCTGCGTATCCGATCAGAAGTTGCAGGTTCTGTTCGCTTCTGGGTAGGAGTGCTTCACTCGGATTGAAAAATATCGGTGGAGCGAAAAATTCCCAGTTACTTCCCATTACGGCATCAGCGTAGTACTCGACCTTTTGAGCCAGTACGGCGAAATTGCGAAAATGGTGAGACTTTTCCCAGTAGTCTACGTAAGCCAGGGCCAGGCAGGCTTTTATGTAAGCACGGTAAAGCGCCACTGCGGCCATCTTGCGCTCACTGAAGTGAAATTTGCCTGCTTCATCGAGATTATCCATCTGGCTTTCGATAAAAGTACGCATGGCTTTGAGGGCCCCGCGCGCCTTGCGCACATGGAGAGACTGACCTTTGGGAGTGAGTTTAACGATGCTGTCTCCTCGGGTTCTGGTGAAGAGAGCGGCCACTTCGAATATCTCGTCCTGGCAGGCTTGGAGTGCCATAACTGCGTCTCTGTTGTTTCGTAGGGTCTGCCAGTACATGGCGGTTTCGTTCATTGCGTTCATATTTTGCTCGTTCAAAAGAAAGGTCCCCGGACGGATCCTTTCGGTTAATTGCGACTTGTCCGGAGTCGCGCAGCTGCAACTGTAAAGTTGCGTCATGCTGGACTGCTGTCGCAAAAGAGTTTTTGTTCTACAACGCAGTCCTCTTTGCCTCAGGGTAGCGGTGTCAAACGCTGAGGGAACGACCTTCTTCCGTCTTATCGATTCTTGCTCCATGGGCTTTGAGAATGGTGCTGATGCCGAACTGGCGCTCCGCTCTGAAGTAGGGCTCGAAACGCCATTGTCCTTCTTGTCTGACAAAGGCACCCCAGGTGAGGCGTTTGGCTTTGCCTTTGAGAACTCTTGAGGGTTTGAAAGTGACATCCCATCTGGTGTTATCCAGACCGGTCAGTCTTATGCACGCCTCTTTGGTAAGATTCATGCGCTTGGGGCCGGTGCCGGGTTCGATTTCGCTGGCCGCCACAAGCACAATGCTGTGCACCGTATCCGGTATGGCTTCCAGGTTAAATTCGAAGTGTTCGGAAATCAGCCGGCCGTCCTGCACATCTTGCACAAGCTTGATGGCCTCGTTGTAAGCAGTAGTTTGACCATAAAATACTAGGCTCTCTTCCGAGGGCAGGCGTCCTTTCTCGTTCAGCATGAGAGCCCATTGGTCCGGCGCGGATTCGATATCGAACTCGACCTTGAGGCGATTCAGGTCGGCTGGGAGAAGCAGCAAATTTTTATATATAGTTGAAGCTGGGGTCATGATGGTCTCCAGTGGGGCTAATGAAAAAATTGAGTTGTGGTGGGTGTTCTAATTTGCATTCCGGTTGCCTGTGCTCATTCTTTGCCGTTTGAAAGCGGCTTGAAAGGGCTTCATGTAGTTTTGTGGTTTGTAAGGGAGAGAGTTTTACCGGTTGAGCAGTTTTTAGAGAACAATTCATCCTGCTCCCGGTTGCAGTCTTGATACAAGAGGGATTAAGGCAAAACCCAATACTCTTCACCTTTTTGAGGTAGTCAAGCGGAAAGTGTCTCGTGCTATTCTCGCAAACCGACCGCCTTGATTTGGGCCGTTTTATTGCATGGGGTCTGGGTCTTCCACACCTGGAAGAAGCGGAAGTGAGGGCGGCCGGCTAACTAACCGCCCTGCTTGCTTGTAACTGCCGGCTCTTTATAAGCAGAATGGGATTTTCCTGTTGTTTCACCTGTTCATCTATTTTCCATTCATCCAGAGAAGCCTGTTCAAGCTTTTGTATTGCTGCCTCGACCTTGTCTGTGTCGCGCAAGCAACTACGACTGTCTGGACCTTCTCTGGTTTTTCAACAACATGAGGAGTATTACTATGACTTCCAAATTCTTTCCCCAGGAGCCATCTTCGGCCCTTGACCCCCTTAACTTCGATCCCCATGCGTACCTTGCTGAAAGTGGCTTTTTTACCGCTGTCGATCAAGCATTTGCAGCCTTGTCGGCGGAGCTTGATCTGGAATTCGAGCAATTGAATGCTCGGATGAATGCCAGGTTTGACGAGATCTTTCGATGAAAGCCTGTCTCTATGGCTTCTTCGGTGTGGTGCTGCTTTATGCCGGGTTTCTTTTAGCCGGTGCAGCACACACGGCAAACGGCATGGATAGCGAGGTTGCTTTCTGGTCTGCCATTATTAATGGTGCCGTGGTCGGGCTTGCGGTCTTGCTTGCTGCCGTCTATCGCTTTCGCCACTGGGCAAGGGCGCTGGCTCTTGCGCTTCTACCTCTGGGTGCTTTTACCGGCGGCTTGTATGGTGCCCTGGCGGCATTGCTTCTGGCACTGGGAGTCTTCCTGTTCAGTCTGGCCTTTGTCGGATTGAAAGGGGTTGAATCTAATTCCGACTCTGCTTCCGGTTCCGATTCTGCTTCCGATTAGACTGGAGCTTTCTTTTCCCTGGTGGAGTGGCATGGATGCCGCCTCACCGGAACCGGTTCGACTAACCGGTAAAGTTCAGGTAGCCTTTCTTTTCTGCCGGAGAATAATAGACCGGTCAACTGGCAGCAAGCAAAAAGAAAAGCTTTCCCGCTTGCTTTGTTTTCCTCATCACATGAAATAATCAAAGCAAAAGCAGTTTGGATGACCGGTGGATAGGCACGAGAATAACGCACTCATTGCAATGACTTTGGAATCGTTTGATGAGGTTCCGAGGTTCTGTTTGCCGGGTGGATTCACGGTCAGAACCTATCGTTCCGGTGATGAGCTGCACTGGCTAGATTTGCAAAAGAAAGCAGACCATTATAACGAATTTGATAATTCAACTTTTGAGACGCAGTTTGGTGAAGGGATTGATGAGCTTTCTGAACGCCAGCTCTACATTGAAAAGAACGGCCAGATAATTGGTACGGCAACGGCATGGTCGGACAATAAGTACTGGGAAGCGCAGTCGGGACGAATCCGCTGGGTTGCCGTATTGCCGGAATATCAAGGAATGGGAATTGGCAAAGCCCTAATTTCCTCAGTCCTTGAGAGATTTGCTTTGCTCGGCGAAACGCGCTCCTATCTGTGGACCCGCACTGTGAGGCTGCCAGCGATAAAGCTTTATTTGCGGTTTGGCTTTAAACCTGGAATCCGGAGCAAAGAGGAAGAGGAAATTTGGGCGCGATTAATTAAGGACAATAATTTGCAATCTAATTACTCCAGCCGTTCATTTTTTGAAGCAAGCAAATAGACCGGTCAACTACAGTGCCGGAAAAAGAAAAAACTTGAGCCCGGAGGAAGACGTGCTTCGCCCCGGGTGTCAAATCCGGCAATTGCTGCCGCTGTCAGTCCTTTTTCTTTTTGATTCTGATTTTCAGTCCGTATTCGGGACCGACCTTGCCCTGCTTGATGCAGCGCACGGTGACGAAAAGCACTGCCGCCGCGAAAAGAAGCAGGGCGGGGATGGCAATGAAGTTGGGAATTTCCATAGTTTTTCCTCTCTATAGATCTAAAAAAGAAAGGAAAGAGGAGCGCCAGTCTTGCGACCGACGCTCCTCTCGATGTTGTGGCTGCCGATGCGCCGGAGCTTACGCTTCAGCGCACCGACAAACCTTGGATCAGCTCTTGGCGGCGTCCTTCACCGAACCCACCAGACCTTCCATGATCTGCTGGCGGAAGTCGGTCATGCCCTGCGGCGAGGCCGGCACGAAGATGGTCGTGGCACCGGACTTGGCGCCGATGGCGGTGAGGGCTTCCAGCCACTGGTTCATCATGAGCATGTTCATGATGGCCTCTTCCGAGGCGCCGGGGTACGACTTCTTCAGCTCCTCGATGGAGTTCGTCAGGCCCTTCACGATCTCGGCGCGCTGCAGAGCGATGCCTTCGCCCTTCAGCTTGTCGGAGTCGCGCTGACCTTCGGCCTGCAGGACGCGCAGGGTCTTCTCGGCTTCGCCCTGGGCGGTGGCGGCCTCACGCTCGCGCTGGGCGGCGTTGATCTTGTTCATGGCCTGCTTGACCGACGCTTCCGGGTCGATCTCGGTCACCGGCGAACGCAGGATGCGGTAGCCGAAGGCGGCCATGTCGGCGGTCAGCTCGTTGTTCACCGCGTTGGCGATGTCGCTCTTGCTGTTGAACACCTCGTCCAGGGTCTGGGTCGTGACCTGCGAACGCACCACGTCGAAGACGAAGGTCTCGATCTGCGGCTCCGGGTTGGAGAGCTTGTAGACCGCGTCGGCTTCCTGCCCTTCGATGACCTGGTACTGAACCGCCACGGCCACCTTCACCGAGACCTTGTCCTTGGTGATGGTGTCGACGGTGACCACGTGCTGCAGAACCTGCAGGCTGGGCGTGGCGCGCACCGAGTCCACCAGCGGGATCTTGATGTTCAGGCCGGCGCGGGCGGTCTTCTTGTACTTGCCGAAGCGTTCGATGATCTTCACGGTCTGGTTGGACACGGTGAAGAAGGTCATCTTCAGGAGAAGCAGGACGAAAAGGCCGGCGACGACGATGCCAACCCAGTTGAGAACGGTGCTGATCAGACTGTCCATGTAGAAAGTTCCTTTTGGATGAGTGCCGATGCTGGCGAGAATGGTTATCCGCTCAGTCGGCTGGATTTGCAGTTGCTTCTTCTTCTTGCCGGTTATGCATCCCGTGCAACTTGCTTAGACGGGCTGCCACCGGATTGGGCGAACCGCCGGGGTCACCGAAGTGACTGGCCGGCGGTCCGCCCTGCTCGAACGAGCGCGGCCGGAGCCGTTACTCGCTTTCGCGCACCACGCGGACGTACTTGCCGGCGACGACTTCACCGGTGGTGATGACGCGGGACGAACGGGAGCCCTTCAGAAGCACCGAGTTGTCCTTCAGGTGCGTGTCGGCGGCCGCCAGGAAGGCGGGCACGGCGACGGCCCCGATGGTCATGGTGAAGCCCTCGACGCCGTCGACGTTGGCGGCCTTGATGTCGCGTCCGACAGTGCGGTCACCTTCGCCGAAGTAGCTGAGCAGCTCCGCCGCTTCCTCGACTTCGCCGGCCTTGATGGTGGAGAGGGCGATGCGCGGCTTGTCTTCGACCATCTCGGCGGAGATGATGAAGACCTTGACCTTCTCGCCTTCCTTGACCGGGTTGTCCATCTCGCGGTTGTGCAGCAGACCGGACACGCCGCCGAGGTCCACGTAGGCGCCGAAGGTGAACTTCTCGCCGGGGTTCTTGGTGGAGTCCTTCTCGGCCAGCTTGACCACCGTGCCTTCCACGACCGAGCCTGCCACGAGGGCGGACACGGCTTCGCGCACGGAGTTCAGCTTGGCGGCAGCGCGCTGCTCGACTTCGGCCTTGCGGGCCTTGTGGTCGGCTTCACGAGCCAGCAGGAAGGGCTTCGCCTCGTTGACGATGAGGCGCTGCTTCTCGGGGTTTTCCGGGTCGTGACCGGCGTCCTTGGCTTCCATGATCAGCACGCGCACGGTCTGGCCGGGGTTGCCGGTCAGTTCCTTGCGGCGGGCATCCTTCTCGGCGGGGTTCTTGCCGATCAGGGTGGAGTTGGGCATGAAGGCCATGGGGTTGCCGTCGATGACGATCAGGACGCCCGGCTCGGGGTGCTTGACCTTGGCGACGGTGCCCTCGACGATGTCGCCGACCTTGGCGGTGATGGCGACGATCTTGCGGGCGGGCTTCTTGGTGGTGTGGTTCTTGGACATAGCGCTATCTCCTTGGAGAAAATTGCGCCTGCTTTGAGGCGACTTAGGTTAAACCCAGGGGACTCAGCTGATGTCTCCTGGGGGTATGCGATGAGCCAGAACGCAAAGCCGTAATGCTCATCGAGCCGCACCGGACATTGGCGCAGCGTTGTTCTCTCAACTCTCAGTTCACTTGCAACTTGAACAACCCGTTTCTCCAAGTTCGTCCTGAAGACGATGGGCTTGGATTGGAAATGGTGAAATATCCCGGGTTGTGTTGGCTGCTTTTGATCTAGAGAGGAAAGAGAATGTAAGTAACCTTGCCTCTTGGGAACCTGGAAAGGCAATAGGCTCTTGATGGTTTAATGAACCTGATGGGGGTTTTCCCAATTTTGGCTGATTCACGCAGTTAGAAGAGCTTCTCTAGTTAGCGCTCAAACTAATCCACTTCTTAATAGTTTTAGAGAGGCTTTTAAGGAACAGGAGGTTTGACCGATTTCCACCCTCCGGCTTTAATGTTTTTGGTGGTTTTGCCAGTGTTTATTAGAGCGAAGCAATTATTTAGCCTCGCTTATTTCCCCGCCAAAATTGCGAAGAGCGGCAGGGGCGCATGCTTTTGGAGATAATTGCGATAACCTAATTATTGGCTCTTTGCTTCAAGAAAAGTTGTAAAACTATCAAGGTTTTGTTGCTAACTATTAACCCCACAACAATTCCCCTCGAACATCAAAAGCCGAAACGCAATAAGGAGAGCCGCGCATGATGGGAGTCTTCCACGATCTGGAGAGCTACGGGCATGAACAGATTTCTTTTTTCCACGATAAAGAATCTGGCCTGAAAGCTATTATCGGCGTGCACAGCACGGTACTGGGCCCATCCCTGGGCGGCTGTCGTATGTGGAAATATACCGATGAGCAAGCTGCTCTTCGCGATGTCTTGCGCCTCTCGCGCGGCATGACCTACAAGGCTGCTGTAGCTGGTCTCAACCTGGGCGGCGGTAAAGCCGTGGTTATGGCTGACGCCCGCACCGAGAAGACCCCGGCCATGCTGAAAGCTTTCGGTAAAGCCGTAGAAGCTATGGGTGGGCGCTATATTACCGCTGAAGACGTAGGTATGAGTGTTTCCGACATCGATACCATCCGCGGTTACACAAAATATGCCGTCGGTGGTTCCAATGAAGGCGGCAGCGGCGATCCTTCCGTGATGACTGCCTTTGGAGTTTTCCAGGGCATGAAAGCAGCGCTCAAGGTCACCGGTCTGGGTGAGAGCCTGGAAGGTGCCCGGGTTGCCATTCAAGGTGTAGGCAATGTGGGTTATCACCTGGCTAGCTACTTATCAGCCGCCGGCGCCAAGCTGGTGATCACCGATATTTATCCCAATCAGATTGAGAAAGTAGTGCAGGAATTCGGCGCCGAAGTGGTCGCACCGGACCAGATTTACAGCGTCGACTGCGATATTTTCGCCCCTTGCGCTCTTGGTGCAGTGCTCAATGCCCGCACCATTCCGCAATTGAAGTGCAAGATCGTAGCCGGCTCCGCCAACAACCAGTTGGAAGCCGATTCAGACGGCTTTGATCTCTTCAGCCGCGGTGTGGTTTATGCTCCCGATTATGCTATCAATTCCGGTGGCTTGATCAATGTGGCTGCCGAACTGGACGGTTATAATCATGAACGCGTCATGGCCAAAGTGTCTCAGGTATACAACACTATCGTGAATATCCTGGAACGCTCCAAGAAAGAGCACATACCGCCCCATCAGGCTGCTGACGCCATGGCTGAGCAGAGGCTGACGGAAGCAAAAAAGTTGCCGGCTGAACCCGTACCCGCTCTTGCTCGGTAAACAGCCGCAAGCTAAAGCCACCAAGCCAGTAAGATAAGAGCACAATTGAGCTTCAACACGGTATACCCCACATTTCACTGTCCGTTCTGCAAGCAGATCGTTGACTCTGGTGTGGGGTTTCGTGTTGGTGCCCTGGCCAGGCGGGCTTATAAAATAGGCGACACCTTGAGCTGGGATGTAGAAGATGGCCCTCTGCGCCCGGAGCAACGCCCTCAGGGTGGCAATATCCGCACCGTCGGTTATTTCAATTGCGATAATCCCAAGTGCACAAGCTGGCAGGACTGTTTTCCGGCGGTGCAGATGGCTCTGGTAACAATTGCTAAGGACAAGATAGAGTCGGTGGAAGCCTATGATCCGCCCGCTCAAGTAGACCAGTTTGCCATTATTGAAATGGACTGAAAAGCGCTTATCTGTTATATATTCCTCTGAGGCGGTGCCAATATGAAACAGAGAATTTTGCCTTTTGTCCTAGCTGCGACCTTGCTACTTAGCCAGGCTCTGCCGGCTCGGGCGCAGTCGCCGTATTGGTTCTTGTACATGGGACAGTCCCTGCTCTACCCTCTCACTCGCGGTTTGATGGGCTCTTTGTACTACGGTCCCTACAATGCAAATCCCCTTTACTCCGCCAGCTATTTTATGAAACGGGCGGCCTCCAATGCTGCGCAATACCCCTATGTAGCGCCCTATTACAGCCCCGGTTCCTTTGGTCCCTATGGTTATCGTAATGCCGGTCTGCCGCCAAACTACAACTACGGTCTGACCAATGCCGATATGCAGGGGCAGCAGCAGAACCAGCAGTCCGATCAGTCTTTGTACTCCAATAACAGTGCCCAGGCGCAGCCCTTGCACCTGCCGGCCAGCCCCTACTATCCGCCAGTGGGAGCAAGCAATATTAATCAGCCCATTTATTCCGCACCACCGGCAGTGAGTGGTGGCGGTAACCAGGCACCGGTTATGGCTGCCGGCGGGCAAGATGTCGGTTTAACGGCACCCGTATCGGCCGGCTCCGGCAGTCCTGTGGCTCAAGGCTTTATTGACCATCTCGTCAGCAAATATCAGGGTGACATGAGTAAAGCGCTCTCCAATTCCGATACCCGCAGTTGGGCCCGGGCCATGGGCGTGGTGGAGGAAGGAGTAAACGACGGCTCTTACTTACCTGCCGATCGCCTGGAGGTAATCGGCCGAATCCTCAGAGACAACACCTTAGATCCGGTGTCGAAGATTGACACCATGCGAATTCTGCTCAAGAAGCAGGGCGGCAATTAAGCGGCGAGGTGCATTGCTCTTGGCTAGCCTAGCGCACGCAAGCAGAGTTTAGTAAGAAATACTGACGGAAACGTCCTCAAGCGAGGAGAAAAGTTTTGGCAAGCTTCTCCGGTGCCTGGTTGACAGTGCTCGGCCGGGAGTTTCGCTTGGACACGGCTTTCTTTACGTTTCCGGAAATAAGAAAAGCCTCTTTAGTAGGCTCTAAACGAAATCAAACTTATTTCCCTAATTCCTAACCGGTAACTTGCAAACTTAAAAAGCTAGAAGAGCCTACCTCTTACCAAAGCTCTGCCGAATCTATTCAGACAACCATCTGGAGCGCGTTATGCCGTCTAAAGACCTGTACCCTGACTTAGATACGCTGAAAGCGCGATACCGTCGCTGGCAGCACTACGACATCCGCATCTTCGACATGCTGAGCGATGTCACCATTGTTTCGCCCCATGGCGGTTTCATCGAAGCCGGCACCTCCCACATTGCTCAGCTCGTGGCCGGACGAAACTACAACTTCTTCGACTTTCAGGGGCTGCTCAAAACTCGCCCGCTGGATCTGCACATCACTTCCGTCAACTTCAGGGAGCCCTTGCTGGCTGAAGTACTTGGTCGTTCTCGCCTGGCGGTGTCCATCCACTGCATGGGCAGGGAGGCGCCCGGAGAAATCTGGGTGGGCGGCCTGAACAAGAAGCTGCGTGACTGCATGGCTAAGGCTTTGCGGGAAAAAGGCTTCACTGTGCGCACGGATCTGCCCCGCTACAAGGGTGTTCACCCGCGCAACTTCGTTAACATGCCCGTCGAACACGGCGTGCAGTTGGAAATTGCCGGGGATGTTGTGGACAGCTTCTTCAGCACACCTGCAAAGTTTGCCCGAGAAGTGGATTTTGCCCCGGAGACAACCCCGGTGCTGCACAGTTTCGTGGCTGCCTGCCGCAAGGCCCTCTGTCAGTGCTCTTGAAATATGAGCTAGCGCTAATTTCACTAGTTGATCTTGAGATTAAACAAGCATTTCTAGTGTCATTAGCGAAGCTCTAGTAGAAATCACATCTTTCAACACCTTGTCTTTTAAGCTTCTTCAAGCTTAGGACAGAGTTATCTCTCATTTTCAAATCAGAATCAGGTCAAAGACTCAAGTACATTGTCGGCGCCTTAGCTTAGCCCATTTCTTCTGACTGCTGGTCAGACGTTGGGACAGTTCTGAATTGTTGTGAGAAGTCGCAGCAGCAATGCTTTCTCTGTAATGCAACCTGGAAAGGATGTAACTATGAGCGACTATCGTCGTATCGACCTTTTGCAGTGCCACCTCACCATCAACCACGACATCGCCCACCTGCGCAGCAACATGCGTCTGGCGGCCAGCCTGGAGATGGAACTGGTGGACTTCGACAAGCAAATCGATGAGGCCCTGGGCACCCTCGAGCCCCTGGTCCAGCGACTGGCTTCCATGGCCTGCCTGCCTCTCGAGGGTGCTCCCGTCACTGATGAGGAATTCGACCTGATTCTGGCGGCTGCGGGCACCATCGGCGGTCTCAGCCATTGCCTCGAAACCACCTTCGGTGTCTACCGGCAGGTGCAGCAGGCAATCGGGCAGCTCGATTACCTGGTGAGCGAGGGCAAAGGTGTGGACCGCCTCTTCGTGGTGGCCGACCCCGCCCTGGCCGACAACCCCGTGGCTCGAAACCTCATCGCTCATGCTGCGGCATCGACCGGTGGAGTGCTTGCGGCGCGTCAGTGCTTCGCTCTCTGCTCCTCGGCCCTGAAGCGACTGGATTACCAGGCTGCTGCTCGCTACCTGTCCGAGGCGCGCCGTTTTGCGTCCAACGAGAATCTCCTCGCTTCCCTGGTGAAGCGCGGCGGTCTGCGTGCGGCAGATGGGCTGCCGGCCTGCGCCTGAGCCTACTTTCAACCTGCCACCAACTGTGTCCTAGCGGAAGAGACTTTTCGAGAATCGAAGCGGAGGGTGCCTTTGGCGCCCCCTCTTTGCCGAGAACAAGCGCTCTTTCCCCATTTTATGAACCATCAACTGATAGGGGAAAGCCTATGAACAAAATTCGTATCGGCCTCCTGGGCGGCACGTTCGATCCCGTACACAACGGGCATCTACACGTGGCTCGCCACATGCGCCGCAAACTCTCTCTCGACCAGGTTCACCTGGTCACTGCCTATAAGCCGCCGCACAAGGTCTCCGGCGTGCTTGGTGCCGAGCATCGCCATGAGATGGTGCAGGCTGCCTGTGCTTCGGAGGAAGGTCTGTTTGCCAGCGCCATCGAGCTGGAGCAGGGCTTCTCTTTCACCATCGATACGGTGCGCTTCTTGCGTGCCAATCATCCGGCCGGTGCCGACAATCTCGAGCTCTACTTCATCACGAGCGCCGAGTACGTCGACCCCAACAATCCGCACAATCTGCTCACCTGGATGCACGCCCGGGAACTCTTTTCCCTGGTCAAATTCGTGGTGACGCCTCGTGGCGGTACCGACGTTGCCGGTACGCAGGCCTGGGTGGACAGCCTGGGGCTGACCGATGTTGCGATGGTGGAAGATGTTCCGCCGCTGCATGTCACCAGCGGTGTGGTGAAGCGAGCACTGGCCGGTGGTCAGTCCGTGGATGCGATGTTGCCGGCCCAGGTGGCTGAGCTGATTCGCACGCGCGGCTACTACCGCTGAAAGGTGCTCTAGCACTCATGCCTGTTCACTGGGATTCAGGGAAGGGGGAGGCGCAAGCCTCCTTCTTCCCTCGAATCTCTTTTTTTGATTGGCAATACTGTAGGATATAGTGAATAGTGGACGATCCCGGCTGAATTAGACTAGGCTTCGACTTCACCGGCAGTAGCATCTATGGTGAAAATCGTGCAGCCATAGCCATCGGGAATTGTGAATCGGAGCCGGAGCGGGGAGCGGCTTACCGACCGACCCCTGAAAATTTCCACGTCATTTCAGGGCAAACAGACCGCTTGTTGGAAGTTCTTACTTGAGGGGGCTGCCGGTGAACCAGGCGCAGAATCTTACCCAGCTGCTGTTTTCCAGGCGGCTGAGATCGGCTTCTACCATGCTCAGGTGCTTTTTGTAAGCGGCAAGAATTTTTTCCAGGATGCTCAACTGCTGGTTGCGCTCATCGAGCAAGCGCTCTCTTTTGAGAAGTTGTAGATTGCGGTGTTCGATGACTGCTTTCAGTTCCTGGTTTTCTTTCTCAAGGACGATGCATCTGGCTGCTTTCGCTCTGAAATCGGGCAGGAAGGACAGCTGCCCTTCCATGGACTCAATTTGGCTCTCAAGAAAGCCGATGCGGTGCATGGCACCCTGCAAGCGGTCGGAGCTCAAGGTGAGCTGCTCGATCAATTTTCCGACGCTCTCTTCCGTGATGGCTTCGCGTGTATCAGCATTGAGAGCTCTTGCTTGCACCGTCAGATCAACGGTTTTTCTTCTGGTGCCGATCTCGGTGATGGCATCACTATTGGTGGCATTGGTGAGGCGGCTTAGCAGGCTGCCATCTTGAGTAGCTGTCATAAGGGAGACCTCTTACGGCGGGAACAATTAAAGACTGGGAAGTTTAGCTCGTGTGCCGGATTTGCTTGCATCCGGATTTGCTTGGATTTGGATTTGCTTGGATTTGGATAAGGTTTACGCACATTTGGTGCTCTATTGAGCAGTCAGTTAATTATGGTGGTAGAAGGCAGGACTGTCCAGTGATTGGTGCTTGTCAAGCGGATTTGCCTATGATACTCGCGCGGTTGCGCTAAAGGTCAAAGGCTCCTTTTCTCAGCTTGACAACGCCTCGCCTCGCCTCTCTTAGCAAGAGATCACTAAAAACTAAGCTGAAAAGCTAACTTCTGAACTCAGAAACTACTACGGTCGAGTAATACACGTCCCTTCTCATTTTTTCTGTCAGGGCTTTCCCACTGCTCTACCCAACCCCCTAAAACTCTCTCTTTTCTCAATCTCCAGGCCGCTTCGAATTAGATCGCAGCGCCGGAATTTTGCTGGAGGAAAATATGTCTTCGAACCCCATATCCGTCTTGAAACGGCTGCGGGACAAGGTGGCGAAAAATCTGTCACAGACTTTCAAGTCTATGGCGGATCCCAATTTTCGCAACTACAGTCTCGGCATGTTTGTTTCAAGCTGCGGCACCTGGATGCAGAGTGTGGCTCTGAGCTGGTTGGTTTATCGCCTTACCGGTTCGGCTGCTGCACTTGGCCTTGTCACTTTCGCCAACAGTTTGCCCCTGCTTCTGCTCACTTTCGTGGGCGGCATGGCGGCGGACAAATTCGACAAGCGCAAGATTCTGTTTACGACCAACTCCATCGCCATGGTGCAGGCGCTCATCCTGACCATCATGGTAGCTACCGGCACGGCCACAATCGGATGGGTGATTGCCCTTTCCGTTGTGCTCGGTATCGTCACCGCCTTCGAGGTGCCCACCCGGCAGTCCCTTGTGCCCCTGCTCATCCAGGACGAGAAGGACACCCACAACGCCATCGGGCTCTCTTCCGCCACCTTCCATGTCTCGCGCATGATTGGTCCGGCTCTGGCTGGTCTGGCCATTGCTCGCTTCGGTGAGCTTGTCTGCTTCGCTCTCAACACGGTCAGCTTCCTGGCGGCGCTCTTTGCAATCTGGTCTGTGAAACCGCGCGATCCCATGGCCAAGTCGAAGGAGGGACAAAGCGGTTCTGCATCACCTGCCGGTGGTGAGAACAAGGGGAAGCAAGGGAGTGCAGCCGGTTTCTGGGCTGTTTTTCGCAGCCCCGGCGTCATGACCCTGATCATTCTGGCGGCTTTCTTCAGCACCTTCGGTATGCAGTACTCAGTGCTCATGCCGGTCATTGTGGACAAGATCTTGCACGGTTCCTCCGAGCAATTCGGCTTTCTCTCCGCTGCCGGTGGTCTTGGCTCTCTGATGGGGGCGCTCTTGATTGCTTCCTTCGGCTCCCGCACCGGCCTGCGTCGGCGTCTGGGCCTGGCTGCGGTCGTACTTTCTGCGGCGGTGCTCTTGCTTGCCTTCTCGCAAGTGTTTGCTCTTTCCGTGGTGGCAATCATGATCTGTGGTGCCTGCCTATCCATGCACTGGAGCGGCGGTAATTCGCTGATTCAGCAGTGCGCCGAACCCGGCAAGCGCGGTCGACTGATGGGGGCTTATTCCACCTTCACCCTTGGTCTGGCACCCTTCACGGCGCTGATTGCCGGTTGGACTGCCGAGCATTTTGGTGTGGGCAGTGCTCTCATGTTTGCCAGCGCCGGTATGTTCGTAGGTGCTTGCATCTACCTGTTCAAGTCGCGCAAGCTGGATGACACCTGCGAAGGTGATTGATGTCTTCTGGCTCTGTCCGCTGAATAATTGAGGGAGACCGGAAAGGAATGAAACACTTTTCCGGTCTCCTTCTTGCTTCTGCGATGCCGATTGCTATTTTTTTGCCGGCATATACTAAAGAAGGTCGTAGAAATAACAAATGTGTTTTCTGATCTTTTTCTGGGCAAATAGAGGGCAAGCGTATAATTGTCGCTATGATTGAAAAATACGTTTGGAATACCCGGAATACTGACCCTGGCTTGATGTGATTGATTGAAAATATCGCCCGGCGGAAAGAGGAAGGAGTGAATCTGGGTCATGGCAGATAACAGTGCAAGTGGAACTGAAGGCAAGAAAGCTTCGACTGATGTGCTCAGCGCCGCTTTTACCATTTACATGGAGGCTGAAAAGCCCACCAAGAGAGATTTCGTCAAGAAGTTGGGGGCTGCCGTACCCGGTCTTGATGCCAAAGAGTATGAACAGGCTTGGACCCGGGTCAGCAACCTATTTGAGCAGTCCTGTAAGTTGGCTTTTCGCTGGGCTAATGAGAACAGTCCCGGCTCGGAGATTGATATTTCTCTGATCGAAAACGTCTTCATCAATGAAATCGCCAGGAAGTGCCAGGGCTTCACTTATGCCGAGTATTCCAAGGCTCTCACTTACGGTTTTGACCGGGGCATTTTCTAAGCAAGAAGCAAACCAAGCAGCAAACTAATTAGCCGAATTTGATGCGCTTTTCCAGTGCTTCAAGCGCCAGCGAAAGCTCTTCCATCAGGTAAGCATCGGTAGTCTCGGCCAGGGGCAGGTAGAAACTCTTGCCCTCATCGAGCATCTTTTGTTGGAAGGACTTATCGAGCAGCTCGGCTGCCTCTCTTGTGTTGTCCAGGCGGTCGGCAAGCTTTACCAGTTTGGTTTCCACACTGGCATTGAAAATTCGGTCCTGATAAATCTTGAGAATGCGGTCGCGTTCTTGTTTGGAAGCGTTAGCTGCCAGGGGCGGCATGCTCAATATTGAGACCATCATGGCTATGGGGCGCCCGAAGGCTTCTTCGATAGAGCCGATAGTGACCTTGCCGGCGCTCATTTCCACAGTGTCGTGTAGAAGGGCGGCAGCCACGGCCAGGGGTTCCTTTAACTCCAGTTCTTCCAGAATGATCAAGGCCACGCGCATGGGGTGCACGATGAAGGGAGAGGCATGTTTGGGATTACTGACGTTTCTGGCCGGCCTTCTTGTCTGACCGGAGTGCACCTGTTCGGCCAGGCTCAGGGCTTTGCCCAGCATTACCTTGTCTACCACCCGGAGCGTCTCGATGGCTAGCAGAAGCCTGTGTCTTAAGGTGCCTGCCAGTTTGTCCGTCGGTTGGGGAGAAGTGGGGCTCATCTTGGGATATCCGATTGGAGGTCTATAGTGTAGCTGTTCTTTCATTGCATATGCCCGATTATCAGTCTTTACCATCCGACAGTTTGTATTTTTTCAAACTGGGTTTTGGAAAGAAACTATAAAGAATAATAGAGAATCGAAAAAAGAGAGAGCCCTGTTCAGGGGCTCTCTCTCGATTTGCGACAGTTGGGGCGATTAACCGGCATTGATTCAAGTAAGGGCTGTAACTAGACCGAGCCCTTACTTTTTCTTCTTGCCGTGCTTCTTTTTCTTGCCCTTCTTTTCCTTCTTCTTGTCCTTCTTGGGCTTGTCCTTGCCCTTTTTCTTCTTGTGCTTTTTCTTCGCCGCACCTTCCTCGTGCTCCCCTTCGGACTGTACCGGACCGTGGTTGCAGCCGCAGTCTTGCTCCGAGTCCGAGTCGTGTGCGGGAACGGTGACCTCTCCCGAGGCTACCTGGTCGGCCGTGGTACCCAGTGGTGTGTTCCACGGCACAGGCTTGTGGTCTTTGTCCACAGCCACATAGGTGGCGTTGCCTTCGGTCACAGAGATGATCTCCCCGTGCCGTTCGGCTTCCACAGTGACTTTCACCTGGATGGAGGTGCGACCTTTCTTGATCACCTCGGTCCAGCAGGTGAGGATGTCGCCAATCAGGACAGGCTTCTTGAAGATGACCGTGTCCATGGCCACAGTGACGACGCGGTGCTCGGTGAGCTGTTTGGCGGCGATGGCGCCGGCGATGTCGATGTGGCTCAAGATGATGCCGCCAAAGATATTGCCCGATGGGTTGGTATCTTTGGGGAACATGGCTTGTCTGACGGCAGGGCAGCGCCTGGCGGCACTGCTCATGTCGTTTTCGGCAAGCTGAAGGAGAATAGGCTTGCGCAGGGACTTGGGCTCAACCTTGTCTTTTACCGGGGTGGCACTGTCTTGCGCCACGGTGCCGGCCGGGGAATCCCAGGGGATGGAGCGATGCTCCTTGTCCACGGCCACGTATTTGGCGTAGCCTTCCGTGACCGGGATGATCTGTCCCTGGCGCTCGCATTCAACGGTGATTTTCACCTTCAAAGAGGTGCGTCCCTTCTCCACCACTTCCGCCCAGCAGGTGAGGATGTCGCCTACGAGGACGGGCTTTTTCAGGACGATGGTGTCCATGGAGACGGTGACGAGGCGGTGCACGGTCAACTTCTTGGCGGCGATGGCGCCGGCAATGTCGATGTGGCTTAAGATGATGCCGCCGAAGATGTTTCCGGATGGATCGCAGTCCTTGGGAAACATCACTTGCCTGACGGCCGGGCATGAGTTACTACAGTTCATATAGGTTTTCCTGTGGAAAATGTTTGCAGAACCGATGGAATTGGCAGACTCAGTCACCGGGCTGTTTCATGTGCAAGCGCGAACGCTTGAGAGCCTTGATGAGGGAATCCACGGTCTTGCCCTTGAGGGAAGTTTCCGTTCGGCGTGATTTCGAATAAGTGGGCACAGCGCAGAGCAGGCATTGCTCCAGGTAGAAGTCCTTGAGGGCATGTACGCTGTTGGCCTGGATGCGCTCAAAGAGGCGCTTCCCGTCTTTCCTCTGGTTGCCTGCGCCGATGGCGATGATTTCCAGGGCCATGAGGGAAGCTGCCACCAGATGCCGTGCTTCCAGGTCGGTTTCGGCCTTGTGGTTGAAGCTAGCCAGCATCATGTTTTGAGCGAGGCGCTCGCTGATATCCTGGTCCATCTGGGTCCAGGTGAGCACCTGACTGAGGGGTCGGTCACCCAGGCATTTGAGCGGCTCGTTCATGAGACATTCAGCGATGTCCTCGATGAGCGGCTCGAAGTACTTGAGGGGCAGTGTGACGGCTGTGGCATCGGCTTCATCTGCGAAAACCAGGTCGGTTGGCAGAGTGCCTCCGCAGGCTTCTTTCAGGCGTGCCGTCAGATCTGCCACCAGGGTTGTGATCTGGGCTTTATCGAGTCTCAGCTTGGAGACCGCTTTGATCGAAATGAGGGCGCGCAGCACATCGGGTGGATGGGCGTCCATTCGCTCCTGTTCCTTGCTCGGCAAGAGACGGCCCTTGTTGCGCAGGGTGCCTTCCTTGTGGTGAGCGATGAAGTAGAGCATGAGACCGTTGGTGAACATCGGTCCGAAATTGAGGAGACCGGCCAGATCTGCTGCCAGTTCCTGTGAGTAACTGCCCGCCAGCAGTTCCAGCAACTCCGCCGCCGCAAACTCATTCTGGTCGTCGCTAGACAAAAGGAGCAGGGCCAGGCTTTCTTTGCTGACGCGCTCAGGCAGGTTTTTGATTTTGGCGGTGCTCTTGCGCACGCACTGTTTGAGCGCGGTGGCCACCTCGCTGTCGAAGCCGTTTACCACAGTGTGGATGCCGTGACCGCCAACTTCATGACCGTCCACAACCCACAGGGGTACGGTGTGTATCTGCTCTGCCGGTTTGGCCACAAGTGAGAGCGGCAGTTCCCGACTGGGCGGCAGCGTGTAGGGACCGTCCGAGTTCGTGATGAAGAAGCCGAGCGGGTCAAGGGCCGGCCACTTTTCCGAACCTGAATTCTGGCGGCTCAAGGTGTCGTCTTGCAAGAAGCGCTGGTAGAGGTTGCTGGCCAGGGCCAGGTAGGCCTTGAGCTGATCCTGGGCGACTTTGCCCTGGAGTTGCACGATGGGGGCGGCCAGGCTCTGGAAGATCTCCTTCAATTGCTCCAGGATGACCTTCTTGCGTTTGGCGCCGGGCGCAAGTCCAAGGCTGCCGCTTCGCAATGATTTCTCAGACTGGCGCAGGGCTTCTTGCAGAACTTCTACGTAAGCACTGTGATACCGCGATGGTAGAAGTTCGAAGCCCTTTTTGACGGTGTCTTGCAGAACCTGGATAGTGGCGGCGGCGTTACTTGCTTGCGTCGGAAGCTGGGCAAAAGGGTCGATGAGATTGTGCGGTCGAGCCAGTTGCTCCTTCAGAAGCTGCTTCACTAAAGATAAATTGCCCAGTCGGACGCCGCCGGGTTTGGCAGCGACCCGGGCGGGAGGGGGATTTTTCTTCGTCATATAGACTCCCTGTGAATAGACAGTCTCACCGCATCTGAAGTCTTTCCGCCCATGTTTTTCAGCCTGACTCAAGTCGCACCGGTCCTCTCTGGAGCTGGTGGTTAGCAGGGTCTGTCTGGTGGCGAGAAGGAAAGAATGCGGTAGATAAGTTTCTCTGGAAAAGAAAAGGAAAATAGAACGTCCAGAGACTAGAAAGTCGGACATGTGGATTACAAGTGTCTTGAGAAAAATAACAGAATAAGCCCCTGGAAATAGCTCATGAGCTTATGAGAGGCGGGTCGGTTTGCGATTTTTCGGTAAGGCTGGCGAAGATGCGCTACCACTTGGCAATGCTTACTGTTGCTTGTCAAGCATCTGACTGGTGCTTCGTTTTATCCGGCTCCTCTTAGTTTCCGAATTGATACCTAATGTGGTATCACTGCCGGCGTAGCGAGAGCTCTTTGCTTAACAGTCTTGTCGGAGCTTGAGATAAGGGGAAATTCTCGGGGTAAGTTTCTGGTATATTCTCCTCAATCAGTCGATTGGAAATGCCGTGAGCGAAGAAAAACAAAGTATGCCGCAGGGCGCCGCCGATGAGGCTGCCGCAGCGTCTTCCGGTGCGACAGCGGTCGGTGATTATAAGACTCCTCTGATTATTCGCAAACCAGGCAACCCGCTGGTGGGCGTCTTGCTCAGCGTGCTCGGTCTCGTCTTCATCGGTATCCTCTATCTGATCGTGTTCAAGCAGAACATTCCTTACCTGGGCGGTTCTCTTGATAGTTACCTGGATCGCACCTTGCGCTACAAACCTGATGGCGCCCCGGTGGTGGCAGACTGGCGGGAGAACCTTCTAATTGAGCAAACAGTCTGGATTGACGAACTGGCTCGCATGGCCAGTGGTGACAGCCGGGCCAAACCATACAAGCTGAAACGAGATTATCTGCTTTTTCTGGCAGATTCGTTTTACCGTGATGAGCCGAAGTTTTCTCAGGCTGCATACTCTTACATTGCAGCTCTGGTCGAGCCCAAAGTGCCGCACGAAAACGCCATCAACACGCCCGATGGGGAATTGACCAGGCGAGTCGGTTACTGTTATATGCGTCTGGGCAAGTACGAACTGGCCGAGACTTATTTGCGTAAAGCCCTGAACCTTGTCCAGAATGACCTGAAATCCGACGGCAAACCAAAAGACCCGGGGTTCCTGAGCTGGGCACTGGAAAACCTTACGGAGACATTGATTCGCTCCGGTAAGTTGGAAGATGCTAAGACCTTGATTGACCAGCGTCTCAAGAGCATCGATTTGCACGATGCCATTAATTCCGTTGAGGCACATCTGGTTTTCAACTATGCATTGTTGCTGGATAAGCAAGGGCGTCCGGCCGAGGCGGATAAGTATTACCAGCGGACCATCGAACTCTTTCAACAGGAAGATGTCTTGCGCGGAGTGATAGTAGGTAGCGCCAACGACAACAACCGCAACTTAGCCAGGGTTTTGAAAGATTATGCGCGCTTCTTGCGGGCGCAAAAGCGCTTTCCGGAGGCCTGGGACAAAATGTCCCGGGCCCTGACCATTCTGGATAACTCCCCTTAAACCGGCTGAAATGCAGATTAGCAGGCTCTAACCGTTGCCCTGGTAATAACCAATAGCACGGGTTGTCAACTGGAAGTGTGGAGTTTAGGGCCTTACAGAGCATGGTTCGCGCGAGCTTTATGATTTCTGAGAAACTTCTATGCTCTTAATGTGCTAATAAAGACCACGAGGGTCATGACTATTAGATCCCTCTTTTAGTACTTATAAATGACTTCCGCTCTCTAATTCATTCAGGACATTCCCTTAAGCTAACTGACTATAGCTTCAATTCATTGCTCTTGCCGCCGTTCTTTCGCGCAGAGTTTTGGACCGGGAATTAGTTTTCGATGCGCACTGACACGGCTTGCTGGTTGTCTTTTGCCGCAGTTCTGGAGTTTTGGCGGGTGAGGAAGAAAATCGTAACCTCGTTCTAACGGGTGCGCTGCGTGTAAGCATGCCCAAATAACATGGGAGAACTCCTATGAATGAAAAAACCAGCGCTTTCAGCGTTGACCTCTGGCGCCGCGTCTTTCGACTGGCCAGACCTTTCTTTACGTCCCGGGACCCCTGGGAAATCACCGTGCCGGTCATCGGCACCAAGTTTTCCGTGCAGGAAAAGTGGAAAGCCTGGGGCTTGCTTGCCTCGCTCGCCCTCTTCCTGCTCGGCGTCAACATGCTCAACATCGGCATCAACTTCGTTGCCGGTAACTTCCAGAACTCTCTGCAAGCCTTCCTGAAAGCCGGTTCTGATACCGCTGCTCAGGGGGTGGCCGAGTCTACCTACTGGAAGTATTTGTTCATGTATGGCGGTGTGTTTGTCGTCGGTATCTTTGTCGTCGTGCCCTACGCCTGGTTGAAGAGCGTGCTCATCATCGTCTGGCGCAAGTGGCTGACGGTGCACATCTTGAAGCAGTACTTCGCCAACCGCAACTACTTCAAGGTGAGCTACAACACCAGCATCGACAACCCTGACGAACGTATCGCCAACGACGTGGAAGGATTCACTGCCGGTGCTCTGGGCATTGCCCTGTCGGTGGTGGATTCGATCATCACGTTCTTCTCGTTCATCTTCATCCTCTGGATGATCTCGCATACCCTGGTGGGTGTGGTCGTGCTCTATGCGGGCTTCGGCACGCTTATCTCGGTCCTGCTCTCCATCAAGCTCATCCAGTTCAAGTACAACCAGCAGCGGCTGGAAGCCGACTACCGATACAACCTCATTCACATTCGCAAGAACGTGGAGAGCATCGCCTTCTACCAGGGCGAGAAGTCGGAGTGGACCCAGCTCAACAACCGGTTCTTCGCCGCAATCAGGAACAACATGTCCCTGATCGGCTATCAGCGGAACGTCAACTTCTTCACGAAGGGCTTCGACTACTTCGTGATCATCGTTCCTGCCTTCTTCATTGCGCCCCTGTTTTTCCGGGGTGAGGTGGAGATTGGTGCCTTTACCCAGGCCAACCTGGCTTTCGGTCAGGTGCTCGGCTCGCTCGCCCTCTTTGTGGCGGAAATCGGCACCATCAGCTCGTTTGCTGCCTATGTCAGCCGTCTGGGCGGCTTCCAGGAAGCCCTCGACGCCAAGGATGAAAGTGAGAAGGAAGGGCGTACTGCCATTGCCACCAGAATTGGTGACAAGATCGCCCTCGACGATGTCACCCTGATGACCCCCGATTACCGCAAACTGCTCATCCAGAAGCTCAGCTTCGAGGTGCCGCAGGGTACGGGCATTATCATCAAGGGTCCGAGCGGCTCGGGCAAGAGTTCGCTCCTGCGCGCCATCGCCGGTCTGTGGCGTTCGGGCGAAGGCACGGTGACGCGTCCGGAACTGAGCTCGCTCATGTTCCTCTCGCAGAAGCCGTACATGAACCTGGGCAGCCTGCGTGAGCAGCTGCTTTACCCGGGTTCGCGCACCGACGTCTCCGACGATGAACTGAAGGCAATTCTTGTGCGTGCCAACCTGCCTGAACTGGCCGGTCGTTACGCCGAAGGGCTGGATGTGGTTCGTCCGTGGTCCGACGAGCTTTCGCCGGGTGAGCAGCAGCGTCTCGCTTTTGCTCGTCTGCTGGTGGCTCGACCCAAGACCGTCTTCCTGGACGAGGCCACAAGCGCCCTGGACGTGGCCAACGAGGAGCTGCTCTACAAGACGCTCCGCGAACTGAACGCCACGTTCGTCTCCGTCGGACACCGTCCGACCCTGGATCGCTACCACGAGAAAGCTCTCACCTTGCACGGTGAGGGTAAGTGGGAGCTGTCCACCCAGCAGTAAGCCGTCAGTATCGTGTCCGTGTCGGAGTGTCTGGCTCGCCAGCGCTCCGGCACGGTTTCTGTAACAACGACAGGCTCTAGAAAAGCTCATCGTTGCTTCCTCCGGAATTCAGCCAGCGGCGCCGTTTCCATGGTTCACAAATGTGACCAGCGGCGCTGCAAATATGCAAAACCCAAAAAGGAAAATTGCCATGAGCAACAAGAACACCGCTCCCAAGCCCGCCACCACCGAGGAGAAGCTCCAGACCGTTCTGGGCCTCGCCACGGATACCGCCAAGAACGAGATCGCCGGCGCCGCCAATCGCTCGGTCACCGCCGAGGCCACGCTCAAGACGAGCGTGACCGAGGGCGACGACACCGACTGCAACGGCGTCAACGCTGCCGTCACGCTGGGCGTGACCTCGTCCAAGCAGGTGAAGGGTGCTCCGGCGGCGGCTGCGGCCAAGAAGTCGTAAGCGACGTTCTGACCGTCACCGTCCAGCCTGAGTAAGGCTTTTGAAGCTCCCGGGTCCTCTCCCTCAAGGGGGGATCCGGGAGTCTTTCTTTTCTTTAAGTCACTTCAGGAGATAACCATGATCGAAATCGGTATCATGGGCGGTGCGTTCAACCCCATCCATTCCCGGCATTTGATGGTGGCGCAAGCCGCTATCGATCAGCTTGGTTTGAGCAAGGTGATTTTCGTCCCCAGCGGCGAACCGCCCCACAAGAAATCCGGTATGCTCGATAAAGAGGCGCGGTTTCGCATGGTGAAAGCAGCTTGTGCCGGCAATCGGCGCTTTGTTGCATCCCGTGTGGAGATCGACCGCCCCGGTCCAACCTGGACCATCGATACCCTCAAGCAGTTCAAGCAAGAGTTCGAGCGCAAGTTCGGACCGGAACAAACCGTGCGCTTGAACTTCATCATCGGCGAGGACAACTTGCCGATCCTTCGGGACTACGACAGGCGAGCTGAGTTTCTCTCGCTCTGCCGTCTGGTGGTCTCGCCCCGCGCTACTTGCGATGCGGCGGCTCTGGAACGTTGGCAGGAGGTCTTACCGGAGGCGGACATCGCCATTCTGGAAGTACCGGCCAATGAAGTCTCCAGCACCCTGATTCGCGATTGGATTGATGCCGGTCACAGCGTGCGCTATCTGGTGCACGAGGCTGTCTACCGCATCCTCATGCGCGAGGGCTATTATGCTCCCCGCAAGAACCTGGCCATGGCCGGCGTGGTTCGCAAGCGCAAGAAGACCTAGTCCGGAAAGAAAAGACAGGGATCCGGAGGAACTTCCTTCGGGTCATGCGGAAGGGGCAGGAGCTGGATTGGCTCCTGTCCTACTTCCCATTTTTTTTTTGAGAAAGAAAATACTATAGGAAGTAGCAAGAGCGGTAAAAAAATGTTGTGGTCTGTGTATCAAAAGAACCGCTCGGTTGCCGGCCGCTCTCGTGCTTGCCGAGAGTCAATCGGGCCGAAGGGAACGGGTCGCCCCGGCTGAAATTTAAATGCTCAGCCAGGACCTGTGTCGAGGCGGTGTACACTGATGTGCAACAGCTTTACCAGATCAGTCTTTGAAATCGCTGCCGCGCAGACAAATCTGAGTGGCGTGGGCTTGTCCGAACCGGTCTTTTTGAGCGGCTGCTACTGTGTTATAGGTTTTCCAGGACATAGCTTTTCTCTTGAGTAAAATACTGATTTGAGAAAAGGGGCATACTTGCATTGGATCGGTTGTTTCTCGATCCGGCAAGCATGCCCCGTGATTTCGTTTAGAGCCCGTTTGAGGCAACTACTACCGAACTGTTCAAAACCTCAGCGCAGGGCTGCCGCTTTGTGCTCGTCCAGCAACTGGTAGCGTACCGGCTCGTCTTCCACAACCGGGTTACCCTTGGGGGTCATGAAGGGAAAGATGTTGTCGGTGTTGTCGTTGTTGGCGGTGCAGGTCTCCAGCATGATGGAGTCTTGACCGCCGTTAGGCACCTTGATGATATGCGAGAGTTCGCCGGGTAAGGTGATGGTTTCGCCGGGGTGAACAGTGATTTCGCCGTCGGCAGGCAGGTGGTGCCAGATGCCGTCCACGAGTACGTCCACATCTTTCTTGGACAGGCTCTTGTCGTTTTCGGCCCAGGCCAGTTCAAATGTCACCGGTGCGCCGGCGAGAACGGTTACTTCCTTGCGAGCTTTCTGTCGGTGGAAGTGATGAGGCTCGGTCTGGCCTGCCTGCACGAAGAGGTATTTACGCGCGAAGCCGGTGACCGGATAGTGGTGGCTGCCCATCTGTGTAGGCGAGGTCAGGGGTTCACCCTTCTCGTCCACCAGGGGAGAGCAGAGTACCAGCACCACAAGACCGCAATTGGGGAAATCGCCGACACCAAAATCGACTACTTTCCAGCCCAGTTTCTGGTGACGCATGCCGTCGGCGCTGGCTTCGAACTGATTTGGGGTCCAATCAGCCCATCTGGGTAGGTGTACTCCCAGTTGTTTGGCATTTTCGATGGCTCGCTTGATGGCGGCGTTGATTTCAGAACGTTTCATAGAAGGACCTTTGGTTGGTGGTTGGTGGTTACAGATAATAAGCCCTAAATCGACAGCAGTCCTCAACTGTTACAGCAAGTTGCCGTAGCGGAGTGTGTCTTGATTAGGTGGGCTTTTAGTTCTGGGTTTTGTCTGATTGAAGCTGTCTTGCAGTTGGGGAGTTGATTGATAACCTGAACCTAGCCTTTGGGCTCTTCCAATTGCAATCGCTACGGGGCTTTGTATCGTTTGTTGTAGTGCCCGGTCGGCTCTCGTGGTACATAGTTGTCACACGCAAACGTGCTTTTCGTTTCTTGCCACTGCTGCTATTAAAGGTGAGCATGCTCTTCAGATCTGTCTTAGCGCTAAGGAAAGCGTCTTTCAGTCTTTTACTGTGCCTGGCCTGTGGCGCCGCTATGCCGCCTGCGCAGGCTCAGTATCAGGGGGGCGGCGCGCAACTGGAGGGTATGCTGGATGCCGTGGAGAATTCGGCCAATTGGTCGGCTGCTGGTAATGCTCAGTTGAGCGGCGGTCAATTTCAGCAGCGTCCCGTCTATCAGAAGCCCTTCCTGAACCAGGGTGTGCCCTGCCATGTGCCTGTGCGTTCGGTGCCTACCCTTTCTTCCGGTCAGATGCTCAAAAGCCTGCAGCCTCAGCAGCAGAACGTCCATTTCACGCCCGGGCAAATGACTTATCGTCTGCTGCGCGCCGCCAACAGCATGCCGGGAGGCGCCGGTGCGGTCAGAGGGTATGGCGGGGGCGGTATGAGCGGCGGCGGCGACGCTGCAAGCAATTTCTATCGGGCCCAGGATCAGGCCGATCGTGCCCGGGAAGCTTACGACAGGTCCTGGCATGGGGACAAATACAATCGCGAGCAAGCGGCAGAAGAGGCTCAGTACGCCGCGCGGCAGGCCCGTCGGGAAGCCGATCAAGCCTACGGCAAAGTCGGCCGTGGAGACCCCAACGCCCAGACCTATGCGGAGAAAGCCCTCTCTGCCGCCCAGGACGCTCAGAGTTATGCCGATAAGGCTGAGACTAATGCCGAAAGGGCAGAGGACAATTCCCGTCGGGGCTGGTAAGAAGAGTGGCTCGGCATAGTGCTGGAAATCTTTCAGCACTGGTGCGAAGGTTTTGCTTTGCTATACTAAGCCATATAGCAATTGTTGAGAAAATGAGAGAGACCGGGATAAGCACCGGTCTCTCTCGGGATGAATGGTGAAAGGGTTGCTAGGGCTGGCCCTGCAACTTGGCGCGAATGCGCATCAGGCGGGAGCAGAACTCCTGCTGGGTGAGCACCGTTTCACTGGCTCTGGTTTTGCCCATGCTGTGTGTGAGCACGGCTTTGCCAGTAGCCAGAAGGGCTCTTTTGGCACCTTCGTTTTGCGTGAACATGCATTCGAAGGCTTCGTCGAGCATGGTCTGAAATTCGTCCGAGTGGCGGTCGATTTCGCGGCCCTGCCAGAACAGAGTCTGGGTGCGGAACCACTTCTTCTTCTTGCCTTTGAACTTGGCTGCTTTTCCGACCAGGGTGCAGACGAAGACCTGCATCTCCGGACTAGAGAATTTGAAGCTCTGCAAGAGTCCTTCCATGGACGCGCAGGCTACTCCCCGGAAGACGAAGGGGTGTGGTGAGAAGTTTGACAGGCTAGCCGAGGGCCAGCCGCTTCCAGATCCGATATCCATGGCTGACTCCTGTTGAATCGATTAATTTAGAGCTGCTTTGGCCCGGCTGGCGATCAGCGCTTCGGCGCCATCTCGCTTGTCACCTGGTGAGACGCTTGGTGA